>NZ_JRGM01000154.1 GCF_000764665.1 Aeromonas lacus | reverse complement strand
GGTTTAATGTCTCATGTTGATATTAGAGCTTGCGCACCTATATTAGCTGTAGCTGAGCCAAGTAAATGGGCTTTGGAAAAAATCCCAAATAGATAAACAAAGTTAATTTGTAGAATAGATTGGTGAAGCGTAATCGGACGTTCGCGTTCTTTTAGACGGTGCCATAAAAATAATATCCCTCCCTGTTACCAAAAAAGAGACCGGCTATCAGCCGGTCTCTTTTTATTATTTAACACAAACCTTACACCTGCGGCGGGGTACTTTCCGCGTTGGACATCACCGCATCCATCTGGATTCGCGCGCCGGCGGGCAGTTCGCGCACCGCGATCACGGTGCGGGCCGGCAGGTAGGCCGGGAAGTATTTGGTGTAGATGGCATCCACCTCGGCCAGATCCGCGATATTGGCGAGCTGGATATTGACCTTGACGATATCGTCCATCACATGGCCGATGCTCTCCACAATCGCCTTGATATGGCTGAGGCACTGGGCGGTCTGCTCCCGCACGCAACCGGTCAGGATCTTGCCGGTGGCCAGATCAACCGGCAGCTGAGCGGCGATATGGTTGTAGTGGGAGAAGGCGACGGTCTGGGTGTGCAAGGGGCTGCGCGGTGCCTTGTCGGTATTGCGCGGGCGGATCACCAGATTGTGTCTGTCTTCCACCAGTTGCGGCGGGGTGCCGTCACCGTGGGAGATGACCGCATCCATCTGTACCAGCGCACCCATGGGCAGGGCGGAGGCGGCAATCACGCTGCGGGCCGGCATATAGGCAGCGGCGCGGGCAATGGCGGAGTCGGGGAAGAAGGTGGTGTAGACCTCGTTGACGGCATCCAGATCGGCCAGATTGGTCAGATAGACGGTCACCTTGACGATATCGTCGAAGGGCACGTCGATCCCCTCCAGCACTGCCTTGATATTGTGCAGACACTGGGCCGCCTGCTCGCGAATACCGCCGCCAATCAGGGCGCCGGATGCAGGCTCAACCGGCAGCTGGGCGCCAATGTTGTTGTAGTGGGAGAAGGCGACGGTCTGGGTGGAGAGCGAGTCCTGTGGCGCACGGGCGCTGTTGCGGGCGAGCTTCACCAGCGGGCACGGCGCCTGCGGGAAGGTGCCTTCGCCGTTGGAGATGAGCGCATCCATCTGCACTTTGGCATGCAGCGGCAGACCCGCCACGGCCAGTACGGTGCGGGTCGGCAGATTGCGCGGGAAGAACTCGCGATAGACCTCGTTGACTGCCTCGAGGTCAGCCATCTCTTGCAGGAAGAGGGTCACTTTCACCACGTCGTCCATCACATGGTCGATGCTCTCGACGATGGCTTTGATATTGGTGAGGCACTGTCTGGCCTGCGCCTTGATATCACCCTCGATCAGGGCGCCGCTCTTCGGGTCGACCGGCAGCTGGGCGGAGATATTGTTGTAGTGGGAGAAGGCCACGCTCTGGGTATAGGGGCCGATATGCTGCGGAGCATTGGGGGTATTGCGGGCCGACTTGATAATAGTGCCACTCATTGGGATACACCTCGTTGTAATCATCGTTATTGGGGTCAGGGTTCCTCCCGCCAGCGACAAAAAATGTGGGCAGAGCGCGGCGATATAACGCGCCCGGCAACCATTGCGGCACCAGAGGGGGAGAGGGTTCAGACAAGCGCGATTCTATGAACCGCAAAATAGCGATGCAAACCGGGATCGCGTTTCTATGAGATGGCTCAACGCCCTGAAATATATCTCCGATGCGGATCAATTCAGGGATGATAAGAAGCATCTGGCGGCCATTTTTAGCAGCCTGCAGGGCGAGGCCCGCGCCGACGGTATTGGCGCCAGAAATATGGGTGGCTGGCACTCAGGATAATTTCAAATTATTCAGACTTGCTGGCAGCGCATTCATTTTTCGCTGCATAAATATCTATTTTTGCATTTTTATAAGCACTATCTGGCAGAGCAAAAATATGGTAGCCGCGGGATATTCACGACCCAGCAAAGATGTAACGGGAATATAATTCAGCGCTTTTGCATGGGGCTGGTGAAAAGGCTTTCCGGATATCCCGTGGCACGCCGCTGCAAGGGGCTCACCGTATCAGCCTTATGCCATGAATTTTCAGCGGCGCCGAACCGGGCAAACGGGCTCGTTCAGACTCCCTTCACCCCTGCATGTCAGGATCGGCCACCTGCCCTGATGGCGGTTTTCCGACCGGTTGTTGTCAAGGTTTCCCGCTATTTTTGCACCAGTGAAATGGTGTTTCTGTTCTTTGTTACTCAGGTGAAACAATTTGAGCCTGCCATCGGGCGCACAACCCTGTGTTGTTGTGGCAGGCGACCCCTCCGGTTTTGCCCGTGATGACGGTACAGCGTTATGACTGTGCAGCGTCATGACAGTGCAGAGAGAGGAGAAGGTTTATTTATCGCGGCCAGCGGGCCGGATACAAAGGAAGGATGTAGATGATCAGGATCGAGAAGATCGACGCCTCGAACTGCTTCGAGGTGTGCGAGCTGACAACCAACAAGGACGGGGTGGGCACCCTGTTCGAGCAGTATCTCTGCTGCAATGCCATCTCGCTGGTGGAGGCGGCCTACTTCCCGGGCTTTGAGCCCAGAGCGATTTATCGCGGGGAGGAGCTGGTGGGCTTTGTCATGTACAAGGGGTGTGATGCGCCGGGCGACATGGTCGAGATCTTCCGCTTTATGCTGGATGCCCGCTTTATGGGGCAGGGGCTGGGGCGGCAGGTCTTTGGCGAGCTGCTGGCCCACTTTGGCCGCGAGGGGTATCGGGAGGTGCTGCTGATGATCGACGAGGATAACCGGATTGCCAAAGAGCTCTACGCCTCGTTCGGTTTTCGCTTTACCGGCAAGATCGAGAAGGATGAGCACTACTACAGCCTCAATATCGAGGGGCTGCATTAACTGGCGCAGGTGAACCGGAGAGGGGAACAAGCCTGCCAGCCGCGGGCTGACAGGCGATAGCAAGGTCGGGTATGGGCCCGTTAGCCCGCCGGATAGAGGGCGCCGAGCACCGCCGGACGGCTGGCGCCGGTGACGGCGGGCAGGTTGCCCGGTTTGCGCTTGATAAAGCGCTCCGCCAGCCAGGCAAAGGCTGCCCCTTCCATCCAGTCGGGAGCAATCCCCAGCTCGGCAGTGTTGGCGATGCGCCAGCCGGGCAGCAGGCTGGCCAGCTCCGCCAGCAGCGGGGTGTTGTAGGCACCGCCGCCGCAGACAAAGAGCTCGGTCTTGGGCTGGCTGGCCCCGAACGCCTCGGGAGTCGCAGGCAGCTGGCGGGCGATGCTGTGGCAGGTGAGCGCCTGCAGGGTGCGCTGCACATCCGCCGGAGCATAGGGGCGGCCAGCCAGCTCACCATCGAGCCAATCGAGGGTGAACATCTCCCGTCCGGTGCTCTTGGGATGGGGGGCGGCGAAGTAGGGGTGGGCCAAGAGCTGCTCCAGCAACTCGGGAATGAGCTGGCCACTGGCTGCCCACTGGCCGCCGGCATCATAGCCGGCGCCCTTGGGGTGATGGCGGCGATACCAGCCGTCGAGCAGGGTGTTGGCCGGGCCGGTATCGAAGCCATAGACCCCGTTGGCATGGCCCGGCAGCACCGAGATATTGGCGATGCCGCCGAGGTTCAATACCACCCGCAGGGTGCCGGGGCGGGCAAAGAAGGCCTGATGGAAGGCGGGCACCAGCGGCGCCCCCTGACCGCCGAGGGCCATGTCCATGGTGCGAAAGTCGGCGACGACGTCGATGCCGGTCAGCGCCGCCAGCAGGGCCGCGTTGCCGATCTGCAGGGTAAAGCCAAGCTGGGGGCGGTGGCGGATAGTCTGGCCGTGACTGCCAATGGCGCGAATATCGGCGGGCGTGAGCCCCGTCTTAGCCAGCAGGGCGTGGGTGGCGGCGGCAAATTCGCGCGCCACCAGATTGTCGGCCACCCCCATCCGATCGATCTCGTTGTCGCTCGGGGTGCAGAGCTCATGCAGCTCGTGGGCGGTGGGCCAGGGGTGGCTGAGGGCCGCCTCGACCCGCAGTTGATCCCCGTCGATCACCACCAGTACGGCGTCGATGCCGTCCATGCTGGTGCCTGACATCAATCCGATATAGCGTTCAGCCATAGGCTCTCCTCACTCGCTGGTCGGGATAGTCCGCTTCCCGACCCCAATGCGGCATGGCGCCAAGCCATGCGCAGGCAAAATAAAAAAGGGCTGACGGGGCCGCTACCCCGCCAGCCCTGAAGGCTTTAGTTGCCGCGACTCTCCCGCTTGTTCTGGGCCAGCTGCAGCTCGGGGCTGTCGAGCTTGGCCAGTTGCGGTGTCGCCAGTTTTCTGAAGTTGGCCAGCTCGCGTCCGCTCAGGGACTCCGCCTGCGGCAGGGTGAGGGTGCGCGGGTTCTTGTGTACGCCGCCCACCACGAATTCATAGTGCAGATGAGGGCCGGTGACGCGACCGGTGCCCCCCAACAGGCCGATGGTCTGCCCCTGCTTGACCCGCTGCCCCTTGTTGACGGTGCGCTTGGAGAGGTGAAGGTACTTGGTCACATAGTTGCCGGCATGCTTGATAAAGACGTAGTTGCCGTTGAACTGGTTGTAACCGGCCGCCACTACGTTGCCGGAGCCCGCCGCCATGATGGGGGTGCCCACCGGCGCCACATAGTCGATGCCGTTGTGGGGGCGGATTTTGCCGGTCACCGGATGGAGACGGCGCGGGTTGAAGTTGGAGCTGATGTATTTAAAGTTGACCGGCGCGCGCAGGAAGCTCTTGCGCATCGCTTTGCCTTCCGGGGTGTAGTAGTTGCCATCTTCATTGAGCACGGCGCGGTAGGCTGTGCCCTGGTTGACGAACTCGGCGGCCAGAATATCGCCGGAGGCGACCCGCTCGTCATCGCGGAACTTGTCTTCGTAGACCACCCGGAAGCTGTCGCCCGGCTGCAAGTCCTGAGCAAAGTCGATGTCCCAGCCGAAGATGGCAGCCAAGTCCATGATCTGATCCTCGGTCATGCCCGCCTCGACGGCGGAGCCCCAGAAGCTGGAGCGGATCTCCCCCTTGGTCACCTGTTCGCGGGTGTCGAGGGCGATCTTGACGCTGCGGGCGACGAAGGTGTCATCCTTGCGGCTCACCTTGAGCGCCTGTTCGAGGCTGTGGGGGTAGTAGAGGCTGTGCAGCTGGCCATCTCCAGTCAGTTTGAAGGTGAGCTCCTGCCCCGGCTGCAGCATGCGCAGCGGGTTGCTGTCATCGAGCTGATCGATCAGGTGCAGATCCGTGGTGCTGAGCCCCAGACGCTGGAAGATCACCCCCATGTTGTCGCCGCGACGCACCTTCACATGTTTGGTGACATAGCTCGGCTTGGGCGGGGTGGCCGGTTGCACGGCATCTGCGGTGATGTCGTCCTGGGGCAGATTGTCGTCGCTTTTCTCTTCCTGTTGCTGTCGCAGGGCAATCTCGTTGCCGTTTTCATCGACCCGGGTGGCGACCGCCTGTTCGCTGGGCCAGGCCGCCAGCATCATGATCATGATGCTCAAAATCAGCACCATCTTGCGGTGCCAGTGAGGGAGAGAGTTGAAGGCGTGCCAAATAACCATGAGATGCAGATGAAGTCGGGCAGAATGGACGGATTTTACAGCCTTTCCAATTGGCCCGCCATTCCAGTAATATGTTTGGCCCTGTGGAATCGTGATGGAGAGTCAAAAAATGTCCCAGCTCGAGGTGGCGCTAGCCGAGATCAAGCGCGGAGCGGAAGAAATTCTGGTTGAAGAGGAACTGGTTGCCAAGTTGAAGGAAGGGCGCCCGCTGCGCATCAAGCTGGGCATGGACCCGACGGCCCCCGACATTCACCTGGGTCACACCGTGATCCTCAACAAGCTGAAAACCTTCCAGGATCTGGGCCATGAAGTGATCCTGCTGATCGGTGACTTCACTGCCATGGTGGGTGACCCCTCCGGCAAGAACGCCACCCGTCCGCCGCTCTCCGAAGAGGCGATCAAGCACAACGCCCTCACCTATGCCGAGCAGGCGTTCAAGATCCTCGACCCGGCCAAGACCCGCATCGAGTACAACTCGACCTGGCTGAGTGAGCTGGGTGCGACCGGCATGATCAAGCTGGCGGCCAAGCAGACCGTGGCCCGCATGATGGAGCGCGACGACTTCAAGAAGCGCTACAGCAACGGCCAGTCCATCGCGATTCACGAATTCCTCTATCCGCTGCTGCAAGGCTATGACTCGGTCGCGCTGAAGGCGGACGTTGAGCTGGGCGGTACCGACCAGAAGTTCAACCTGCTGATGGGCCGCGAGCTGCAAAAAGATGCCGGCATGGCGACCCAGTGCGTGCTGATGATGCCGCTGCTGGTGGGTCTGGACGGCGTCAAGAAGATGTCCAAGTCCGCAGGCAACTACATCGGCGTCCATGACGCTCCGGGCGAGATGTTCGGCAAGATCATGTCCATCACCGACGATCTGATGTGGAACTACTACGAGCTGCTCTCCTTCCGTCCGCTGGCTGAAATCGAAGAGTTCAAGGCGGGCATCGCTGCCGGCACTCTCAACCCTCGCGACGTGAAGATCTGGCTGGCCAAAGAGATCATCGCCCGTTATCACGACGAAGCGGCGGCCGAAGCGGCCCACGAAGATTTCACCCAGCGCTTCTCCAAGAACGCCATTCCGGACGAAATGCCGGAAGTCGAGCTGGCTCTGGAAGGCGAAGGTCTGGCCATTGCCAACCTGCTGAAAGATGCCGATCTGGTGGCCACCACCTCCGAAGCGCTGCGGATGATCAAGCAGGGCGCGGTCAAGGTTGATGGCGAGAAGCTGGAAGATGGCAAGGCTCTCATCGGTGCCGGTACCGCCGTCTATCAGGTCGGCAAGCGCAAGTTTGCCCGCGTGACCGTCAAGTAAACCGCGACCGTCAAGCAAGGCATCAAGATTGCCGTAAAAGGCCTCCTTCGGGAGGCCTTTTTTGTATCTGGGCGATAAAGCGGCGCAACACGGCGCTGCCGGGGTGGGGGCGGGTAGCGAGGCTGATGGCGGTCATCAGGCCGCTGCCGGCGATGGGGTGATAGCTCACCCCGACCGGGCGCAACGCCGCCACCGAGCTTGGCACCAGGGTCACGCCAAAACCCGCCTGCACCATGCCGACGGTGGAGATCACCTGCGGGCAGACGGGGCCGAGCTGCGGCTCGAATCCCGCCTCCCGGCAGAGGGCCATGATGCCATCGTGAAGGCCGGGGCCAATCTCGCGGGGGAACAGGATAAAGCTCTCGTCGCGCAGGCTGGCGAGGGCGATGGGGCCGAGCTTGGCTTTGGGGTGGCTGGTGGGCAGGGCGATCAGCAGCGGCTCCTGTTCGATGAGGTGGTGATCCAGCCCCTGACTGCCGCTGCAGGGGAGGCGCAGGATGGCGGCATCGAGCCGGTCGTGGCGCAGCGCCTCCACCAGTGCCGGCATGGTGCCCTCCTGCGGGGTGAGCGCCACCTCGGGGTAGCGTTCCCGATAGTCGTGCAACAGGGTCAGCACCGCGGGGTGGAGCACGGTAGAGCCGGCAAAGCCGATGCGCAGCGCCCCCTGCTCACCGCGGGCGATCCGCTTCACCTTCTGTTTGGCGGCATCGGCCAGCGTCAGGATCTGGGTGGCATCCCGATAGAGGCTTGCGCCCGCCTCGGTCAGCTCGACGCCGCGAGTCAGGCGGCGCAGCAGCGGGGTGCCGAGGCTCTCCTCCAGCTTGCGGATCTGCTGGCTCAGGGGCGGCTGGGCCATGTTGAGCGCCTCGGCTGCCCGGGTGAAGTTCTGTTTGTCGACGACCGCCATGAAGTAGCGCAGGGTTCGCAGTTCCATATCGAAAGAGTCTCAAAGTCGCGGGATCGGTGTATTGGCGTTGAAATGTGATCCGGGTCACCATTGAATCCGAACGCTAACAGGATTCAGGCCGGAGGTGAAACCCGAATGGAACGTATTGCAACATCTGACAGTGCCGGATGCGCGTGTGCCCTCGAAGTGAGCCAGCAGTTTTCCCGCTGGCGCAGGCAGCACGATGGCGGCGAGATCTACCAAAGCTCACTGATGAGTGCCCTGCTGGCGGGGGTCTACGAAGGGGAGACCACCATGAGCGAGCTGCTGCGCCACGGCGACTTTGGTCTCGGTACCTTCAACCACCTCGATGGCGAGCTGATCGCCTTCGAGCGCCAGATCCACCAGTTGCGGGCCGATGGCTCGGCCCGGCCGGCCCGCGCCGATCAGAAGACCCCCTTTGCGGTGATGACCCACTTTCGCCCCTGTCTGGAGCGTCGCTTCGACCATCCCCTCAGCCGCGATGAAATTCACCAGTGGGTCGACCGGCTGGTGGGATCCGACAACGTCTTCGTCGCCATGCGCCTCGACGGCCAGTTCGAGTCGGCCAAGGTGCGCACCGTGCCGCGTCAGGAGCCGCCCTATCGCCCCATGCTGGAAGCCATCGAGCAGCAGCCGCTGTTCCGTTTTGCCGCGGTGGCGGGGACTTTGGTGGGTTTTCGCTGCCCGCCGTTTGTGCAGGGGATCAATGTGGCGGGCTTTCACGAGCACATGATCACCGCCGATCGCAGCGGCGGCGGCCATCTGCTCGACTACACCATGGCCCACGGCACCCTGCGTCTCTCCGTGGTGCGTCATCTCAATCTGGCCCTGCCATCGGATCCCGCTTTCCGGCAGGCCGACCTCAACCCCGCCGATCTCGATCGCGCCATTCAGGCCGCGGAAGGCTGATATAGAAGGAGCAATATCATGGAAAACAGACAGTGGAAGTGCGGCGCCGAGCTGGTGGTGCGCCATCTGGAGGCGCAGGGGGTCAAGCAGGTGTTCGGTATTCCCGGTGCCAAGATTGACCGGGTGTTCGATGCGCTGGAGGACTCCCCCATCGAGACCATAGTGGTGCGCCACGAGGCCAACGCCGCCTTTATGGCCGCCGCGGTGGGGCGCCTGACCGGCAAGGCGGGGGTGGCGCTGGTCACCTCGGGCCCCGGTTGCTCCAACCTTATTACCGGGCTGGCGACCGCCACCTCGGAGGGGGATCCCATGGTGGCACTGGGCGGTGCGGTGCGCCGCGCCGACTGCCTCAAACTCACCCACCAGAGCATGGATACGGTCAACCTCTGCCGTCCGGTGACCAAGTTCAGCGCTCAGGTCAACAGCGGGGCCGCCCTCTCCGAGGTGATGGCCAACGCCTTTCGTGCCGCCGAGTTTGGCCGCCCCGGCGCTGCCTTTGTCAGCCTGCCGATGGACATCATCAACAAGCCGGTGCAGGGGGAGGTGCTGGTGCCGCGCGAGATGCCCGAACCCGGCGCCGCCGACGAGGCGAGCATGACCCAGGCGCTCGAGCTCATTCGCGAGGCGGAAAATCCGGTGGTGCTGCTCGGCCTGATGGCGAGCCGGCCGGAGAACGCCGAGGCGGTGCGCGCCTTCCTCGACAAGGCGCGGCTGCCGGTGACCGGCACCTATCAGGCGGCCGGGGTGGTCGACAGTTGCCACTTCGATGACTTCGCCGGGCGGGTGGGGCTCTTTAACAACCAGCCGGGGGATCAGCTGCTGGCAGGGGCCGATCTGGTGATTGCCATCGGCTACAGCCCCATCGAGTACGACCCCGTGCTGTGGAATGGCGACCGGGTGCGCCGCATCCTCCATATCGATGTGCTGCCCGCCGATATCGACAGTTGCTACTGCCCGGCGGCGGAGCTGCTGGGGTCGATCCGCGCCAACCTGCTGCAACTGACCCGCCGGATGGGGTCGCCCAAGCTGCGCATCCCCGAGGTGGATCGCCTGCTGCAAGGGGTGCGCCAGCAGCGGCTGCGGCTGGCGATGCGGGCAGACGATCTGCACGGCACGCCGGTGCACCCGCTGCGGATCGTGCGCGAGCTGCAGGATCTGGTGCGTGATGACATGACCCTCTGCGTCGATATGGGCAGCTTCCATATCTGGATCGCCCGCTACCTTTACAGTTTCCGCGCCCGTCAGGTGCTGATCTCCAACGGTCAGCAGACCATGGGGGTCGCCTTGCCGTGGGCCATCGGCGCCGCGCTGGTGCGGCCGGGGGAGAAGGTGATCTCGGTATCGGGGGATGGCAGCTTTATGCAGTCGAGCATGGAGCTGGAGACGGCGGTACGGCTCAAGAGCAATATCGTCCACATCATCTGGGTCGATAACGGCTACAACATGGTGGCGATCCAGGAGCAGCAGAAGTATTGCCGCACCTCAGGCGTGTCGTTCGGCGCCATTGACTTCAAGCGCTACGCCGAGTCGTTCGGGGCGGCCGGTTTTGCGGTGCGCTCGGCCGACGAACTGCGCGCCACCCTGCGTGCCGCGCTGGCGGTGGAGGGGCCGGCCGTGGTGGCCATTCCGGTGGATTACAGCGACAACCCCGGGTTGATGGCCCAGCTCAGACCGGAAGTGATGGCTTGAGTTGGCTCGGGCAGTGAGAGATGAAAAAACCGGCATCAGGGATGCCGGTTTTTTTATGCCGATTACAGGCAGGGTTTGGGCAGAGTTTAGCGAGCCAGCTGAATGGCCCCGTCTGCCCTGGCCGGCTTGGCGCGGCGCTTTGCTATAGGGGCGCAGGCGCGCTTGAGGCGCAGCCATTCACGCCACAGCAGCCAGCAGAGCGGCAGGGTGAGCAGCAGCACGGTGGCCGGCTGGGCCATCAGTACCCCATCACGGCCCCACAGCAGCGGCAGCAGGAAGATGAGCGGCAGCAGCAGCAAGGTCTTGGCAATCGAGATGACCAGCGCCTGACGGGTACGGGCCATGGATTGCAGCAGCACGATGCCGAACATGATGATCCCCTCCAGCGGAATGGCGCCCAGATTGAGCAGCAGACTGCTGACGGCGGCGGCCAGCAGCTCGGGGTCGTCATCGCCGGTATAGAGCATGGCTACCTGCTGGGGCAGCAGCTGGATGGTGATCCAGACCAGCATGCCGTAGATGAAGGTGAACTTGAGCCCCATCTCCATCAGGTACTTGAGGTCGCGATTGCGCTTGGCCCCGGCCGCTTTGCTGATGAGCGGCTGAATGCCGAAGGCCAGCCCCTGCAGGATGACGATAAAGACCGCCTCGGTGTAACCGGCCACGGTAAAGCCGGCGAGATCCTTCACATTGCCATACACCATCAGCTGGCTGTTGTGCAGCATCAGCAGCAGGCCGAGGTTGAACTGGGCAATCAGGCTCGGCAGGCCGGTAAAGAGCAGGTTAGGCACCGTGGGCAGGCTTGGCACCATGTCGCGCCAACCGAGGCGCAGCCGGGCCCAGGGGGTAAAGAAGTAGCCAAGGCCAATCAGGCTCACCGCCCCTTCCGCCATCAGGGTCGCCTGGGCGGTACCGATCAGTCCCAGCCCCAGTCTGGCCACCATCACGTAGTTGAGCAGGATGTTGAGCACGGCGCCGCTGCTCACCAGCACCATGGCCAGTTTCGGGCGACCGTCGTTGCGCAGCAGATAGGGCACCGCCAGGTTGCTTGCCAGCAGCAGGGTCCCGCCGCCAATCCAGAGCAGATAGTCACTCGCCTGCTTCCAGGTCTCGGTACCCTGCTCGATGCCGAGCCCCAGCAGAATATCGGTGTGGAGGTAATAGAGCAGGATGGGGGCGGTAATACCGAGCACCAGCAGCAGCCAGAGGGCATTGACCAGCGTCTTGCGCGCCAGTGCGAAGTTGCGGGCACCCTGCTGGTAGGAGATGCCGGTGGCGGCACCCATGCTGATCATGGCGGCCAGACCGAGCAGCACCATGATGACCGGGTAGACCAGATTGATGCCGGCAAGACCGGCCGCCCCCACATAGTGGCCGACGAAGATGCCATCGACCAGGTAGTAGGCACCGGACACCAGCATGGCAAGGATCGAAGGGAGGGCATAGGCCCAGAAGCGACGGGTCATGGCCCGTTGCCGTAATGTGAAGTAGGCAGACATATCTGTTCTCTCGATGTGCTCGGTTATCGAACAGTTAGTCTAGATTAATACTTTTTTGGTGATAATCCGGTTTCTACTTGATGAATTGCTGAGTGTTACTCAGTAATCCGCTGTTTTGATAGTGTGCCTTGAGCATGTCGATCAGGATGCGCAGCCCGCTGCCAAGCTGATGGCGGCTCGGATAGAAGAGATAGAAGCCGGCAAAGGTGGGGCTCCAGGGCTCCAGCACCGTGATGAGTCTCCCCTCCGCAACCTTCTGGCTCACCTCCTCCTCAAGGCAGTAGGCCAGCCCCAGCCCCGCCTCGGCGGCACCCAGATAGAGGGCCGGGGTGCTGGTGGTGAGTGGCCCGGTTACCTCTATCTCCAGCAGGTTGCCATCGGCGGCAAAGGCCCAGCGGTAGTGGTGGTGAGGGGTGAGGCGATAGCCGATGCAGGCGTGGCGGCTCAGCTCGCTCGGGTGCTCCGGCGTGCCGTTCTGCGCCAGATAGGCGGGAGAGCCCACCACCAGATAGCGCTGGGGCGGGCCGAGTGGAATGGCGATCATCTCCTTGGGCAGCAGATCCCCGTAAAAGAGGGCGGCATCGAAGCCATCCTCGATCATGCGCGGCATCAACTCCTGCTCAACTACCTCCACCTGCATCCGCGGATAACGGGCCAGATAGTCGATGAGCACCGGTGCCAGCAGGCTGTCGATGGCATTGCGCGGGGCGCAGAGCTTGAGCCTGCCCACCGGTTCATCGCTGTTGCGGGCCAGCTCGGCGAGCGCCTCTTCCAGGGTATTGAGGGTGGGGAGCAGCTGCTTGAGCAGCCGTTGGCCCGCTTCGGTCGGCACCACGGCCCGGGTACTGCGGTTGAGCAGCCGTACCCCCAGTCGCTCCTCCATCCCCTTCAGACTGTGGCTGATGGCGGAGGCTGAGACGCCGAGTTCGAGGGCGGCTTTGCTGAAACTGCGGTGGCGGGCGACGGCGGCAAACACCGCCAGTTCGGCGAGATCGGTACGGGTTATGGTCATCTTGAGTCAACAAAAAGGCGTGAATCACAAGGGTACGCCAAGGGGATGCTGCATACAATCCACCCGAAAACGGCTGCTTGTTTTAAAAATGTAAATCATCAAAATTCATTGAATCCAGTGAAACTAATTTTAAATGTTAAAAAAAACTCACAACAAGGCGCCTTGAGTGTGATCTTAGTCGTCCGAAAGGCGACTCGAATCAAACTTTGGTTGATTAATTCAAAAAAACGCTGTGATTAATAAGGTCATTTAATTAAAGTCACCCCATCGAGAGAGACGCATGTTGTCGAGTTGTTAAGGCGAGCAGGTGTCCCCCCTCAGAGTCAAAAACTCATGCCGTTGTTTGTTGCATTCTTGTTGTTACATGGAGTGATGACCAGATTGCCGGGGCGTGAGAGCTACAGGGAAGAAGAGCAGGCGTTCCAGGGAGATGGAACCGGGCCAAGGCCCGAATGAACAAGAATCCCATTTTTCCTAGATGACAGGAACAACTTATGTCTGACATGAATATTGCAGCTGATGGTCGTGTAGCCAGCAACGCCGCTCGTGGCATCAACAAGGCCGATGTGGTCTGGATGCTGGGCCTGTACGGTACCGCAATCGGTGCCGGTGTGCTCTTCCTGCCGATCAACGCCGGTGTAGGTGGCCTGTGGCCGCTGGTTGCCATGCTGATCCTGGCCCTGCCGCTGACCTTCTTCGCCCACCGTGGCCTGACCCGCTTCGTGCTGTCCGGTTCTACCCGTGATGGCGACATCACCGAAGTAGTAGAAGAGCACTTCGGCAAGACCGCAGGCAAGTTCATCACCCTGCTCTACTTCTTTGCTATCTACCCGATCCTGCTGATGTATTCAGTAGCCATCACCAACACCGTCGAAAGCCTGATGGTTCACCAGCTGGGCATGACTGCACCTCCCCGTGCCATCCTGTCTCTGGCGCTGATCCTCGGTCTGATGGCGATCGTTCGCCTCGGCGGCCAGGTTATCGTCAAAGCGATGAGCGTGCTGGTATTCCCGTTCGTGCTCACCCTGATGGGCCTGGCGCTCTACCTGATCCCGCACTGGAACGGTGCCATCATCACTGAAGCTCCGGCGCTGGGTGATGCCTTCAACGGCGACTTCATCAAGACCCTGTGGCTGGCTATTCCGGTAATGGTGTTCTCCTTCAACCACTCCCCGATCATCTCCTCCTTCGCGGTGGATAACAAAGGTCGTTACGGTGAGAACGCCGAGAAGAAGTGCAGCAACATCCTGCTGGGCGCCCACGTCATGATGGTGATGACCGTTATGTTCTTCGTATTCAGCTGCGTACTGAGCCTCTCCCCGGCTGACCTGGCTGCAGCCAAAGAACAGAACATCTCCATCCTGTCCTATCTGGCCAACCACTTCGACAACCCGGTTATCGCCACTGTGGCTCCGCTGATCGCCATGGTTGCCATCAGCAAATCCTTCCTGGGTCACTACCTGGGTGCGCAAGAGGGCATGAACGGCCTGATGGCCAAGTCACTGCGTGAGAAGGGCAAGAACGTTGACGTCAAGCAGCTGAACAAAGTGACCGCAGTGTTCATGATCCTGACCACCTGGGCCATCGCTACCATCAACCCGAGCATCCTCGGCATGATCGAAGATCTGGGCGGCCCGATCATCGCGATGCTGCTGTTCCTGATGCCGATGTACGCCATCGCCAAGGTTCCGGCCATGCGCAAATACGCTGGCAACATCAGCAACGGCTTCGTGACCATCATCGGCCTGATCGCCATGTCCGGTATCATCTACAAGCTGATTGCCTGATAACGCCGGTCAATCTGTTGAATGAAAAAGCCGCCTCGCAAGAGGCGGCTTTTTTTTATGGCGGTTTGCGGCGATGAGCGAATAAGGCGGCGCTACTTCATCAGCTTCTTCACCTCGTCGCTGGCCAGCGCCTTGTTGAATTTGTCCCGCGCCTCCTTGCCCTTGGCGGAGTTGGTAAAGCAGACGTGGAGCGACTTGTCTTCGAGGATCTTGCTGTTGAAAGCGAGGTTGGCGGCGACTCCCTTGAGGTGGGGATCGCTCTCGAGCAGATAGGTCATCACGTTCTGGTCGATGACCGCCAGATCGAGCCGGCCGTTGCCCAGCTTGAGCAGGTTCTGGCTATCCGAGGTGGTGGCATCGGCCGAGAGCGCCTTGCTGGCCACCTTCTGGTCAAACTCGGTGGTGTTGACGTAACCGGTGACGACCCCGATCTTCTTGCCCTTCAGGTCGTCCAGACTCTGCCAGCTCACCGGCTGATCGGCCCGCTGGGCAAAGCCGAGAGGGCCGTGGCCGATGGGATCGGAGAAGAGGCAGCTGCTCTTGGGATCGAGATACTCGGGGAAGTAGCCCAGCACCTCGGGGTTGTTTGTCGCCTCGTCCACCGCGCGCTGCCAGGGGTAGAACTTGATGGTCAGCGGGTCGCCGGCCAGGGCAAAGGCCGCGGTCACCACCTGACTGGTCTTGCCCTGTTCAGGCAGGCTAGCACTGGTGTAGGGGGGCCATTCAAGGCTGGTCAACTGCGCCGCCTGAGCGGCCGACATGCCGAGCAGGGGAAGGGTGGCCAGGGCGAGGTGCTTCCAATTCAGACTCATGAGATAACTCCTTGTGGTCAAACACCTCTTAAAGATAGCCCTGTGGTGCCGATTGCGGATGCCGACCATGACTGACCGGCATCCATGTCACCTATTTGTTGTCGATATTCTCCGCCTGCCAGAGGGCGTAGCCCTTGCCGGAGGGCGTAGTGGGCAGGTCAATCTGCATCAGGTCATTGCCGATGACGAAGGGGCCTGTGTAGCGGGCACGCAGATCCTGCGCCAGATCTTTCACCCTGATCTTGCCGTTGAGCCCGATGTGGCTGAACACGGTCAGGGCCGGTCTGGCTTCGTTGAGAACGCGGGCGGCCTGCTCGGGGGAGGCGAGGTGACCGGCGATCGCCTTGTAACCCGGGTTGGCCTTCATCTGCTCGGCCGAGGTCATGGAGACGCAGTGCACCAGCAGATCCGCTCCCTTGGCCTCTTTCACCACCTGCGGGCTGTAGCGGGTATCGCCGGAGAGCACCACGCTGTGGCCGTGGTAGTCGATGCGATAGCCAAACGACGGCTTGATGTTGACCCCGTGGTCGTTGTCAAAGGCGGTCACCTTGACCCCATCCCGGTCGTAGACCACCCCGGCAGTCACCTCGTGGCTGTTGATCTTCACCCCGTCGAGCGGCGTCCCCTCATCCTTGACCCGGGTAGCGATATCGGTGGCGTAGGCCTGCTGCAGGCCGTGAGCCAGGGCATCGGTGCCCTTGGGCCCGTAAAGCTCCATCGGTGCATGGCGCTGGCCATAGGCCGGTTGCAGCCAGCCGGTCAGCCAGAGATCCGCCAGCCCGTTGGTGTGATCCGAGTGGAAGTGGGTGAGGAAGAAGGCGTTGACCCGGCCGATGGGGATATGCAGCTGCCACAGGCGGGTAGCGGAGTTGCGGCCAAAGTCGAACACCAGCTTCTGGTTGCCCGCCTCGACCAGAGTGCTGTAGCCGCCGCGACTGATCTGGGGCACCGGGGTGCCGGTGCCGAGCAGGCTGACCCGGAAGATATCGGGCCGGGCTTGAGTTGCCGTGGCCGGGGCCTGATCGTGGTTGCTGATAAAGCTGCTTTCGGCCGCCTGGCTGACACCGGTGGCCAGCAGACCGACCAGCAGGGCGGCCAGATAGGTGCTTTTCATGGGGATATGTCCTGTTTGGTGGCGTTGCTGGCCACTATATTGGTAACCAAAAGTGCGATAAATTGGCTAAAAATCATTTCTTACTAAACTTTTGGTTGTGAATCCGAGCCCTTGTCGCGGGCCAAATGGCCTTGAAACGGGCAAAAAGGAGGGGTTGTGGACCGATTGACCAGCATGCGTATCTTCACCCGGGTGGTGGATCTCGGCTCCTACAGCGCGGTGGCGAGCGAAGAGGGGATCAGCGCCCAGATGGTGGGCAAGCATGTGCTGGGGCTGGAGCAGTGGCTGGGGGGCAAGCTGTTTCACAAGACCACCCGCCAGCAGACCCTGACCGAGCTGGGCCAGCTCTTTCTCGCTCGCTGCCAGCGGGTGCTGGAGGAGCTGGCGCTGACCGAGTCGCTCACCCAGAACCTGCTGGCCGAGCCGGCCGGACGGCTGCGCATCGCCGCCCCCCTCAGCTTTGGCCACCACCGGCTGGTGCCGCTGTTGCCCGCATTTCTCGACCGCTATCCCAAGCTGGAGGTGGATCTGCAGCTTACCCCGCGCTGGGTCGATCTGGTGGAGGAGGGGTTCGATGCCGCCATCCGCACCCTGCGCCCGCAGGATGAGGCGCTTATTGCCCGTCCGCTGCTGACCCAGCACTACCGCCTCTGCGCATCCCCCGACTACCTCAATCGCCACGGCGTGCCCCGACATCCGGCCGATCTCGCCCGCCATCAATGCCTGCACGGCAACTGGGGGGAGCACGAGCGCTGGCAGTTTGTCGGCGAGGATGGCCAGAGCGAGGAGGTGCGGGTCGCCTCGCGCCTGCGCATCAACCACTGGCCGGCTCTGCTGACGGCAGCACTGGCTGGGGCCGGCATCACCTTGCAGCCGGCCGGACAGGTGCGTGAGCATATCGCTGCGGGACGTCTGCTGCCGCTGCTTGGCCATTATCAGAGTCCGGCCAAGACCCTCTACTTTATCTACCCGGCGGCGCGGCGGCAGGTACTCAAGATCACCCTGTTGGGGGATTTTCTGGCCGAATTCCTGCAAGCTGAGCCCGAGCCTGAATAAAAGGCTGCATATTCTCGCCACCGCGCTTAACCATCGTGCTTAACAAAAGGGCGGGGCAGGCCTAACATGGCGGGATGTTTTTTTAGTCAGGACAAAAGGATATGTCTGGGTTGAAAAAGGATCTCGGGCTCTGGCAGGGGATGGGGCTGCTCGCCACCTCGCTGCTCGGCACCGGGATCTTCGTGGTGCCGGCGACCGCTGCCTCGCTGGCGGGCGGGGCCTCGCTCTGGGCCTGGCTGCTGCTGATTGCGCTGGTGCTGCCCATCGCCTTTACCTTCGCCCGCCTCGGCCGTCGCTATCCTCATGCGGGTGGTGCGCCACACCTGATTGGCCTCGCTTTTGGCAACGGCGCCGAGCGCTTCTCTGCTTTCCTCTTTCTGGCGGTGCTGCCGGTGGGCCTGCCCGCCGCCCTGATGATTGCCGCCGGTTTCTGGCATGCCCTGTTCGACATGGGGGAGTGGACCCTCTGGGCCATCCAGCTGCTCACCCTGCTCGGGGTCTTTCTGCTGGGGCTGCGCGGGGCGCGCTCCTCCGGCAACCTGCAACTGCTGATTGCGCTGGCCATTCTGGGGCTCACCCTGCTTATCTGGTTTAAAGGGGAGGTGAGCTGGCGTGACGCGGCCCGGCCGCTGCCGACGACGGACGAGTGGCCTGCCATGGCCACCGCGCTGGCGGTGATGTTCTGGTGTTTCGTCGGGCTGGAAGCCTTCGCCCACATGGGGGAGGAGTTCAAACGGCCGGAGCGGGATTACCCCATCGCCCTGCTCGGCGGGGTGCTGCTGGCGGGGCTTATCTACTGGATCCACTCACTGGTGGTGCTCAAGTACGGCCTCTACGGCGATGAGGCGAAAAACGCCACCGCCATCCCCTCCCTGCTGGCGCTGCTGTTCGGCCCCACCGCCAAGTGGCTGGTGGCGGTGCTCGGTTACCTCTCCTGTTTTGCCAGCATCAACATCTACATTCAGGGCTTTGCCCGGCTGATCTGGAGCATGGCGCGGGAAGGCAAGCTGCCCGCTTCGCTGGCCCAGCTCACCGCGCGCGGCGCACCGCTGCGGGCACTCACTCTGGTGCTCGCCATCTGCCTGCTCTGCATCACCCTCATCATCTGGCTGCGACTGCCGCTGGATGAGCTGATCCGCTACGCCAACGGCAACTTCGTGCTGGTCTACCTGCTCTGTATGGCGGCGGGCTGGCGCCTGCTCGGCGGGGTGGGCAAGGGGCTGGCGGGGGTGAGCGTGCTGCTCTGCGCTCTGGTGCTGGTGGCGCTCGCCACTCAGGTGCTCTATGCGGTGGTGCTGAGTTTTTGCTACGGCGGCTTCTCGCTGTGGCGGCGCAGACGCCGCTTGTTGACCTCTGACGATATTTGCGCCATCAAGTAGCCCCCGAAAAAAGCCCCGCATGCGGGGCTTTTTGTTGCCTGTCAGTGGCTTGCGGGCAGGTCGCTGCGCAAGATGGCGTAGTGGCGCAGGGAGATGAAGCCATCCCCCTTGCGCTCACACTCCCGCGCCGTGCCCTCATAGTGAAAACCGGCCCGCTTGAGCAGACGGGCGGAGGGGAGGTTGGGCTCCTCCACCACTGCCAGCAGCCGGTGCAGCTCGGTAGTGCGGTAAATGAGCGGCAGCCACAGTTGCAGCGCCGCGCTCATCACCCCCTTGCCCCAATGCTCGGGATAGAGCCAGTAGCCCAGCTCGGCCCGCCGGTGAGCCGGGTCGGCATCGTTGTAGCCGATAGCCCCCAGCGGCTCGCCCGAGCGCCGGTCGCGAATGAGGTGCCAGGCACCGCGGCCGCTGCGGGTCAGCTCGGCATACCAGTCCATCTGGGCCTGGCACGCCGTCAGGCTGTCGTAGCTGACGCCATAGTAGGTGACGACCCGCGGATCCGACAGACCGCGGAAGATGTGGGGCAGGTCGGCATCGGTGACGGGATCCAGTCTGATGTCGGGTTGTGTTGATGTCATGATGATTCCTTGCGGCCAACCCGGGTTGGCCGCGTGAGTTGAGTATTAATGGATGGATGATGCTGGCATCAGGCAAAGCCGAGCCGCTCGGCAAGGTGCGCCAGCTCGCTCTGCCACTGCTGCTGCAGGCGCGGGGTCTGGTGTCTGGGCTTGCGGGCCAGATCGGCGGCGAGCAGGGCATCGAGTTCATACCAGCGTGCCAGCAGCACCTCTTCGTCATCCGCCGGGCTGGCCAGTGCCTGCGCCGTTGCGGGGAGGGCCCGGCTTGTCTTGTCTGTTGCCAGCAAGGGGGCATCACCGAGCAGTTCGGCATAGGCGCGCTCGGCGCTGTGGGCCTCCCGGATCTGCCCGTCCCTGATCAGCCAGAAGCGGTTACAGCTGCGCTCGATCAGCTCCCGGTCGTGGGAGACCAGCAGCACGCCCCCCGTGAAGGCGGCAATGGCGTCGGTCAGCTCCTCCTTGCCCGCCAGATCCAGGTGGTTGGTCGGCTCGTCGAGCCAGAGCATGTGGTGGCTACCGAGCGACAGGGCGAGAAACAGCAGCCGTGCCCGCTCGCCTCCGCTCAAGGTATGCACCTGCTGGCCGTGGCGGGCATAAGGAAAGCCCGCCCGGATCAGCGCCTGACGCCGCGTGGTCTCCGGCAGAGGGGCCTGCGGGTAGAGGGCATCGCTCAGGGTGGCGTCGTCAGCCAGCTGCTGCAGCGACTGATCGTAATAGGCGATGCTGGCGCCGGGGTGGCAGTACCAGCCTGCCTGCGGGCTCTGCGCGGCCAGTTCGCGCCAGCACTGGCGCAGCAGGGAGGACTTGCCGGTGCCGTTGGCACCGAGCAGGGCGACCCTGTCTCCCGCCCGCAGCCAGAGCCCTTCGGCGCGCAGCAGCGGCGGCAATGCTGGCGCCGGCGCCACGTCGAGGTCCTCCAGTCGCAGCAGCGTGTCGGCAGGCAGGCTCACTCCGCGCAGCTCGAGCCGCCAAGGGGCCAGCGCCGCGACCTGGCTCTGCTCCTCCTGCAGGCGGGCGATGCGCTTTTCCATGGACTTGGCCTGGCGCACCAGCTTCTCGTTGTCATGCTCCCGCCCCCAGATGGCGAGACGTTTGCTGCTGGCGCTCAGGCGGTCGATCTCTTTTTGCTCGTCAGCCCGGCGCAGGCGGGCCTGCTCATCCTCGGCGGCCAGCATCGCCCGCGCCTGGCTGCAGGGCAGGGCGAAGCGGTGCAGCTGGCCATCGCGCAGGATCAGGGTCTGCTCGGTGACCCGGTCCAGCAGGCGACCGTCGTGGGAGACCAGCACGAAGGCGCCGCGCCAGCCCAGCAGAAACTGTTCGAGCCAGAGCAGGGCGGGCAGATCCAGATGGTTGCTGGGCTCATCAAGCAACAGCAGATTGGGTTGGCGCAGCAGGGCGCGGCCTATCTGCAGCCGGCTGTGCTGGCCGCCGCTCAGGGCACTGACCGGCAGCGCGGCCTGGGCCTCCAGCTGCAGCTCGGCCAGCAGCTTATCCACCTGCCATTCGGCGGCGGGGTCATTGGCCAGCGCGTCAAACAGCACGGCGCGGGTGTTGAGGGTTGAAAGCCTGGCGGGCAGTTGCTGGGCCACGAACTCGCAGCGGCAGGCGGCGGCCTGCACGATCCGACCGGCCTGAGGCGTGCGCTCGCCCGCCAGCAGCGTCAGCAATGTGCTCTTGCCGCAGCCGTTGGCACCGACAAGGCCGAGCCTATCGCCTGCACGAATGCCGAGTTCGAGATGGTCAAATAACGGAAGGTGCCCCGCACTCATCTGCAGGGAATGGGTACTCATCAGGGTTGTCATGCTCTTGCTCTCTTAAATCGCGGGATCGAAAATCCCTGTCATCAGGAGCGCTGGCGACAACTGCAGAGTCGAGAAAGGTCTCGGTATGGAAGGGAGTCGGCTTTGCTCGAACCCGCTATCGCAGCGCGATGGTATGCAGGCAAGAGCAGGCAAATGTGCCGAACAGGCGGGCCGAAATGATCGGGCACGCTTGGATAACCATGTTTTACCTCCTTGTGTTTCGTTATGGCACGGTGCGGCGATTATAAGAAGAGAGCCGGATCCAGTTCAACAATTCATCATCGTTGTGAGAGGGACCATGGAGAGGTTGCCCATATGGGCCCGCTATTCTCTTATCCCTGGCCCCAAACCCCCTGTTGGATCAACTCATCGGTGATTTGTCGGCAAAAAAAGTGGGATCCGGCTCTCGTTTTGCTTAAAGTGACTCTTTTCCGGCTCAGCCCGGAATGCCCGCAAGGATGCCCTTCAGACGTCAACAGGATGGCCTGGCCAGACTGGCTCACAGAGATGTTACTGCTTCGGTTCTCTTCTTCTCTGTCGCCCTTGCGTGACAGCGCTTCGTTCCGTTCAGTCAGCCCAGGTCCTGCGTCACTCTCATCGAGCATTGTCTCCATCTGCTGCGAGTGAATCATGAGCGAATCGGTTTTTGAGATCCATGACTGGACCCTGAGCGTTGACGACAACACGCTCTGCCGTCCCGACCGCGAGGTCTACCTCGAACCCCGGCTGGTCAACCTGTTGCGGTTTCTGGCCCGCAATGCCGGCACCGTGTTTGGTCGCGATGCCCTGATCAACGAGGTGTGGGACGGCGCCGAGGTGACCGATCAGGTAGTGACCCAGTCCATCTTCGAACTGCGCAAGATCCTCAAAGATGGTCGCACCGATGCGACCGACTATATCGTCACCGTGCCCAAGCGTGGCTACAAACTGGTGGCGCCGGTACGGCCGCAACAGGAGCTGGTCGCTGCCGAGGAGCATGTGGTCTCCTCTGCCAATTCCCAGCTCAATCCGACCCTCTCCGACCTCAGTCCACCCGCTGAGGATGAGCCGCTCTCCAATGTGGCCCCTTTTCCCGCCGGGCCCCTGACCCGTGCCATCTCCAACCATGCCAAGGATGCCCGCAGCCGCTGGAAGATGGTGAGTTTCGATATCTTCGTGGCAGTCATTCTGGTTGCCATCGTCAGCCTGCTCAGTTACCAGCACACGGCGCCACAAGTGCACTCCATGCTGGATCCCAACCTGCTGGTGTTCCGTTTCCACTCCGGCATGGATGACAACAACGAGAACGTCCGCCTTGCCGATGGCATCACTCGCGCCCTGATGGCCGAGGTAGCGGCGACGACGCCACTGCGGGTGCAGTATGGCGCCACCACCCTGATGGGGGGCATCATGCCCGGCAAGGAGCTGAGCGTGCGGGTCTCGCGCCAGCCGCGCGGCACCTACCTCGATCTGGAGTACCGCAATATCAACACCAACCGGGTGCTGTTTAGCCACCAGTACCAGCTCAGCCGCCACAACGTGCACGGAGTGCTGCAGGAGAGCAGTCAGGATCTGCTGCGCGCCCTTGATCAGCCGGATGCCGAGTCGGGCATGGGGTGGCCGACCGATGATGCCTCCCTGATGGCGATGATGGAGGCTCACTACTACACCAACAGCCGGGATCCGGTCGCCCTCAAGCGCGGTATCGAGCTGCTGGAGGAGGCGCTGGCGCTCCAGCCAGATCAGCCGTTGCTGCTGGCGGAGCGCTATCTGGCCGGTGAGGTGCTGGCTACCCTGGCTGGCAAGTCCGAGAGCGAACGGCTGCAGGAGGTGGGAACCCATCTCGCCCGCGTAGTGCAAAATGGTGGCGCCATGCCATCCCGGGTGTGGGAGGCGCTGGCGCTGCAGGCGGTGCTCAACAGCGAGCAGCAGCAGGCGAACTATCTGCTGGAGCTGGCGGCAAAACGCGGCCGCTCGGTGCTCTATTACATACTGCAGGGCAAGCTGGCGGAGCTGGACGGCCGCCCGGAAGAGGCGGGGGACGCCTACAGTCAGGCGTTCCTGATGGAGGCGACCGAGCAGACCTATCTGCTCTGCCAGCAGCTCGGTTTCTACAGCAATATGGAGACCCTCACCCCGGCTCTGTTCGATGCGCTGGGTCAGAGCAAGGTGAAGCTCTTCTAATCCTGCGCCCTTTGTTGCGGCCGACATGACATCCTGCCCTTCGCTCAGGCCACCTTCGGGTGGCCTGAGCCGTTTCTGGCCGCCTTTTATCAGGCTTGAGGCCCCTGAAAAGAGGTTATCTGCAAGTCATATCGTGGTGAGCTACCCCGGGTGATCTTCCGGCGAGCTGTGCCGGGAACACCGTTGGTTCTTGTCGCTTCTCTGCATCATCCATTTCCCGCATGACCGCATGACCGCATGACCGTACCTTCAGCTATGTCCAGCCGGGGCGAGCTTCTTCCGATTACGTCATTTAGCGCATGTGGCCATGGCGCCGCACGGGCTGCCAACAGTGCATTGAGCAGGCTGATGCCCCTTCGTCTGAGGAGTGGCGGCCATGCAAGGAGAGGGTAAATTGCATGCCGGATGGCGCTTATGGCGATGGGATTGGTCGGGTCGATGAGATGGATAGGACGGGAGAGATGGGGGCGGCTCTGTGCGAGCCCCTTTATCCCGGGGTTATCGCGGGAAAAATATCAAGACGGCGAGATAAAGGGGTTATCAAGGCGAAAAAAACGGGACTCTGGATATCAAGGTTTTATCAAGATGGTGGCGCTGGTTGCTGTCAATTGGCTGTTTTTAAATGATTTTTAGCAAAAGCGACAGGGCAGCGAAAAAAGTTGCCTCATATTTTTATCCGTTAGCTGCTCCTTATGTTTTTCGGGGACGAGAGGCCTAGTCTGTGCCCATTCGTTGGCCGGACGTTGTGCCAACTGTGTATGTGACGACCCGACCTTTTTAAAGACCCGGAGATCTTATGTCCCTAGATACGAGCAAGAAGATCGGCCTTATCGCCTGTACAGGTGTAGTGGCCGGCAACATGATGGGGAGCGGTATCGCACTGCTGCCTTCGGCACTGGCCAACATAGGTTCCATTTCTGTATTCAGCTGGGCTATCTGTCTGGTAGGCGCCATGGGCCTCGCCTTCGTTTTCGCCCGCCTCGCAACCAAGAACCCGCAAGAGGGTGGCCCCATTGCCTACGCCGGTGAGATCTCTCCGGTATTCGGTTTCCAGACCGGTGTGCTCTACTACCACGCCAACTGGATCGGTAACCTGGCCATTGCCATTACCGGCGTCTCCTACCTCTCCGTCTTCTTCCCCATTCTCAACAGCCCGATCCCGGCCGCTGCAGCCACCATCGCCGCCGTCTGGGTCTTCACCTTCGTCAACCTGCTTGGCGGTAGCTGGGTGAGCCGACTCTGTACTCTGGGTCTGGTGCTGATCCTGCTGCCGGTTGTCGGTACTGCGCTGGTGGGTTGGGGTCATTTTGATTCCGCGATTTACAGCCAGAACTGGAATACCACCAGCGGCAGTGACCTGCACGCGGTCATCAGCGCCGTGCTGATCTGCCTCTGGTCCTTCGTTGGTGTTGAATCTGCTGCCGTCTCTTCCGGCATGGTGAAGAACCCCAAGCGCACCGTACCGCTCGCCACCATGCTGGGTACCGGTATCGCGGGTGTTATCTACATCCTCTCTACCCAGGTGATCAGCGGCATGTTCCCGGCCGGTGAAGTGGCTGCTTCCGGCGCCCCGTTTGCCATGGCCTCTTCCGCCATTTTCGGTAGCTGGTCTGCACCTTTCGTTTCTGCCTTCACCGCCCTGGCCTGCTTCACCTCGCTCGGTTCCTGGATGATGCTGGTAGGCGAGGCGGGCAAGCGTGCCGCCAACGACGGCAACTTCCCGAAAATCTACGGCGAAGTGGACAAGAACGGCGTGGCCAAGAAGGGTCTGATCCTGGGCTCCCTCAAGATGACTGCCCTGATGATTGGCCTGACCGCCTTCACCTCCCAGTCCGCTCACGCTGCCGACCTCTTCAATGTGCTGACCACAGATGCGGTGCTGCTGACCATGCTGCCCTACTTCTACTCCAGCATTAACCTGATCCGTTTTGAAGGCATGACCTCCCGCAGCATCGGCGCCATGATCTTCTCCGGTGTGGCCTGCGTCTTCTGTCTGGTAGCCCTGATGGGTGCCAAGGGTTCCAACCTCACAGCTACCTTCGTGGTGTCGCTCATCATCCTGATGTTCTACGCCAAAAAACTGGGTCTGCGTCAGCACGATGCCCTGCTGAACGAACAACCCAGCAACTGAGTTCCCCTTTTATCTTCCGAGCGCTCTTCACTCACCATCCCTGATGGAGAGCGCCCCTTTACGTGTGGAGCATTACGATGAATATCATTGCCATCCTCAACCACCTCGGCGTTTTCTTTAAAGAAGAACCCATTCGCCAGCTGCAAGCCTCCCTCGAGCGCAAGGGTTTCGAGGTTGTTTATCCGGTCGACGTTGCCGACCTGCTGAAGCTGATTGAGAAGAACCCCCGCGTTTGCGGTGCCATCTTCGACTGGGACAAATACTCGCTGGGTCTGTGCAAGGAGATCCACGATCGCAACGAGAAGCTGCCGATCTTCGCCTTCGCCAACGACCAGTCCACCCTGGATATTCACCTGACCGACCTGCGTCTGAACGTGCACTTCTTCGAGTACCGTCTCGGCATGGCTGACGACATCGCCCTCAAGATGGGTCAGGCCACTCAGGAGTATCAGGACGCCATCCTGCCGCCGTTCACCAAGGCACTGTTCAAGTACGTGGAAGAGGGTAAATACACCTTCTGTACTCCGGGTCACATGGGCGGTACCGCCTTCCAGATGAGCCCGGCCGGCAGCATCTTCTATGACTTCTACGGCCCGAACGCGTTCAAGGCTGACGTCTCCATCTCCATGCCGGAGCTGGGCTCCCTGCTGGATCACTCAGGTCCGCACAAGGAAGCCGAAGAGTACATCGCCCGTACCTTCAACGCCGATCGCTCCTACATCGTTACCAACGGCACCTCCACTGCCAACAAAATCGTCGGCATGTACTCCGCGCCGGCCGGCAGCACCGTGCTGGTTGACCGTAACTGCCACAAGTCGCTCACTCACCTGATGATGATGAACGACGTGACTCCGATCTATTTCCGTCCGACCCGCAACGCCTACGGCATTCTGGGTGGTATCCCGCAGAGCGAATTCAGCCGCGAGACCATCGCTGCCAAGGTTGCCGCGACACCGGGTGCCCAGGCTCCCCGTTACGCCGTCGTCACCAACTCCACCTATGATGGCCTGCTCTACAACACCGGCTTCATCAAGGAGAGTCTGGATACCCCTTATATCCACTTCGACAGTGCCTGGGTGCCTTACACCAACTTCAGCCCGATCTATGAAGGCAAGTGCGGCATGAGCGGTGAAGCGATGCCGGGCAAGGTGTTCTACGAAACCCAGTCCACCCACAAGCTGCTGGCGGCCTTCTCCCAGGCCTCGATGATCCACATCAAGGGTGACGTGGAGGAGGAGACCTTCAACGAAGCCTTCATGATGCACACCTCCACCTCGCCGCAGTACGGCATCGTGGCATCGACCGAGATCTCCGCTGCCATGATGCGTGGCAACACCGGCAAGCGTCTGATCAAGGACTCCATCGATCGCGCCATCTCCTTCCGCAAAGAGATCAAGCGTCTGCGTGATCAGAGCGAAGGCTGGTTCTTCGACGTATGGCAGCCGGACAACATCGACACCGTCGAGTGCTGGAAGCTGGATCCGAAAGATGACTGGCACGGCTTCAAGGACATCGATGACAACCACATGTACCTGGATCCGATCAAGGTCACTCTGCTGACTCCGGGTATGGGTCGTGACGGCCAGCTGCTGGAGAAGGGTATTCCTGCCTCTCTGGTCTCCAAGTTCCTGGACGAGCGCGGCATCGTGGTCGAGAAGACCGGCCCTTACAACATGCTGTTCCTCTTCTCCATCGGTATCGATCAGTCCAAGGCGATGCAGCTGCTGCGCGCCCTGACCGAGTTCAAGCGCGGCTACGACCTGAACCTGACCATCAAGAGCATCCTGCCGAGCCTCTATCGTGAAGACCCGAGCTTCTATGAAGGGATGCGCATTCAGGAGCTGGCGCAGCGCATTCACGAGCTGACCAGCAAGTACCGTCTGCCGGAGCTGATGTTCAAGGCGTTCGACGTACTGCCGGAGATGAAGATGACTCCGCACGCCGCATGGCAGCAAGAGCTGGCCGGCAACGTGGTGGAAGTGCCGCTGCGTGACATGGTTGACCGCATCAGCGCCAACATGATCCTGCCGTACCCGCCGGGAGTACCGCTGGTTCTGCCGGGCGAGATGGTGACCAAGGATTCTCTGCCGGTGCTCGAGTTCCTCGAGATGCTGTGCGAGATCGGTGCCCACTACCCGGGCTTCGAGACCGACATCCACGGCCTCTATCGTCAGGTCGATGGCAGCTACACCGTCAAGGTGCTGCGTTAATCACAGTGACAACAACGGGCCGCAAGGCCCGTTTTTCCCTCCGGAATTTCTCTTTTCTTGCGTGAGTCATCATGAAGCGAGTGCTCTCCATTCAATCCCATGTGGTCTTTGGCTGTGCCGGCAACAGTGCCGCCGTCTTTCCCATGCGTCGCCTCGGCATTGAGGTGTGGCCGATGAACACGGTGCAGTTCTCCAACCACACCCAGTACAGTGAGGGGTGGCAGGGGATGGTGATGCCGGCGGGCCATATCGCCCAGCTGGTGGACGGCTTGGCGGAGATCGGCGTGCTGGCCCAGTGCGATGCGCTGCTCAGTGGCTATCTCGGTTCGGCCGAACAGGGGGAGGAGATCCTGGCGGCGGTGGCCCGGCTCAAGGCATGCAATCCCGGTGCCCTCTACTTCTGCGATCCCGTGATGGGTCACCCGGACAAGGGGTGCATAGTGGCGCCCGGCGTCACCGACTTTTTCCGGGAGCGGGCCTTACCCCGCGCAGATCTGCTGGCCCCCAACCTGCTGGAGCTGGAGCAGCTGACCGGTCGCGACATCGGCAATGTCTCGCAGGCGCTGGCGGCGTGCCAGCAGCTGCGCGAGCAGGGGGTCAAGATGGTGCTGGTGAAACATCTGGGCAAGGCAGGCTTTGCCATGGACCGCTTCGAGATGCTGCTGGTGTGCGAGGAGGGGGCGTTTCACCTCTCGCGTCCGCTCTACCCTTTTGCCCGCCACCCCATCGGAGTCGGGGATCTGCTGAGCGCCACCATGCTGGCCAATCTGCTGGCCGGTTTCACTCCGGTGGTGGCGTTCGAGCGTACCAATGCCAGTGTCGATGCGGTGCTGGCTCGCACCTGGCTGACGGGGGCCTATGAGCTGCAACTGGTGGCGGCCCAGCACGAGATGGCGCTGCCGCTGGTGCGTACCCGGGCCACTCGCCTTGAGTAGATGCGTCGCCGATTCTGGATACAAAAAAGCCCTGCTGGTCAGGGCTTTTTCTATTTCTGAAGCATGGGGGGCTGTCGCGCCTTAATCCTTGGGATCCTTGAGCGCCTCGATCACATCCTCCTTGGGCCCGAGTCCCTCGACATGGTTGAAGGTGTCGAGCCCCTCCTGCGCACTGATGGTAAAGGCGTCGGCGCTCAGGTAGCTGCCGCTGCCAGCGCTCTCCATGATGAC
This sequence comes from Aeromonas lacus, assembly GCF_000764665.1. GTDB lineage: Bacteria > Pseudomonadota > Gammaproteobacteria > Enterobacterales > Aeromonadaceae > Aeromonas > Aeromonas lacus. Next base: position 85,479 of record NZ_JRGM01000154.1, on the reverse strand, counting down.
CACCAGCTCGGGCTGCTTGTCACCGTTGAGATCCAGCAATTTCAGCTCCTTGATGGAGCCATCGCGCGGCAGCACCTTGCCATCGATGAACTGATCCAGCGGGAACTGGGGATTGGCGCCGGAGTAGAGGCGCACATCGTAGCTGCCGATGGAGGCGGGTTCACCGCGTCCTTCGGCCACCGTGATCACCTGACCGGAGGGGAGTGTCAGCTGTTTGCTAAATCCCTCTTCGGCTTGAACTGATGTACCAATAACCAAAAGAAATAATAATGCTCGGTTCATGGCAGCTCCTGTCATGTGTTGGCTATTTGGACGAAAGGTATTCATTTGTTTCTTGAGTTCACTACTTTGGAAACAACTGTTCTTCTGGAAAATCATTTTCACTTTCCCAATATATGGGTTCGCTTCTACTTGAAATAGTAAATATGCCTTTGTCGAGAGTTAGTCTGCTAAATGTGGTTTTGGTCGACTCGCCATCCCACTCACCTTGTTTAGGGATATCTGGGAAAGAACTTACTACCAAAAAACCGGAGGGAACTTCGCGCCAATTAGCCCTTAGTGCTGATAAAAGTGTCCATGTTTTGTTTATATCAGATCCTTTTAGCGGTAAAAAATGGATGCCTTTGGGTGATGCAGTAAAAGGTCGTGATTCCACACCATTAAATCCTCCGGCTCCCATAGAGCGATCTTCATCCAGAAGAAATACTGGTTTTGCTTGATCTACCAACTTGGTAGGACTGATTTTTGCTAAACGAAATACCTTCAATCGAGCAAGTTGTTCATTGTTTGTGCCAAAAATGCGTATTTCTGCGTTGACCAGAGGTGGTTCCCAAGGGCCTTCTGCTTCAGAATAAAAACCCGCATTTGTATCCGATACAACGCGAGAATCCTGATACAGACAAATACGAAGATCCTGTGAGGGATAGCACTCTCGCTGTTTTATGGTACTGGCCCAAGCTTCAGTAGCACTCGCATATAGGGAAAGAAGTCCCAGAGCCAGAAGCGTCTTGTTCATATTTTTCTCTTTTGTATCAGGGCCCATGATTGGGCCCTGCTTTTTATCATTACCAGATCTTCACCCGTTTCTGGGGCGGCAGATAGAGCTTGTCTCCCGGCTGGATGTTGAATGCCTCGTAGAAGGCGGGAATATTCGGCACCACGCCGTTGACCCGGTACTCGGGCGGCGAGTGGGGGTCGGAGCGCAGCAGCATCTGCATCAGCTCGGGACGATATATCCCTTTCCACACCTGCGCCCAGCCGAGGAAGAAGCGCTGCTCGCCGGTGAAGCCGTCCAGCACCGGCGCCTCCTTGCCATCCAGCGACAGCTCGTAGGCCTTGTGGGCGATGGTGAGGCCGCCCAGATCGCCGATGTTCTCCCCCAGGGTGAACTGACCGTTGACGAACTGGCCGTTGATGGGCTCGAAGCGGTTGTACTGGGCGACCAGCCGGCTGGTACGGAAGCGGAACTCCTTGAGATCCTGCGGCGTCCACCAGTCGCGCATCATGCCGTCGCCGTCGGATTTGGCCCCCTGATCATCAAAACCGTGGCCCATCTCGTGGCCGATCACCCCGCCGATGGCGCCGTAGTTGACTGCGTCATCTGCAGTCATGTCGAAGAAGGGGGGCTGCAAAATGGCCGCCGGGAAGACGATCTCGTTGTTGCTCGGGTTGTAGTAGGCGTTCACCGTCTGCGGCGACATATGCCACTCGTCCCGATCGACCGGCTTGCCGAGGCGAGCCAGATTGTCGGCATACTCGAAGGCCTGCGAGCGCTGCAGGTTGCCCACCAGATCGTCCGGTTTGATGGCGATGGCGCTGTAATCCTTCCACTTGTCGGGGTAGCCGATCTTGGGTCGGAACTTGGCCAGCTTCTCGAGCGCCTGGGTCTTGGTCTCCGGCGACATCCAGTCCAGCTCTTCAATGCTCTGGCGATAGGCGGTGCGCAGGTTCTCCACCAGCTGCTCCATCCGCTCCTTGGCTGCGGGCGGGAAGTAACGGGCCACATAGAGCTGGCCGACCGCTTCGCCCAGATGATCGTTCAACACCCCCAGCCCACGCTCCCAGCTGGCCCGCTGCTTGGGCGTGCCGCTCAGGGTGGTGCCGTAGAAGGCGAAGTTGGCCCGATCGGTCTCGCTGTCGAGATAGGGGGCGTAGTCGGTCAGCAGCTGCCACTTGAGGTAGGCCTGCCAGTCGGCGATGGGGGTCTGGGCCATCACCTGATCCAGCGCGCTCAGATAGGTTGGCTGACCGATGATGAGCTCCGGCTGGGCTGCGATGCCCGCGGCGTTCAGATAAGCCTGCCAGTCGAGATGGGGGGCGAGCCGCGCCAGTTCGCTGGCGGGGCGCTTGTTGTAGTTCTTCTCCCGATCCCGCAGGGCCACGTTGTCCCACTGGATGGTGGCGAGCCGGGTTTCGAGGGCCAGAATTCGCTTGGCCTTGCCGCTCGGATCAGATTCACCGAGGCGACTCAGCATGGCGGCGATATGTTGCTGGTACTTCTGGCGCAGCGCCTGACTGTCTGGATCCTGCTTGAGGTAGTAGTCGCGATCCGGCAGCCCCAGCCCACCCTGATAGAGGTAGACCGCATAGCGATCCGGCGCCTTGGCATCGGCATCGATCCAGATACCGAACGGTGCGCCGCCACCCATGCGACCACTTTGGGCAAAGGCGCGGGCCAGCGTTGCTTGATCACTGATCCGGTCGATATCGGCCAGCGCCGGTGCCAGCGGGGTGAGCCCCTTGGCGTCGCGGCCTGCCTGATCCAGATAACTGGCGTAGAGATCACGGATCTGCTGGGTCGGCGTGCCGGTAGCGGCTTGTTGATGGGCCAGCCCCTCGACCAGCACCCGCACGTCGGCGAGGGATTTGTCCCGCAGCATGTAGAAGGCGCCATCGGCGGGGCGATCGTCGGGGATCTTGGCGGTGGCGAGCCACTTGCCATTGACGTAGCGGAAGAAGTCATCGCCGGGTTTGACCCGGGTGTCCATATTGGCCAGCGCCAGTCCGGAGTGTTTCGGTGCGCTCTCGGGCGCCTGGCTGCAACCAGCCAACAGGGCCAGCCCGATAAGGCCGGCCAGAATGCTTTTCTTGTTGTTCATGGGATCTGATTCCACATCGGGTTGTTTGCTTCCCTGCCTGCGCCTCTTCTGAACGGGTGACTTTCGGGTCTGCACAGGCGAGCCCTACTCTAGGGTGGGTTGCCGTGCCGGCGCAAGCGGCGTCGTCAGGACGAGTGATCCCGAACGAGCCCCTAGTCGCCACAGTGCAGCTTGCCAGCCGCGACTCTGCTAAGATCGGCCGGTCCGTTTTGGGGAAGCCTATGATTTCTCATCTTTATTCTCGCTTTTGTCAGACTCTGCCAGAACCGGAAGGTTCCACTCGCCTGCTGGTGGCCTTCAGCGGTGGCCTCGACTCCACCCTGCTGCTGGCGCTGGCGGCGCAGTTTGCCCGTGAGCACGGCTTGCCGCTTCGGGCGCTGCACGTGCACCATGGTCTCAGCCCCCATGCCGACGAGTGGGTGGCTCACTGCGAGTCGGTCTGCCTGCAGCTGGCGGTGCCGCTCATTGTCGAGCGGGTCACCCTTGCCCGCGGCAATGGCGAGAGTCTGGAGGCGCAGGCACGCACCGCCCGCTACCAGCGGCTGATGGCGCACATGACGGAGGGGGAGTGGCTGCTCACTGCCCACCATCAGGACGATCAGCTGGAGACTCTGCTGCTGGCCCTCAAGCGCGGCGCCGGTCTGCGCGGTCTGGCCGGCATCTTGCCAAGCCAGCCCTTTGCTGGCGGTCTCCTGCTGCGGCCGCTGCTCGATATCAGCCGGGCCGAACTGGCCGAGGTTGCCGTCACCCTGCCTTATGGTTGGGTCGAGGATGAGAGCAATCAGGACGTGAGCTATGACCGCAATTTTCTGCGCCAGACGCTTATCCCCCAACTCAAGGCGCGCTGGCCTGCCATTGCCCGCACAGCCGTCCGCAGCATGGCACTGTGCGCCGAGCAGGAGGCGCTGCTGGACGAACTGGCCGAGAGCGACTGGCAGCTGGCCGGCGAAGGGGAGGCGCTCCATATCGGCCTGCTGCACGCCCTCTCGTCGACCCGGCGCAACAACCTGCTGCGCTACTGGATCCGCCGTCAGGGGGGGGAGATGCCATCGCGCGAGCAGCTTGCCCGGCTGTGGCAGGAGGTAGCGCTGGCGCGGCCCGATGCCAATCCGCAGCTCAACTGGGGCGGCCTGAGTTGCCGCCGTTTTCAGGAGCGCCTCTATCTGGTCGCCCCGGATCTGCAACCTTGTCATCAGGTGTTGCCGTTGACGCCGGGCGAGCCGCTTACCCTGCCGGATGGCTTGGGTGAACTGGTGGTACGTATGGAGAAAGCGGGAGATGGGTTGCTGCGTTTGCCCAGACCGGAGGAGCCTCTGTCGGTGCGCTTTGGCGTGGTGCCGGGGGCCATGCTGAATCCGGTGGGACGCGGTGGCAGCCGCCGCTTGAAGAAGCTGCTGCAAGAGTACGGCGTTCCTTCGTGGCAGCGGGGGCGGATCCCTATCCTCTACTATGGCGAGCAGGTTGCGGCTGTGGTCGGACTCTTTGTCTGCGACGGATTTATGGCAGAGCAGGAGGGGCTTTCATGCCAATGGTTGTCAACGCAAGGGCGGGAGCTGTTGCCTGAGCAGGAAGCGGAGTGAAAAAAAGGGCTCCGGTCACATGGCTGCATGTGCCGGAGCAAAGAAGAGTACCCGGTTATTCGGCGAGGCCGGCTTTGCCGGCTTTTTTGCGGGCGTAGAGGTGGCTGTCTGCCGCCTCGTAAAGAGCTTGTACACTGACGCCTGATTGCCAGCTGGCGGCCCCCAGACTGCAACCGACCGAGAAGGTGCTGAGTTCCTTGTTGGTCATCAGCATGTGCTGCAGGCGCAGCCAGACCGGGCGCCACGCCTCGGGTTCGGCCGGTTGCAACAGCAGGGCGAACTCATCCCCCCCGAGCCGGAAGGCCTGATCCGTACTGCGGATGCACCCCTTGAGCAGCTGGGCGAAGCGGCTCAGAACCAGATCCCCGACCGGGTGGCCCCAGGTGTCGTTGATCTGCTTGAAGCGGTCGAGATCCAGCAGCACCAGCACCAGACCATGGGGCTCGCGGCTGTGCTGCTCGATGGCGCGGCCGATGGCTTCGTCAAAATAGGAGCGGTTGCCAAGGCCGGTCAGGTGATCGAGGCGCACCTGCTGATCCAGTTTTTCCAGCCGCATGTAGAGGGGCAGCAACAGGCTGAGCAGCTGATGGTACTGCAGCAGTACCCGTTGCTGGCTGCCGCTGAGCGGGTGTTCCAGCTCGTAGTGGAGCTGGCCGAGCAGTTGCTCATGCTGACCGCGCAGCTCGAACAGGTAGCTGTGCAGGTTGAGGGTGGCCATCGGCGGGTGCTGGATCAGCACATGGGGGTGGCTACCGTCCATATAGAGACTGTGGATCCTGACAATTTTTGCCGCTCGATCGGCAAAAGTTGTCAGCAGGCCGCCGAGCTCGTGCTGCCCCAGCAACTGCTCCAGCAACTGATTGCGTTCTACGCTGGGCAAGGGCGTGAGCCGCTCCATCTGGCGAACCCACTGCTCGATGCCATGGCTAAAGCCATTGAGTGACGATCTGTTTTCCATGGTATTCCACCTGTAACCACTTGACTGCTCCCCTTCACCTGCAATTGGCATGCCCAATATATGTTTCCAGAGCCAAGGATCGGCTGACTAGACTTAAGTTGATAAAAAGGAGGGGAAAATTTGTACACAGACCTGCTGATCCTGCTCTTCGCCGCTGTCCTGCTGGTGGCAATTTTCCGACGCTTCGGCTTGCCGGTGATCCTCGCCTACCTGATTGCCGGCGTACTGCTAGGCCCGCACGGGTTGGCGGTGATCACCGGCCAGTCGATCATGCAGACCATCGCCGAGCTGGGAATCGTCTTTCTGATGTTCTCGCTGGGGCTGGAGTTCTCCCTCCCCAAGCTGCTGGCGATGCGCTATCTGGTGTTGGGGGTGGGCGGTTTGCAGGTGCTGCTCACCTCGCTGCTCTTCTTCTGGTTTGGCTGGCATCTGGGGCTGAGTCTGGCGCAGGCGCTGGTGGTGGGGGGCACGCTGGCGCTCTCCTCTACGGCGGTGGTGATCAAGCAGCTGGGTGAGCAGAAGCAGCTCCATACCCGTCGCGCCCAGTTGGGGGTGAGCGTGCTGCTGTTTCAGGATCTGGCGGTGGTGCCCCTGCTGGTGATGATCCCCATTCTGGCCGAGCCACAGGTGCAGGGCAGTGCGCTGATTGCCGAGATCGCCTGGGCGATTCTCAAGGGGAGTTTCGCCCTGTTGAGCCTGCTGGCGGTGGGCAAGTGGTTGTTGCCGCTGCTGTTTCATGAGGTGGCGCGGGCCCGCTCCGACGAACTGTTCGTGCTGAGCGCCCTGCTGGTGGCGCTGCTGGCCGCTTTCATGACCTATTCGCTCGGTCTTTCGATGGCGCTGGGGGCCTTTCTGGCCGGCATGATGCTGGGGGAGTCCCACTATCGCCATCAGCTTGAAGTGGATATCAAGCCCTTTCGCGACGTGCTGATGGGGCTCTTTTTCATCACCATCGGGATGAACATGGACTGGGAGCTGGTGGCACAGGCATGGTGGCAGGTGTTGCTCTGTGTGGTGCTGCTGGTGCTCTGCAAATCCCTGCTGGTGCTGCTGGCCGGCCGGCTGATGGGAGAGCGCAAGCGCGACAGCATGGCGGCCGGCATCATGCTGAGTCAGGTGGGGGAGTTCGGCTTTGTGCTGCTGGCGTTGGCACTCCATCACGGCCTGCTGGATCCGCAACTGGTCTCCCGGCTGATCGGCATCGGCATCATCTCCATCGCCATGACCCCCTGGCTGGTTACTCAGGCCCACTCGCTGGCTCGCAGTCTGACCGATCCGGCGCTGTTGACCCGCTCCGAAGTGGCCCAGTCCGGGCTCAGCAAGAGCCAGCACGTCATCATTGCCGGGTTTGGTCGGGCGGGGCAGACCTGCGCCCGTTTTCTCAAGCTTGAGGAGATCCCGTTTCTGGCGCTCGACCTTGACCCGGAGCGGGTGAGCGAGGCCAAGCTGGCAGGGGAGCAGGTGGCCTTTGGCGATGCCAGCCGGCGCGATATCCTGCTGGCGGCCGGTCTGCTGCGGGCCCGGCTGGTGATCATCACCTTTGACGATCGCAAGCGGGTGGAGGCGATGCTGGCGTTGATCCGCGAGCTGGCAGGAGAGCTCAAGGTGCTGGTGCGTACCCGGGATGACAGCTTCCTCGAGCACTACAAGCAGGCGGGGGCTTTCGAAGTGATCCCGGAGTCTCAGGAGGGGGCCCTGATGCTGGTCTCCCATCTGCTGGTCAATTGCGATATTCCCCTCGGGCGGGTGATCCGGCGCATGGAGCATGAGCGCAGCAGCCAGTACCGCTTTCTGCACGGCTTCTACTGGGGAGATCAGAGCGCCAACAACCTTGAGGCTGATCAGCTGCTGGAGCGCCTCCACCCATTGATGTTGCATGATCAGGCTTGGGCTGTGGGGCGCGAAGTGCGGGAGCTGCCGCTGGATGAGGTGAGGATCAAGGAGGTTCAGCGTGGCGATCAGATGCTGGAGCCTCGGGATGAGCTGACCCTGCAGGCTGGCGATCGGCTGATCCTGTTTGGTACCGCGGTCGCCATCGAGCAGGCGGAGCAGCGCCTGCTCGAGGGGCGCTGAGAAGCGTTACTCTCTCTCCCTCGGCTGAGCCTCTATGCCGAGAAAGTCGATCACCCGGGCCTGCTCCCTCAGGGTGTCCCGATAGCCCAGCTTGATCAGCTGCTGGCAGTAGCCCGGATAGAACATCAGAAAACTGGCCAGACTGCTGGTCTCATCCCCCTTCACCCCCAACACGCGCAACAGGCGGCGCAACTGCACCGGCAGCTTGCGCAGATAGGCCAGCGCGATGGCATCGAGATCTTCGCTTGGCTTGAGCACGCAGGTCTCCACCCGCTTCAGCTTGAGGCGATTGCGCTCCCGCTCCGGAATAAGATCCAGAGTCTGGTTGATACGCCACAGCCGCTCCAGATCGGAGTTGAGGGTGTCGGTAAAGACGGTATCGAGCAGATGGCTGGCGATATTGGAGCTGGTGAGATGGCCGTGATGATGGGTCGGTGCCGAGTGGGCTGGCGGATCCAGGGTGATCAGCAGGATCCGCTCCGCCCCCAGATGGATGGCGGGGCTGAGCGGGCTCAGCTGATGGATGGAGCCGTCGCCGTAGAACTTGTCGCCGATATGGGTGGCCGGAAAGACAAAGGGGAGCGCCGAGGAGGCGAGCAGATGATCCGAGGTGAGCAGGGTGCGCACCCCGCGCCGTCTGGCTCGCTCCCAGGGATGGTGGTCGGCCCGCCCCTGAAAAAAGGTGGTGGAGAGACCGTCGTCGTAGTCGGATGCCGTGATGGCAAGCGCCTCCAGACTGCCGTAGAGGATGTTGTCATCGATGCGGTGATAGTCGATGAGCTGATCCAGCAGGCGGCGCAGCGGCGCGTTGTCAAACAGATGAAAGGCGTGGTTGGTGTCGGGATTGATGAGGCCGGCCGAGCCTTCGTACATCAGTCGCCACAGCAGGCGCCCCGGGTGAAAATCGAAGATGTGGTGGGTCTCGAAGCGGCGCCAGACCCACTCCAGCTTGCGCACCCCCAGATGAAAGCTGGAGGCGTAGCAGGCGAGCGCGGTGACGTTGATGGCCCCGGCTGAGGTGCCACACAAAATGGGAAAGGGGATGCCGAGATTGCGCGGATAGAGCTCCGCCACGGCCTTGAGGGCGCCGACCTGATAGGCGGCGCGCGCTCCGCCTCCGGTGAGCAACAACGCTGTATTGGGTCTGGCCATATGCTGGCGCCTTATAGTGTTCTGACAAGGATGTTCCCACTGACAAATTAACTATAAGGCGCTGTATCAAATATAAAAACGGGCGCTTGCCCGTTTTTTTCATGGTCCCCTGTCAAAGGGCACGGTGGGGATTTTCCGGTCGTGCCAGCTGATCGAAGGCAGCGAATACCGGCGCACTGGCGAGAATGCGGCCGTGGCCCAGACCCCGGGTGCTCACCAGCCGGGTATGACCATCCTGGCTGGCCCGCAGGGAGTCGCTATGGGGGGCGAATCTGTCCTCTTCGTCGTGCACTATGATGGCCTCGCCGCTGCGACTGGCAAGGCGACCCAGTGGATCGACCGTGCTCAAGGGGTGCTGATACTCCTGTTCAATCTCCTTGACCACCGCATCGAACAGCCGGATGGAGTAGCCGGAGCGTGCCACCATGCCGTAGAGCTGGGGCACATAGTCGAGCACCGGCGAGATGAGCAGCAGCGGCAGCCCGTCAAGATCCTGCTGGCGGCTGGAGAGGGTGACGGCGCCCCCCATGCTGTGGGCGATAACCCCATGGACAGGGCCCACTTCCGTAGCCAGCCGGGCAGCCAGCTCGTCGAAGGCGCGCACGAAGCGGGGCAGGTGGCCGGTATGGCCGGCGCTGTGGCCGTGGGCCGGGTGATCGTAGGCAATGGCCGTAAAACCCTGCGCAGCGATATGGCTCATCAGCGGATAGAACTGGCTGGCACTGCCTGACCAGCCGTGCATCAGCAGCCAGAGCGGCCCCTGACCGAGCCGGTAGCTCATCAGCGTCCCTTCGCTGGTATGGACGGCCTGCTTGACCAGACCGGCTGGCGCTGCGTTGTCCCGCTGGTTGCGCTGGGGGGTCAGCAGCAACTTGCTGGCGGTGCGCTTGGCATGGCCGGGGGCCAGGGTATGGTGCAATCGGGTGCCGATCCCCAGCAGCCATTTGCTCGGGCTGAAGCGGCGGGTGTTGAAGTAGATCTTGCTGCTCATGGTCATCCGGTGGTTTTTATGTGCGAACGGTCGTGCTTTTTTGTCGGTTTTAAAAAAGGATTGCCAGGAGATCAGCACCAGCTGGCGAGCAGATCTTCCACTTCGGGCCAGAAGTGGCGGGCCGGATCCTGACACAGATTGAGGGCGTTGAACACCTGATCCGCCAGATAGAGGCCATAGAGGCGGTAGACGGCACGCCAGGGATCCATCCCCTCGCGCCACTCCCCCTCCAGCTGTCCCTGTGCGACCTGACGAGCCAGATAGTCGAGCCAGAAGCGCACCAGCTGGCGGGCGGCCTGCTGCACCTCACCCTCCTGCGCCGAAGTCCAGGCATCGAGAAACATGCAGCGTCCGGCAAAGCTCTGGTTCCAGGCCAGCCAGGCCTGCAACAGGGCGATCAGCTTGTCGTGCTGACTCTGGTGTTCCTGCTGGCGCACCGGCTGGATCACCCGCTCGCGAAACACTTCGGCAGCGTACTCCAGCACGGCGATCTGCAGATTGTCGCGAGAGTGAAAGTGGGCGAACAGGCCGCTTTTTGACATCTCGCAGGCGTTGGCCAGCGAGCCGATGGTCAGGCTCTCCAGCCCTTGCTGGCTCGCCTGCTCGAAGGCTGTCTGCAAAATGTTTTCCCGGGTCAGGCGCCCCTTGCTCATCACGATCTCCTCATGGCTGGTGGCAGCATAAAGTACGATCGTGCTATTTGTCGAGCGGCAGATAAGTTGCGGGCTGGATGGGAGGGCTCAACCCTCCTTGATATCCATCTGTTGCAACGCGATGACCGCCTGAGTGCGGTTCTTGACCCCGAGTTTGCGGAAAATAGCCGTGATATGAGCCTTGATGGTGGCCTCGGAGACGTTGAGTTCCCAGGCAATCTGCTTGTTGAGGCTGCCGTCGCGCAGCATGATCAGCACCTTGTACTGCTGGGGGGTGAGGCTGGCCAGCTTGCTGGCGAAATCGGGGCCATCTTCCGATTCGGGATGGAGCGAGATCCCCTCCGGCACCCAGTTATCGCCCCCGATCACCGTATTGAGGGCGGTGACCAGCTCCTTCATCGGCGCCGATTTGGGGATGAAGCCGAGCGCGCCAAGGCGCAGCACCTGCTGGATGATGGCGGGGTCCTCCGAGGCGGATACCACCACGACCGGCAGGTCGGGATACTGGCCGCGCAGGTGAGCCAGTCCTTCAAAGCCGTTGGCGCCCGGCATCTTGAGATCGAGCAGCAGCAGGTCGACCTCAGGATGCTCGCCGAGGAGGTGGGTAAGGCTGTCGATGGAGTCCGCTTCCAGCAGATGGGCATCGTTGATGGCCATGTGCACCGCTTGATAGAGGGCGCCCCGAAACAGGGGGTGGTCATCTGCGATGACGATGGTAAATTGGCTGTCCATATCTCAGTTAATGGCTCACATGGTTGCTAACTGATTGTTTTGAAAAATCAAACTAGCATCGCTCATCGGGAGGGTCAAACCTGCCTGTGCGCAAATGTGAAGCGGGCGCCGGATGTCGTGCCAAGAGGCCGACGGGGCGTAAAGCGCAAGTCCCTGCAGGAGGCAAAGATGGGAGTTCTGGTATTGACGGTGGGCACGGGCTCCACCTGGGCGATGCGGGCGGCACTGGTGCTGGCCATGAGCGGCCTGACATGGCAGGAGCAGGTGTTCGATCTGGAAGATGCCAAGTCGTTGGTGCGGCTCAAGCGGGTGGCGCCTGCCGGGTTGGTGCCCTGGCTCGAACACGATGGCGTGCGGGTACACGACTCGCTGGCTATCGCCGAATATGTTCACGAGCTGTGCCCCGATCGCCAGCTCTATCCCGCATCTCAGGCCGAGCGGGCGCTGGCTCGCAGCCTTTGCGCCGAGTTGCACGCCGGTTTTCGCCAGATCCGCACTCTGCTCCCCTTTTTCCTCGGTGCTCCCACCCGCATCGAGCCGCCGGTTGAGGCGGTGGGCGAACTGGCCCGTTTGCAGGAGATCTGGTCGCAGACGCGGGGCCCCTTCTACTTTGGCGAGGCGGGCATTGTCGATGCCTTCTATGCGGTGATGGCCTATCGGCTGGCCAGCTATGGTATCCAGTTGCCCGGTCAGGCGGGGGTCTATCAGCAGGCACTGCTGGCCTGGCCGTTGTGGCAGGAGACCCTGGTCAAAGCGCGCCTGCAGTGGCCGGCGGCTGTACGCCAGACGCAGTAAGCCGATAGACGTGCAAAAGAGAGGGGAGCCACTGGCACCCCTCTCTTGTTTTCTCAGCCTCTTCGCCTCTATTTTTGCCGGCCGGCGAACACGATAACCACCTTGTCATCCCCCTTCTCCCGCACGAAGGCATAGGGGCTGTCGGCCAGTTTTTTGTGACTGCCAGCCGCCACCGCCGGGTGGGCGGCACGGAACTGGCCGAGCCGCTGCCAGTGCTTGAGCAGCTCGGCCTTGTCGCCGCTGGCCAGCTCCTGCCAGTTCATGTCAGAACGCAGCGCCTGATCGAACACGCCGCCATCCTTGGCGAGCCCCCGGCCTGACTCATCGCCGTAGTAGATCTGGATACCGCCCGGCAGCAACATAAAGCTGCTGGCAACCCGGCGCTGCAGCGGCACGTCCTGATAGTCGCCGAAGAACAGTTTGGTGTCGTGGGAGCTGATGTAGCTCAGCACGTTGAACTCGGGATCCTGATTGATGCGGCTGGCGTAGCTGGCGTAGGTGGGCTCGGCGCTGGCCAGACACTGGGCCTGGGGCAGGGCGAACTCGCGCTGGTAGTCGAAGTTGATCAGTGAATCGAAGCCATTCTGATACCAGAAATCCTTGGCAACCCCGTGATCCCACACCTCGCCCACCATGTAGAAGGGTAGGTCGTCGAGCTTCTTGGTCGGGTTGGCGGCCTTCCACTCCTTAAGCGCCGCCGTGCCAGCCTGCTTGAGGCGGGCCCACACCTCGGGCTCCAGGTGTTTGACGGTATCGGCCCGAAAACCGTCGATGCCAAAGCGGCGTACCCAGTCGGTGTGCCAGGCGATGAGATAGTCGCTCACGGTGGCGTTGGGCAGGGCCTTGGCCTTGGTATCTTTTTTCGCCGTCAGCAGCTGCGGCAGCCCCACCGGCTTGGTGGATTCGGTCAGGAAGTCCGGCAGCCCCGCCACCGAGCCGGTGACGTCGTCGGTGCCGGGCTGCGGGTAGCCGGGCAGGCCAGCCCGCACCCAGTCACCGCTCCACCACCTGTCCCACTTCGGCGACTGGTAGTCGATGAACTGGTTGTAGCCATGCCAGTTGAGGCCACCGCTCGGGCGCCACTGGTTCCAGACGGTCGGCAGCTTATCTGTGTTCCGGGTGAGATCGGTGAGCCCCAGATCCTGCAGGTCAGCAAGGGTGGCGTAGCCAGCGTGGTTCATCACCACGTCGAGGATGATGCGCATGCCGCGCTTGTGCGCCTCGTCCACCAAGGTTTTGAGACTCTCCTCGTCACCGTAGTTGGGATCTATCTTGGTGAAATCGAGCGCCCAGTAGCCGTGATAGGCGTAGAAGGGGAAGCTGCCCTGCTCGCCGCCCCCGATAAAGCCATGCACCTGCTCCACCATGGGGGTGATCCAGATGGCGTTGATGCCAAGCTGCTTGATGTAATCGAGCTTGGCGGTCAGCCCCTTGAAGTCGCCGCCGTGCCAGGTGGCCACTTCATCCTGACCATCCTTTTGGCGCCCGAAGCTGTGGTCATTGGCGGGATCGCCATTGTTGAAGCGGTCGGTCAGCAGGAAATAGACACTCGCCTGATCCCAGCTGAACGGTGCTGGCTTGGCCGCCTTGATTGGCTCAAGCAGCAGCAGGCCGCCGCTCTCTTTGCTCGGCGTCAGGGTCAGCTTGCCGCCCTTGACCACACTCTCCTGACCGGAGTAGGCATCCCGCAACCGGGTGCCGTCGGGCCAGACTCCTTTCAGGGATACGGTAACCGGGCCGCCATCCCAGCTGATGCAGGGCTCCTCCGGCGGCTGGCGCTTGAACTCGCTCTTCTTGGTCGCCCGCAGCACCTTGAGGCTGGGGGTATCCGGGTTGAAGGTGAACTGATAATCCCCCGCCAGCATCACTCGCAGGTTAAAGCTCTGCCCCTTGCTGCACTTGTCCATGGGCTGGGCGGTGCCGAAGGGGAGAGGCTTGCTTTCGCTCGGGCCGAAGCTGGTACCGCAACTGTTGTCCGCGTCGCTGATGCGGATCTGGTGGCTCCCCTTGGCGAGGGTGTGGGTCAGCTCGACCGTCCCCTTGTCCAGCGCGATCGGAGTCGCTACCGGCTGGCCATCCACATAGAGGTGAACCTCGGGAGCGGCCATGGCCTGACCGATCAACAGAGGGCTGGCCAGCAGGGCGAGCCAGAGAGGGGATAAGTTGGGAGCGCGACGCATAAGCCATTCCTTGAGCTGGGCAGTTCGGACAAGGGCCCATTCTAGGAGGAGCAAGGAGAGCCTTGGATCGGCAAAATGCCGATTTGTGACATCAGTTCAAATGGTTACGTTTTCAAGCCGAGCAAAGTGTGACGGGGAGTGGCAGGGGGAGCGCTGCTGATAAAAATAGCGGCCATAAAAAATGCCGGTCAGTTGACCGGCATTTGAGGTTTCAGCTATCGCCGTCATATCAGACGGTGAAGAACTTGAAGTTGACGAAGGCCACCGCAATGAAGGAGGCGACCATGCCGCTGATGCAGAGCACCGCCGGGCGCATGGCAGGCCAGCGATGGGTCAGCAGGATCAGCGCCAGCATGGTCGGGTAGAGACCGAACATGTAACGCGGCATGGCGTTGAGGCCGGTCATCAGCGGAATGGTGCAGCAGATGAACATCAGGGTCGCTTCGGCCCAGCGCTTCTGGCTGAACAGGTAGAGGTTCAGACCCCAGCCGAAGATCACCATGATGGAGAGGTAGGCCTTGCGACCACCCAGCTCGAAACCGCTCAGCCACCAGTCCAGCGGGCTGTCCATATAACGGCCCCACGCCACCTGAATGTGCTTGAAGGCCATCGCATCACCGGTGAGGTGATAGAGGTAAAGCATGTAGGCGAAGAGGCCAAAGGGGATCATCCAGAGGGTGAAAACCACCTTGAAGGCGCGCTCGGTGAAGCGGAAGAACTCGCGCCAGCCGTAAGCCTGCAGCGCCAAGATCAGCACCGGGAACACCATCATCACACCCAGGTTGCGGGTGGCGGAGATGAATACCCCGAGCAGCGCCACCATCAGCCACTGCTGCCGGTAGGCAAACAGGAACATCCCCAGCATCAGCGCCATAAAGGTCGACTCGGTATAACCGGAGACGAAGTAGGCGGAGAAGGGGGAGAAGGCCAGCAGCCAGACGCCGAAACGGGCGGTATCGTCACCCAGCTTGAGCTGGCGCAGCACCAGCAGCATCAGCGGCAGGCTGGCGAAGAAGGAGGCGTTGGCGACAATGATGAGGCCGATCAGGCTCTCGACATTGAGCAGGTTGGAGATGGCGCCGGAGACCATCGGATAGAGCGGCATGAAGGCCCAGTTGGCCGCATTGCCCTTGCTCAGCCAGCGCGGGTAGAGGTCGTAGCCGTTTTCGATGATGCGCTGGAACCAGACGCAGTCGAACTGGCAATAGGCCTGCAGTGGCCCGATACCGGGAGTGCCATAGAGCTGGACACCGAAGTAACCCATGCCATAAAGGGCAACGCGGCTCAGCACGAAGGCGGCGATGATCATCAGCCAGTCACGGCCGCTGATGCGCAGTGACGGGCGATAGGGGAGGCTGTCCCCGGGCAGGGAAGCGGTATTGGTCATGTCATTCATCAGGCAAAAACCCAGACGCGAGAGAGGATGTAGGTGAGTACAGTAACGGTCAGGGTGGCAATGACCACCGGGACGAGACCGGAGAGACCCGCAAACAGCAGACCGCTCAGGATCAGGTTACGCACCGCCAGTGAGAAGAGGGCGACCAGCAGAAACTTGCTGGCGGCTCCCTGCTTCTGGAAGGTGATGTAACGGTGACCGAAGAACGAAAACCAGAAGGCGACGGCGAAAGCCAGAGTCGTCACCAGATGTTCGGAGATGGTTGGCCAGGTGTGAAACAGGGCGATGGAGGTGCCCAGATCGACGAGGGTAGCCCCCCCGCCGACAAAACCGAAACGAACCAGCCGCCAGAATTCCTCGCGGGAGATCATCAGGACGCTTGCTCCTGCTGCTCTTGTTGCTCGTCATCCTGCTTGTTGCCCGCCTCCTTGGCGTACTGGCCGTAGACACCCTCGATGAGGTAGACAGGGCGCTGTTTCACCTCCACGAACATGCGGCCGATATACTCGCCGATGATACCGAGTGACAGCAGCTGGATACCGCCGAGGAACAGCACCACCGACATCAGAGAGGCATAACCCGGTACGTCGATACCGAAGAAGAGTACCTGGGTGATGATTTTCAGGATGTAGAGGAAGGCGACCAGAGAGACGCTCACGCCCACGTAGCTCCACACCCGCAGCGGCCAGCTGGAGAAGCTGAGCAGACCGTCGAGGGCGAAGTTCCACAGTTTCCAGTAGTTGAACTTGGTCTCGCCGGCATGACGGGCGGGACGCTCGTAGGGAACGCCAACGGCACGGAAACCGGCCCAGGCAAACAGCCCCTTCATGAAGCGGTTGCGCTCGGGCAGTTGCTTGATAGCCTCAACCACCTTGCGGTCGATCAGACGGAAGTCACCGGCGTTCTCCGGCAGCTTGGTGCTGGTGGATAGGGCGTTGAAGAAGCGGTAGAAGCCGCCGGCAGTCAGACGTTTCATCGGGGTATCGGCGCTGCGATCGACGCGGATGCCGTAGACGGTGTCGTAGTCACCGGTTTGCCACAGTTTGACGAACTCCAGGATCAGGGCGGGAGGATCCTGCAGATCCACGTCCATCGGTACGACGGCGTCCCCTTTGGCCTGATGCAGACCGGCGGTGAGGGCAGCCTCTTTACCAAAGTTGCGGGCCAGGTTGACCAGGGTTACGCGGGGATCGCGGGCGATGGCCTGCTCGACCACTTCACGGGTGCGATCACGGCTGCCATCGTTGACGAATACAATTTCAAGCTGGTCTTTCAGCGGGGCCAGTTCGTTGTCTATCGCGTTGATGAAGGCATCGATGCTCTCTTCCTCGTTGTAAACGGGAACGACCAGAGAGAGTCGAAAATCTGGATACGACATAAGAACGTCCTTATTGGATAGTAGTTTTTATAAAACGGTGTTCAGGGCAAATATCACTGGGCAACGGTCAGGCGCACTGATTGAACGTTGATGGGGGTTGGTGCCGAGAGCGCCAGAAAATTGGGGCGCTTGGGATCTGCGGTGAGGGAATCCCCCGGCAGGCTGAGACGGATTTCGTTAATCCCGGCCTTGGCCAGTTTGACTGTAGTGGTAAAGTCGTGACCGAGCGCCACCTGCAGCAGAGCGCCCGCTTGCGGGCTGTTGACGCGAGCGTGGATGGTCAGCTCTTCCGGATTGGCAGCCTGCTTGGGCAGTACGAAGTAGAGGCCGCCCTTGCCGCTCAGCTGGGTGCCTTCCTCGCTCGGTTTTTTAGCCCAGCCTTCGCTCGACAGGAAACGGCTCGGTTTGGTGAGGTTGAGCTCGTTGCCCGGCAGATAGGTCATGCTGGAGTTGTGTTCCCAGAAACGGGTTTTCCCCTCCAGATAATAGAGTCGGTAGGCCAGACTCACGTTGGGGTGAGCCGCCAGATAGAGGGTGTAAAGATAGAAACCGCTCAGCGCCAGGATGGCGGTCAGAAAACCAAACTTTTTATACGTCATATCACTCTCTACGCCTGACTGAAATTGGTAGGCAGATCTCGCGCATATGCTAATCCAATTGCAAAAAAAGCATAGTGGATCACAAAAAAATATTTGGTCACATATTAACCCCTTTTGCTCGATGCTCCAAACCCTACTCGACTGTTTGTTGATAAAACAAACATTATGGAAGTAGCTGATTACAAAGGAATGCTTCTCTTTGGCATAAGAAAAGGGTGCTCTTTGCTGCGTCATTTTCTTGCGGATGGCGTTACTGGCGTTACTGATAGTTCCAATAGCACTGATATGAGCCCCTTTTTTACCGGTTTACCCCTTCAGTCAGTCGAGGTGGCAGTCGATAAACCTGGAGCGTTTCGGGCTGACCTCATTAGCCAGGGCGTGGTTATCACACACCGGCTGACCACCTGCTCTGTAGCGGCTTTACGCATGTCGGTGCAGCACTGGTGAGCACCTTGCTTTTATTTGGCGATTGGCGGTCGGATGCTGGCTCTTCCGCTCGCAGCAACGGGGGAATTGGCCGATTGCGATTCAATCAATGACAATGAAATTATCTGGTGGCGCTATGTTCCGGGGTGCTGGCAAAGTGATAGCCATTCACGCATCATGAGCAGCCGGACCAGAGGGTCTGACAGAGTGAACACATCGTTTTGAGGTATCCATGGGGATGAAGTATTGGCTGGCCCTTGCCAATCTGGTCTGGTTTGGCTGTTTGCCTGCCGGAGTAGTGCATGCGGCCGAGGCACAGGTGGTAGTCGCTGCCAGCAAAACCCAGCATGACTGGTATCAGGGCAGCAAGGCCGAACAGGCCCGTATCGAGTTGGAGCAGCAGCTGCAGGAAGCGGTACTTGCCCAGCTCCATCCCGATTTTTTCAAGCTCTGGCGACGGATGCAGGCAACTCCTGCTGCGGCGCGGGGCGCTATTTATGACGAAGCGTTCGCCAAGCTGGGTCGCTTTCAGTATGCCTGGCGGTCGATGGATCTGGTCTCCCGGGAACAGATGAAGACGCTCAAGTTCGATCTGAACCGTCCCGTGGTCACCAAACCAAGCGATGATGACCTGCTCACTCAGGTGAAATCGCTGCGCCCTCAGGTGGCTGAATATGATGCGGTGCGGGAGAAGGTCCACAAGCTTTTGGCGATGCCGATGGCCAATAAGTGGCCCACCCTCGACATGCCGACCCTGCGTGCCGGTGAGAGCTCTGACGAGCTTGGCCAGATCCGTACCATGCTCAACGAGCTGGGAGATAGCGCGCCCAGGCACGGCGATGCCATCTATGACGCCGATACCGAACAGGCTATCAAGCAGTTCCAGCGTCGTCACGGTCTGACCGCCGACGGCGTGATCGGCCGTCAGACCCGCTCCTGGCTCAATACCGGGCCGCAAGTACGTGCCAGCCTGCTGCTGCGTAACCTGTGGCGCCGTGATCTGGTCGATCAGCTGAGCAAACCCCGTTATGTACTGGTCAACATTCCTGACTATCGCCTGAGCGTGGTGGAGTCCGGTAACGAGGTCTTTACCAGCCGGGTCATCGTCGGCAAGGAGCAGCGTGCTACACCCATCCTCGCCAGCGAAATTCGTTCCATCGTGCTCAACCCCTCCTGGCATGTGCCGCGCTCCATTCTGAGCAAGGATATTCTGCCCAAGCTGAGTCGCGATCCTGCCTATCTGAGTCGTGAGCAGTTCGATGTGATCGATGGCGAGGGCAATCCGGTCCAGTTCACCGAAGAGGGGTGGCGTCAGGCGCTGGCCGCCGGTTTCCCTTATCGTCTGCGGCAAAAGCCGGGCGATCACAACGCGCTCGGTCGCTACAAGTTCTACCTGCCCAACAACGAGGCCATCTACCTCCACTCGACCCCGCGCAAATCCCTGTTTGAGCAGGGGGCTCGCGCCTTCAGCTCGGGTTGTATCCGGGTCGAGCATGCCGATGATCTGGCCGAACTGCTGCTGGCAGACTCCCGCTACCAGCCGGACAAGGTGGCGTCGATCCTCAAGGAGAGCGAGACCAAGTGGTTGCCGCTGACCAAGCCAATTCCGGTGTTTACTGTCTACTGGAGCAGCTGGATCGACGAAGATGGTCGTCAGCAACTGCGCAACGACATCTACGGATTTGATCGGGTCAGCTTCCAGAGCCGTCTGCTGTGATCCCTGCCACAGAGTGAAAAGCCCGGCCATGGCCGGGCTTTTTCATGGGCGAGAGAGGTTTGACATGATCCCGGCCTGGAGGTAGTTTCAAGCGCCTGAACCGAATTCATTGAACAATCTTTATTCAACCATGTCGCTTGAATCTGCGATGGACGGACCCCTTATGCTGGAACAAGAGATAAGTCGTCGTCGCCTGTTGCTGGGAGCCGGTTGCCTGCTGGGTAGCTCGCTGGTCTCTTTCCCGGCGCTGGCAAGCCGCAGTACCACTGGTCGTGAACTGAGCTTTTTCAATCTCAACACCGGTGAGCGGGCAAGGGTCAGTTATTGGGAAAATGGCCGCTATCTGAATGACGGGCTGGCCGAACTGAACCATATCTTCCGCGACTATCGTCGCAATGAAGTGTTCGACATCGATACCAAGCTGTTCGATCAGCTCTTCCTGCTGCAGCACAAACTGGGGCGGCGAGGGGAGATCCAGCTCATCTCCGGTTATCGGGCTCCGGCGACCAATCGCCAGAAGCGCCGCAGAAGCCGCGGGGTTGCCAAGCATAGCTACCACACCTTGGGACAGGCGGTCGATGTGCGCATTCCCGGCGTGCAGCTGGCCAATCTGCGCAAGGCTGCGCTCCATCTCAAGGTGGGTGGGGTCGGCTACTACCCCCACGACAACTTTGTTCACCTCGATACCGGCCCTGTACGAAGCTGGTGATCACCCGGGTCAACCTGTTAGGCTCCAATCATTGAGAGAGGAGAGACAGATGAAACGTTTGGTAACGGGGATCCTGATCGCCCTGGCATTGACCGGTTGCAGCAAGCTCAACCGCGACAACTACGACAAGCTGAAGATGGGGATGAGCTACGCCGAGGCCAGCGCCATTCTGGGGAAAGCCGAGCATTGTGACGATGCACTGGGAACCACCAGCTGCATCTGGGGTAGTGATGGCAAGAACATCAAGATCCGCTTCATCGCCGACAAGGCGACCTTCTTCAGTTCGGAAGGGATTAACTGAGGCTGCAAGGGCCCATGAAAAAAGCGCCATACCGGCGCTTTTTTGTTGTCCGCAATCCGGGCTGTCTCGTCAAAAGCTGGCGTACTCAGTGGGTTGCGTATTGGTAGTTGAAGGTGGGCAATCCCCACTTGAAGCGAACTGCCAGGAGGCGCAACACAAAGCCGATGCCAATCGCCCCAAAGGCTGCCCAGTTGGTTGGCAGCCCCTGATCCAGCGCCAGGCAGTAGAGGGCTGCCGTGATGAGGGAAATGGCGGCATAGAGCTCGCGGCGAAACACCAGTGGAATCCGCTGGCAGAGCAGATCCCGCAGCACCCCGCCAAAGACCCCAGTCACTACCGCCATGATGCAGGCGATGCCGGCGCCATGTCCCATTTCCAGCGCTCTTGCTGCGCCGAAAATGGAGAAGACCACCAGACCCAGCGCATCGAGCGCCATAAAGAGCTTGCCGAGGTAGCGCATCAGCGGCGCCGAGATGACCCCGGCCATGGCCGAGCCCGCAACCAGCAGCACATATTCCGGATGCTCGACCCAGAGCAGGGGATAGTGCCCCAGCAGCACATCGCGGATGGTACCGCCGCCGATGGCGGTTGCCGAGGCGATGATCACCACACCAAACAGATCCATCCGTCGCCGGCCCGCTGCCAGCGCACCAGTCATCCCTTCGGCCACCAGGCCCAGCAAGAAGAGTGCATGTAACATGAGATATCCCAGGGTACGAGAAAGGCGAGCATCCTAACAACTCGGACTATATGGGACAAGCAAAGCAATATATCCATTATTTTAATTCATGCGAAAAAGCAAAAAGGCACCTTAATAGGTGCCTTTTTAATCACCGTTTGAGGATCAGCGGCGCAGCTGTTCCTGCCGGTAGTGATCGACCCAGATGGCGGTGGCGCCACAGATGGCGACCGGCATCACGAACAAGTTCACCACCGGAATGGCGGAGAAGAGGGTCACCAGAGCGCCAAAGCTGAGGCACTGGCCACGGCGCTGCTTCAAGGCATCGCGCATGGTGATGAAGTCGATCTTGTGGTTGTCGAACGGATAGTCGATGTACTGGATAGCCATCATCCAGGCGCTGAACAGGAACCAGAGCACGGGGGCTAAAGTCTGGCCGACCACGGGAATAAGGAAAAGGATGAGACAGCCGATCGCCTTGAACAGGTAGTACTTGAGCTTCTTCCACTCGCGACCGAAGGTGCGCGGCACATCCTTGACGATATCGAGCATGCCGCTGTCGTTGGGGGCCTCGCCGGTCAGGATCTGTTCCACCTTTTCAGCCAGCAGGCCGTTGAAGGGGGCGGCAATCCAGTTGGCGACCGAGCTGAAGATAAAGGAGAAGACCACCAGTATGGTGATGAGGGCGATCGGCCAGAGCAGGTAGTCCAGCCAGTTGAGCCAGGCCGGGATCTGCTGGTGCAGCCAGGCGAACAGGCCGTCGAGTTGCAACAGCAGAGCATAGAAGGCGCCGGCGAACAGCACGAAGTTGACCAGCAGGGGGATCAGCACGAAGGTGCGGATACCGGGCTGGCGGATGAGGGAAAAACCGCGCAGGAAGTAATCTGCACCGCTGATTGACGCTTTGACCATATGGGGTGATTGGCTCATATGAGCTCCATCTGTGCATGGGAAGACAGTCAGCATATTACAAACAAGCTTTTGATTTGGTAAAGTCGCCTGCCCGCCTCCCCTTTATTTAGCCACTGATACAGGTCGCCATGCGTCTGAAACTGATCAAACTCGCCGGCTTCAAGTCGTTTGTCGAGCCGACCCGCATCGAGCTCAATGCCGACATGACCGCAGTGGTCGGGCCCAATGGCTGTGGTAAATCCAACGTGATCGACGCCGTGCGCTGGGTGCTTGGCGAGAGCTCGGCCCGCCATCTGCGCGGCGAGAACATGACGGATGTCATCTTCAACGGCTCCGTCAACCGCACCGCTCATGCCCGCGCCTCGGTCGAACTGGTGTTCGACAATCCCCACAACCGGGTGCCCGGCGAGTTCGGCCGCTTTACCGAGATCTCGGTGCGTCGCGAAGTGCTGCGTGACGGCACCAACCACTATCAGATCAATGGCCAGAAGTGCCGTCGCAAGGATGTGACCGACCTCTTCCTCGGTACCGGCCTCGGTCCCCGCAGCTACGCCATCATCGAGCAGGGCACTGTCAGCCGGCTGGTGGAGTCCCGTCCCGCCGATCTCAAGCTCTTTATGGAGGAGGCGGCCGGCGTCTCCCGTTACAAGGAGCGGCGTCGCGAAACCGAGCAGCGCATTCGCCACACCCAGGAGAATCTGGAGCGTCTGGGCGATATCCGCGGCGAGCTGGGCTCCCGTCTCGACCACCTCAAGGCGCAGGCCGAAACCGCCGAGCGCTACAAACAGCTCAAGAGCCGTTCACGCGCCGCTCGCGCCGAGTTGATTGGCTCCGAGTTGTGGGCGCTGGAGACTCGCCTTGGCGAGGCCAAGAGCGAGCTGGCACAGGTCGAGCAGGCGCTGGCGGCGCTCGATGCCAAGCGCACTGCCGACGAGGGACGCCACGTCACCCTCTCGGTGGCTCGGCAGGAGGCGCAGGCCGAGCAGGCCAATCGGCAACAGCAGATTTTCCTTGGCGGGCAGGCCATCGCCCGTCTTGAACAGCAACAGCTGCACCAGAGCGAGCTTGGCCGTGACTTGCAGGCGCGAACTCAGGCTCTCGGGGAGCGCATCACCAGCCGCAAGGCGCAGCTGGCCAGCCAGCAGGAGCAGCTGACCGAAGGCGTACTGAGGGCCGAGCTGGAGGAAGCGCGGCTGGAGCAGTGTGAGCAGTTGCTCACCGAGCAGCAGGAAGCGCGACTGCGGGCCAGCGAGCAGCTTGAGCAGACCCGCCAGCGCCAACAACAGTGGCAGCAGCAGGTGACCCGACTGCAGGGCGAGCTTAACCAGACCCGGGCCCGGCTCGGTGTCTTGCATGAGCTGCAAGCCAAAACCCGACTTGCCCGTCTCAAGCTGGAGGATGAGCGCTCCGGCCCCATCGGCGCAGAGGATGCAGATCTGCAACCGACCCTCGAGATGCTGGGGGGCGAACTGGAGTTGGGCCGGGCGGCGGCCGAGGAGCTGGCGGCGCAGCTCGCGCAGGCCATTGAGGAGCATGAAGCACTCAAGCTCGCCCACAGCCAGCAGCAGGGATTGCTGCGAGAACTGGAGGCGCGTCTGACGACGCTGGATCAGATCCTTGGCGAGCAGATGGAAGGGGCGACTCTGGCGGATCGGCTGCACGTTGCCCCTGCATGGGCTCAGGCACTCGACAAGGTGCTGGGCCGCTGGCTCACCGCGACCCCTGCGGACGAGTGCAATCCGGCTTTGGACGGACTCTGGATTGGCCCGGCGCTGCCAGCCGTTGCCGGCACGCTGGCCTCCTTGATCAGCGGCGATCACGTTCCCGCCTTCCTCAACGCCATCTGGCTGGCCGATGACAGGGAAGAGGCACAGGCTCGCCAGCCAACCCTGCTGGCCGGTGAGTCGGTACTGACTCCTGTCGGCGACTGGTTGGGGCCGAACTGGGCGGATATTGGGCAAGGCGCCGCGCTCGGTACCATGGCGTTGCTGGGGGAACGTGAGCGGTTGCACATCGAGCAACGCGCTGCAGCCGACGTGCTGGCACAATTGAGCGAGCAGCTGGCAGCAGCCGACGAACGGCGGGCACGCATCGTTAATGCGCAGGAGTTGTCGCAGCGAACCCTGCGCGAGCAGGAGCAAAAATGGCAGCAACTGCGCGAAGCCTGGAGCTTGCAGCAAGGTCAGCGACAAGAGCGGCTGCTGCGGCTCGGCCAGCTTGGCGAAGAGCTGATCCGCCTCGATAAAGAGCAGGCCGAAGAGGCGCAGCGGCTGGCCGAGACCGAGCAACAGCTGGCGCTCGAAGAGGCGCGTCTGGCCGAGTTGCAGGAGCAGGGCGAGCCCCTGAGCGAAGCGCTGCAGGCGGCTCAGGATTTGGTGGGGCGCTGCGAGCGAGCGCAGGAAGAGGCGCGCGGGCGGCGCGAGCAGCAGCAGGCGACCTGTCAGCGTTTGCAGCTTGAGCTTGGCAACCTGCGCCAACTGATTGCGCTTGGTGAGGAGGAGCTGGCAAGGCTTGGGCTGGAGCTGGCCGGACTCAAGAGCCCGGAGAACGAAGCGATTCCTGATCTCGCCCCTTTGTTGGCCGAGCAGCGCAATCTGGAGGCACAGCAACTCGCCTGCCATCAACGGCTGGCGGAGCTGGAGCGCCAATTGAGCGAGCTGGATCAGGCGCGTAGCGCCGATCACAAGCAGCTGGTGGTGCTGCAGGAGAAGCTGGCGACCCTGCGCCTTGAGCGCGAGCGCAACCTCACCCGCCGGCAAGGGTTGCACGAACAGTTCGAAGAGCTGGGTGTACGACTGGTGGATCTCGATCAGGCGGTGCTGATTGCCGCTGATCGCGGCAAGCTGCGCCAGGAGATCCAGACGTTGGAGACGCAAGTGGAAGCACTTGGCGCCATCAACCTGGCTGCACTGGAAGAGTACGAAGAGGCGAAAACGCGAGCAACTTATCTGGAAAACCAGTGCCAGGATCTTGAGCAAGCGCTGGAAACCTTGAGCCAAGCCATTAAAAGAATTGATAAAGAGACACAAATACGCTTCCGGGACACTTTCGATAAGGTCAACGAAGATTTAAAATCCCTCTTTCCAAAAGTGTTTGGTGGGGGCAGTGCCTGGCTTGAGCTCACCTCCGATGATCTTTTGGAGGCCGGAGTGAGCATCATGGCGAGACCTCCGGGTAAGAAGAATGCTACCATTGCCCTGCTTTCCGGGGGGGAGAAGGCGTTAACCGCACTTGCGCTGGTTTTTGCCATCTTCAGACTCAATCCAGCACCTTTTTGTCTGCTGGATGAGGTGGATGCACCGCTCGATGAAGTGAACGTCGGTCGCTTCTGTTCTCTTGTCAAAGAGATGTCGAGCACAGTACAGTTCGTTTACATCAGTCATAATAAGGTCTCCATGGAGATGGCTGAGCAGCTGGTTGGCGTCACAATGCAAGAGCCCGGAGTTTCTCGCATTGTGTCAGTCGATATCGGTGAAGCCGTCGCTTTGGCTGAGCAAAACTAGAAAGAGAAGCAGCTAATGCAGGAATTGCGTTACATCTTGGTTGCCCTGGGCGGTATTGCTATTGCGGCATTGCTCATTCACGGGTTGTGGAGCAACAAAAAGAATCGTCAGGCACCGATCAAAGAGAAACCGCTTGGCCGGATGGAGTCCAAGTCACGTAATCGTGACGATGATGCGTTCGACAGCGATGGCATCGGTCAGGTGCGTGTGGTCAGCAGTGGTCGTCGCGCCGAGCCCAAGCTCCATCGTGACGAAGAGAGCCGCCAGCCGGAACTCAGCCGTCGCTCCTCATTGCCCGCCTTTGATGATGAAGATGACGAGGACGATCTGCCGCCACCCGTTGTGCGCAAGCCTGCTGCCCGTCCGGTTCCCCCGCCGCCTCCTGTCTATGAAGAAGAGGAAGCATACGATGAGCCTCAGCCCGAAGTTGTAGAGGAAGAGCCTGCTGCACCCGTGCGCAAGCCGGCGCAGGTCAATCGTCGTACCCCGGTTTACCGCTCCCGTCCCCAGCGCGAGCCTGTCATGCAGGTTCAGGATGACGAGCCGCTGGTTGAGCCAGCCTATGCAACTGCGCCGACTTTTGGCGTGCGCAACGAGAGCGTGCGTGCCGAGCCGGTGCGCGCTGCCGAACCCGAATACAAACCGCAGCCCCGTCACGTTGCTCCCGAGCCCGTGTATGAGGAGCCGGTCTACGAAGCGCCGGTTGAAGAGCCGCGCGTTGCTGCCCAGCCGGTCGAGAAGATTTGGCAGGACGTTTATGTCATCAACCTGATGGGACGTCCGGGTCACGAGTTGCAAGGGGCTACCCTGCTCTCCTCCCTGATGGCGCTTGGCTTCAAGTTTGGCGAGATGGATATCTTCCACCGTCACGAAGATGCCAATGGCAAGGGGGAAGTGCTCTTCTCCATGATCAACATGGTCAAGCCGGGTACTTTCAATCCCTACCGGATGGAGCAGTTCACCACACCGGGGGTCTCCCTGTTCATGCAGCTGCCTCTGCGCAGCAATGCCGCATTTGCCTTCGAGGACATGTTGCAGGCTGCCGATCAGCTGGCCAGCGATCTCGATGCCATGCTGACCGATATGGAGCGCAGCCCGCTGAGTGACGAGACTATCGCCCGTTACCGTCATGAGCTGGCTGCCTACGAGGCCAGCCGCGACTAATACGCCATGCGGGTCGAATGAATCAAAGTGCGGTACCCAGGTACCGCATTTTTGTTTCTACCCTAGGCCGGATTTTCAATCACACTTCGAGACTTTTTCATGAGCGATATCCTCTCCCGCCACCGTCAACTGTGTGAGCTGCTTACCGAATATGGTCATCAGTACTATGTGCTGGATAACCCGACCGTACCGGATGCTGAATACGACCGTCTGATGCGCGAACTGATCGCGCTGGAGGCCGACCACCCCGAGCTGAAAACCCCGGCTTCCCCGAGCGTGCGGGTGGGTGGCCAGCCGCTGACCGCCTTCAAGCAGGTGCGTCACGAGATCCCCATGCTGAGTCTGGACAACGTCTTTAGCAGTGAAGAGCTGCAGGCGTTCGAGCAGCGGATGAGCGATCGCTTGAAGCGTGAGGTGCGTTTCAGCTTCTGCTGCGAGCCCAAGCTTGATGGCTTGGCGGTGAGCCTGCTCTATGTAAATGGTCAGCTGGTGCAAGCCGCGACCCGGGGCGATGGCGCTACCGGTGAGGAGATCACCGAGAACGTGCGTACCATCAAGGCCATTCCGCTCGCATTGCGGGGCTCTGGCTGGCCCGAGCGGCTTGAGGTGCGTGGCGAAGTCTTTATGCCCAAAGCAGGTTTCGAGGCGATGAACGCCAAGGCGCTGGCCGCGGGTGAGAAGGTGTTCGTCAACCCGCGCAACGCCGCTGCTGGCAGCCTGCGTCAGCTTGATTCGCGGATTACCGCCAGCCGTCCCCTCAGTTTTTACGCCTACGGGGTGGGGGTGGGTGGCGATCTGCTGGGGGACTCCCATTTTGGTCGTCTCAATCAGCTCAAAGAGTGGGGGCTGCCGCTTAGTCCCGAGGTGAAACTCAAAGAGGGGGCTGCCGGTTGTCAGGCGTTCCACGACGACATTCTGGCCCGCCGTGGCGAACTGCCCTACGAGATCGACGGTGTGGTCTACAAGGTCGATGCCATCGCCCTGCAGGAGGAGCTCGGCTTTGTGGCACGCGCGCCGCGCTGGGCTACGGCCCACAAGTTCCCGGCGCAGGAGGAGATGACCCTGCTTGAGAACGTCGAGTTTCAGGTTGGCCGCACCGGCGCCGTGACGCCGGTGGCCAAGCTTAAACCGGTGTTTGTCGGCGGCGTTACCGTCTCCAACGCCACCTTGCACAACGCCGACGAGATCGAGCGCCTTGGCGTCATGGTCGGTGATACCGTGATCGTGCGCCGGGCAGGGGACGTGATCCCGCAGATCGTGGCCGTGGTAGAGGCACAGCGCCCTGTTGATGCGCGCGAAATTCTCTTCCCGACCGAGTGCCCGGTGTGTGGCTCGGCAGTGGAACGGCTGGAAGGAGAGGCGGTTGCCCGCTGCTCCGGTGGCCTGTTCTGCGAGGCGCAGCGCAAAGAGGCGATCAAGCACTTCGCCGCCCGTCGCGCCATGGACGTGGATGGCCTTGGCGACAAGATTGTCGAACAGCTGGTGGACAAGGGGCTGGTGAAGACTCCCGCCGATCTCTTCAGCCTAAATGCCATTCAGCTGGCCGGTCTTGAGCGGATGGGGCAAAAATCTGCCCTCAATCTGGTGGCGGCCATCGATGCGGCGCGCAGCACCACCCTGCCGCGCTTCCTGTTTGCTCTGGGGATCCGCGAGGTGGGGGAGGCGACTGCGCTCAACCTTGCCAACCACTTCCTCACCCTAGATGCCCTGCGCGCCGCCTCGGTGGAGCAGCTGCTCGAAGTGGCCGACGTGGGCGATGTGGTGGCCAAGCATGTCTACTACTTTCTGCGTCAGCCGCACAACGTGGAGGTGCTGGAGGCCTTGCTGGCTGCCGGCATCAACTGGCCAGCCATCGAGAAGAAAGAGGCCGCGGAGCAACCCTTTGCCGGCAAAACCTTCGTGCTGACCGGTACCCTGACCACCTTGTCGCGCAACGATGCCAAGGTGGCGCTGCAGGCGCTGGGCGCCAAGGTGGCGGGCTCTGTGTCTGCCAAGACCGATGTGCTGGTCGCGGGGGAGGCGGCGGGTTCCAAGCTCGCCAAGGCGCAGGAGCTGGGGATCACCGTCTGGAGCGAAGAGGAGCTGCAACAGGCGTTGCAGGGCTGAGTGGCCCGCAGGTTGAGATACAAAGAGAACCCGGCATGGCCGGGTTCTCTTTTATTGGGGGTTATTCGCGCCAGAGGATCTTGTTGTGCCATTTCTCCGGCACCGTGAGGTGCCAGCGGGCGACTTCGCTCTTGCTGAAGACATACTCGCCACGCAGGGCCGCCCTAGGGGAGAGGGTTTTGGGCAATGCACCTGCCAGTATGCTGTTGATGAGCGCCGCCGCCTGCAGCCCCTGATCCTTGCCGTCAAGTACCAGACCACCGATGGCCATCCCCTTGCCCACGGTGAACTCCCAGAAGCAGAAAACCGGCACCGGGCTGTGCCGGCTGGTCCACTCCAGTACCGTTTTTTCATCCACATGCTTGCCATTTTCATCCAGCAGTGTGTGGTAGAGGCCGAGGAATATGGCGCCATAGCCGTTTTTCTTGCTGTTGAGCACCGCCTCTTGCCAGAGGCTGTAATCGCCCATCAGCTGGCTGTAGACCCGGGTCTGGCCAACCCGCAGCTCGGTCTGGGTTTTGAACTCATCCTCGATGGCGGTGAGGGCCACATTGCTGGAATCAAACAGCACCAGTACTTTGTTAAGACCTCCCATCATCTGACTCATCTCGCTGATATTGCGTTTGAGCAGGGGGCGCTCCAGCACGCCGGTGATCTTGGGGTGGCCGACAAAGCCCTTGAGCCGGGGATTTTCGTTCATGCCAAGAAAGACGACGGGGGTACCCAGGGACGAGATCTCGCTGGCGAGATAGTTGATGGCGTTGTCATCGCCGAGCACCACAATATCCGGTTTGCTCTTGAGGTAGAAAGCAATTGCCTGTTGGGCGACCGTATCGAACTCTTCCCGTGGCCGGCGCTTGGTATCCATGTAGAAGTGGCTGATCTGGTGCGTTTCCTCGAGACCATCCACCAGCCCCTGGTTGTAACTGATGTCCCACAGATAGTCGGGGTGGTAGCTGCTGATCACCAGTATGCGGGCTGCCCACAAAGGCAGGGATAAGGTAGTCAGCAGTAGCAACAAGAGGGATTTACGCATGGGGTGTCCTGTGTCGAACCGTCGTCTCTACCCGCTCAGTATGAGTGGTTTTGCTTGGCACTGTCACCCCGCTATCCAGAGTGTTTATTGCGAATTTTTTTCTTCTTTGGCAGATCGGACGCCAGCCCGCACCACCGCTGAAGATGGCCTTGTTTGAGGCTTTTGTTGGTTGGTCGTGAACTGTCCCACTCGCTGTAAAACCTGTCTTGGATCAATAAATGGCTACCTGCTTTGGTGCCTAATAGACACCACATATAGGGATGCATTCATTATTAACACCTATATGTTGTGTTATTAAGCTGTGTATAAGCTGTTCCCTTCCTATCTTCAGCCCGGGCTTGTCAAGCCTCGGCTGAATTTGTTTGCGTCCAGGACGAGACGTTGGAGGGGAACCAACAAGGGTAAGCCCAGAGCAGATTGCCTGGCCTTTTAACGGGGAAAATTCATGAAACCGGTTGTGATCAAACGTGATGGCTGTCGCGCACCATTCAATGCCCAGTTGATTAGCGAGGCGGTCAGTCGTGCTGCGGAAGCGGTCAATCAGGCCAATCCGGCACTGGCAAAGCGTATCTCAAGTGCGGTGAGTCAGGAGCTGGAGGGGCGTGGTGAGGTTGATATCCACGAGATCCAGCGTCTGGTTGAAAACCACCTGATGGCGTCCGATGACAAGGCCATCGCCCGTGCTTATATCGAATATCGCCACGATCGGGATCAGGCCCGTGAGGCGCGCGGTCGTCTGGCGCAGGAGATCCGTGGTCTGGTCGAGCAGACCAACGCGGCCCTGCTCAACGAGAACGCCAACAAAGACTCCAAGGTGATCCCGACCCAGCGCGACCTGCTGGCCGGTATCGTCGCCAAGCATTATGCCACCAGCCACATGCTGCCCCGTGATGTGGTTCAGGCCCACGAGAGCGGCGATCTGCACTTCCACGATCTCGACTACTCCCCCTTCTTCCCGATGTTCAACTGCATGTTGATCGACCTGCAGGGGATGCTGACTCACGGCTTCAAGATGGGCAATGCGGAGATCGATACCCCGAAATCGATCAGCACCGCCACCGCGGTCACGGCCCAGATCATCGCCCAGGTGGCCAGCCACATCTATGGTGGCACCACCATCAATCGCATCGACGAAGTGCTGGCTCCCTATGTGACCATCAGCTGGCAGAAGCATCGCGAAGTGGCCGAAGAGTGGGGCATTGCCGATGTGGAAGCCTACGCCATGGCTCGCACCGAGAAAGAGTGTTACGACGCCTTCCAGTCGCTGGAGTACGAAGTCAACACCCTGCACACCGCCAACGGTCAGACTCCGTTCGTTACCTTCGGCTTTGGCCTGGGGGACAGTTGGGAGTCGCGACTGATCCAGCGCGCCATCCTCAGCAACCGTATTGCTGGCCTTGGCAAGAACAAGAAGACCGCCGTGTTCCCGAAACTGGTGTTCGCCATCAGGGATGGTCTCAACCACAAGCAGGGCGATCCCAACTACGACATCAAGCAGCTGGCGCTGGAGTGTGCCTCCAAGCGGATGTATCCGGACATCCTCAACTACGACCAGGTAGTGAAGGTAACCGGCTCCTTCAAGACCCCCATGGGCTGCCGCTCCTTCCTCGGTGCGTATGAGGAGAATGGCGAGCTGATCCACGAAGGCCGTAACAATATTGGCGTGGTGAGCCTCAACTTGCCGCGTATCGCTTTGAAATCCCGTGATGAAGCGGACTTCTGGGATCGTCTGGATGCCGCCCTGCGGGTTGCCAAGAAGGCGCTGATGTATCGCATTGAACGTCTCGACGGGGTCAAGGCCCGGGTTGCGCCGATCCTCTATATGGAAGGGGCCTGTGGCGTGCGTCTGAAGGCAGACGACAACGTCAGCGAGATCTTCAAGAACGGCCGCGCCTCCATTTCGCTCGGTTATATCGGGGTTCACGAGACCATCAATGCTCTGTTTGGCGGTGAGACCCATCTGTTCGATAGCGAGATCCTGCGCCAAAAGGCGATCGCCATTATCGAACGTCTCAAGGCCGCTACCGATGAGTGGAAAGAGGAGACCGGCTACGGCTTCAGCCTCTACTCCACCCCGAGCGAGAACCTTTGCACCCGCTTCTGCCGCATCGATGCCAAGGAGTTTGGTGTGGTGGCGGGCGTGACCGACAAGGGTTACTACACCAACAGCTTCCACCTCGACGTGGAGAAGCAGGTCAACCCGTACGACAAGCTGGACTTCGAGGCGCCCTATCCGCCCATCGCCAGCGGTGGCTTCATCTGCTACGGCGAGTACCCCAACATCCAGCACAACCTGGAAGCGCTGGAAAACGTCTGGGATTACAGCTATGACAAGGTGCCTTACTACGGTACCAACACCCCCATCGACGAGTGCTACGACTGCGGCTTTACCGGCGAGTTCGAGTGTACTTCCAAGGGCTTTACCTGCCCGCGCTGCGGCAACCACGACCCGGCCAAGGTGTCGGTGACCCGCCGTGTCTGCGGTTACCTCGGCAGCCCGGATGCACGTCCCTTCAATGCAGGCAAGCAGGAAGAGGTGAAGCGCCGCGTCAAACATATGTAAGCCGAGCCCTCACCCTAGCCCTCTCCCAAGGGGAGAGGGAACCGGCCAATGTACTGTTTGCGCTGCTTTGCTCCCTTCTCCCCCTCGCGGGAGAAGGGTCGGGGATGAGGGGGCCGTAATAGAGAGAGATGATGCACTACCACCAATACTACCCGGTCGATGTGATCAACGGCCCCGGCACCCGTGCCACCCTGTTTGTCTCCGGTTGCGAGCACCAGTGCCCCGGCTGCTACAACCAGAGCACCTGGCGCCTTGACGGCGGCAAGCCGTTTGATGAGGCGATGAGCGATCGCGTCATTGCGGATCTCAATGACACGCGTATCAAACGGCGAGGTCTGTCGCTCTCCGGCGGTGATCCGCTTCACCCCGCCAACGTGCCCCACGTGCTGGCGCTGGTGAAACGGGTGCGTGCCGAGTGTCCGGGCAAGGATATCTGGTGCTGGACTGGTTACCTGCTCGGCGAGCTCTCCGCTGCCCAGCGCGAGCTGGTTGCCTTGCTGGATGTGCTGGTGGATGGCAAGTTCGAGAAGGAGTTGGCAGACCCTGGCCTGCTCTGGCGTGGCAGCAGCAACCAGCAGATCCACAATCTCAACGCCTGGCGTGAGAGTGGGGAGCGCATTCCCTGTCTGTTTGCCTCTTGAGTCCGGCATTCTGCCGGGTTAACTTTCGCCAACTTGATGTTTTCAGGGCCAATCTTCACAGATTGGCCCTTTGTTTATGTCCAGCTCGGGTCTTTTTCGCTAGGATGGGTCACTGACCAGTGGACGGCCAGTCTGCTGACCAAGAGCAGAACAAGAAATAACCAGCATAAGAGACGAAAAGGAGTTTGGCATGGGATGGAAAGCATTGTGGTTGGGGTGTGCCGTGTTGCTGCTGGCAGGATGCAGCTCCC
Organism: Aeromonas lacus; assembly: GCF_000764665.1. GTDB lineage: Bacteria > Pseudomonadota > Gammaproteobacteria > Enterobacterales > Aeromonadaceae > Aeromonas > Aeromonas lacus. The sequence goes on along the minus strand of NZ_JRGM01000154.1, from coordinate 51,886 downwards.
GGCAGGAGGTCGCCGCTAACCGTACACCGATCGCGATTCCCCTCGAGCAGCTCTCCAGTTACTGGATCCAGGAAAACCGCCGTTCATTCTTTGGTGATGACGAGCCTGTCGTTGTGCCTGCCAAACCGGTCAGGGGATATGTGGATGTACGGTATCAGATCGATGCCGATGGTAACCCGATAAAACCACAGATCGTCGCCGCCGAGCCGCCCGGAGAGCTGGAGCAGAGCGCGTTGGCAACCCTCTCACGGCTGCGCTACAGTCCGGCGGACAGCAATCCGGATGCTATTCCCGTGGTGGTGACCAACCGCTTCGAAATAGAGCTCAACTGATGCCCGAACAACCAAAAGAGAGACCCCGGCCTGGCCGGGGTCTCTTCTATTACTGCTGTTTGCAGTTGTTGTAGACGATCTGCCAGTCGTCATCCTGACCGCGCATCTCGACAAATCCTTCATCCCCCTTGTTCCACCAGACGGCTTCACGCTCATCCGTATAGCGGGCGCCGGAGGCCGAGATGGCCTGCGGCAGGGTGTAATCCTTGCCGTCCGGTAGAGACAACTTGATAAAGCTGAGGCTCTCGTCGGAGAGGGAGAAGTAGCGCACCTGCACCTTCTTGCCCTGTTCGCACTGATAGCTGACGGGGTCACCGCCGGTAACGGTGAGGGTATTGCCCTGATTGCAGCCGGCAAGCAGCGAGAGAGCCAGTGCCCCCGCGCTCATCATATGAACCTTGTTCATGGTTACAGCTCCCCTGATGTTATACGGTGGTGTCATACGGGCGTGAGCCTAACAGCTCAATGCACAGCTGTAATCACTTTGTGCGAGGGTTGCGTCGATTGATGTCTGACGGGGTGCGGAATGTGGCTGGAGCGCCTTTCAGCGTGCTCCGAGCCGGGTTTCAAACTGCTGCATAAGGGCATCGTAGGTGCCGTTCATTTTGATCTTCTGCAGCCCCTTCTCGAACCGTTTGGCCATCTCTTCCCCCAGAGGGTGCTGGCGAGAGAAGGCGACCCAGAAGCCATCGGTAGAGAGCTTGCCGACCTTGACCACCTGACCTGTCAGCGCTTTCTCCCGGATCTTGAGATAGCCCGGCATGCCGTTCATCAGGATGTAGTCGACTCGGCCCCGTGCCAGCATATCGAGGATCTGGGCGTCGGATTTGGCCTGAAAGCGGGCGATCTGCGGATCTGCCATAAAGTTGGTGGGGTAGGTGTAACCCAGGGTGATGCCGACCCGTTTGCCCTTGAGAGAGGCGAGGTCGAGATCCCGGCGTGGCTCGCTGGCAAGGGCAAAGATGGCGAGATCTTCGCTGAACATGGGGGTCTCGTGCCAAAAGTACTGGTCGCGATTCTCATCCGTGATGGTGGCATCGAAGCAGCCTGCCAGCTGGTCGCTCTTGGCATCGTGCATGCAACGGGCAAAGGGGAGGGTTCGAAAGGCGACCTCGATGCCTTCGGCGGCTAATACCGCCCGAACCAGTTCGGGTGCCAGCCCTTGCGGCTGGCCCGTCTCCCTGTTCAGCACGCTGTAGGGGGCCCAGTCATCTTCGGCGCCAATCAGCAACGGCGCTGCGCCGGTATGGCTTGCTGCCAGCCAGAGCCCCCCTGCCAACCATTTTCCCCACCCAGCGACCATAGCGCGTCTCCTCACCCATGCATTGCAGCTCTACAAGCATAGCTAGTGTCCTTGCCCCGCCTGGTCAAGGTGCTTTGTTGCGTTCGAGTACGCCAGCCGTCAGCAGCCGAAGCGGGTTGCCTCGAAGCGGTTGAGCAATTGGTGCACCAGATAGCAGATCAGCAGGGTGGCCACGATGGCAAAGAGGATGCTGCTGACCCGGTAGAGCGCACTGAATACCAGATCGTTGCCCGGCGTCAGATATTGACCGAACAGGATGCCAAGGGTGGTCAGGGCACCAAAACCGACGCCGGAACCGCTCGCCTCCTTCACATGGGCATGGCTGAACAGCATGGCGCCGAGCCAGAGCAGCGGAGCCACCAGCAGCAGTTGACCCGACCAGTCATAGAGCAGCAGCTGGCCAAGCAGACCGAAGGTGACACCGAGCAAGGTGCCCATGGCCCGTTTGCGGGCGTAGTTCAGCGCCCCGTTCCAGTGCATGGGAAAGAGCACCAGCAGGGTGGTGGCTTGCGCCGACATGGAGTCACGCAGATCAAACACCTGAAACACCAGAAACGAGAGGGTGGCGACCGTTGCGCCCAGCAGAGCCTCATGGCGCATCCGGTGCGGTGCCTTGGGGGCAGGGGTTGGTTTGGGGCGCGCCTCCACATCCGGTATCAGGGCCGTCATCAGGTAGGCGATCAACACCGACAACACGCTGGCCAAGAGGTTATTGAAGATGAGGTCGTTGAGGTCGGTCTGCGGATAGCTGGCAAAGTGGAGCATGATGCTGAGGCTCAGCACTCCGTTGGCACCAAACAGGAACAGGCTGCCCCGCGACATGGCGGCAAAGCGGTATAGAAACAGCAGGAAGGCGATGGGGGTCATCAGCCCGGGATGGCTGCCGAACAGCCCACCCAGTAAACCCACCTCCACCCCGCAGATGGCAGCCGCGGCGATCAGCTGGCGCGCGGCATGACCATTCATCACCGGCACCATGCCAAGCAGCAACACGGGGGTAACCGTGTAGAAGACCCCGTAATTCCAGCCACACAGCTTGCAGAGCAGAAAGCCGGTGGTGCAGCCAAAGGCGATGCGCAGACACTGGCGCAGTTCGTTGCCGGTCAGGGGCCGATGCCACAGATGGGGTGTGGCTGGACTGGGAGACGCAGCTTGATTAGTAGACATAGTGCAGCAGGCTGAGCAGATGGATCTGGGCACGAGCCAGCATGGCGGTCAGCGGGTTGTCCGGCAGCAGTTGTACCGTGGCCCGGGCACCGGCGGGGAGGTGGGACGGGAGATCATCCAGTTCCAGATGCAGGCGCATCCGCTGGGCATCCCGTACCCAGCGATCCGATTCGACCGGGGCGGCCAGACGGCCGTTGGCATCAAACTGACCGGCGCTCACACCCGCATCGAGACTGCTGACGCGAGCAGGATAGAGCTGGCCCGGTTCGCTATCAAAGGCGACCAGCGCCCTGGTCTGGTTGCCAACGTGGCGCAGGCTCTTTTCACGAAAATCGGCGATCACGTCTACTTGTTCCGACACCAGCGCCAGCAGCGGATTGCCTGCACTGGCGATGCTGCCCGGCTTGAGTTGTAGGTTGGTGATGGTGCCGTCCTGATCCGCATGTACCTGGCTGTAAGCCAGTGCCAGCTCGGCTTGGGCCAGCTTGTTGCGCGCCTGGCGCAGCAGTAGGTTGTCATCCCCGGTCAAGCCACGGCTGGCCTCAAGCTGGGTCAGCTTCGCCTTGCTGGCGCGCAGACTGGCCTGGGCACTGCGCAGGGCACTGTCTGCCTCATCTTTTTGCTGCAGCGAGACCATACGACGCTGGAACAGAGCATTGATCCGCTCAGCCTCACGCCACTTCTGGCTGGCCAGCGTCTCCTTGGCATAGAGTTCGGCATCGGCGGCGGTGAGAGCTGCATCCAGCTCGCTGTTCTGTTGTTCTGCCTGCGCCAGGGCAAGACGTGCCTGCTCGACCGCCAGTTCGAAGGGAACCGGGTCCAGCCTGAAGAGCAGGTCGCCTTTTTTGACCTGCTGGTTGTTGTGTACCGCTACTTCGATCACCTTGCCGCTCACTTGCGGGGCCAGCTTGGTGACAACCCGGGTGGCCATGGCCTGCGGGGTGAGGGGCATCAGCAGGTCTGCCATCAGAAAGTAGGCAAAGAGGGCGGTAAAGCCGGCCATGGACCATTTGATCCAGCGGCTGAATTGTTGATCCGGGGTCATCTTATTCCTCTGCGGGTTGTGCATCGGGCGGGGTGCTCTGCCCACCGCTCTCGTTGTCGTGGTGTGTTTCAATCTTGCTCAGGGCATTGGCCGAGATGCGCTGCACCGTCGCCTCAAACAGACTCAGGGTCTCTTCGTCGATACCGGCCAGCAGCTCTCTGCGAATATTCATGATGCGGTTGGCAATCTGGTCGAGCAGGGTCTGGCCGGTGGGAGTGACCGAGACGATGCGGGCCCGTTTGTCCTGACTGCAGCAGTGGCGTTCTATCAGCCCCTGCTCCTCTAGCTGGCCGAGGGTGCGCATCAGGGAGGGGAGCTCGATTTCGAGGGCGTCGGCCAGGGTCTTCTGGCTGACATGGTTGCCCATGCGGGAGAGTTTCCACAGCGCCGTCCAGCGCGGGTGGGTCAGGCCAAGGGGGGCCAGCTCCAGATCGGCGGCGGTACGCCACAACCGGTGCATGCGTGCTATTTGCTCGGCGAGCGACAGCTCGCGCAACCTCTCCAGATCCTTCATCCCTTGCTCCTCACATAAATTTGTTAGCCTGCTAACCATTATTGTTTGTTTAGCATGCTAAGTAAATAGTGTGATGCAGATCTCTTTTTCAGCGGATGGCAGCAAATCGTGAATTGGTGGGCCTTAATCGGCTCTCTTTGGCTGTGGCGTGACCGGATCCGGGGGAAAAGGGGAGATGCGGGAATATGTGACGAAATAGCGTGATAATTTCGAGGCTATTTTCAGAAAATATCTGTAGCGCTCGCGCAGCTTATTTTTTATCCGCTAATATTGATGAGGTTATAAAACAGGGAGAGACGGGTTGTGGATGGCTATGACAGTGGATGTGTATATCTGGCAATAGAAGCTCTGCTGAGTGATGGAGAATATGGTGCAGAGTCCCATTATGGTGTGAGTCGGGAGGGGCCCCATAAGGGCGCCAGCAAGCATGCCGATATCTGCCATGATTTTGACCCTGCCAATATTCCATTGCTGCTGATGGAATAGATCTGACCACGTGTAGTCCTTGTGAGTTCAAGCCGGTGCCGATGTATGCACTGGCTTGGCTCATCGCTCTATATCGATATTCCCCTTTCCTGATGTTGGCCAAACCGCCAGTTTTTTGCGATGCCTTGCTCTTGCTGCATCTCTGCGGCCATAGCCATGCATGACCGCGCCGTGGCAGGTCGACAGGCTCAGGCTCCGACCATATGTTTCACTGCCTGCGTAGATTATTTGCCCACAGGGTTTGTCATCCGGTTCTGTTATTTTCACCGACTCCTCTGCTTATCCCGATCCACAATCCGGGATTGGCTGGAAAATAATTGTCCGGTTTGTTCGCTTGAGCTTCATATAACGCCCGCTTTCCAGACAGGATGTATGACATTTGTTCGAGGCGTGACGTTTAAGTTTTTAATGTTTTTATATGGCTTTGCAGTCTGGCTAACCGACAGGGGAGAGAGGGATCAATAAAGTAGCGGCCACAATCACACGCAGAGTCCATAACAATGAAAAACCTCTCTACCCTACAAACCACACAAGAAAAGGCCGCTTTTATGGGCGGCCACCAAATTGCCGGTATGCCGCTCTTTATATTTCTCGGGTTGGCGACCTGCGTTCTCTTTTCCGGCTGGAACGGCTCGCTGCCGCTCGGCATGGTCGGTGCGCTGGCACTGATGTTCGTGCTGGGCACCCTGCTGACCGAGCTGGGGGAGCGGATCATGCCGATCCGCGAATATCTGGGGGGCGGTACCATCCTCGCCATCTTCGGCGGTGCTGCCCTGTTTGAATATCAGCTGCTTCCGGTGCAGGCCGGACAGGTCATCACCAACTTCATGAAGGAGGGTGGTTTTCTCAACTTCTTTATCGCCAGTCTGGTGACCGGCTCCGTGTTCGGCATGAGCGGTGCTTTGCTGAAAAATGCCGCCATGCGCTACCTGCCGGTCATTCTCGGCGGCGTGGCGCTGGCGCTGCTGAGCGTGGGGCTGGTCGGCTCTCTGATGGGGTATGGCTTCAAGAATGCGGTGCTGCTGATCGGTCTGCCCATCATGGGCGGTGGCATGGGGGCAGGGGCTGTGCCTTTGGTGGAGATCCTCTCCGGCCCGATGCAGATGTCCAGTGCGGATCTATTGTCACGCATGGTACCGGCGGTCGTGATCGCCAATACCCTGGCGATTCTGGTGGGCTCCCTGCTGGCGCGCCTTGGTCGCCGTTACCCCTCCCTGACCGGCAACGGCAAGCTGATGGTCAAAGAAAGTAGCCAGAGCATTGCTGACGAGCAGGCCGAAGCGCCGACCCTGCAGAGTCTGGGCATGGGACTTTTCATCAGCTCCAGCATGTTTGTGCTGGGCTCCCTGCTTGGCAACTTTATCCCCATGCACCCCTTCGCCCTGATGATTCTGGCAGTCGCCTTTATCAAGGTGAGCGGCCTGCTGCCGCGCCGTTATGAGCAGGCGGCTGCCGACTGGTATCAGTTTGTAGTGAGCAACCTCACTCCCTCACTGCTGGTGGGGATCGGCGTCGCTTATACCAGTATTCCCGAGCTGATCAGCGCTTTTTCCATCAGCTACTTCGTGCTGGTCATGGTCACAGTGATTGGCGGAGCCCTCGGCGCAGCGCTGGTCGGCAAGCTGATCGGCTTCTATCCCATCGAGGCGGCCATCACCGGCGGACTCTGCATGGCCAACATGGGTGGCACCGGCGATGTGGCCGTGCTCTCGGCGGCCCAGCGCATGAAGCTGATGCCCTTTGCCCAGATCTCCTCCCGTCTCGGCGGTGCCGTGATGCTGATTTTGGCTACTGCTCTTATCTCCCTGCTCGCCTGATACCGGATTGAGGAACAAACAAGATGAACGACATCATGATGGGCACCAGCCTGCCTTATGCAGAACGCAAGCGTCAGGGTGTACGCGGCCGCATGCCACATAAGGAGGAGTCCCTCTCCCAGCAGCGGCGCCGGATCTACCGATTGGTCAGCGCCATGCAGAGTCCGTTTGACCAGCATCTGCTGCTGCGCCAGCTGCAGGAGGATAACCCGGTGCTCTTCTACGATCTGGTGCGCCATCACCTGCCGGAGCTGTTGCCGATCATCTACACCCCGGTGGTGGGGGAGGCGTGCCAGCGTCACAGCGATCTCTATCTGCGCAGCCACGGGCTCTACCTCTCCTGGCACGACCGGGATGATCTCGACGACATCCTCGAGTCAGTGGAGCAGGAGGTCGACGTGATCGTCATCTCCGACGGCGAGCGGGTGCTGGGGCTGGGCGATCTCGGTATCGGTGGTATGGGGATCTGTATCGGCAAGCTGGCGCTCTACTCCGCCGCGGGTGGCATCAACCCGGCACGGACCCTGCCGCTCTGCGTTGATGTGGGCACCAACAACCCCGAGCTGCTGGAGGATGATTCCTACCTCGGCTGGCAATCCCCGCGCATTGACGGCGAGAGCTACTACCACTTCATGGACAAGGTGGTGGCCGCCATTCGCAAGCGCTGGCCGCAGGTGGTACTGCAGTTTGAAGATTTTGCCGGCAAGCACGCGGCCAACCTGCTGGCCCGCTATCGCGACGAGCTTTGCATGTTCAACGACGACATTCAGGGTACGGCTGCAGTGGCCTCCGCCTGCGTGCTGGCCGGGTTGCAGCAGGCGGGGACCGCCCTCAGTGATGCCCCGGTGCTGATCGTCGGCGCAGGCTCGGCCGGTTGCGGCATTGCCGCCATGTTGGCCCAGCTGGCAGGGAGTCACGACGGCGTCTGGCTGTTTGATCAGGATGGGGTGGTCTGCTGCGATCGTCCCAATCTGACCCGCGCCCAACAGCCGTTTGCTCGATCCGTGGAGGAGGGGAACTGTTCGCTGCTGGAGACCATCCGCCAGGTGCGCCCAGCGGTGCTGATCGGGGTGAGCGGCCAAGGTGGCCTCTTTACTCAAGAGGTGCTGCAGGCGATGGGGGAGGTGTGCGAGCAGCCGGTGATCCTGCCGCTCTCCAACCCGACCCGCAGCGCCGAGGCGACGCCCGAGCAGGTGTGGGCGGTCACAGGTGGCCGCGCCCTGCTGGCCACCGGTAGCCCCTTTGCGCCGGTGACGGTGGCTGGCGAGCGGCGAGTGGTCTCCCAGTGCAACAACGTCTATGTCTTCCCGGGGATTGGTCTCGGAGCCTGCGCCGTCAAGGCGCGCCGTATCAGCGATGGCATGTTGCTGGCCGCGGTACGGGCGGTCGGTGCCTATCCGCTGCTGGCTGGGCGATTGTTACCTCCCATCGAGCAGGTGGGGGAGGTGGCTCGCGCCGTCGCCAGAGCGGTGGCGCTGTGCGCTCGTGAAGAGGGGTTGGCCGATTTTGCCGGTGATCCGGCACCTTTGATTGACCAGACCTGGTGGCATCCGCACTATTGGGTGGCTTCCTGACGTTGCAAGGTCCGTGCATGAAACTTCGCCACCAGCTGGTTACCCTCTCCCTTGGGCTCTCCCTGCTGCTCATCATCATTCTGGGCAGCCTGCTCGCGCTCTTTATCCGCCACCTGCTGGAGAGCAATCTGGAGGAGAAGGGGGGCGATCTGGCCCGCATCATGGCGGCTGACAGCCGGGTGGTGGCGGCGCTGCATCAGGGGAGCGAGCCTGCGCTGCGCGATTACATGGAGGAGGTGTGCCGCCGTACTGATGCCGCCTATATGGTGGTGACCGACGAGCATGGCCGTCGCCTCAGCCACCCCAACTCCGCTCTGGTGGGGGGGCAGTTTCGCGGCGAGGATCTCTGGCCCGCGATCCACGAGCGGCGCAGCTACTGCTCGCGCGACATGGGGACCATGGGGCCGGCGATCCGCTGCTTCTCTCCGGTCGTGGGGGCTGACGGGCGCGCCATGGGGGCCGTGGTGGTGGGCTACCTGATGCAGCAGGTGGAGGGCATCTACATGGAGCGGATCGCCCTGCTCATCAGCGCCATCGGCGCCGTCTTTGGTTGCGGCCTGCTGCTGGCGCTCTGGGTGCAATATCTGCTGCGCAAGACCCTGCTCGATCTGGAACCGGAGGCGATCGTCCGCCGCTTCACCCTGCAGGATCTGGTGCTGGAGCAGATTGCCGAAGGGGTGATCGCGCTGGATGGCCGCGGCCACATCGCCATGATCAACAGCACCGCCATCTATCAGCTGCGGCTGCCTGCTACCGGTCGTCACGCCCTGCAGGGGCAGGCGCTGGCCGAGATGGTGCCACCGCTCGCGCCCGTACTCGAGCAGGAGGGCGAGGTTGCTTTCACCATTCAGGGGGAATCGTTCGTCGGTCGCTGGCAGGTGGTACATGGCAAGGAGCCCGGGCGCCTCCTGATCTTCAGTCGTCCCGAAGTGGCGACCAGTCTGGGGGTACAGGTTACCCACTTGCGCCAGTACGCCGAGATGCTGCGGATGCAGAGCCACGAGTTTGCCAACAAGCTGAGCAGTCTCTCCGGCTTGTTGCAACTGGGCCATGTGGATCAGGCGGTGGAGCTTATCCAGCAGGAGAACGAGGCGTGCCAGACCCTGCTGCAGGAGCTGCTGGAACTTATCGACAACAAGCCGGTGGCCGGCCTTATCCTCGGCAAGTTCAGCCGGGCCCGCGAACTGGGGGTCACTCTTGAGCTCGATCCCGATTCGGCGCTCGGCGAGTATCCGGCCGCTGTCTCGGCCGATCTCATCACTCTCATCGGCAACCTGCTGGACAACGGTCTGCAGGCGGCCTGGCGCAATCGTCAGCAGTGTCCGCCGCGGGTGCTGCTCTCGCTCTGCGATGTGGGGCGCCGGCTGGTGATCGAGGTGGAGGATAGTGGCGAGGGGGTGGACGAGGATCTGGCCGATCACCTGTTCGATTACGGGGTGAGCCGCCAGAGCGGCGATCATGGCGTAGGACTCTTTCTGGTCAAGGAAACCGTGGGGCGCTACGAGGGTGTGATAGAATGGCGCCGAACTGTCGAGCAGACCACCCTGTTTGGCATCTACCTGAATAAAAACAAATTAATGTGAGCCATGGATCCAATACTCACCCTTGTTATTGAAGATGACGATCGGATTGGTGCCATCTTGTCCGAGCTGGTGGCCTCCACCTCCGGTTTCTCCCTGCTGGGGCGGGCCGGTACGCTGGCCCAGGCCGATGCCATGATGGCCGGCGTGGTGCCGCAGCTGCTGCTGGTGGATATCTCCCTGCCCGACGGCTCCGGCCTTGAGTGGGTGAGCCGCCTGCGCAGCCACAACCGCGAGGCTTATGTCATCATGGTGACCGCCTCGCGCGATGTGGAGACCATCCAGCAGGCGCTCAATCTCGGGGTGCATGACTACATCATCAAGCCGCTGCGGTTGTTTCGCATTCAGCAGAGCCTCGACGAAATCCTGCAACTTCATCAGAAGCTCTCCGAGCCGGGACGGCTGGAGCAGGAGGATCTCGATCGCCTGCTTGGCAAAGGGCGAACCCAGCCGAAAGAGGTGCGTACCACCCCCAAGGGGATCGACAGCATTACCCTGCGTCAGGTGCTCGACCTGCTTGCCGCTGAGCCCGAGAGCGTCTTCTCGACCGATACGGTGGCGCAGCGGTTGTCCCTCAGTCGCACCACGGCACGCCGCTATCTGGAGTATCTGGAGTCGGAAGATCGGGTGGATGTGGATCTCAACTATGGCCAGCGCGGGCGACCGGAGCGGCGCTACCGCTGGCGCCGGGCGGGGTGAGCAGGTTCACAGTCGCTAGAACACGATAGAAATGAACAAGGGAGCCAGCGGCTCCCTTGTTGTTTTTGGCATGTTGCCCGTCAGGCCGCATTGCGCTCCGGCAGTGGGACACGCTTTTTCAGCTGGGAGATCATCACGCCTCCCAGAATGAGGCCACCCCCCAGCAGGTGGTAGCCGTGGATCGGCTCGCCCAGACCGACGACGGCGATAAGCGCCGTACAGAGTGGCATCAGGTTCATGAACACCGATGTGCGCTCGGCGCCCATGCAGGCGAGGCCGCGCATCCAGCAGTAGGCCGCCAGCAGGGAGGAGGCGAGCCCGGCGAAGAGCACCAGCCCCCATCCTTCGGCCGGCACTGCCATCGAGTCGGCACTGAGAGCGAGCGGCACCAGCAGCAGTACAGCCAGCAGGATCTGCATGTAGAGGTTGAGCCAGGGGCCGAAGGGGGGCTGCCAGCGGCGGATCAAGAGGCCGTAAAGGGCATAGCTGGCGGAGCCCAGCAGCATCATGCCATCCCCCGGGTTGATGCCGTTGTGCAGCAGGGCCAGCGGCTCGCCCTTGCCAAGCAGCCAGAGCACCCCGAACAGGGAGAGGCTCATGCCGAGCAGCGCCTGTTTGCCGGGACGCTGGCCGAAGAAGAGCGCCCCTTGCAGCAGGGTGAGCAGCGGAATGAGGGAGCCGATCACCCCCATGTTGGTGGCGGAGGTGCTGTGAGCGGCGTAGTAGGCCAGACACTGGTAGAGCACCATACCGAGCGCTGCCAGCACCAGGAGCTTGCCGAGCCAGGGACGAACTTCGCTGCGTCGCCGCCAGAGGGTGGGCAGGCAGAAGGGGGTCAGCGCCAGGGCGGCGATCACCCAGCGATAGAAGGAGATGGCCGCGGGGTCGAGCACGCTGGCCGCAGCTTTGGAGACCACGGTATTGGTGGCCCAGATCAGCACCGCCATCAGCGGAAACAGGAGGGGGGAGAAGAGTCGCATCAAAGGCTCCTTGGAGTAGATGTGACAAGTTTAACCTTGTCTTTATATTGTCAAGTAGCGTAAAACTGACAAACTATCCCGCAGAAAAGACAACTCCCCGTGATCTATTGCAAGGCAACCGTCACCGGTTAGGGTATGGCGCCTGCATGGTACGGGCCTAGGTTGAACATCAGGTGGGTATAGACGCGGGCATCGAGAGGAGAGCGAAGAGACCATGACAACCCGGCACTACCACCCGGCAGACAGCGAGCTGCCAGCGCCCAATCCCCTCTACTTTCGCTACCAGCAGCTGCAGGCGGAGAACGTCATGGCGATGCACTCCCACCCCTGGGGGCAGCTCAGCATGATCAGTCTGGGGGTGATGGAGATGGGGCTGGCCAACCAGCGCTTGCAGGTACCCGCCGACTACCTGATCTGGGTGCCGGCGGATCTGGAGCACGCCGCCTACAACGAGCAGGCCCTCGACTACACCTCCATCTATGTCAGTCACGAGTTGGCCGCCCGCTTGCCGGCCGAGCCTCGCCTGCTGCTGATGACGCCGCTCATCCGCGCCCTGCTCGCCGATTTTTGCGAGCGCAAGGTGGGCCATATGGTGGATGAGTGGGATCAGCGTCAGGCCGAACTGCTGGTGGCCAAGCTGACCCGTACCCGCTGTCAGGAGAGCTACCTGCCGATGAGTCAGGACAAGCTGCTGGCCCCCATGCTGGCCGTGCTGCACAACGATCCGGCCGATCCCCGTACCCTGGCCCAGTGGGCGCAGCAGCTGCACACCACAGAGCGCACTCTGGCACGCCGTTGTCTGCGCGAGCTCGGGATGAACTTCGGTCAGTGGCGGGCGCGGTTGCGGCTTATCAAGGCGCTGGCCTGGCTCAAGGGGGAGTTGCCCATTCAGGAGATCAGCTGGCGGCTCGGCTATGGCTCCACCTCAGCGTTCATTGCCATGTTCAACCGGGAACTGGGCTGCTCGCCCCAGCGCTATCGTCAGCAATCGCGAGGCAGTTCGCTGGCGGGACTGCCGGGCAAAGAGTCGCGAACATCTTGATAAGCCGCATGTTTATTGTCGTTATCGAGGGTATCATAGTGGCTTGTTTCGAGATTCCACGATGAGGCCGGGGCTATGCTGCCCGGCTTGATCCTGAGGTTTGTGCATCCATCCTGATGCCATGGGGTAAGCATGCTCGCTTCCGGTTCCCGTTTTGCCGAGTCCGTTTTCTGGTATCTACTGGCATTGACAGGCTGTTCCATTCTGCTGTTCGAGTTCGGTCCCGAGCGGGTGCTGGATATCAAAAACTGGCCCCACACCGTCGAGGTGACGCGGGCTTCCGGCGCGAGTGAGGCATCGGCCCGCTATGCCCCCTCGCTGGAAGGGGAGCCCGGCGTGAGCTGTACCCGTTCCGACGAGCCCAGCACCTATCCCGGCTGCGGTTTGATCCTGACGCTTTCGGCCCCCGAGCAGGGGCTCAACCTTGGGCGTTTCAAGACGCTCCATGTGCGCCTGCGCGTGACCGGCAATGGTCAGCAGGATTGGCGCTTCTATCTACGCAACTACAACCGGGCATTCAATATCCCCGGGGATCCCATGTCGCCCAAGTTCAACGAGATCATCTTCCGCCCCGCCGACTACGGCAGAAGCCACGAGGTGCCGCTTGACGTGTTTACCCCGGCCACCTGGTGGATCAAGCGCTACAAGGTGCCCTTGCAGTTGCAGGGGCCAGATTTGAGCCGGGTCTACGCCATCGAGATTGCGGCGGGATCGGACATGTCGCCGGGTGAGCACGGCGTGGTGATCGAAGAGCTGCGGTTTCATGGCGATTGGCTGGATGCCACCCTCTTCTATCGCCTGATCCTGCTGGTCTGGTTTCTCTATGGCTGCGCCACCTTTATGGTCAACCACCTGCATATGAAGCAGCGGTTGCGCCACGCCAATCGCGCGAAAGAGGAGGTGGAGGCGCTCAACCGCAGTCTGAGCGAGGAGAGCCGCCGCTCCCGCGAGCTGGCCTGTTACGATCCGCTCACCGGCGCCCTCAACCGTCTGGGCGGGGAGCGGTTGCTGGCCGATATCGGCGATCTGCCGTTTGCCTTCATCTATATCGATGTGGACCACTTCAAGCAGATCAACGACACCCATGGCCATCCGGTGGGTGACGAGGTGCTCAAGCATCTGGTCAGCGAAATCCAGCTAAACAGCGATGCGCTCTGCCATCTTGTGCGCTGGGGGGGCGAGGAGTTCGTGCTGCTCTGCCTTCATTACGACCTGCTGCGAGCCTGTGCATTGGCCGAACGGTTGCGCGCCAGGCTGGAAGAGTATCCCCACTGGCCCTCCTCCCTGCAGGTGACCGCCTCGTTCGGGGTGGCCGAACGGGGGGGAGACAGCCCGGAGCGGGTGCTCAAGCGGGCCGATGAGGCGCTCTATCAGGCCAAGCAGCGTGGCCGCAACCGAGTGGAAGCGCAGTGAGGGGGGCAGAACGCCGTTTCTTACCACTATTCGACAACATCTTTTAAAACGGGCAGAACGATATGAGAGGACAAACCATCGGGGCCTTGACCCTGCTGGTGGCCGATTACGACGAGGCCATCGCCTTTTTTACCGAGGGGCTGGGGTTTGCGCTGCTGGAAGATACCCGGCTCGATGAGCCGGGCAAACCTGGCAAGCGCTGGGTGCGGGTCGCTCCGGCGGGTAGCCCCGGTTCTGCGCTGCTGCTGGCCCGCGCCGTCAGTGAAGAGCAGCGTGCCGCCATCGGCAAGCAGGGCGGCGGGCGGGTATTTCTGTTCCTTGAGACCGATGACTTCTGGCGGGATTACCGGCGGATGCAGCAGTACGGTGTTCATTTTTGTGAACAGCCCCGTGACGAGTCTTACGGCACCGTAGTGGTATTTGAAGATATCAGTGGCAACCGCTGGGATTTGCTGCAACGGATATCTGCCAGTGGCATTTGAAAACGTTTATCATCCCGTCTGTCACAAAGTCATAAAAGTGTCACAGAAAATTCTAATAATTGGCGCACCCATCTTCACAGAGGAGAGAGAAGGGAATGGCTAAGCGAATTCTGGTGGTCGAGGACGAAGCACCGATCCGCGAAATGCTCTGTTTCGTGCTGGAACAGAAGGGATATGAGACGATTGAAGCGGAAGATTTTGCCGATGGACTGGCGAAGGTGCGCGAACCCTACCCGGAACTCATCGTGCTCGACTGGATGATGCCTGGCGGCAGCGGCATCCAGTTCATCAAGCAGCTCAAGCAGGATGAAGTGACCCGCCAGATCCCGGTGGTGATGCTGACCGCGCGCGGCGAGGAGGAGGACAAGGTCCGCGGCCTCGAAGCGGGGGCCGATGACTACATCACCAAGCCTTTCTCTCCCAAGGAGCTGACTGCCCGCCTTCATGCGGTGATGCGCCGCGTCTCTCCCACCTCGGTGGACGAGGTGATCGAGGTGCAGGGTCTCAAACTGGATCCCGTTTCGCACCGGGTCAGCGCCGAAGAGAGGGCGCTCGACATGGGGCCAACCGAATTCAAGCTGCTGCACTTCTTCATGACCCACCCCGAGCGGGTCTACAGCCGAGAGCAGCTGCTCAACAATGTCTGGGGTACCAATGTGTACGTCGAGGACAGAACCGTGGATGTCCATATTCGCCGCCTGCGCAAGGCGATCGAAGAGACAGGACACGATAGATTGATTCAGACGGTGCGTGGAGCCGGATACCGCTTCTCAACCCGTCTCTAGAGGCTGTTATGTTGCAACCCTACGCCTGGCGGCGACAGTTGTGGCGAATGGCATTTTTTTACGCGCCCTTCGCATTGGTTGGCTGGCTGATTGATCACCTTTCGCTCACTCTGCTGGTCGCTGCGTTGCTCCATCTTGGCTGGCACTACCGCTTCCAGAAGCGGTTGTCGGACTGGCTGTGGCACGATCGCAGCCTGGTTCCTCCCAACGGCAAAGGCAGTTGGGAGCACATCTTCAACGGCATCTACAAGTTGCAGCAGCGCCACCGCGCCCGACGCCGCGAGCTGGCGGGTCTTATCCGCCGCTTTCGGGAAGGGGCCGAGGCATTGCCCGACGCGGCCGTAGTATTGCGCGATGATGGCAGCATCCTCTGGTGCAACCGGCTGGCGGAGCAGTTGCTCGGTTTTCGCTGGCCGGAAGATGCCGGTCAGCATATCGGCAACCTGATCCGCAATCCGGCCTTCACCGCCTATCTGGCGAAACAGGCTTTTGACGAGCCATTGGAGATGCACTCCCCGGTCAACGAGGAGAAGTTTCTCGAGTTTCGCATCATGCCCTACGCCTCCGATCAGGCGATGCTGGTGGTGCGCGATGTCACCCGCTTGCGCAGTCTGGAGAAGACCCGCAAACACTTTGTCTCCAACGTTTCTCATGAGCTACGCACCCCGCTTACCGTGCTCAAGGGCTATCTGGAGATGACCGAGGAGCCGCCGCCGCCCGCCATGTGGGCCAAGGCGCACCGGGTGATGATGGAGCAGACCATCCGGATGGACAATCTGGTCAATCAGCTGCTCACCCTGTCACGCATCGAGGCGGCTCCGAGCGTGGATCTCTCCCATCTGGTAGACATGCCCGCCATGCTGGGGCTGCTGGAGCAGGAGGCGCGGGCGCTTTCGGGCGAGCGGGCCCATCAGATCGAGTTCGTAGTGCAGCCCAACCTCTTGGTGCGCGGCGATCAGGAACAGCTGCGCAGCGCCGTCTCCAATCTGGTCTACAACGCCATTCACTACACACCGCCGGGGCGCAAGGTGACGGTGGAGTGGCGCAAGCAGGGGGCGATGGCGCTGTTTGCGGTGCAGGATGAGGGGGAGGGGATCCCGCCCGAGCATCTGGCACGGCTCACCGAGCGTTTTTATCGGGTGGACAAGGCGCGCTCGCGCCACACCGGTGGCTCCGGCCTCGGCCTTGCCATCGTCAAGCATGCCTTGAGCCACCACGACTGCCAGCTCGATATCGAGAGCCGGGTCGGCTTTGGCAGCCGCTTCAGCTTTCTTATCCCCGGCCGGATGGTGGTGATAAAATAGTCTTTTATGACAAGGTGTTAGATATAGGGGAAGGGCTGCGTTAGCAGCCCTTTGCCATTTAGATAAAAGCGCCGCCATGTCATTAAAGTGTCACATTAAATCCATAAATTTGTCACTGCCAGGTCAGATACTGGCGCCGTTTTAAGAACGGACCTTCTGTAACTTTGGAGAGATTGGATGAAACTCAACAAACTGGCTGGTGTAATCGGATTCACCGCAGCAACCCTCTTTTCTGCCAGCACCCTGGCCTATGGTGTCGATAAAAACCTGCCGGAATACACCCCGACCAGCGGCATCTCGGGCAACCTGTCCTCTGTCGGCTCGGATACCCTGGCCAACATGATGACCCTGTGGGCTGAAGAATTTAAGCGCATGTATCCCAACGTCAACGTGCAGATCCAGGCTGCCGGCTCCTCTACCGCGCCGACTGCCCTGACCGAGGGTGTTGCCCAGTTTGGCCCGATGAGCCGCGCCATGAAGGCCGGTGAAGAGGAAGCATTCGAGAAGCGTTACGGCTACAAGCCGACAGCTATCCGCGTCGCAGTCGATGCTCTGGCCGTGTTCGTCAACAAAGATAACCCCATCAAGGGGCTGACCATGCCGCAGATCGACGCCATCTTCTCCAGCACCCTCAAGTGCGGCGAAGCCAAGGCGGCCACCAAGTGGTCTGATCTGGGTCTGACCGGGAACTGGTCCGGCAAGGATCTGCAACTGTTCGGTCGCAACTCCGTATCCGGTACTTACGGTTACTTCAAGGAGCACGCCCTGTGTAACGGCGACTTCAAGAGCGGTGTGAACGAGCAGCCGGGTTCCGCCTCCGTGGTGCAGTCCGTCTCCGCCTCCCTGAACGGCATCGGTTACTCCGGCATCGGCTACGTCACCTCCGGCGTGCGTGCGGTTCCGCTCTCCAAGGATGGCAAGACCTTTATCGAAGCGAACGCTGACAACGCCATCACCGGCAAGTATCCGCTCTCCCGCTTCCTCTACGTTTACGTGAACAAGCACCCGAACAAGCCGCTCTCCCCGATGGAGCAACAGTTCCTCAAGATGATCCTCTCCAAGGCGGGTCAGAATATCGTTGCCAAAGATGGCTATGTACCGGTTCCGGCCAAGGTCGCGTTAGCTGACCTGAAGAAACTGGGCATCAACTGATAGTTCGATATCCAGAGAGTGTAAAAACGAGCCCTGCGGGGCTCGTTTTGTTTTTGGTGACTGTCAATGTTGTTAATAGTGGACGCATGATCTTTTTGCACCGGCATGGCCCCGGCTCCCTTGCAGAGCTGGGCGGCATTTCCGAGAATAGGGCAACGTTATGGCAAAGGACCCCTTCATGATTGCGTCTCTCTCCAAGTTTGGCCTGGTAGCCCTCTGCAGTTCCCTGCTGGTCGCTTGTGCCCAGTCGCCGACCGGCCGCAGCCAGATGCTGCTCTACTCTCCCCAGCAGATGAACCAGCTGGGTGCCGACTCGTTTGCCCAGATGAAGCAGCAGGAGAAGGTGAGCACGGATGCCAAAATGAACGCCTATGTCTCCTGCGTCGCCAAGGCTGTCGCAGCCCAGGTGCCCGCCAGCTACGGCATTACCAACTGGGAAGTTGTGGTGTTTGACTCCAAGCAGGTCAACGCCTTTGCGCTGCCCGGCGGCAAGATCGGGGTCTACAGCGGCCTGCTCAAGGTGGCCAAGAATCAGGATCAGCTGGCGACCGTTATCGGTCACGAGCTGACCCACGTGCTGGCCCAGCACTCCAATGAACGTCTCTCCCGCAGCCAGCTGGCCGGTATTGGTATGGCGGCCGCCGATGTTGCCTTGGGCAGCAGCGAGTATCGTGGCGCCACCATGGCGGCCCTTGGCCTCGGCATGCAGGTAGGGGTGATGCTCCCCTATGGCCGCACCCAGGAGAGCGAAGCGGACCGGCTGGGTCTGGAGCTGATGGCGCGTGCCGGTTTCAACCCGGCCGAAGCGATTCCGCTGTGGCAAAACATGAGCGCCGCCTCCGGTGGCAACAATCCGCCCCAGCTGCTCTCCACCCACCCGAGCAACGAGAGCCGGATCGCCGATCTGCAGGCACAGCAGGTTGAAGTCGAGCCGCTCTATCAACAGGCTCGCGCGTCGGGTCTGGTGCCCCAATGCAAGGCATAAGCCTGCGCATGGCGCGGCCCGAGGATGCTGCCGCCATGACGGTAATGCAGCGGGCCAGCTGGCTCGCTGCCTATGGTCAGGTGCTGGGCCCGGATCTGCTGGAGCAGCTGGCGGTGACCTCCCATCTGCAGATCTGGCAGCAGCGGTTGGCTGACGCTGGGCCAAGGCCCATGCTGCTCTGTCTCGATGAGGTGGTCATCGGCCTGCTCTACTGGCAACCGGTGCAGGAGGGGGATGAGACCATCGCCTGGATCCGCGCCTTCTATCTTCACCCCGACCACTGGCGGCAGGGCTATGGCAAGCGGCTGTGGCAGGCGGTGGCGATGCAGATGCGCCGAAGCCGCTGCTCCTGCGTCAAGTTGTGGCTGCTTGATGGCAATCACATCGGCGAGGGCTTCTACCTGCGCCGCGGTTTCATGTTTGATGGTCAGGAGCGCACCCTGATGAGCCTTGGCCACCCCTGTCTGCAGCGGGAAATGTCCCGTTTGCTCTGATCTCTCTCCCGTTTTTCGCCCCCGGTCACTTTATTTTTTTAGCGAATTAATACAATGTCACCCGAAACAGATGGGATGAGAACTCGCTGACAGGGAGTGCGGCATGTATTACGGCTTTGATATCGGTGGTACCAAGATTGCGTTCGCTGTCTACGACGGCGCGCTGAACCTCTGCCATGAAGAGCGTATGAGTACGCCCGGTGATGACTATCAGGGGCTGTTGCAGCTGGTTCGCTCAAGGGTCGAGCAGGCCGATACCCGCTTTGGTGTCAAAGGGGCGGTTGGCATCGGTTTGCCCGGCATTCTCAACCGTCACGACCAGAGCATAGTGGCGGCGAACCTCCCCTCCATCAATGGTCGCCATCTGGGGGCTGATGTGGCCGAGCTGTTGGCGCGGCCGGTCAAGGTGGACAACGATGCCAACTGTTTCCTCTGGTCGGAAGTACACAAAGGAGCGGCCGATGGGGCTGGCAGTGCGCTGGGCATGACCATCGGCACCGGCATCGGTGGTGCCATCTATCTGGCAGACACCCTGATCCAGGGGCGTAACTGGCTGGCTGGCGAAATCGGTCACTATCCGCTGCCGGCGACCATCCTGATGAAGTATCCCGACTTGCCTCGTCCCCGCTGCGGCTGTGGCCGTCTGGTCTGTTTTGAAACCTATGCATCCGGTACAGGCCTTGAGCGCCTCTACTACCATTTTCACGGCCACCGGGCCACCGGCCATCAGATTGTGGCGCGCTTCGAGGCTCATGAGCCCCATGCCGTCGCCACCATCGACTGCTGGCTGGAGATCCTGGCGGCCGGACTTGCTACCGCCATTTCGGTGATGGATCCCGAGGTGGTTGTGTTGGGGGGCGGCCTGAGCGGCCTGCCTGCCCTTTACGAACAGTTGCCGCTGCGCCTGCCCGGCCATCTGCTGCCTGGGGTGGCTCTGCCCGAGATCCGCGAGGCCCGTTTTGGCGGTGCTGGTGGAGTGCGGGGCGCAGCCTTGCTCAATCTATGAGATCAGATGCAGGTCTGATCTCCCCGATAAAAGGAGTCCTCATGACCTCTCTTGAAATCTGCATCGACAATCTGGAATCCCTTTTCACTGCCCAGGAGGCCGGTGCCGATCGCATCGAGCTCTGCTCTGCACTGGGGCTTGGGGGGCTGACCCCCTCCTATGGTTTTATGCAGTTGGCCGCGCGTCACGCCACCGTCCCTGTCTATGCCATGATCCGTCCACGCGCCGGAGATTTTTGTTTCAACGACGGTGAGTTCGAGATGATGCTGCAAGATATCTCGGCGGCACGCTCTGCCGGTCTGCAAGGGGTCGTGGTCGGTCTGCTGGATGAGGAGGGGCGGGTGCCTGCCGCCAAGCTCAAGCCGCTGGTGGATGCCGCCGGATCGTTGGGTGTCACCTTCCACCGCGCCATCGATCTCTCTTCTGACTGGCGGCTCGATCTGGAGACCATAGTCGCTGCCGGCTGCGAGCGCATTCTCAGCTCCGGCCATGCACCGACCGCGCTGGCCGGACTGGAAAATCTGCAGGCGATGCAACAGGCGCTGGCGGGGCGAGCCAGCCTGATGCCGGGGGCGGGGGTCAATGCCGACAACGTGCGTACCATCATCGAATTTACCGGGGTGAGCGAAGTGCATATGTCCGGCATGGGCTGGCGTGGCGGTATGGTGCCTCATGGCGTCAATATGGGCACCTCGGATGATGGCCGGGTCAATATCACCGATGGCGCCAAGGTCGCAGCGGTGCGGGCTCTGCTGGACAAGACCTGATACGGGCCGCGTGGCGGTAGTTCGCGTACTGCTGGACGATAACCTTTCGGACAAAAGAGGGGCGCCACTTGCTGGCGCTCCTCTTTTTGCTTGTGTGAACTCTCTCCCACGCTCGGGGAAATCAGGCACGAGGCTGGCAGCACCTCGCGAAAAAGTCTGATATCATCCCGTCTCTTTTATCATCTGGACCCGGAGCACATCTCAATGTCCCAATACGACTCTATCGAACAGAAAGCCAGTTATGGCATCGGCCGCAACATGGGTGATCAGCTGGCGCAGCAAGCCTTCGCCGGTCTGGATATCCCGGCCCTGCAGCAAGGTCTGGCAGATGCCCTGAACGGTCTGGAGTTCGCGGTCAGCCGTGACGATATCAACGATGCCTTCCAGGTCATCACCGCTCGCATGCAGGAAGAGCAGGAAGCCGTTGCCAAGGCCGCTGCCGCCGCTGGCGAAGCTTTCCTGGCCGACAACGCCAAGCGCGACGAAGTGACTGTGACCGATTCCGGCCTGCAGTACGAAGTGCTGGTTGAGGGCAATGGCGCTGTGCCGGTAGCGGGTCAGTCCGTACGCGTGCACTACCACGGTACCTTCACCCACGGTGGCGTCTTCGACAGCTCCGTTGCTCGCGGTCAGCCGGCCGAGTTCCCGGTGACCGGCGTTATCGCTGGCTGGGTTGAAGCGCTGCAATTGATGCCGGTTGGCTCCAAGTGGAAGCTCTACATCCCGCACGATCTGGCCTACGGTGCCCGTGGTGCCGGTTCTATCCCGCCCTACTCCGCGCTGGTATTCGAAGTAGAGCTGCTGGATATCCTGTAATCCGGCTGGCTTGATCTTGATGCAGACGGCGACCCTCGGGTCGCCGTCTGTTTTTTGGGCCCCTCAATAGACACCGGTTGTCGCGATCAGATGAAATCGGAGAGTCTGCCAGCCAGCTTTTCCGACTCTTGATTGATTTTTTCACTCTGGCTGCAGCCATACTGCAAACCGTCTGACCAAATCGAGGAACCCCGGATGAACAGATACATGAACAACGCCGTGCTGACCGCCTTGCTGCTGCTCAGCATTCCGGCCAGTGCCGACGCCATGCGCTGCAAGAATGCGCTCATTACCGAAGGGGACAGCACTGCCGAGATGCTGCTAAAGTGCGGCGAGCCCATGTTGCGGGAAGACATTATCCGTAACGAGGAGAATCAGTACGGCAACGTGGTCGAGGTCAAATATGGCGAACGCTGGACTTACAACTTCGGCAAGAACGAGTTCATGCGCTTTGTCACCGTGCGCAACGGCAAGGTGATAGATATAGAAAATGGCCCGCGCGGCGAGTAACCGGCGGGCGAAAGGCATGAATGCACAACAGACAGAAGGGCAAGTCCCTTGACTCACATGTCCGGCAAGGGATCGCGGTGACCAAGTTGTCTGACCGCCAGATTGATCTGGCGGGCCAGCCTCAGTCGCTGGCGACAGGTCAGGCCGTGAAGACTGATCCTGCCGGCGTTGAATTCAAATGTCCCCAATGCCTCGATGGCAAAGTAACCTCGGTGAAAGCTCTTGATGTAGCGAGCGATCTGGCGTGGGGATAACTGCTTGAACACCTTCATCACAACAAACCCTGATTGAACCGGACGGGGGAGATGATGGGACTCGTATATGACATGCTAATGACGGTTTTGTACGCTTTCAATTAATCCGGTCACGGTCACGCGCGACTACGCGGCCATGAAAAAGTTGTGCGGTGCAAAGGGTTAGCCCCGATATACTGCGAGCACTCTGACTGGATGGAAAAAGGGCCTGCGCGTGGAATGGGTTGATGTAGTGGATGCGGATAACCGGGTGATTGGCGTGGCCGAGCGTGCCAGGGTGCGGCGCGAGAATCTCTGCCATCGTGCCAGCTACATTCTGGTACTCGACGAGGCGAACCGCATCCTGGTGCAGCGGCGCACCCTCAGCAAGGATTTTTGCCCCGGCATGCTGGATGCCTGTGCCGGCGGCGTGGTCACCACCGGGGAGGAGATGGAGCCCTCGGCGCGGCGCGAATTGGCCGAGGAGCTGGGGATCCGCGATGTGCCGCTCGAGGCATTCGGTGACTTCTATGCCGAAGGTGAAGGGTATCGGGTCTGGGGTGGCCTCTTCAGTTGCCGCTATCAGGGGCCGCTGCAGCTGCAGGTCGAAGAGGTGAGCGAGGTGCAGTGGATGAGCCTGGCCGAGATAGCGGCCCGCGCTGCCGAGTTTACCCCCGATTCCCTGCTGGCCATCGCCACCTGGCAGGCCCGGCGTTAAGAGCGCAGCCACAAAAAACGGGCAGCCTTTGGGCTGCCCGTTTTTGTTGCGCGGCTAGACAAGTTTGAGCTGGCGGTTGGTGCGCCCGCAGCGGCTGGGTCTGGCCAGCCAGTAGCCCTGCCAGTCGGTGGCAAGGCGCAGCAGCGGATACTCCAGATCGAGCCTGGTCACCACCAGTTGTCCCGGATCTTCCCCCGTCACCGGCTTGCCACTGGCCGGGTCGATGATCTCGACGATGCTGCTCTCGTTGACGATAAAGCCCTGACCGGGGCGGCTCTCGTAGGCCACCACCCCGACATCCTGCCACACCAGACAGTTGAAGGCGGCAATGCCGTGGATAGCCTCGAGCGGTGCCGTCTCTGGGTGGGTCACTTCGCATAGCAGGGCGTGGCGCAGACATTCGGTGGGGGTCTCGGCCAGCTCGGCTGCTTCCAGCAGATCGAGCAGGGTGACCAGCGGGCCGACGAAACCGGTGGGCTGATAGCGCCGCAGTGCTTCGAGCTGGCGCTGGGTGTCGTCGGGGCCGCAGGGCACCACGGGGCAGCCAAGCTGGCGCGCCCCGTTGTCAAAGATAAAGGCGGTGGGGCCGGCGTGATAGTCGTGGCAGTTGAGCAGCACCTCTCCTGCCTTGAAGCCGGCGGCAAAGAGCGCCCGTGCAGCCCCCCACCAGTCGGCCCCGGCATATTCGGGAATGGCCAGCTGCCCGGGGCAGGAGAAGACCCGCAACGCCTGACTGGCTGGTCGACCGGTGAGTCCGGCAAAGGGGGGATAGGCTTGCTGGGCGGCAAAGAGATCCGTGCTGTCGAGCAGCGGCAGGGAGGCAAGCTGCTCCAGATCATCGAGACGGCAGTGGCGATAGGCGCTGGAGTAGCCGGAGCAATACTGGCTGACGTGGGCGAGTTGATGATTGAGCTGATCCAGCTGTTGCTGTGCGCGCAGGGCTGGGGGGCGAATTTCCAGCCCGTCGTAATGGTTATGCATGAAGGCCTCCTGAGTCGACAGATCCTGCTCAAGGTTAGTTCAAATGGCCCCGGCAGAGAGGGGCCTGTGTCACATGGCAGGTGTGGGGTAGACTGGGGCTCTTTTCATCCAGAAATCCCCATCAACTACCCATCAACTACCCATTAACTAAAGGACGAGCACGATGATCGCGATTGGTCAGACCCTGCCTGCGGGCGAATTCACCTTCATCACCGCCGAGGGAAAGCAGCAGCGAGACACCCGAAGCCTGTTTGGCTGCAAGCGGGTGGTGTTGTTTGCGGTGCCCGGCGCCTTTACCCCTACCTGCTCCAACGCCCATCTGCCGGGTTACGTGGTGCTGGCCGACCAGCTGATGGCCAAAGGGGTGGATGCCATCTGTTGTCTGTCGGTCAACGACGCCTTCGTGATGAAAGCGTGGCAGGATGCCCAGAACGCCGGGGCCATCACCATGCTGGCGGATGGTGATGGCAGTTGGACCCGGGCGCTGGGGCTTGCCAAAGAGACCGGTGCCTTTGGCGGCGTGCGTGCCCAGCGCTTTGCCCTCATCGCCAATGATGGAGTGGTGGAGCAGCTGTTTGTGGAGGAGCCCGGCAAGTTCGAGGTCTCCGATGCGGCGAATCTGCTGAGCAGACTGTAGCGATTAATCGTTGTTTGATTTCCCCTTGAATTGACTGGCGGCGCCGTTACACTGGGCGCCACTTTCCAATGGCGCCAGCAGCTTTGCTGGCGCTCCTGTTTACTGGCGATGGGATAGAGACCTTATGACCCTGGCTTTTGTTGCCCTGATTGCCGGACTGGCGCTGCTGGTCTGGAGTGCAGACAAGTTTGTGGACGGGGCGGCGGCAACCGCCCGTTATGCCGGCATGCCGCCGCTGCTGATCGGCATGGTGATCATCGGTTTTGGCACTTCGGCCCCGGAGATGGTGGTGTCGGCACTGGCGGCAACCCAGGGCAACCCGGGTCTGGCCCTTGGCAACGCCTATGGCTCCAACATCACCAATATCGCGCTAATCCTGGGTCTGACGGCGCTGATCAGCCCCATCGCGGTCGCCTCTCAGGTGGTACGCAAGGAGATCCCGATCCTGCTCGGCATTACCCTGCTCTCCGGTGCCTTGCTGCTGGATGGCCATCTTGGCCGGATGGATGCCGCCATTCTGGGGGTCGTCTTTGTTGGCCTGATGGGTTGGTCCATCTGGGCTGGCATGAATGGCAAGGGAGATGCGCTGGATGTGGAGACCGAAGAGGATATCGCGAGCGAGGGGATGTCCCTCAAGAGCGCCATCTTCTGGTTGATCGTCGGGCTGGTGCTGCTGATCGGCGCCTCCCGTCTGCTGGTGTGGGGGGCGGTGACCATCGCCCAGACCCTTGGCATCAGCGATCTGGTGATTGGCCTCACCATCGTCGCTATCGGCACCTCGCTGCCGGAGCTGGCATCCTCGCTGATCGCCATTCGCAAGAACGAGCATGACCTAGCCCTTGGCAACGTGCTTGGCTCCAACCTGTTCAACACCCTTGCTGTGGTGGGAATTGCATCCGGTATTCACCCGCTCGATGTGGCGCCCGAGGTGCTCAGCCGCGACTGGAGCATCATGATTGGGCTGACCCTGTTACTGCTGGTGATGTGTCTGGGCCGCAAGGGGCAAGGCCGCATCAACCGGTTAGAGGGAGGCGTGCTGCTCACCTGCTTCGTCGCCTATACCGGCTGGTTGCTGGGCAGCCAGTTCGTCTAGCCATATCGGGCAAGATGCAACGAAAGAGGGGAAGCCATGGCTTCCCCTCTTTGCATTCTGTTGGCGGCGCTTAAGCGACGGCCACCAGTTTCTGGCCCTTCTGACTGCTATCAAGAATGAGGATGCTCGCCTTGGGGAAGAAGTTGAAGGTGGAGGCGGAGGCCCAGGTGTAGGCGCCCATCACCTTGCCTACTACCAGTTCGCCAAGCTCGAGATCCGGCAGCATGATGCCCTCGCGGATCACATCCACGCTGTCGCAGGTGGGGCCGGAGAGCACCGAGTTGTGCAGCTCGCCGCTGGCATAGGGCGTACTCACCGGATAGGTGACGTGGTCGTAGAGCTGGCCGTTGTAGCTGCCATAGAGGCCGTCATCCAGGTAGTACCAGATCTTGTCACCGCGGTGGGCCTTGCCCATCACGCTGGCGACCGAGGTCATGGCCGGTGCGCTGATAAAGCGGCCCGGCTCGGCAATCTTCTGCACCGTAGCCGGCAGCTTGGCCAGTGCCTCGCGGATCGGGGCGCAGAAGCCGTCGATATCGAACTCGCCGCCATCATAGTCGACCGGGAAACCACCGCCGATATCGAGCACCCAGGGTTTGAGCCCGAGCGCCCAAGCCTGCTCCATGATCTCGCGGCAGGCATCGATGGCTTGCACATGGCGACGGGCGTGAGGCACCTGGGAGCCGACGTGGAACGACAGCCCCATCACCTTGATCCCCTTGGCGTGCGCCAGTTGCAGCAGCGGCAGCGCCTGCTCGGGGGTACAGCCGAACTTCTTGGAGAGATCAACCTTGGTCTCCGGGTTCGGGAAGCTGACCCGCAGCAGCAGTTTCACTTCGTCCTTGTAGGGAATGAACTTCTCCAGCTCCAGCGGGTTGTCGTAGACAAACACGGTGCAGCCGAACTCCAGCGCATAACGGATATCGCTGTCGCGCTTGATGGGATGGGTATGAATGCAACGTCCCGGGCGAACCCCCTGACTGCGCACCAGATCCACTTCGCCATTGGTGGCCAGATCGAAACAGGCCCCCTCTTCCTTCAAGACAGAGACCACCGCCTCGTGGGGCAGGGGTTTGAGTGCATAGTGCAATCGTACATCGGGCAGGGCCGCGGCCAGCGCCCGATACTGTTTGCGGACGGCTGCCTTGTCGAGCAGCAGCAGGGGGGAGCCGAATTGTTCAACCAGCTGACGGTAATCTTGTGCGACCACATCTTTTGCAACCAGGGTCTCGTTCATTCTCTTTTGGTCATCCTTAGGGGGCGTGATATGCCCAAGCCATATGCGATTGAACCGGCGACGGCCGGGTCAGGCGAGCGGTCCGGTGGGACCAACCGAACACAGTGCATAAATTGATGGCAAAGTGCTTGGTTATGCGTCGGATTATCTGCTTATTGACTCTGTGTGCAAGCTATTTGATTGGATATGTTGGCAAGTTTTTCTGGCCGAAACGATTGAGAGGATTGCTATCAATTCAGCCACTTTCCTTATCGAACCGTTTCGCTGCCGTTCGGGCTTAACTTGTTGATAGTTAACTAACATTTAACATCTTGGTGAGGGTTTGAGCGCAGGGCAAAAAAGTGCGACTGCGGGGTTTCAAGTGCGAGACAGCTCACATTTTTTGGATTAACATGCCCGCTTCCTAATCCAAACTAGTTCGGATGAAGGTAGCAGGAGAGCGATGGGCAACCATCCACCGAAGAAGTGAATCTTTCAGGTACCGGGCAACCGGTGTGGACTGCTACTGGACGATACTCTGGAGAGACCCGTTTAATCGGGCGCCGAAGGAGCAAGGCACCATGATTGCATCGCAATCTGGCGCCGGAAACTCTCAGGCAAAAGGACAGAGGGGATGGGATGGTTGTACCTGGGCTTGGCCCACATCCGATCGCCTCTGGCCGATCGCGACACCTATGGGAAGATCATCCTTCTCCTCCTTAATTTTTGTTTCTTAAGGAGGATGCATGTCATCAATTCAATCGGCGTTAACCGCCATCGATAGCTTTATCTGGGGTCCGCCCCTGCTGATCCTGCTGGTCGGGACCGGTATCTATCTCACCCTGCGTCTGGGTCTGCTTCAGGTGGTGCGCTTGCCGCTCGCTCTGCGACTGGTCTTTGGCCGTGATCAGGGGCAGGGCAAGCAGGGGGATGTCTCCAGCTTCGGCGCCCTCTGTACCGCCCTCTCTGCCACCATCGGCACCGGCAACATCGTCGGGGTGGCCACCGCCATCAAGCTGGGTGGCCCCGGCGCCCTGTTCTGGATGTGGATGGCAGCGTTGTTTGGTATGGCTACCAAGTACGCCGAGTGCCTGCTGGCGGTCAAATATCGCGAGCAGGATGCCAACGGCCAGATGGCTGGCGGCCCCATGTACTATCTGGAGAAGGGGCTGGGTTCCAAGCCGCTCGCCAAGCTGTTTGCCCTGTTTGGCATCGGCGTGGCCTTCTTCGGCATTGGTACCTTCCCGCAGGTCAACGCCATCTCCGACGCCATGAGCCTCTCCTTCTCGGTACCCCGTGAAGCGACTGCTGTAGTGCTGACCCTAATCGTGGCGCTGGTGACCCTGGGGGGCATCCAGTCCATCTCCAGCGTGTCGAGCAAGGTGGTGCCTTTCATGGCCATCTTCTACATCGTCGCCTGTCTGGGCGTGCTGGTGAACAATGCCAGTGCCCTGCCGGAGGCGATCGCGCTGGTGATCGGGAGTGCCTTCACCGGCCATGCGGCGACCGGTGGCTTCGTCGGTGCCGGTATCATGCTGGCCATTCAGTCCGGGGTGGCGCGCGGGGTCTTCTCCAACGAGTCGGGACTGGGCTCGGCGCCCATCGCGGCGGCGGCGGCCAAGACCGACTCTTGTGTGGAGCAGGGGCTGGTCTCCATGACCGGTACCTTTATAGACACCATCATTATCTGCACCATGACCGGTCTGACTCTGGTGGTGACCGGGGTATGGAGCGGCGATGTGAGCGGGGCGGCCATGACCAGTCTGGCCTTTGCCCAGGGGCTCGATGCCCATGTCGGCCAGTATCTGGTGAGCATTGGCCTGTTGTTCTTCGCCTTTACCACCATCCTTGGCTGGAACTACTACGGCGAGCGCTGCACCGAGTACCTGTTCGGGGTGAAGGCGATCAAGCCCTACCGCCTCATCTATCTGGTGTTGGTGGCGAGTGGTGCTTTCCTGCATCTGGATATGATTTGGCTGCTGGCCGATATCGTCAACGGCCTGATGGCGGTGCCCAACCTGATCGGCCTGATTGGCCTGCGCCATGTGGTGATTGCCGAGACCCGTGCCTACTTCGGCCGGGATCTGGATAGCGAAGCTGAGCCGGAACCGCAGACCGCCTGATCCCGCAATAATCTATCCAAACGAAAAAAGCCACGACCCGGGTCGTGGCTTTTTTATTGCGCTCTGTTCGTCGCGGGATCAGAGAGGCTATTTGCTGCGCTTGGGCAGCAGCAGGTTCATCACGATGGCGGTGAGGCCGCCGGTGGCGACGCCGTATGAGAGCACGCTTCTGGCCAGCTCCGGCAGGTGTTGCAGCACTTCCGGCACCTGCGCCACCCCGAGGCCCATGGCCAGCGACACCGCCAGGATCATCAGGGCACGGCGATCCAGCTCCTCGCGGGAGATGATGCGCACGCCAGCGGCGGCAATGGTGCCGAACATGACGATGGTGGCGCCACCCAGCACGGGCTCGGGGATCTGCTGCACCAGACTCGCGACCGCCGGGAACAGGCCGAGCAGGGCCAGCATGGCGGCGATGAAGAGGCCGACGTGACGGCTGGCGACGCCGGTCAGCTGGATGACGCCGTTGTTCTGGGCGAAGGTGGACATGGGGAAGGTGGAGAAGAGTGCCGCCAGCATGGAGTTGGCGCCATCGGCCAGCACACCGCCCTTGATCCGTTCCATATAGACAGGCCCTTCCAGCGGCTCGCCGGAGATGTCGGAGGTGGCGGTCATGTCGCCGATCGCTTCGAGCGCCGTCACCACGAAGATGATGGCGAGCGGTACGAACAGCTGCCAGTCAAAGCTGAGACCGTAGTGGAGCGGAATGGGCACCATTACCAGCGGGCCATCGAAGGTGGGGGCGCTCACTTTGCCCAGCAGCAGTGCCACTGCATAACCTGCCAGCATGGCGATCATGATGGCGGAGAGGCGCAGCCAGGGGTTGCGACTGCGCTGCAGCAACACGATAAGGCCGAGCACCAGCAGGGAGAGGAAGAGGTTTGTATGGCTGGCGAAGCTGCCGTCCGCAAGGGCGCCGTAGCCGCCACCCATGCTGATGAGCCCCACCTTGATGAGGGTCAGGCCGATGAGCAGCACGACGATGCCGGTCACCAGCGGGGTGATGATCCGTTTGACCAGATGAAGGAAGCGGCTCATCACCACGATAGTGAGGGCGGCCGCCAGCATGGTGCCGAACAAGGTGCCCAGCAGATCGTCGGTGGGCATGGCCGCCTGCTTGAGGGCGAGACCGGAGGCGATGATGGGGCCGAGGAAGTTGAAGCTGGTGCCCTGTACCGAGAGGAGGCCGGAACCGATGGGACCGAAGCGGCGGGTCTGGATGAAGGATGCGATGCCGGACATGACCAGCGACATGGAGACGATATAGCGAGTGTCGGCGGCAGGGAGGCCGAGGGCATTGGCGATGATGAGAGGGGGAGTGATGATGGCGACAAACATGGCGAGCATATGCTGCAGGGCGGCGAACAGCGTCTGGGGCAGAGGCGGAACATCCTCTATGCCATAGACCAGTTCGCTATGGGCTCGCCTGGGTGGATGTGCCTCTCGATTGGCGCGTGTGACAGCTGCCTGTTCCATATGTACCTCGATTGTGTGGGGGGAGGGGGAAAAATTGGGCGCTATTGTAGTGATCGAGAGGGGGATGACCAGCGTTAATGAAGAGAAAAAAGGTTTATTTTTCTGTGTATTGAAACGTTTGCGCGATGTCGTTATCATCTATCTGTTTGTGTGATCGTCCTCTCCTTTTTATTCCCCTCGCTAATGATATTTTTACCACTTTGTAGGTGTAGAATGAGCCCTCAGTAATTAATCGTGGAGACTCTGGATGCTTAAGTTGTCAGAGTTCTGGAGTGCGAGGGTTCACTCCGAAGACTTTACCCGTACCCGTATGGGCTTTATGACGGTGCGGTTGCGCCTGCTCACCTGCCTGCTGATGGCCGGGTTGCCGGCCTGGGCCGTGGTGGACTGGATTACTCTGCCGGCCCCCCATTTCGAGCTGCTGTTTCAGGCCCGCATCTTCTGTACTCTGGCGCTTTCACCGCTGATCCCCCTCTCTTACCTGATTCATTTTCGTCGCGAGCGGATGAAGCTGGCGCTCGGCTATCTGATGATGGTGATGATGATCTTCTCCCTTTTCTGTTTGCACAGTTTTGGCAGCGAGCAGGAGTTGCAGGCCGGTTATGCCGTCTTCCCCTATCTGCTCATCACTCTGTTTGCCATCTTCCCCATTCCGCTCTCCCTCGGGTTGCAGCTGGCTGGCGTGGTGCTGGTGACCATGCTGCTGGGGTACTGGCTGTTGGTGGGGCAGAGCCTCTGGAGCCAGGCCACCCTGAACCAGATCTGGGTGCTCGGCATGTTTACCCTGGCCAGCTGCTGGGTGCAGTGTGGTCAGCTCAATATGCTGCTGCGACTCTATCGGGAGTCCACCACCGACGAGCTGACCGGCATGATGAACCGCCGCCTGCTGATGAAGCAGTTGGAGCAGGCGAGAGCCCGACTGCAGACCAAGAAGAAGCCCTTTGCGGTAATGCTGCTGGATCTCGATCGCTTCAAGCGGATCAACGATATCTACGGCCATCTGGCAGGGGATGCGGTGCTCAAGGAGGTGGCCACCACTCTGGGCGAGCAGTTGGAACCGGATATGGTGTTGGGGCGCTACGGCGGCGAGGAGTTTGCCATCCTGATGCACAACCACGCCGATCCGGTGCAGGCGACCAAAATGGCCGAGCGGCTGCGTATTGCGGTCGAGGCGCGGCTGGTAAAGAGTCCCACCTCGGACGAGTTGCTGGAGGTGACGGTGAGTATCGGGATTGCCATGGCTCGTGCCGACGACACCATCGATATTCTGATCAATCGTGCTGACGAGTGCCTCTATCAGGCCAAGATGGCAGGACGCAACTGCGTGGTGGTCGAGGGGCAGAACAGTGGAAAAACAGATGCCGCCTGAGGGCGGCATCTTGTTGGCAAGGTGCTGACGAAATCAGCTCAGCTTGTACTTGCCGGAGAGTTGCTGGGCCAGCAGCTTGAACATGTTGAACACTGCCATGGTCTTGCCGGTCGGAGTACCATCTTCGGCGAGGAAGAACTCCCCCTTGAACACCAGAATATCTCCCTTCTGCTCCACCGAGTCGGCGCGCATGCCGTGAATGAAATCCTCGTGTTCCTTGATGATCTTGTTGGCCATCTCCAGCAGGGCAGTCTCGGTGATCAGCTCTTTCTGTGGTTGCATGCTCGTCTCCTTAAACGACTACTGGGCAGGGGCATTGAGCCATTGCATGTGGCGGCGCCCTGCCTCTGATTGAAGAGGGGGCTAGCATACTGCAAACGGGGATTTTCTGTCATTGATATGACCCCGCTTTGTGGCGTTTTAGCCCATCACCAGATTCTTCAGCCAGCGGCGCTGGCGAATGCGACGCTGCACCAGCACCATCTTGCTGATCTCCTCCAGCAGCACCACCGCCACCACCCAGGAAAGGGGCCAACCGAGCAGGGAGACAGCTACCCAGGCGAGCGGCAGGCCGATACACCACATGCCGACAATATCGATGAAGATGCTGTAGTTCACATCGCCGCCAGAGCGCAGCACCCCGATGATCCCCACCATGTTGAACACCTTGAGCAGCATCCCGAGGCACATGATGCCGAGCACCTGTCCCGCCTCGGCCATCAGCTCGGGAGGCAGGTTGCCGACCCACTGCAGCAGGTTGGCTTGCAGCAGCCAGACGATGATCCCCACCAGTAGCGCGCCAATCGGTGCCAGCAGCAGGAAGAGCTGGGAGTGCTGCCAGGCGATCTCGTACTCCTCGGCGCCAAGCCGGTGGCCGAGCAGGGTGGAGCAGGCTACCGCCAGCCCGAAGAAAAGGGAGATAAGGATGCTCTCCAGCGTGCCCAAGGTCGTCATGATGGCCAGCGAATCGGTGCCAAGATGGGCGTAGAGAAAGCCGTAGAGCAGCATGCCGAATGCCCAGAGCCCGTCATGAAACAGCAGCGGCAGGGCGATCAGGGTAAAGCGCACTACCTCCTTGCGCCGGAATGCTGCCAGCCAGTCAGCCTTGTGCGGCACGAGGCGAGCCTCATTGCGCTGCACATAGATGAGCAGCAGCACCGTCTGCAGCAGACGGGAAAGGGTGGTGCCCCATGCCGAGCCGGCCACCCCCATCGCCTCGAAGCCGAAATGACCGAAGATGAGGGCGTAGTTGAGGATGACGTTGGCAATGATGGCGATGATGCCGATCCGGGTGGGGGCGGCGGCATTGCCGACCGAGCGCAGCGCCGACTCCAGCGGCACCACCACGGCGGTGCAGAGGATGGTGGCGCCGGTGATCATCAGAAACTGGTCGGCCAGCGCGCGCAGCTCGGGATCCTGGCTGGCAAATCCGAGCACGTCGCCCGGAGCGAGCACATAGACGAGGGCAAACGGCAGCGCCACCAGCAGGGCGCCGACCAGTGCCAGAGCCAGTGACCGGCGTACCCCGGCCATCTCGCCACGGCCGTAATATTGTGCTGCCAACACCGAGACCCCACCAGCGAGGCCCGCTGTCACCAGCAGATTGAAGAAGAAGACCCGGTTACCCAAGCCGACCGCCGCCACAGCCGTGGTGCCAAGCTGGCTCACCATCATGATGTCGATGAGACCAAGCAGGGAGAACATCATGGATTGCAGCGAAACCGGCAGTGCCAGCCGCCACAGTCGAGTCATGAACTCGCGATCGGTGGTTTGTTTTAAAATCGCTTGCCAATAATTCATTAGTGTTAACCGGGTATGAGAAAAGCAAGGTTTGTCATGGGTATGATAGGGGGAGTGGCGAGCGGCTTCACTGTGAGTCTCTCTCGGGTTTATTGTGTGAAACTATCCTGTTGAGGTGTTATGCCCTTTGTCAGCGAGTGTCTGGAGATAGCGCCCGCCTGCGATGAGCGGATGCTGGGGCGCGAAGGGCTGCCGCTGCTCGGTGAGGCCGGTATCTTTCTGACCGGCCTTTCGACCATTCGGGAGCACTACCTCATTCGCCGCAATCGGCCCGAGTTTCACATTCTGATGGCGAGCCACAGCGAGGGGGGAGCGCTGCTCACCGACCGTGGCGAGCAGCCCATCCCGAACGGTTCGCTCATCTTTTTGCCCGCCGCCGTGCCCGGTGGTCTCAAGCTGGTGGGGGAGCAGTGGCAGATGAGCTGGATTTTGCTCGATGACGTGCCGCGCTGGCAGCATCTGCACCGGCTTGGTCATCGTATCTGGCAGGGGGATGGCGGTGATCAGCTTCATCATCTGCTCAGCCTGATCCAGCTCGAAGGGGTTCGTTCCCCACTCCAGCCCCAGTTGCTCACTCTGCTGCTGGCACTGCTGGAGCGCACCCTGCAGGGAGAAGTGCGTGGCACACCGGAGCTGCGCCTGCAGGCGCTGTTTCGCCGGGTGGAGGCGCGCCTCGACGAGCCCTGGAGCGTGGCCCTGCTCGCTGATCAGATGGCCTGTTCGGTGCCCCATCTGCACCGCCTCTGTCAGCAGCACTTTGGTATGGGACCGATGGCGAGGGTGACCGAGCTCAGAATGAACAAGGCGCGCCAGCTGCTGCTCTATACCAACTGGCCACTCAGCGAGCTGGCCACCCGGGTCGGTTATAGCGATGGCGCCAACTTTGCCAACTCGTTTCGGCGTCAGACTGGTCAGACCCCGGGGGCATTTCGTCGACTCGGTCGCAAACCTTTTGCAACGGATATGCAAACTCTTTGAAATTAATGACACAAGCCCCTAGGATCGGCGGGTTCCTGCGTCTAGCTAACCGTTTAGGTATCAAGATCCATGTTTGAAGATAATAACCAGAAACGTCCTCTCTACATTCCCTACGCCGGCCCCGCCCTGCTGGAGACCCCACTGCTCAACAAGGGGAGCGCCTTCACCAGCGAAGAGCGCAGCAACTTCAACCTCGAAGGGCTGTTGCCCCAGAATATCGAGACCATCGAGGAGCAGGCCGAGCGCGCCTATCGCCAGTTCATGGCGTTTGGCAACGACATGGACAAGCACATCTATCTGCGCAACATCCAGGATACCAACGAGACACTGTTCTACCGGCTGCTACACAACCACCTGACCGAGATGTTGCCCATCATCTACACCCCGACCGTCGGCAAGGCGTGCGAGGAGTTCTCCAACATCTACCGCCGCGCCCGTGGCCTCTTCATCTCCTATCCGGACAAGGACAGGATCGATGACATGCTGCAAAACGCCACCAAGCAGAACGTCAAGGTGATCGTGGTGACCGATGGCGAGCGGATCCTGGGTCTGGGTGACCAAGGGATCGGCGGCATGGGCATTCCCATCGGCAAGCTGTCGCTCTACACCGCCTGTGGCGGCATCTCGCCCGCCTACTGCCTGCCGGTGGTGCTGGATGTTGGCACCAACAACCAGCAGTTGCTGAACGACCCCTTCTACATGGGCTGGCGCAATCCGCGCATCTCCGGTGAAGAGTATGCCGAGTTTGTCGATGCCTTCATTCAGGCGGTCAAGCGCCGCTGGCCCGATATCCTGCTGCAGTTCGAGGACTTCGCTCAGAACAACGCCATGCCGCTGCTCAACCGTTACAAGAACGAGCTCTGCTGCTTCAACGACGACATTCAGGGCACCGCTGCCGTGACCCTGGGCAGCCTGATCGCCGCCTGCAAGGCCTCTGGCGCCAAGCTCTCCGAGAAGCGGGTTGCCTTCCTCGGCGCGGGCAGCGCCGGTTGCGGCATTGCCGAGCAGATCGTGGCGCAGATGAAGGCTGAAGGGCTGACCGATGCGCAGGCGCGCAGCCGGGTCTTTATGGTGGACCGTTTCGGTCTTATCACCGACAAGATCCCCAACCAGCTCGACTTCCAGCGCCGTCTCTCCCAACCGGTGGAGCGCATTGCCGACTGGCCGGTGGGGGATAACATCTCCCTGCTGGAGGTGATGGAGCACGGTCGCCCGGACATTCTGATCGGGGTCTCCGGTCAGCCTGGGCTGTTTACCGAAGAGGTGGTCAAGACCATGCACAAGCATTGTGCCCGTCCCATCATCTTCCCGCTCTCCAACCCCACCTCCCGGGTCGAGGCGACGCCGGCCGATCTCATCCGCTGGACCGATGGTCAGGCGCTGGTGGCAACCGGCAGCCCGTTTGCACCGGTGGAGTACAAGGGCAAGCGCTACGTGATCGCCCAGTGCAATAACTCCTTCATCTTCCCGGGGATCGGCCTTGGCGTCATCGCCTCCGGTGCCAAACGGGTGACCGATGCCATGCTGATGTCGGCCAGTCGCGCGCTGGCGGAGTGTTCACCGCTGGTGAAAGGGGAGGAGGGCTCGCTGCT
Source organism: Aeromonas lacus (assembly GCF_000764665.1). GTDB lineage: Bacteria > Pseudomonadota > Gammaproteobacteria > Enterobacterales > Aeromonadaceae > Aeromonas > Aeromonas lacus. The sequence continues at coordinate 15,417 of NZ_JRGM01000154.1, read as the reverse complement.
GCCGGATCTGGCGGATATCCATCAGGTCTCCCGCTACATCGCCAAGATGGTGGCCAAGACCGCCATGCTGCAGGGCAAGGCGGTGCAGACCCCGGACGAGGTGATCGAGCAGGCCATCGAAGCCAACTTCTGGCATCCGGAATATCGCCGCTACCGCCGTACCTCCTTCTGATACAGCTCAGCGCTAAATCGCCGTAAAAACAAAGGGATGCCATGGCATCCCTTTTTGCATCCAGAGGGGATGCAGTTTCATCCCCTTGGGTGTTATCAGACGTGGTTACTGGGTCACTTGCTGGACGCCGGTGACGCGTACTTCGACACGGCGATCCGGGGCCAGACAGGCGATCAGCTTGGCCTTGGCCTTGATGCCGTCGCACTGGGTGCCGGTAACCGGGTTAGCCTCGCCACGACCCTCGATGGAGACCTTGCCAGCCGGCAGACCCTTGCCTACCAGGAAGTCGGCCACGGTGCGGGCACGGGCTTCGGAGAGCTTCAGGTTGTAGGCATCGGAGCCGATGCGGTCGGTGTAACCGACCACCACGGCGCTGCCATCTTTCGGCTGCACGTCGACGATCTGTTGATACAGGGTATTGAGCGCTGCGACACCTTCTGGCTTGAGGCTGGATTTGCCAAAGGCAAACAGCACGTCAGAGCTCAGGGCAAAGTTCTTGTCGACGACCACAGGCTCGGGGACGGGCTCGGGGGCCGGAGCGGCAACTGGTGCGACATAGGATGTCCGGTTGGGGTGCAGCACCAGCTCCAGGGTGGCAACGCTCATGTCGCTCTCCCAGGTTTTCTGCTCGTCACCGAGATTCCACAGGTAGCGGTAGCGAGCCTGCACATCGATGAGGTCGGAGAGCTTGGCTGTCAGCCCCAGGCCCGCCAGCGGTGCAGTGCCGTTGGCGTCGCTGCCGTTGCCGTTGACGTGGTTGAAGTAGGCGCCACCTTCAGCAAATACGGAGAAGATATCGCCCAGCGGCAGGCGAGCGATGCCTGAGAGGGTGCCTCCCTGGGTCTTGAAGTCGGTACCGTCTACGCCAGCTTTGCCAGCGTAGAGATAGCCCAGCTCGGCGGCGAAGTTCTGGTTGAAGTTGTAGCCACCGAACAGGTTCAGCGCGGTGGCGTCTTTATCGGTATCCTGACCATGCACATCATCAAGATTGTGGGCATACGCCCAGCCTGCGCCCATACCGCCGTACCAGTCATCGGCGGCCTGTGCCGTGGTAGCTGCGGCGGCAAGCGCCAGTGCGATCAGAGTTGGTGCCATGTTGATTTTCATCGAATTATCCTCGTTGCATCTGCCCTTGCGGGCATTCTAAACAGTCGTTTTTATTAGCTGCGAAAAATTCGCCAGCAAAGTGGATAGCGGATGGCTTCGGGACACTCATGAGGCATTGGCATCATGGACAACAGGCCGGAAGGGAAGCGTTATCTCGCGCTTATCCAATCCCTTACAGGCGCAACTACTGTATGCCTTTGACTCTGAGCAGGCAAGTTCACGGGAAAAGGTGACAGGATTGTCAGGAGTAGAACAGGGAAGTATGAAGCGGGGAAAAACGACAGAGGATAAACAAAAGGGGGAGCCTTGGCTCCCCCTTTCTGCACACAAGAGTCAGATTACTTCTGAACTTCTTGTACGCCAGATACGCGAACTTCTACGCGACGGTCCGGAGCCAGGCAGGAGATCAGCTGAGCTTTAGCTTTCACGCCATTGCACTTGGTGCCGGTAACCGGGTTGGCTTCGCCACGACCTTCGATGGCAACCTTGCTGGCAGCCATTCCTTTGCTGACCAGGAAGTTGGCAACGGTGCGGGCACGCGCTTCAGACAGCTTCTGGTTGTAAGCGTCGGAACCGATACGGTCGGTGTAACCAACAACAACAGCGTTGCCATCTTTCGGCTGGAACTCAACGATCTGCTGGTACAGAGCGTTCAGGGCAGCAACACCTTCCGGCTTCAGGCTGTCTTTGCCGAAGGCGAACAGGACGTCGGAGTTCAGAGCGAAGTTTTTCTCAACGATCTGCGGAGCAACCGGAGCCGGAGCTTCTTCAACAACCGGAGCCGGAGCCGGAGCTACGTAGGAAGAACGGAACGGGTGGTATACGGCTTCCAGGGTAGCAACGCTCTGGTTGGACTTGTAACGGTCACCGTTGTCAGCGTGCAGGTCAGCCACGTCCCACATGTAGCGGTAGCGAGCTTGCAGATCCAGAGCGTCGTTAACCTTGTAGGTCACGCCCAAGCCAGCCAGCGGGGAAACCTTGGTGTCGCTTACGCCCAGACCATCGGTGTGAGCCCAGTAGGCGCCGCCTTCAGCAAAGGCAGAGAAGTCGCCGCCCAGCGGCAGACGAGCGATACCGGACAGGGTGGCACCCTGGTTCTCGTAACGGTTGCCGTCGGTGTTGCCACGACCAGCGTACTGGTAGCCGAACTCGGTACCGAAGTTTTCGTTGAAGTTGTAACCTACGAATGCGTTGGCTGCAGCAGCATCTTCTTCACCAACGTTGGTGCTTTCGATCTTGTTCAGACCGTTGAAGTGAGCAGCACCAACACCGGCACCGAAGTAGATGTCGTCAGCGGCGTGAGCAGCGGTGGCACCCAGAGCAGCCATGGTGATGGCAATCAGGGAAGGAGCCATTTTCATCATAAAAAAATCCTCGTTGAGATCGCACGTTGTTCACATGCTTCGCACTATTGAATTTATGTAAGCTGCAGGCTCCGCCGTACTGCTGGCGTCGAGTCTGGCAGTGACCCGGTGTCGGGTCGCACACTCTCCTGGTGTGTCAGATGCGCTGGCAGGGCACGCTGAGCGTGAAAAACCGCAGCCAAGCAACGATGTCATTCCGATGACGAGGCGCACTCTATGCCGATTTTGAAACATGATCAAGCTCACAAATGAACCTGATGGCAAATTGTGTCGTGTCGATAACTGGCTGTTTATCCAGATTAATTAGTGATCCAGATAGGCCCTGTGCAGGCGCTTTTCGAGCTTCATATAGGCCTGAACCCAGTCTGGCTGCGGGTTGGCCGGATTCACCCTGGCGCCAAAGACGGCGAGATAATCCTGCTCGGTCACGTTTTGCAGCAGCGGAGTGAGACTGGTCAGAAAATGGCGGGCCAGATAGGGGTCCAGTGGCCAGATATTGAGAATGGCCCGGGCGACCGGCTGGATGGCAGCTGGGCAGACAAAGTGCAGGTGGCCGGCTTCCAGCCATTTGGCCATGTCAGCCAATTCTGATTCCGGTACTACACCTTTATCTCCCGGCGTGACGGCCAGCATCACCTCCTGACCATTGCCGGTGAGCAGCAGACCATTTTGCTGCAACACACCGTCATGACTGCGCAGTTGAAGAGTCGGTTCATCCTGCTCCAGAAAGAGTGAACATTTCTCTGACAGGGTTGTCAGAACGGTGCTGCACTGATCGCTCAGCGAGGCGGGAAGCCAGAATGCTTCGGCGCGATATTGCGCTCCTTGCTGGAGCTGCAGTTGCAATTCTATGTCGCTGGAAACCGTGTGCAGGCGAGAGATAATGCCAGGAAACGCCATACTTATTCCTCTTAATGGGTAGCTGGCGAATTATACGGTTTATTGGGATGGCAACAATAAAGGTTTCTTTTCGAGACTGTTTACCTGAGGCGGCTGAGCGATTACCATCCCCCTTTGAAGGCAAGGGTTGTCGCCGAAAGGCGCTCATAAAGATAGAGGCTCGACCATAACGAGTCCGTACAAAACTGATACACTTGACTACGAGTCGTCGCGAAAAATAAAAGGCGGATTAAATCCGCCAAACGGAGTATGGAACAATATGAATTCAAATATCGTCACTGTTGGCAAGAAGATCCGTCAGATCCGTGAAGCGGTTGGTTTGAGCCGTCCGAAGTTTGCTGATTTGCTGGGTGTTCCCCCCACAACCCTGAAGAACTATGAACTGGGTTATCGTGAAGTCGGTGGTGCCTTCCTGGTTGCCCTGGCTCACCACCCGGAACTGCACAAGTTCACTCTCTGGCTGCTGGCTGACAAAAAAGTCGCCGAAATCGGCCAGATTGGTCCGGACGATCTCGCCAAGGCGTAATCGTCACTGTGACAGATAGAAAAATGCCGCCCTTGGGCGGCATTTTTTTGTCCCTGAAACAGTGCTCGGCCAGACGTTTCCCGTATCTGTGCACTGCATAGAGCTTTTACGCAAAACATCTTGGCAAACCACATCAAACCTCAGAAAATTCCGAGCCTCAAAAACCGGTTCATCTCGCATGATGCGAAAGAAAGTGAGACAAGCATGAGTCAAACCACCCCCAAGGCCAGAGACGGCTTTACCAGCAAATTCGGCGTACTCGCCGCCACCCTAGGTTCTGCCGTCGGTCTTGGCAACATCTGGAAATTTCCCTATCTGACGGGTGAGAACGGCGGTGCCGGCTTTCTGCTTGTCTATGTGATCGCAACCCTGCTGGTCGGTTTGCCGGTGATGATCTCCGAGATCATGCTGGGCCGTAAAAGCAAAACCGATGCGGTAACCACCCTGAGCAAGCTGGCGCCCAAAGGGCAACCCTGGTGGCTGATCGCCGTCATGGGCGTGCTGGCCGCTTTCCTTATCATGTCCTTCTACTCGGAAGTGGCAGCCTGGGTTTTCGCCTACATCTTCAAGGCGGTTGATGGCTCCATCCTCTCGACCGATCCCAAGGTCACCGGCGATGCTTTCAACGCGCTGATCAGCAACCCGTTGCAGAGTCTGCTCTGGCAGTGGCTGGTGCTGGCCCTGATGGGTGGCATCCTGCTGATGGGGGTCTCCAAGGGGATCGAAGCGGTCACCAAGAAGCTGATGCCGGTGCTCTTCATTCTGCTGCTGGTGATCGGCGTGCGCAGCCTGACCCTGCCGGGGGCGAGCCGGGGGCTCTCCTTCCTCTTCTCACCGGATTTTTCCAAGATCACCGGCGCAGTGGTGTTGACCGCCATGGGGCTCGCCTTCTTCAAGCTCTCCATCGGGATGGGCTGCATGATGACTTACGGCAGCTACTTCCGTGATGACCAGAACATCCCGGTCACCGCGTTCCGGGTGATGTGTGCCGACCTGTTCGTCTCCATGCTGGCCGGTATCGCCATCTTCCCGGCGGTGTTCGCCTTTGGTTTCGAACCGACTGCCGGCCCGTCGCTGCTGTTCATCACCATTCCGGCGGTCTTTGCCAGCATCCCGTTTGGCCACCTCTTTATGGTGCTCTTCTTCGTGCTGTCGGCCATTGCCGCCACCGGTGCCATGCTCTCCATTCTGGAGGTGCCGGTATCCGTGCTCTCCGAGCGCTTCAAGATGAGCCGCCCCAAGGCGACCCTGATCAACCTGCTGGTGCTGGGCGCCGTCGGCTCCACTTGCGCGCTCTCCAACAGCGCCATGGCGGATGTCCATATTGCCGGCAAGACCTTCTTCGATCTGTTCGACTACCTCTCCTCCAACATCCTGATGCCGCTGGGCGGTATTTTCCTCTGCCTGTTTGTGGGCTGGGTATGGGGCGAGGAGAAGCTGCGCGATGCCCTGACCAATGGTGGCGAGCTGGAGCTGCCGATCCTCAAACCGCTCTTCTTCATCATCCGTTACGTATCGCCGTTGCTGATCCTGATCGTGATGCTCAAGGGGCTGGGACTCTTCTAAGCCAACCGTTCCCCCATAGCAAAAGAGCGCCGCAAGGCGCTCTTTTTGTTTTGGTTGTTTTGGCGATGGGTGCTGCGGGTTAGATCACCCCGAGCCGGCCCAGTTCATCCTTGAGCTGGTCAAGGTTGCGCTCGACGCAGGCCTCCCCCTCCTCGATGGCATCGCTGGCGCGATGAAAGTCCATGATGGAGAAGCTGCCAAGGCGCGGACAGAGCTGGATTTCCGGGGGATCCCCTGCCATCCGCGCCCGGGTGATCCGTTCCTGCATGATGTTGATGGAGCCGCTCATCACGCTCCACATGCCGGGCGTGGCCGGGGTCGCCTCACCGCGATTGAGCCACTGGCTGAGCAGACCGCCGCCGGATTGATCCGGCTCGTCGGTCCAGGGTTGGTGCATGTCGGTGTTGAGGTTGATGGCGATCACCACCTCGGCCCCCATGGCGCGCGCCAGCGAGATGGGCACCGGATTGACCACGGCACCATCGACCAGCCAGCGGTCGTTGACCCGGGTCGGAGTGAGGATCCCCGGCATGCCGCAGGAGGCGCGCACCGACTGGCGCAGTGGCCCCCGTTGCAGCCAGATTTCACGGCCGGTATCGAGTTCGGTCGCCACGCAGGCGAAGGGGATGGGCAGGCTCTCCAGCTCGGGATCCCCCAGATGGTTGGCGGCAATGCCAAACACCTTTTCGCCGCGAAAGAGGCCGCCGGAGAGGGCGGGATCGAGCAGGCTCACCACCTGCAGGCGGGTAAAGCCGCGTACCCAGCTCTCCAGTCTGTCCAGTTCGCCAGCGGCATAGGCGGCGCCGACAAAACTGCCGATGGAGCAGCCGGCGATGAGATCGGGCTTGATGCCGAGTCGTTCAAGAGCGCGGATGACGCCGATATGGGCCCATCCTCTGGCGGCGCCGCTCCCCAGAGCGAGCCCTACGCGGGGTTTTCGTGGCACGAATTGACTCCTGAAAAGTGTGGAGGGCCCAGCTTACTCTGTGAGCTGGGCCTCGTCACCCTGCCATCTTTCCGAGCGATTGCGGCCATTGCCTTTGGCCTGATAGAGGGCGACATCGGCGCGGCGGATCGCCTCGTGCAGCGGGATGGAGTCTGCATGGGGGTGGTAACCGAGGCTGATGGTGACGGCCAGCTCGGGCACTATGCTGCGCCAGTCATAATGTTCGACCGCGATGCGGATCTGCTCGGCCAGCGCGGCGAGACGAGCGTCGTCACAGCGGGCGACCAGCAGCAAAAACTCCTCGCCCCCCCAGCGGATCAGACAATCCGATGGGCTGAGTTGCTGCTGGCAGATCTGCACCAGCCGGATCAGCACGATATCACCCACTCCGTGGCCGAAGCGGTCGTTGACCCGTTTGAAGTGATCCGCATCGAACAGGATCACCCCGACAGGCATCTGTTTTGCCAGCTGGCCACTCTGCTCCTGTTGGGTCAGATAGTGACGATTGAAGGCGCCGGTGAGCGCATCATGGCAGGAGAGATAGTTGAGCTGCAGGTTGAGACGGTGAGATCTCAGACTGGAGAGGGCGGCCAGCAGCATGAAGGCGATGGCGAGCAGGGTCGGTGCCGACTGGCAGATCAGCGCAACGAGCAGCTCAAGCAGGGGGATGCGGTGCACCAGCCGCAGCGGGGTATCGCTCAGCGCCTGGGTGAGTTGAAAGCCCCCCTGATTCCAGCGGTACTGATCGTCCGGCGCCAGATGTCGCTGGGGATGGGGATCCGAGTTGCTGCAGGCCAGCACCTGATCGTACTGATTGATGAGCAGGTAACCACCGAGCCTTGGGGTGAGCGCCTGCAACTGCTGATGGAGCCGCGAGAGCAGCACATCCATGCTGATGACCCCCACCAGAGTCGAGCCTTTGTAGAGGGGTTGCGACATGGTGATCATGGTGCCAAGGCCAGCAAAGTCCTCATAGGGGCGCGAGAGAATGGTGGTGCGGCCCGGATTGGGGGTTGCCTGCGCATCCTGCCAGTAGGATTTCTCATAGATGGCATTGGTAAAGCGGTACTGGCTGGAGGGGCGCCAGGGGTAGAGGTAGACAAAGTTGTCTGCGCCGGTGAAGTAGACCCAGGCGATCTCCTTGCCAAGGCGCTGGCTGGCGGTAGAGAGCAGGGGCGAGAGACTCAGGGCCAGATGAATGCGAGCCTCCCGCTCGCTGCCACGGGGGGGCAGGGGCCCAAACCCGGTCAGGTTGCCGACCAGCCCGGCGGGCAGGTCGGCAGGGGGATGGTCGAGTGCCAGTCCCTCCGGCAGCTGCTCGAGATGGCGATAGAGCTGGCGGGTCAGTACCGACTGGGGATCGCTGCGCAGTCGCTCTTCGGCCTGCCCGCGCATCGCCTCGAGAAAGGTCTCGGTCTGCTTGAACTGATCGCGCAGGCGAATTGCGCTATTGGCCGTATCGCTAAGATAGAGATCCTCTATCTGTTTCAGACTTTGCCGCAGGGTCAGACCAACCAGCAGGATGACGGAGGCGAACAGCAGCCAGGTCAGGCGTGAGAGGAAACGTCGGTCAGACACATTTGGCATAGGCGATTTGGCTATATTGCGAAGAAAACTGTCGCTAGTGTATGCGACTCTGCTGAAAAAGGGATCGAAAAGGCTTGATTGCAGTGATCTGGCGCCACTCCTGTTACGTTTTGTCACATTTATACATAGTCACGGCATAGTCTGGGGCTAAAATGGCCCCAATCAGATTTCCCTCTCTCAACTCTTCATGGATTGCTCGATGAAAATGCGTATCTGGCTGGGCCTCGGCCTGCTCTCTCTGGTGGCTGCCATCTGGTGGGCGGTTGGTCACTTTCAACCGGCAGCCAAGGCCCCGACTCGCGAGATCAATATTCGCACCCAGACCGTCAAGCAGAGTCTGGCCGAGCCGACCCTCAAGCTGGTGGGCAAGCTGGAGGCCAACCGCTCCGTCGTTATCAGTCCCGAGGTGACCGGCCGCATCGTCAACATCGCCGTGAAGTCCGGGCAGGGCGTCGCCAAAGGGGAGACCCTTATCGCCCTCGACAATGGCAAGCAGCGCGCCGAGCTGGCGGAGCAGAGCGCCAGCCTGCGCGACGAGCACCGCAAGCTTAACGAGATGCGCAAGCTGGTCGCCCGTGGCGCCGTCACCCAGTCGGTGCTGGAGGGGCAGGAGGCTACCGTCGATCAGGTGCAGGCGCGGGTCGATGCCGCCCGCTACGAGCTCTCCCTGCGTAACTTGCAGGCGCCGTTTGCTGGCACCGTCAGCCTGATTGATCTCAGCGAAGGGGCGCTGGTCAATAGCGGCGATACCCTGCTGCACCTCGACGATATCGACACACTGCGCCTCGATCTGGCAGTGCCGGAGCGCTACCTTTCCCTGCTGCGCCCCGGCATGGCAGTGACGGCGACCAGCTCTGCCTGGCCGGATCAGCACTTCAACGGCACCCTCACCACCCTCGACAGCCGCATCTCCAACGAAACCCAGAACATCAAGGCGCGGGTCGAGCTGCCCAATCAAAACGGCCAGCTGCGTCCGGGCATGCTGCTCAACGTCGAGCTCTCGCTCCCCTCCCGCCAGCTCACTATTATTCCTGCCCAGTCGGTGGAGTACGCTGGCGAGCAGCGCTTCGTCTATCGCCTCGAGGCCGATGGCCGGGTCAAGCGGGTGCCGGTGGTACTCGGCGAGACCGAAGGGGAGACCGTCTGGGTCACCGAGGGGCTCAAGGTCGGTGATCGCATCGTGGTCGAAGGGCTGGTCAATCTGCGTGATGGCGCCAAGGTCCACGATCTGGCGGAGGTAAACGGCTGATGTGGCTCTCCGATATCTCAGTGCGCCGCCCGCTGGTGGCGGTGGTGCTCAGCGCCCTGCTCACCGTGTTTGGTCTGGTCGCTTTCAGCAAGTTGACGGTACGGGAGATGCCCGATGTGCAGACCCCGTCGGTCACCATCACCACCACCTATGAGGGGGCAGCCCCGGCGGTGATGGAGAGTCAGGTCACCAAACCCATCGAGGATCAGCTCTCCGGCATCAGCGGCATCAAGAACATCAACTCGGTGACCCGCAAGGGGCGCTCGATGATCACGGTGGAGTTCAAGCTCGGCTGGAATATGGTGGAGGGGGTCTCCGATGTGCGCGATGCCCTGACCCGCGCCAAGAGCAAGCTGCCGGAGGATGCCGACGATCCGCTGGTGACCAAGGATAGCGGCAGCGGCGATGTGGCGGTCTGGCTCAACTTCAGCAGCAGCCAGATGGATCGCACCGCCATGACCGACTACGCCAACCGGGTGCTGGTCGACCCCCTGAGTCTGGTGGACGGGGTGAGCGAAGTGGAGCTCTCCGGCGATCTCACCCAGGTGATGTATGTGCGGTTGCGCCCGGCCGACATGGCGGCGCGCGGCGTCACGGTGGCGGATGTGCAGGATGCCCTCAAGCGCGAGAACATCGAGCTGCCGGGCGGCGAGATCCGCAACAACTCCATGACTATGTCGGTGCAGATTGCCCGGCTCTACCACACGGCTGAAGATTTCCAGCAGTTGCAGGTGCGCACCGCCGCCAACGGCCAGAGCGTCTATCTCTCCGACATCGCCGATGTGGAGGTGGGGGCCAAGAACGAAGACAGTGCCTACCAGCGCAACGGCCGCGAGAGTCTGGGTATCGGCATCGTCGCCCAGTCCACCGCCAACCCGCTGGCGGTGGCGCAGGGGGTGGAGAAGAAGCTGGTGGAGATGCAGCGCTTCCTGCCGGAGGGGGCCAAGCTGGAGGTCGATTACGACTCCACCATCTTTATCAAGCAGGCCATCGACGAGGTATATGAAACCCTGGCCATCTGCGCCGTGCTGGTAGTGGCGGTGCTCTATCTGTTCCTCGGCCAGGGACGCACCACCCTGATCCCGGCCATCACGGTACCGGTCTCCCTTATCTCCGCCTTTATCGGCGCCTGGTATCTCGGTTTTTCCATCAACCTCATCACCTTGCTGGCGCTTATTCTCGCCATCGGTCTGGTGGTGGATGACGCCATCGTGGTGGTGGAGAACATTCACCACCATCTGCAGCGGGGTGAACCACCCCTGCTGGCGGCCTGGCACGGCACCCGCGAGGTGGGCTTTGCAGTCATCGCCACCACCGCGGTGCTGGTGATGGTCTTTATCCCCATCGCCTTTATGGATGGCATGGTGGGACGGCTCTTTACCGAGTTTGCCATTCTGCTTTCGCTGGCGGTGCTCTGCTCCTCGCTGGTGGCGCTGACCCTCACGCCGGCCATGGGCTCCTGGCTGATGCGCCCGCTCGACAAGCCGAACCGGCTGACGGCGGCCCTCGATCGTGGCCTTGGCTGGGTGGAGGGGCTCTATCGCCGCCTGTTGCAGGGGCTGCTGCGCCGCTCGCGCTGGATGCCGCTGGCGCTGCTGCTTTGTCTCGCCGGTATCGGCGCCCTCTTCACCCAGCTGCCGAGCAGCCTCACCCCGACCGAGGATCGCGGCGTGGTCTTCGTCTTCGTCAAGGGGGCGGAGGGGACCAGTATCGAGCGAATGAAGCGCAATATGCAGCAGGTGGAGTCCGCCATCATGCCGATGCTGGGCAAGGGGGTGGTCAAGGCGATGAGCTTCAGCACCCCCGCCTTTGGCCGTGGCGGCGATCAGACCGGCATGGTGATCATCCAGCTCACCGACTGGGCCGAGCGCGACATCACCGCCACCCAGTTCTCCCGCTCGCTCGGGGCCAAGCTCGCCGGTATTCCCGACGTGATGATCCGCACCTTCCAGCCGGGCTTCCGGGGTGGTTCCACCGCCGCGGTGCAGTTCGTGCTGCAGGGCAACGACTATGCCGAGCTCTACCAGCAGGGGCTGGAGCTGCAAAAAGCGGCGCAGGCGAGCGGCCTGATGATAAGCCCGGATCTCGACTACGCCGAGAAGACCCCGGAGCTGCAGGTGACCGTCTCGCGCGACAGCGCCAGCCAGCTCGGCATTCCGGTCTCCACCGTCGCCAGCACCTTGCAGGCGATGCTGGGCGGGGTGAGCAAGACCACCTATGTGGACAGGGGCGAGGAGTATGACGTCTACCTGCGCGCCAACCAGAAGGAGTTCAACGGCATCTCGGATCTTGGCCGCATCTACCTGAAGGCAGCCAATGGCGAGATGGTGAGTCTCTCGACGCTGGCGACGGTCAAGCAAGTGGCGACCGCCAACCGCCTCAATCACTACCAGCGCCAGAAGGCGGTGACCCTGACCGCCGACGTGGCACCGGATCACACTCTGGGCGAGGCGCTCGACTTCCTCGACGGCTGGGCCAACGAGCATCTGCCGAGCGGCATGACGGTCGATTACGCCGGTGACTCCAAGGATTACCGCGACAATCAGGGGGAGATGGCGATGGTCTTTGGCCTCGCCCTGCTGGTGGTCTATCTGGTGCTGGTGGCCCAGTTCGAGAGCACCCTCACCCCGACCGTGGTGATGATGACGGTGCCGCTCGGCATCTTCGGCGGCCTGCTCGGCCTCTGGCTGACGGGGCAGGAGATGAGCATCTACAGCCAGATCGGCATGATCATGCTGATCGGCATGGTGACCAAGAACGGCATCCTTATCGTCGAGTTCATCAACCAGCTGCGCCAGCGCGGGGAAGGGTTCGAGGAGGCGATCATCGCAGGTTCGGTGCGCCGCCTGCGGCCAATCCTGATGACCTCGCTCACCGCCATTATCGGTGCGGTGCCGCTGATGCTCTCCATGGGGGCGGGCTACGAGAGCCGGATGGCGGTGGGTACTGTGGTCTTCTTCGGGCTGTCGCTGGCGACCCTGGTCACCCTGCTGGTGGTGCCTGCCACCTACCACCTGATTGCCCGCCACGCCGGTATGACCGGGCAGCGGGATCAGCAGGTGAACGAGGCGCTGGCCGCCACACAGGCCGCCAAAGGGGAGGGGGACGAACAGACCCCAGCCCACTGACGCGCCGCCGTCAGAGTGAACGTTGCCAACAAGGGCGCCTGTAGGCGCCCTTGCTTTTGGCCGATTGCAGGCAGAGTTGCTGGCTGAATTGAGGAACAAGCCCTTATCCCGTGCGAACTCTGGGGGCAAAAAGCCATCGCTCCCCTTGGCCGCAACCGGTATAATGCGCGACCCGAATTGTTCCAGGTGGTTAAAATGCAGCCGGTTACCAACCTTTTCTCCTATCCCCGCTATTGGGCCGAGTGCTACGGCACGGCGCCCTTCCTGCCCATGTCCCGCAAAGAGATGGACAAGCTGGGTTGGGACAGCTGCGACGTCATTCTGGTGACGGGGGATGCCTATGTGGATCACCCGAGCTTCGGCATGGCGGTGATTGGCCGCATGCTGGAATCCCAAGGTTTTCGGGTCGGCATCATCGCCCAGCCGGACTGGTCATCGAAGGATGACTTTATGCGTCTGGGCAAACCGAACCTCTTCTTCGGGGTGACCGCGGGCAACATGGACTCCATGATCAACCGCTACACCTCCGACAAAAAGCTGCGCCACGATGACGCCTACACCCCGGGGGATGTGGGCGGCAAGCGGCCGGATCGCGCCACTCTGGTCTATACCCAGCGCTGCAAGGAGGCCTTCAAGGAGGTCCCCGTCGTTATCGGCGGCATCGAGGCTTCCTTACGCCGTATCGCCCACTACGACTACTGGTCCGAGACCATCCGCCGCTCCATCCTGCTCGATGCCAAGGCCGATATCCTCATCTACGGCAACGCCGAGCGGCCGCTGGTGGAAGTGGCTCACCGCATCGCAGCGGGGGAGACCATCGAGACCATGCAGGATATTCGCGGCACCGCCGTCATCCGCAAGGAGCCGCTGCCGGGCTGGAAAGGGGTGGATTCGAGCAAGCTCGACCAGATTGGCCGTATCGACCCCATCATGAACCCCTATATGGAAGGGGCTCCTTGTTCTGACGATGCGACCGAATCGGCACCTGCCGCTCAAGAGGCTCAACCCGTGCTGGTGCAGCCAGCCAAGCCCAAGCCGTGGGAAAAAACCTATGTGAAGCTGCCGGCGTTCGAGCGGGTGAAAGAGGACAAGGTGCTCTATGCCCACGCCTCGCGCATTCTGCACCATGAGACCAACCCCGGCTGTGCCCGCGCCCTGTCGCAGGCTCACGGCGATCGCATCGTCTGGGTCAACCCGCCTGCCTTCCCGCTGGAAACCGAGGAGATGGACGGCGTATTCGGCCTGCCCTACCAGCGGGTGCCACACCCCGCCTATGGCAACGAGAAGATCCCGGCCTTCGAGATGATCAAGACCTCGGTCAACATCATGCGCGGCTGCTTTGGCGGTTGCTCCTTCTGCTCCATCACCGAGCACGAAGGGCGCATCATCCAGAGCCGCTCGGAAGAGTCGATCCTCAAAGAAATCGAAGATATCCGCGACAAGGTGCCGGGCTTTACCGGCGTTATCTCGGATCTCGGCGGCCCCACCGCCAACATGTACAAGCTGCGCTGCAAGAGCCCCAAAGCCGAGCAGACCTGCCGTCGCGCCTCCTGTGTCTGGCCCACCATCTGCCCGCACATGGACACCGATCACAGCCCGACCATCAACCTCTATCGCAAGGCGCGCGACCTCAAGGGGATCAAGAAGATCCTCATCGCCTCCGGCGTGCGTTACGACATCGCGGTCGAAGATCCCCGCTATATCAAGGAGCTGGCCAAGTATCACGTCGGCGGCTACCTCAAGATCGCGCCGGAACACACCGAGGAGGGGCCGCTCTCCAAGATGATGAAGCCGGGCATGGGCAGCTACTACCAGTTCAAGGAGCTGTTCGACAAATACTCCAAAGAGGCGGGCAAGCAGCAGTACCTGATCCCCTACTTCATCTCCGCCCACCCGGGCACCACAGATGAAGACATGGTCAATCTGGCGCTCTGGGTCAAAGAGAACCGCTTCAAGCTCGATCAGGTGCAGAACTTCTACCCGTCGCCGCTCGCCAACGCCACCACCATGTATTACACGGAGAAAAACCCGTTAAACAAGGTGAGCCGCGAGGGGGGTGATGTGTTTGTCGCCAAGGGCGAGCGCCGTCGTCGTCTGCACAAGGCGCTGCTGCGCTACCACGACCCCGCTGGCTGGCCGATGATCCGCGAAGCCCTGCTCGCCATGGGCAAGGGCCACCTGATTGGCAACGGCCCCGGTTGTCTGGTGCCAGCAGAAGGTCGCAACGAACGCGCCGCCAGCGGCAAGGGCATGAAACCGGCCCTGACTCGCCACAGTCCAATGTCTCAACAAAGAGGCGAACATCAGCGCGGCAACGGCGCAGGCAACAAGGCTGCGGGCCAGAGCAACGGCCAGCACGCCAACCCCAACGCCAACAAGAGCGGCAAAGGCAATGGCAAGCCGCTGGGCTCCGAGCTCAAGCTGGGGAACGGCAAGCCCGCCGGACAAGGCGCAGGCCAGAGTGCTGGTAAGAGTGCAGGCAAGGGCAAACCGACCGGCAAACCCGCCCACAAGGGCAAGGCGCCGACCCGTGCCGGTTCTGCCAAACCTGCCGCTCAAGGCGGCAAGCCTGCGGCCAAAGGAAATGGTGCCAAGCGACCGGCTCGGTGATATTTTCTGATTGGAAAGTGATGGAAAATTGAAGAGGTGACAGGGATAGTCGCCATTCTTTCGTTTAAGGATTAGTTTCAGTAGCGTTAATAGTGTTCAGTCCGATATCATGCTGGCTCAATACATGCTATTTTCTATTTGTGAATTAATGATTTATTTATGAATCGCGTATGAATATATATAAAATGAAGTTTTTAGAGGGTGACATTAAGGCCTTAATAATTCAATCCTTATTAGATGGTAACTATAGCAATGATGAGCC
>NZ_JRGM01000153.1 GCF_000764665.1 Aeromonas lacus | reverse complement strand
CTGCTCTGCTCTGCTCTGCTCTGCTCTGCTCTGCTCTGCTCTGCTCTGCTCTGCTCTGCTCTGCTCTGCTCTGCTCTGCTCTGCTCTGCTCTGCAATGAGTGATGGCAGATCACGGAAACAAAAAAAGCGCCCTGAGGCGCTTTTTTATATCAACCGGATGATCAGGCTTTGAACTTGCTGAACACCAGGGAGGCGTTGGTACCGCCAAAGCCGAAGCTGTTGGACATGACGGTGTTGAGATCAGCCTCTTCGTACTCGCGCACGATGGGCAGACCTTCCGCTTTCTCGTCCAGAGTCTCGATGTTGATGCTGGGGGCGATAAAGCCGTGCTCCATCATCAGCAGGGAGTAGACAGCCTCGTGCACGCCGGCAGCGCCCAGCGCATGACCGGTCATCGCCTTGGTGGCGGAGATCTTGGGACCGTTGGCGCCAAACAGAGTCTGGATGGCTTCCAGCTCCTTGGTATCGCCAACCGGGGTGGAGGTACCGTGGGTGTTGATGTAATCAACCTTGCCAACCCCCTGCATTGCCATCTTCATGCAACGCACCGCGCCTTCACCGCTCGGGGCAACCATGTCATAGCCATCGGAGGTGGCACCGTAACCGGTCAGCTCAGCATAGATGTGAGCACCACGGGCCAGAGCATGTTCCAGCTCCTCAACCACCAGGATACCGCCACCACCGGAGATAACGAAACCATCGCGGTTCGCATCATAGGTACGGGACGCTTGTTCCGGCGTGTCGTTGTACTTGGTAGAGAGCGCGCCCATGGCGTCAAACTGGATGGTAGAGGACCAGTCCAGCTCCTCACCGCCACCAGCGAAGACCACATCCTGTTTACCAAGCTGGATCAGCTCCAGCGCGTGACCGATGCAGTGAGCAGAGGTTGCGCAGGCGGAGCTGATGGAGTAGTTGACCCCCTTGATCTGGAACGGAGTCGCCAGACAGGCAGAGGTGGTGGAAGACATGGTACGCGGCACCATGTAAGGGCCCACACGCTTGACCCCTTTCTCACGGGCGATGTCAACAGATTCCGAGGTATTCTTGCCGGAAGCACCACCAGAGCCGACCACCAGGCCGGTACGCTCGTTGGAGACCTGCTCTTGCGCCAGACCGGCATCTTCAATGGCCTGCTGCATGGAGAGGTAGGCGTAGGCCGCAGCGTCACCCATGAAACGCATGACTTTACGGTCGATCAGTTCAGACGGCTCGAGTTTGATATTACCCCAGACACGGCTGCGCAGGTTGTGCTGCTCGAACTGCTCGGAATAGGTGATGCCGGATTTACCTGCTTTCAGGGAGGCCAGCACTTCTTCCTTGTTGTTGCCGATACTGGAGATGACGCCGATACCGGTGATCACTGCTCTTCTCATTAATTCATCTCGTCTGGAAAAACTGGCGCCAAGTTTACCCGCTTTCGGCTGCCAAACTGGTCTGCTTTCACGTAGAATGCCCGCGTTTTTGTGACGCGAGCCGAGGAAAACGTGAGTCAAACATCCTTACATCATGCCCGATTGGACTGGAACGAGGCGGGAACTCCAGTCTCCAGTGAGTTCGGGGATGTGTACTTTTCCAATGATAACGGTCTAGCTGAAACGCGCTATGTCTTTTTGCAGCAAAACCGGCTGCCAGCGCGATTTTTGCACCACGATCGTGACACTTTCGTGATAGGTGAGACAGGTTTCGGCACAGGTCTTAACTTTCTGGCGACAATGGCAGCCTTTCTGGAACAGGCGCCCCAAACCGGCAACGGCTCCCGCCTTCACTTCATCAGTTTCGAAAAATACCCCCTGACCCAGAGCGATCTGCGCAAGGCGCTGGCCGCATGGCCCGAGCTCTCTTCCTTGAGCCAGGCTCTCATCGAGCAGTGGCCCATTCCGGTGTCCGGCTGCCACCGCCTTATCTTTGCCGGTGGCCGGATCCGGCTCGATCTCTGGTTGGGCGATATCAAGGATATGATGCCGCAACTACCCCACCACGCAGAGGGATTGGTGGATGCCTGGTATCTGGATGGTTTTTCCCCCGCCAAAAACCCCGAGATGTGGACGCAAGCGTTGTTCGATGGTCTGGCTCGCCTTGCCCGTCCTGCCGCCACCATCGCCACATTCACCTGTGCCGGCTTCGTGCGCCGCGGTCTGATTGCTGCAGGCTTTGCCATGAAGAAAGTTAAGGGCCACGGCAGCAAGCGGGAGATGCTGGTAGGGGATCGCACCGACAAGCAGCCGCAGCACACCATCGCCCCCTGGTATGCCCGTCCTGTCGGACGCGCTGGCGAGGTGCTGATCATTGGCGGCGGCATCGCCTCGGTCATGACGGCGCTCTCTCTGGTAGAGCGGGGCCGCAAGGTGACCCTGCTGTGTGAAGATGACGAGCCAGCCAACGGTGCCTCAGGCAACCGGCAGGGAGCCCTCTATCCACTGCTTAACGGCGAGCACGATGCGCTGTCGCGTTTCTATTCGCTTGCCTTTGGCTATGCCCGCCACCGCCTGCTGGCACTGGCCGAGCGCCATCCAATCGCCTTTGCCCTGTGCGGGGTAACCCAGCTCGGTTATGACGACAAATCGGCAGCCAAGCTCGCGAAAATGAGTCAGGGCCCCTTCCCGTCCGAGCTGATGCAACCCGTCTCGACCGCGGAAGTAGAACAGGTCGTCGGCCTGCCCTGCGGCCACAGCGGCGTCAGCTACCCGCAGGGAGGCTGGCTCTGCCCGGCGGATCTCACTCGCGCCGCAATCAAGGAAGCACAAGCCATCGGGCTGCTGGAGGTGGTGTTCAACACCGAGGTGGTTGCCATTGCCAAACAGATGGATGGCTGGCAGGTCGAGAGCCGTGACGGACGCCGCTGGCAAGCCCCCAATCTGGTGGTTGCCGCCGGGCACAAGCTGCCTGCGATCATCCCCTTTGCCGAGCTGCCGCTCTATCCGGTGCGCGGTCAGGTGAGCCATGTGCCGACCTCGGCCAGCCTGAGCCGGCTCAATACCGTGCTCTGCTACGATGGCTACCTCACTCCGGCCCACAACGATCACCACTGCATCGGGGCCAGCTATGGCCGCAACCAGACCGATCTTGCGTTTCGCGCTGAGGAGCAGCTCCAGAACCAGGCGCGGCTGCAAGCCTGCCTGCCGGAGCAAAACTGGCCCTGCGAAGTGGATGTCAGTGACAATGAGGCACGGGTAGGCGTGCGCTGCGCCAGTCGGGATCACCTGCCGGTGGTGGGGCCAGTCGCCAGATTGGCAAGCCTGGCGGATCACTACGCCGGGCTGCACACCGATCAGCAGAATGCTGCCTCCCTGCCGTGCCACCCCGGCCTCTATGTGCTGGGGGCGCTGGGCTCACGGGGTCTCTGCTCGGCGCCACTTTGTGGCGAGCTGCTTGCCAGCGAGATCTCTGGCGATCCGCTGCCGCTGGCGGCCGATCTGCTGGAAGCGCTCCACCCGGCCCGCTACTGGGTACGCAAGCTGCTCAAGGGCAAAGCGCTGGCATAAAGCCAACGCCCCGAAATGACAAGGCCGCCCACAGGGGCGGCCTTTCTCTATGTGATGTGCATATCTTGATTAACTGGACTACTTGGGCCAGTGGACTCCAAGTTGCTCGCCATAACGGGTTTGTCGCTGAAAATCGGCAATCCGGCTGCGGATCTTTACCAACTCTCCCTGCCCCGCAGCCCAAGCTGCATAACGCAGAGCCTGACAGTCGCTGTGAGCAGGCAAATCAGCAATGGCGCCGCCAACCTGATTGGCACCTTGCTGAACCATCTCCTTGAAGCGGGACTCGTAGTCGAACATGCTGGCCAGCAAGCGAGCCCAGCGCTGGCGCGCCGGATCGGCCGCGTTGTTCTTCCCTTCACCACTACTTTCACTCTGGCGCCAGCGGGGCAATTCAACCGTCGCACGGGTGGTGACGGTGACTCTGCTCAGCTGGCAGAGCCCCTGCAGCTGATCGGTCTCCAGTTGCCAATCGAGCTGATAACTCGCCTTGCCGAGCACGGGTTTGCCGTTCACCTTGGGGGCACTCTGGGCTATGGCCCGGGCCAGTTGATCTGGCTGGGCAGCACTTACCTCATAAAAACGAACATTGATACGGGACTCGGGGACCACTTGCGGCCTGATTGGCTGCGCCTGACTCGCCAGGGGCAGCAGCAGCGCCGCAACCCCCACTACCACTCCATAGAACTTGCTGACCATGCCAGACTACCTTCCTTGATTGCACGGGCGAAGTACCGACCTTGGGGAAACGCGCCGCCACACAGATAACGTCTATAGCCTATGTGTGCCAAAGATATGGCGCAACACAATGATGGGCCAGAAATCAGAGCCCGCTCACAGGTTCCGTGAGCAGAGTATGGCACAAGGCCAAATCTGTATTTTTATTGGGCAGAGCGACTGATGCGCAGCCAGTTGAGGTGATAGTTTTTCACATTGATGTCGTGACCATCTATCTGAATGAACTGATCATTTTTAAGACGGTTGGCAAAAAAGTCCTGATCTGCCCCCTCTTTCAGCCACAGCTCGCAAAGCCCCCGTTTTCCCTCCCCGGGATAGAACCGGGGGATCACCAGTACCGCCACACCGTCCACCCTGATGCCATTGCGGTTCATGCACTCCCCCTCACTCATGCGCGATGCCAGCGCGGCATAGCGGGGAACCTGCCCTCTGGCCACCACCACCACACCGTAGGAGTGGGCAGCCATCAATCGCCGCATGGCGACCGCCTGATGGGGGCCGGTCTGATGAAATCCATCGTTCTTCATGGCAACGGCCGGCAGCGGCAGCAACATCCAGCAAAGGAGCCATATCCAGCGTTTAACACCTGACAAACGACGAAAAACCATACAAAAGCCTCAAAAGAAAACCTGAGGGCGGCAAGGCTATTACGTCAAAAATTCAGGGTAAAGCACCTTTACCCTTCTTTAATTCTGCAAAACTGGCCAAACGTTGATTGGGTTCACACTGCATCGAGTTTCATATCGCCAAATTACCTCTATAGGAATAGACTCCGAACCCCTCTTGTTTAATGGAATGGAATAGATGCTGGAACTCATCATCGGCACCCTGGTCACTCTGGTGGTCGGGCGCGCCATCTTCAAAGGATACTCAGCGACAGGCGTGTTGCTGAGCGGCGGCTTGCTGCTGCTGGTCGTCACTGCCCTGATGGGCAAGCCGGTGCTGCCGAGCAAGGTAACAAGCACCGGTTATATCGCCACCGATATCTTCGAATATGTCCGCTTCCTGCTCAACGATCGTGGCGGTGGATTGGGGATGCTGATCATGGTGCTGTGCGGCTTCGCTGGCTACATGAGCCACATCGGTGCCAACACCATTCTGGTCAAGCTGGCCAGCAAACCGCTTGGCATCATCAAATCCCCCTATATCCTGCTGGTTGCCGCCTATCTGGTGGCCTGTGCCATGTCGCTGGCGGTCAGCTCCGCCACCGGTCTTGGCGTGCTGCTGATGGCAACCCTGTTCCCGCTGATGGTCAACATGGGGATCTCTCGTGGTGCCGCGGCCGCCGTATGTGCCTCACCGGCCGCCATCATTCTGGCACCGACCTCGGGTGACGTGGTGATGGCCGCCCAGGCTGCCAACATGCCGCTGCTGGACTTTGCCTTCAAGCTGACCCTGCCTATCTCGCTGGTAGCCATCGCCTGCATGGCGGTGACCCACTTCTTCTGGCAGCGCTACCTCGACCAGAAATCCGGCGAACACAACGAGCCGGTGGCGCCGAGCGACCTCATCACCACGGCGCCCGGCTTCTACGCCATTCTCCCCTTCACACCCATCATCGGGGTGCTGGTGTTTGACGGCAAATGGGGCCCGCAGCTCGATATCGTCACCATCATCGTCATGTGCATGGTGCTGGCCAGCCTGCTGGAGCTGGTACGCCTGCGCAACGGCAAGGAGCTGCTGGATGGCCTGCAGGTCTGCTGGCGCAACATGGCCGACGCCTTTGCCGGCGTCGTCATGCTGCTGGTCGGTGCCGGTGTCTTCGCCCAGGGTCTGATGACCATCGGCTTTATCGACACCCTGCTGGCTCACGCCCAGGATCTGGGCTCGGGCGGCATGATCATGATGCTGTCACTGGTGGTGATCACCACCCTGGCCGCCTTCACCACCGGCTCGGGCAACGCCCCCTTCTACGCCTTCGTGGAGCTGATCCCCAATCTGGCCACCAGCCTTGGCATCAACCCGGCCTATCTGGTGATCCCCATGCTGCAAGCCTCCAACCTGGGTCGCACCATTTCACCGGTCTCCGGTGTCGTGGTCGCCTGTGCGGGGATGGGCAAACTCTCGCCGTTCGAAGTGGTCAAACGCACTTCGCTGCCAGTGGCCGTCGGCCTGCTGGTGGTGATCGTCGCCACCCAGATCATGGTTCCGGCCTGATCGCTGACCAGCCCGGTCTGCGCCGGGCTGGTATCTTTCCCCCCCTTTGCAGTAGACTCGGTGCTCATTTCCCCTAAGGAGGACCGAGATGAGTATTACGGTTCAACTTGCCCATTTCAGTGATTGCCACTCCCACTTCGATGGCGCGCCGATAAGCTTCACCCCCGCCGGAGAGTCCCAGTGGCGCACCCAGTGTGGCGGTTATGCCCGGATCCTGACCCGCCTGACCCAACTGCGCGCGCAAGCGGCCGCAGCGGGTCGCGGCTGCCTCTTCCTGCATGGCGGCGACTCCTTTCAGGGCTCCCTCTATTTCAACCGGTTCAAGGGGCGGGCGAACGCCGACCTGCTCGCCATGCTGGCCCCCGATGCCATGGTGATCGGCAACCACGAATTCGATCTGGGCAACGGCCCGCTGGTGGAGTTTCTGCGCCAGCTCGATTTTCCGGTGCTCGCGGCCAATCTGGACAACAGTCAGGAACCGGCCGATACGCCTCTTCGCCTGTGGGATATCCCCCACCTCTACGACGCTCATCAGCCCTGGCATCGCCGGGTCATCGACGGCGTGCCCTTTGCACTGCTCGGGATCACGCTGGCCCAGATGGCCGCCATCGCCAATCCGGATCCCCACACCCGCTTCCACGGGGTGAACGAAACCCTGACCCGGGTCATTCGCGAGATCAAGGGCGAAGGGATCCACCATATCGTGCTGCTGAGCCACCTCGGGCTGGATCAGGACAAGCTGCTGGCCGAGCGCTTCCCCGAGATCAGTCTCATTGTTGGCGGTCATACCCACAGCCTGCTGGGCGATCTTGCGCCGCTGGGCCTGCCAAGCGAAGGGGATTATCCCCTGATGCGCAATGGCGTAGCCATCATGCACGCGGGCCACAGTGCTCTCTGCCTTGGCGTCTGCGAGCTCACCTTCGATGAAGCTGGCCGCGTGGTAGATAGCCACGGCCAGCTGGAGTGGCTCCCCTGGCAACCCTGGCCGTTCAGCTCCACGCCGCCAGCCGGACTCACTTTCTGCGAGCCGGATGCCAGGCTGGAGCAGCATCTGGCCAAGCGCTACCGGCCGGAGATCGAGACCATGACCCAGCGCATCGTCACCAGACTCGATACCCCGCTACCCCATCAGCGCCTGCCCGATGCCAACCTGCCTCACGGCAGCCATGTCGCACCGCTGGTGGCCCATGCCATGCTGATGGCGGCCCGAGAACAGGTGGGCGAGGTCGATTTTGCCCTGCACAACGCCGGTGGCGTGCGCTGCTCGCTGGAGCCAGGCCCCTTGAGTGAGGCCGATATTGCCGGTCGCCTGCTGCCCTTCGCGATTCCCCTCACCCTCTATCGGGTACACGGCCACGAGCTGGCGGAAGCGCTGGAGAATGCCATCGACAACGCCACCAATAATGGCGTGATCGGTAATGGCAACGGCAGCTTCCCCTACACCGCCGGTGTGCGCTTCACCTATCAGGCCGATCGGCCGAAAGGTCAGCGTATTACCCGTCTGGAGTGGGAACCGGCGCCGGACAGCTGGCAACCGGTGAAGTCCGACCAGGTTTATCGCGGGGTATCGAGCGCCTACACCGCATCTGGCAAGGAGGGCTACACCGCGCTGACTCGCACCCTGACCCAGCACAATCAGGAGCTTGGCATCACGCTAGCCGATGCCTTTATCCGCTGGGCCCGCCATCAACCCTCCCTGCGGGCCATGCCGCCGCGGATCGAGTACCTGCCGTAAAGGCCCATCGATGTGCCTGTCTGCATTCATGCTGGGCAGATAGGCCCTTTTCGTCTCTGAAACCGCTCTTTTTCGACAATATTTGCCCCGGATGGGCCTGCACCATTGCATCATCCGCGCTGGCTCGGCAAGATAGGCCCGCTTTCAAGACCAGCTTCAGGAACAGGCGATTTAATGAATCACTCCATCCGTTTCACTCCCCCACGCGTCAATCCGGCCATCAAGCCCACCGCCATCTTGCTGACCGCTTTGCTGGCGCTGCTCTTCTGCCTGCGCAACCCGCTCGTTCATGCCATGGCGCCAGGGTTTGACGCCTCGCTCTTTGCCGTCATGGGCAAAATGTGGAGTGAAGGGGGAGTGCTCTATCGCGACATGATCGACATCAAGGGGCCGATGATCTTCGCCCTTGATGCACTGGGGTATGGTCTGGGTGGATTTGTCGGGATCTGGGCGCTGGAATGGGTTCTCTGCTGGCTCGGGCTGATGGCCAGCTGGCAGGCTTTCTCCCAGCTTGGCCTCTCGGTCAGGGCGCGCCTTGGCGCCATGCTGGCACTGCTGGCCCTCTATGGTACCCGTTACTACTACGGCAACATGACCGAGGACTGGACCTTCCACCTCGCTCTCATCGCCCAGTGGGCCTTCATCACCCTGCTGCTGGACAAGGGCTTTCGCTGGTGGCCTGCGCTGGTGGCGGCCCTCACCTTTGCCATCGTTGCCTGGATGCGTACCAACAACGGTGCCTTCTGGGGCGCCTGGTATCTGGTGCTGTTCTGCCACTGGTGCCTGCACGAGAAGTGGCGTGACGCCATCCTGCTGCTCATCTCCAGCCTGCTCGGTCTGGCGTTGATTGGCGGCCCACTTTACGGCTACTTCCAGCAGCATGATCTGCTGGCGGCCTTCAAATACTACGCCTTCGACATCTTCTTCGAGGGGAGCTACGGCAACGGCTTCTCCCCCATGGTGGGTGCCGTCGGCTTGCTGCGCACCGGTCTGGTGATGCTGCTGCCTCCTTTCATCCTGCTGATGCTGAGCCGCCGTCAGGAGTGGTATCTGCCCGCCCTGCTGGCGACCCTCTTTGGCGTACTGTTTACCCTGATCGCCAACTCGGTCTCAGGCCATGTGTTCGATCACTACGATGTGCTCTATCTGCAACTGGCTCTGCTGCCGCTGGCGGTACTGCTGGATCGCAGCGAGCAGAAGGCCGATGCCCTCGGCCTGCTCTGCATCTCGCTGGTGGTGCTGACTGCCAGCTGGCTGCTGGCCCAGCAGCTGGTCTTCGGCTGGAGCACCAAGGAGTGGTCCCTCGAGCGGGTTAACGAGGTGCTCGGCACCAGTCTGCTGTGGGCCCTGCCGGTACTCATTCTGATACCCCTGTGGCGCGCCTGGGATGTGCGCAGCGCCACCCCCTGGCTGGCGACGCTGGCCATGCTGCTGCTGATGATCAACAACGCCTGGGAAGGCACGATCAAGGGGCGTCCCTTCAACCCGGCCGCACAGGTGCGGGTCGATCGCATCAAGGCCGAGACCAGCCCGACCGACAAGATCTGGGTCGATGGTATCCAGCCGCAATATTATCTCTGGACCGATCGTCAGCCGGCCTCTGCCTATCTCTTCTTTGCCAACGTCAACCCGCCCTATGACGTGCGGGCTCGGGTGCTGGCGGACATCCAGCGCCAGAACCCCAAATTCATCATCGCCAAGCCGGATCGGGTCAGCGAGGAGCTGAAAAAGCCGAGCTCGCCCTCCCATCTCGCCTTCTATCAATACCTGACCAGCCACTATGAAGAGGCGGATCCGGGTCTCTATCGTCGCCGCTAACCAGCGCAGAGACGCAAAGGGCGGCCATTTGGCCGCCCTTTTTCCATCCCCTCACTCCTCACCGGTAGGCAAGCAGGCCCACGATGACTACAATGACCCCCTTTTGGATGTAACGGGTGACAGACATGGCGGAACTGACCTATCTCGGGGGCTATCCCGAACCGCTCAAGGCACAGGTGCAACAGCTGATCGCGGCAGGAAAACTTGGCGACATGCTGGCCAAGCGCTATCCGGAGAGCCACCAGATCCAGAGCGACAAGGCGCTGCTCGCCTACACCATGGAGCTGAAAAACCGCTACCTCAAAAGCTCTGCCCCCCTGTCAAAGGTGGTGTTTGACGGCAAGATCAACGTCATCAAGGATGCCCTCGGCCTGCACACCTACATCAGCCGGGTACAGGGCAACAAGCTCAAGGCCAAGAACGAGATCCGCATCGCCGCCCTGTTCAAGGAGGCACCCGCCCCCTTTCTCAAGATGATCGTCGCGCACGAGCTGGCCCACATCAAAGAGAAGGATCACAACAAGAGTTTCTATCAGCTCTGCCAGCATATGGAGCCCGACTATCATCAACTGGAGTTTGATCTGAGGCTCTGGCTCACCTGGCGCGACATCGACAAGGCCAACCGCTAGGTTGACAGTGGTTTCAAGGAGGAAACATGTCATTTGCCGCTATCCCCTTTAGCGCCCCGCACTTTATCGCCAATGTGGTCATTGCCAATTTGTGCCGCGCTGCCCGTCCCCGGTGCATGTCACGCGGACTGCTGGCTCTGCTCGCACTCTGCTCTTTCTTCTCACACGGGGCAGAGCGCTGGCAGAGCGACAGCTATCTCACCGAGAGTTTTATGGCCATCGCCATGGAGCGGGAGTATCACGAAACCGCTCACCCGCGCTTCACCCGCTGGCAACAACCGGTGCGATTGCAGCTCATCAACGAGTCGGGGGACAAACCGCTGCAGGCGGAGGTGGTCAAGGTACAAGCCGCCCACCTCGCCCGCATCACCGGCCACCCTATCAGCATGGTGACCAGCAAGCCCAACCTCACCCTCATCATGACCGACTACCAGCGGATGAAGGGTTGGGCCAAGCGCACCATGGGCAACGCACCTTCGGTCAATGCCGCGCTCAAGGAGGGGCTCTGCATCGGCCACTTTGCTACCAACAAGCAGCACGAGATCAGCCGCGCTACCATCATCATTCCGGTGGACTACAGCCGCGCCAAGGGGCGCTTTCTCGACTGCGTAGTAGAGGAATTTACCCAGGTGATGGGGCTGCCCAACGACTCGGACAAAGTCTTCCCCTCCATCTTCAACGACAACAGCATCGACAGCTTCCTGACCGGCCTCGACTATGTGCTGCTCAAGCTCGCCTACCACCCGGCCCTCAAGGCGGGGATGAGCAGCGACGAAGTTCGGGCAGCCCTGCCGCTTGCCATCAGGGATCTGCGCGCCAAAGGCGAGATCAGCGAGGCCAACCGCCGCGTTCAGCAGCAGAGCCTCAAAAGCTGGACAGGGCTCTGACTATCAGCCAGTACCAAGCGTCAACTCGGAAAGCATCAGCTCCGGCTCGCCCTTCGTCATGCACCAAAACAAAAACGCAGCCAATAGGCTGCGTTTTTGCTCTCAAATCCACCAGTGGCAAGCCTCTTCAGGAAGCCAGACTCTCTTCCGGCATCCAGCTATCCGCGTTTTCCCACACCTCCTGCACCATGGCCTCGGCAAGCTCCTTGTCCTCCTTGCTGGCGCGGCTGACGGTCAGGGACATGCTGCTGCCGGGGGCAACCCGCACATGGAGATCGGGGAACTTCTCGCCCAGCTGCTTGAGCAGCTCCTGGCGCAGCGCTTCCATGGTGGAGGTCGGGATCTGATGTTTTTTGTCGATGATGATTTCCAGACGCATAGGATACTTCTCCATGATGAATGACTGTATTTTTATACAGTATTTTTGAAAAGTAAAGTACCCGACAGAGAAAGAGGCAAATGGCCCCTAAAAAAGATCGAGCTGCTGGCCGCAGATCCGCTCGAACGACTCACCGACAAAGGGGAGGATCGCATCGGCAATGGGTTTAAGCTGCTTGTCTATATAGTGTTCGTAATCGATGGGGGTACGCCGGTACTCCAACGGTTCGGGGCCATTAAGGGTCATCAGATAGGCGATGGTGCCCCTGTGCTGGTAGCGCTGGGGCAGGCCGCGGCGCAGGTTCTCCTCATCCGCCAGGCGCGCCGCCCGCACATGAGGTGGCACATTCTTCTGATACTCCTCGAGCTTCTGGCGCAGTCGCTTGCGATAGACCAGCAGCTCGTCATGCTGGCCTGCCCGGGTTTCATCCACCATGGTGCGTACATAGCTGCCGGGATCCTGGTCGTGAAACACCATCTCGTAGAGGCGGGTCTGAAACACCTTGGCAAGGGGCGTCCAGTCGGTACGCACCGATTCAAGCCCCTTGAACACCAGTTGCTCTTCTGCCCCCGCCTCCTTGCCTGCCACCAGCCCGGCATAGCGCTTCTTGCTCCCCTTCTCCAGCCCGCGAATGGTAGGCATCAGAAAGCGGCGATAGTGGGTCTCGTACTGGATCTCCAGATAGCTCGGCAGGTTGAACTCGCGCTTGATCAGCGCAGCCCAGTTGTCGTTGATCATATTGGCCAGTCGCCGGCCAATCCCGTCCGCCTGTTCGGGACTGGTCTCCTTGCCAAGGTGCACGAAGGTGGAGTCGGTGTCGCCATAGATCACCTCGAAGCCCTCCCCTTCGATCCACTCCCGGGTCTGCTGCATGATACCGTGGCCGCGCAAGGTGATGGAGGAGGCAAGTCTCGGGTCGTAGAAGCGGCAGCCCCCCGAGCCCAGCACCCCGTAGAAGGAGTTCATGATGATCTTGATGGCCTGGGAGAGCGCCTTGTTGCTGGCGGCCTTGGCCCGATCTCGCGCCGCCCACAGGGTGGCGATGAGATCCGGCAGGAAGTGCCGTTCGCGGGAGAAGAGGGCGCCGCGAAAGCCCGGAATGGCGTGGTCGGGATGCTGCAAACCCTCGATGAGCCCCATGGGGTCGATGCAAAAGGTGCGGATGATGCTGGGATAGAGGCTTTTGAAGTCGAGCACCAGCACGTGGCGATAGAGACCGGGTTTGGAGTCCATCACGTAGCCGCCGGGACTTGCCAGCCCACCGTCGGCCGGCAGATTGGGGGCCACGTAGCCGCCGCGATGCAACCGCGGCAGGTAGAGGTTGGTAAACGCCGCCACCGAGCCCCCGACCCGGTCCAGCTCAAGGCCCGTGAGGGAGGCACGCTCGATGGCAAAGGGGATGAGGTGGCAGAAATCGAAGATCTCCCACACCAGCTTGCAATCTTCCAGGTTGTAGCGGGCCAGCGCCTCCTTGTCGGAGTGGAACAGCTCGGTGATCTTCTCCCCCCGGTTAGCCACATCCTCGATATCCTTGCCACGGCCGAGCAGTTCGCTCGCCACCGCATCCAGGCTGTAGCTCGGGAACTGCCACGTGGCGCTTTTGAGGGTGTCGATGCCGTCCAGCACCATGCGCCCGGGAATGATGACGCTGCCGCTCTGGGGGTCGTTGCGGGATGACCGCCAGAAGCAAAGCTCGTGGCCGCGCCCCAGCCGCAGCCGCCGCTTGTTGAGCTCGGCGCGGCGCAGCAGCAGGCGAAAGTCGAAGTTAACCACGTTCCAGCCGATGACCAGATCCGGGTCGTACCGTGCAAACCAGCGCTCCAGCGCACTCAGCAGGGCGCTCTCGTCCGCCACCCACTCGACCTGGGTACCCCAGCTGTCGGCATCGGCCTCAGGCGTACCGATCATGATGACCCGCGCATCCTGTTCGCTGTAGAGCCCCACCGAGAAGAGGGCGCCGTCCATGGCGCACTCCACGTCGAGGGATACCCAGGATAGGGTCGGTGTCACCGCCTGCGGTGCGCAACGTGCCTCGTTCACTTCCCAGTAGCCGTGCTTGCCCCCTTTCTTGAGTATGCGCCCCTCGAAGCGCACGCCGGCGGTGATGAAACGCTCCATCAAGTAGCGCTCCGGCAGCCTGATATCCGCTTCGAAGTGCTCCAGACCGCGAATAAGCAGCAGCTCGATGGCGCGGTGAAAGGCGCTCAGGGTGGTAAAGTAGCAGCCCACCACGGCGCGGCCGTCGAAGGTGTGCATCGGCAAGCGGCGAAACCGCCCGCTCACCCCGGCCCCCTTGAACAGCTCGGCGGCTTCTTCCATATGGCTCTGTGGCAAAAAGAAGACCGGCTCCTGCCCCGGCACTACCACCCGCACCGGTCCCTGCTCGCTCCAGAGCCACATCACGATCTCGGTGTGTTCGCCATGTCCGTTGCGGCCGCGCACATCCCGTCCGTGACGGGTCAGAATAAAGCCGTCGCGTGGCGGAGTAACGGGTGGGATGGACGGGTGATCGGTCATGCAAGTCATCGGGATCAACATGGAGATGGGAGTATTGTACGTTCATACAGTGCTTTGCTGCAATTGCCACGCCAGCCGCCATGGCCTAACCAAGCTGCGAGAGGAGCCGCAAACTGGTAAGCTCGGCCAGAGTGGCAGCTAATGCCGGTGGCGGCTGTATTGGCGATGCCATTCATCCCCCCACTCTTCACCCGATATCAGGAGGTCATGTGGCGCTCTACTCTCTGCTGGATCAGCTGGCCATTCCCTATCAGCGCATCGATCACGCCCCCGTCTTCACCTGCGAGGAGGCCAGCCGTCTACTGCCCGACCTGCCTGCCGCCAAGAGCAAGAATCTCTTTTTGCGCGACCCGAAAAGCGAGCGGCTGTTTCTGGTGGTAACACCGGAGGAGAGCCGGGTCGATCTCAAGGCGCTGGCAACCGCCCTTGGCGTCAAGCGGCTGAGTTTTGGCTCGCCAGAGCGGCTGGAGGCGGTGCTTGGCCTCACCCCGGGTTCGGTCACCCTGCTCGCCATGGTGCGCGACAGGGAAAAAGCGGTAGAGCTGATAGTGGACGAGGCCATCTGGCAAGCGGAGCAGATGCAGTGTCATCCGCTGGTCAATACCGCCACCCTGATTATTCGCCTCGACGATGTGCGCCGCCTGCTGGCCCACCTCGGCCGGGAGGCCAATGTCATGACACTGCCGGTCGTGGCCGCTGATTGAATGGCAGGTGCAACCCCCACTGCACAGGAGCAGCCACTGCCGACCCGCTACGAATGCCGCCCGGCCCGCCTGGCCGATGCCGTCGCCTATCGCAACTATGTGGCCGAGTGTGCCGAAGCCGGATTGCCGCTCTATCAGGTCGCGCAATTTGATCCGGACAGCTGGCTACAAGCGCTGCTGGATCATGCCAAAGGGCATAACCTGCCAAGCGGCTATCCAACCACCACCACCTATTTTGCCCTCGATGCCGGAGAGATCCTCGCCACCTTGCGCCTGCGCCACGGTGACAATGAGGTCAGCCAACAGTGGCTGGGCCACATCGGTTACGAAACCCGCCCCTCCCGCCGTGGCGAAGGGGCTGCGAGCTTGCTGCTGGGCTGGGTACAGCAACACATTTTGAGCAAGCCGGCACTGGTCAGCTGTGACGAACAGAATCAGGCCTCCCGCAGGGTGATTGCGAAAGCAGGCGGAGTATGGCTGGAGCGGCGCTTTCATCCGGCAGATCGCTGCTGGTTGGCGATATACCGGATATTCCCCCTGCCCCTTCCGACACACCAAGCCCCAACATAACCAGCCCATAGCAATAAAAAGAGCGCCCCGAGGGCGCTCTGGTGGCGAGAGTGGCAAACCCTCAGTAGCTGTCTTCCTGCTCTGCCTTCATCCGTGCCTGACGGGCATAAGCTTCCTCTTCGGCACTGGCGATCTCGTCAAGCACGGCATCGAGATCGATGGCCTCCCGGCTCTCCTCGAACTGACCGGTCAGTTCGCTCTGGGGCGTGAGCTTGCCATCCTCGTAGAGGGCCCACATCTCTCTGGCATAGTTCGTTTTGAGCAGCTCGGGGGCATACATGCCGTAGTAGTTGCGCATGTTGTTGACGTCCCGTTCCAGCATGGCTCTGGCCTGATTGTTGGCGGCAGCATCCACCACCTGCGGCAGGTCGATGATCACGGGACCATACTCATCCACCAGTACGTTGAACTCGGAAAGATCGCCGTGAATAAGACCGGCGCAGAGCATGCGTACCACATAACCAATCACCTTGGCATGATCCGCCAGCGCCTGCTCATGGCTGAGAGCCACGTCGTTGAGGCGGGGTGCCACGTTGCCATCAGCATCGGTGACCAGCTCCATCAACAACACGCCATCGAGACAGACATAGGGCTTGGGCACCCGCACGCCCGCTGCCGCCAGCTTGAACAGGGCATCCACCTCGGTGCTCTGCCACACCTCTTCGTGCTGCTTGCGACCGTACTTGGAGCCCTTCTCCATGGCGCGGGCACTGCGGCTGTTGCGCACCCGGCGCCCCTCCTGATAGACCACCGCCTGCTTGAAGCTGCGCTTGGCAGCCTCCTTGTATACCTTGGCGCAGCGAGTTTCATCGCCACAGCGCACCACGTAGACATCGGCCTCTTTGCCGCTCATCAACCGGCTGATGACCTCGTCGACCAGGCCGTCATCAACCAGTGGTTGGATTCGATTTGGAACTTTCATGACCGCCCTTTCACTCTCTCTGCCCGTTGCAAAATTGTCTGCTGCACGTCCACCTGCCCATTTTTCTCTCCGGCACTCAGTTATCCACTGCCTGCCCGCTGTTTGTCCATCTCCCGGCACTGAAAATTCCCCTCCGGGCGTGCCACGGCAACAAAAATGGCCCGCAAGCGGGCCAGTTCAACTCAGGGCTCGGGGGGCAGTCCCTGACGGATCCGCTGGATCCCCGCCTCATAGAGGCCATCTGGCCCCTCCTGATGCTCCTGAGTTTCGAAAATCTTGAGAAACCACATGTACTGCTCGGGGTGGCGAGTCACCTGCTGTTCCACCATGCGGTTCATGGCGACCACATCCGCCATCGCATCCGCAGTGGGGTAAGGAGCGAACGGTGGTTCAATCTCCAGCAGATAGCAGCCGGCATCCTCGTCATAGCTGGCGAAGATGGGCACCGCCTTGGCGCCAGTCAGCTTCACCAGCTTGGGCAACGCCGGCAGGGTCGCCTTGGGATGGCCAAAGAAGGGGGCGAAGACGCTCGCTTCCCGACCATGATCCTGATCCGGCAGGTAGAAGAAGCTGGCCCCGCCGCGCACGGACTTGATCGCCGGCTTGATGCCGACACTGCGCTCATACACCTTGCCACCCTTGGATCGCTCACGGTTGATATACCAGTCGAACACCTCATCCTTGGCGCTCTTCATCATGGTGCACATGCTTATCCCCCGTAGCGGGAAGTAGCGCCCCAGCATGTCCACTGCCCAGGTGTGGGGAACGACCAGGATAACCGGTCGGCCAGCGGCCCGCTCCGCCTCGATATGCTCCCAGCCGCTCACCTTGATGTTGCGCAGCAGGTGTGCCGGGCTGCGCCAAGTCAGCTCGCCAAAACCCATAAAAGTCTTGAGGCCGACCCGAATCGATTTGAGCAGCAGGGCCGCGCGGGCCGCCTCATCCAGCTCGGGAAAACAGATCTTGAGGTTGGTATCGGCGATATAGGCCTGCTTTTTCGAGAAACGCAGCAGAGTGGGCGCCACCAGATTGGCAAAGCCGTCCCGCACGCGTGCCGGGATGAATGCAAGCAGGGAGAGCAAACCCAGTGCACACCAGCTGCCCCACCATTTGGGGTGGAGCAGACGGGGATGAAATGTGGTGTCAAATACCGGATCTAATGGGGACATGTCAGCCATCAAGTCATGAAAAACAAACGGTTATTGTAGTTATCCTGACATTTTTTTCTACCCTGAGCCCCTTGGCTCCCATTCACAGAGGTGATGGCCATCCCACTCGGGATCAAAAAATGGCCCTCTCGGGGCCATTTTTATCCGGCAGACAGCATGCGGCCGCCAGACTGTGCGCGATCAGGCGTAAGGAGAGAGCCCCTTACGAATGCGCTGGATCCCCGCCTCGTAGAGGCCATCCAGCCCCTCCTGCTCCTCGCGGGTATCGAAGATCTTGAGGAACCACATGTACTGGCCGGGATGACGGGTCAGCTGCTGCTGCACCGTGTCGTTCATCCGGCAGGTATCGGCCATCACATCCGCAGTGGGGTAATTATCGAACGGCGCTTCGATCTCCAACCGGTAGCAGTGATTCTCTTCGTCATAGCAGGCAAGCAGTGGCACCGCCTTGGCACCGCTCACTTCCACCAGCCGCGACAACGCGGGCAAGGTGGCTTTCGGGTGGCCAAAGAAGGGGGCGAAGATACTCTTTTCGCGACCGTGATCCTGATCCGGCAGATAGAAGAAGCTGCGACCGCTCTTGATGGTTCTGATCACCGCCTTGATGCCGGCGCTGCGCTCATAGACGCGGCAACCATTCTTGGCCCGCGCCCGGTTGAGGTGCCAGTCAAAGACCGGATTGCGCGCCCGTTTCATCATGGTGCACATGGGCACCCCACGCTGAGTGAAGCAGTAACCGGCGGCATCCACCGGCCAGGTGTGGGGCACCACCAGGATCACCGGCCGACCGGCCGCCTGCTCCGCCTCGATATGTTCCCAACCACTCACCTGCATCCGGCTCATCAGATAGCGCTGGCTGCGCATGGTGAACTCGCCAAACCCAAGCAGGCTCTTGAGTCCCACCCGGATCGAGGTCAGCGCGAGAGCGTCGCGCTCGGCCGGACTCTTGTCTGGAAAGCAGATCTCCAGATTGGTTCTGGCGATATAGAGCTGCTTTTTCGAGATGCGAAATACCAGCGGGGCCAGCCCCTCGGCCAGCCGGTCACGCAGACGCACCGGAACAAACGCGAGCGCCATCAGCACACCGAGTGCCAACCAGCTGAACCAGTAACGGGGATGAAGGAAACGAGCTTCAAAAGCGGGGTTGAACAGGGGATCTTGGGGGGACATGATTCACGGTTTACATCAAAAGGGTGGGCTATTGTAGTCGCCCTGACAGGTAATACCAGTTAAATCCGCTATATCACGCACGATAGGCAGATTCGTACGACAAAAGTGGCGTAAAGGTAAAAAAATGCCCCGCATGGCGGGGCATTTTACTTATTACACAACCAGGAGGGTGGCTCTTTGTCCATCCATCGTATGACTGGTCGTTTATCCCGTCGCTCTCCGAGCGCACTGCTTATCCATTTTCTGATGTCACATCTTTAAGATTTAACGATGAGCACCCTGGCGGGCAATGCCGTGGTTCATTTCGGTATCACGCTGCGGCAGAAAAAACATCAGGTAACGCAGTGCCACATAACCGACGATGACGGTGGCTACCCCCAGCTCGAAGTGTGCCAGCAGGCGGATCTGCTCGACATAGTGAGCGCTCTGCTCAAACCCTTCCACCAGATGAGCCACTTTGAACAGGGCGGTGGCACCGATCACCAGCGGGAAGGTGAAGGCGGCATAACCCGGTGAGAATGGCAGACGCAGCAGTTTGATGAAGGCCAGATAGATGATGCCAGTCATCAGGATCGCGATACCAAACAGCATGGCCACCAGCAGCAGGGAGGGATCCTGGCTGACAGTCAGGTAGCCGGCCAGCGAGAGGCTTGCCGGGGCCGCCAGAATGGCGATGGTCGGCTTGGCTGCATCCGGTACTTCGTGGCTGAAAATGAGGCGATAGAGCATCAGCGGCAACATCAGACCGTAGCAGATGACCCCGAACCAGAGCAGCACGTTGGCAAGCGGCGCAAACTGACCACCCGGGAAGGCGACGTCAGCCACGATGATCCCGACCGGCGGTACGAACCAGCTCGGCACCATGTGGTGGATCTCGAACTCTTTGGCGCGATGCCAGATAAAGGTAGCCAGGAACAACAGGTGAACGGCCACGGCAAACAGCCAGAGCGCTTCACCCGCTTGCGGAGCAAGCATGCCGAGCGCCTTGGAGACCACCATGGTACCCATGGCATAGGTCGGCACTACGCTACCGACTACCGGGTGAGCCAGATCCTGCATCAGCAGGTTCGGGTGGAACAAAAACTTGAAGGTCAGGATCACCAGCAGCACAGCGGCAATAGCGGCGCCCAGCAGCTGCATCCGTCCATCGAAGTGACCGGCATTCTCCCAACACCAACCGAGACTGGCAATGCCCAGCGCCAGACCCGCCATGGGGGTTGGAGCGGCAGCCAGGGATTTACGGGTTCTTGCGATCATGATGACACCTTTCTATTGATGACTATGGCGATAGGATAATGGCCCCTTATCGTTTACGATATCTAAATGAATTGAATCAATCATTCAGGATTACCAAACACGATGAAACTGACCCTGCAACAGCTGAAGGTGTTCGCCACCATCGCCCGCTACGGCAACCTTGGCCTGGCTGCCAACGAACTCTGTCTGAGCAAGGGGGCCGTCTCCCAGTCACTGCAGGAGTTGGAGCGCCAGCTCGCCACACCACTGTTTGATCGCATCCACCCCAGATTGCAGCTCAACAACGAGGGGCGCCTGCTACAACCTGCCGCTGAAGAGCTGCTGACCCGGATGCAGGATATCGAAAACCTGTTTCGTGCCGATGCCGAGCCGAGCGGCCAGCTGCGTCTTGGCGCCAGCCAGACCATCGGCAACTACCTGCTCCCCACCCTGCTCGCCACCAGCAAGCATGAGCTGGGGCTCCCCCCCAAGGTGACCATCAACAACACCCATCTGCTCTGCCACGCACTCGCCAACTTCGAGCTGGATATGGCGCTGATCGAGGGGGAAAACCACCATCCCGATCTCGTCACCGAACCCTGGCTGCAGGACGAGATGCTGGTGATCGCCCACCCTGATCACCCTCTGGCCAACCAGGTCGATCTCTCCCTCTCCCGACTGGGTGGTGAGACCTGGGTGCTGCGTGAACCCCAGTCCGGCAGCCGCGAACAGTTTATCCGCCAGATCCAGCCCGGCCTGCCCAACTGGCAAGCGGGCCTTGAGCTCAACACCCTGGAGTCCGTGATGCTGGCGGTTGAAAAGGGGCTTGGCATCTCTTTCATCTCCCGCCTTGCCGCCTCGGATCGCCTGGCAGATGGCCGTCTGCTCGCCCTGCCCCTCAGCCGTCGTTTCCCGCGCCAGCTCTCCCTTATCTGGCACAAGCAGAAGTACCACTCCGCTTCCCTGCGCCACTTTATCCACTTCTGCCGGGCTCAGCTGAACGATGCAGAGGTGATCAGCGCAGAGTAACGCTCGCTCAGAGCGCCGCTGGCAAACCAGCACGCCAATGACGGAAAAAGCAGAGAGGGAGCCGTGGCTCCCTCTCTATTTATCCTGAGAATCTGGTCTACGCCTGTTGCAGCGAACGCAACCAGCTGATCTCCTCGCCCCAGATGGACTCGTCGATAGTCTCGAGGATCAGCGGAATGCGATCGAAGCGATCATCATTCATGATGTGGTGGAACACCGCCTCCCCCAGATTCCCTTCTCGCAGGCTATGGTGGCGATCGACCCGGCTGCCGAAGGTGCACTTGGCGCCATTGATATGCATCCCCTTGAGATACTGAAAACCCACCGTGCGGTCGAACTCGGCAAAGACAGTGGCGCAAGAGTCTGCCGTGCGCAGATCGTAACCAGCCGCAAAGGCGTGACAGGTATCGAAGCAGATACCGACCCGACTCTTGTCCTCCACCCCCTCGATGATGGTGGCGAGGTGTTCGAACGACCAGCCGAGGTTGGTCCCCTGCCCGGCGGTGTTCTCAATGACCGCCGTTACCCCTTCACTGCGCTCCAGCGCCCAGTTGATGGATTCACTCACCAGCTTGAGGCTGGCCGCCTCAGGGATCTGCTTGAGATGGCTGCCGGGGTGAAAATTCAGATAACAGAGTCCCAGCTGCTCGCAACGCTTCATCTCGTCGAGAAACGCATCACGGGATTTGGCCAGACCATCGGGATCGGGATGACCCAGATTGATGAGGTAGCTGTCGTGAGGCAGGATCTGCTCCGGCAGAAAACCGGCCTTGTAGCAGGCCGCCTTGAAGGCGCGGATGGAGGCATCCGACAAGGGAGCCGCCTGCCACTGACGCTGATTCTTGGTAAAAAGCGCAAATGCGTTGGCACCGATGGCCTGGGCGCGGGCGATGCAGTTTTCCACCCCGCCAGATGCGCTGACGTGGGCTCCAATATATTTCATAACGTCTCCTCAGTGAGGCGCCATTATGCCGTCTCTCCCGACAGATGCCAAAACGCCGTGGTACTTTGCAACGCCCTCCCCGACACTCTCCCACGGAAAATGAACAGAATAGCGAGGCGATAATCCGCTCTGTTATTCAGTAGTGCTGGCAAACCGCTGGCGATAGTCGCTGGGCGTGGCGCCGAACCGGCGAACAAACGCCCGGCGGAAGCTGTCCAGACTGTCGTAACCCACCTTTCCCGCCAGCCGCTTCAGGGGCAGCTCGGTCTCCTCCAGCAGGCGGCGCGCCAGATCCAGCCGGGCCAGCTCCACAAACTCCCCCGGTGTCTGCCCCACTTCGCTTTTGAATACCCGGGCAAAGTTGCGCTCGCTCATGCCAACCAGCCCGGCCAGCGCTGCCACGGAGAGCGGCTTATCAAGATTGCTTTGGATATGTTCGATGGTGCTGTTGATAATCGACCGCTCTGACGACTGAGCGGCCAGATAGTGGCTGAACTGGGCCTGCCCTCCCGGCCGCTTGAAGAACATCACCAGCTCGCGCGCCACTTTCAGGGCAAGCTCTTTGCCGTGATCCTCCTCAACCATCGCCAGCGCGAGATCCATCCCGGCTGTCACACCGGCAGAGGTGTAGATGTTGCCATCCTTGATGTAGATGCTGTCCGATTCCAGCCGGATACCCGGATAGCGACGCGCCAGCCGGGCGCTGGACCGCCAGTGGGTCGTCACCCTGCGCCCTTCAAGCAGGCCGGCTGCCGCCAGCAAGAAAGCACCGCTGCAGACAGAACCAATGCGCCTGACCCGGTTGGATTGCTCCCGCAGCCACGCAAGCAACTCGCTGTCGGGGTTCAGCTCCTCGATGTAGGGGCTGCCCGCAATCAACAAGGTGTCGATCCGCCCCTTGTGCTCCCGATAAGAGGCCGATGAGTGCAACGGCAAGCCATTGCTTGCCTTGAGCAAACCGGCCTGCGTGCTGATCACCTCGATCCGGTAGGCACGCGGTTGTCCCAGCTGACGCGCAGCCTCGGCAAATACATCGGCGGGGCCTATTACATCCAGAAACTGAACTCGGGGAAACGCCATTATGGTGATGCGCATGGGCTCTCTGCTCCTGATTGCTGTTTCTGTCGAATGACTGTCTGCAATTGTCGTATATGTGCAATTTCGGACATTTTGATTTTGTCTGACAATGCTTCTCACAGCAACAACACCAGACAGCAACAACAGGAACAATCAACGATGAACACCACCAACACGCTCACCTTATCAACCACCGAGCTCGAGGTTTTACCCAAATCCTCCCTGCGCAATCTGCCGGTCAATCTGTTCGCCTCGGTCATGGGGCTATCCGGCCTCAGTCTGGCTTGGCGGCAGGCATACCATTATGTGGGAGGCTCTCTGCTGCCGGCAGAGGTGATCGGGGCGTTTGCCGTACTGATCTTCGCCGTGCTGACCCTGGCCTACGGGATCAAATGTGCACGCTATCCCGCGCTTTGCCGCGCCGAATTCAACCATCCGATAACCGGCAACTTTTTTGGCACCATTACCATCAGCATGATGCTGGTCTCGGCGGTGGTTGGCAGCCACTTTCCGCAGGCAGGCGAGACCCTCTGGAGCGCCGGTAGCCTGCTGACCCTGCTGCTCAGCGCTCTGCTGGTCTCCCGTCTGTTCAAGGGGGAGCAGGATCCGCAGCATGCACTGCCGGTCTGGTTGATCCCGGGCGTCGCATCGCTCGATATCGCGGTCACCGGCTCCTATATGCCCATGGCGTGGGCAAGCGAGCTCAATCTGGCTGGTATGGCCATCGGCGGCTTGCTGGCACTGGTCTTTATCATCATGATCTTCCAGCGTCTGATCCAGCAGGCATCGCTGGCAACCGCCATGACGCCCAGCATGATGATCCTGGTCGCACCGTTTGCCGTGGGTTTTCTGGCCTATACCAACTATTTTGGCACCATCGATCGCTTCGCCGGCATGCTCTACTACTTCGCCCTATTTCTGTTCGCCGTGGTCTCGTTCAAGGTGTTCCACATAAAGATGCGTTTTGCCATCTCCTGGTGGGCCATCAGCTTTCCGATGGCCGCCCTGAGCAATGCCGCGCTGAAATATGGTTACGTCCAGGAGGGGTTGCCGCTGCAACTGATCGCCATCGCTATCCTGCTCTTCTTGAGCCTGGCACTGGCCGTGCT
Source organism: Aeromonas lacus (assembly GCF_000764665.1). Taxonomy (GTDB): domain Bacteria; phylum Pseudomonadota; class Gammaproteobacteria; order Enterobacterales; family Aeromonadaceae; genus Aeromonas; species Aeromonas lacus. The sequence goes on along the minus strand of NZ_JRGM01000153.1, from coordinate 1,205 downwards.
GACCGTGAAAACCCTGTCATCCCTGCTCAAAGGACAACTGCTGGCAGGTTGAGGAGGAGTGTAATAACGCGGCTACTTATCCACTCGCTATTAGACCCAAACAGACAAAACAAAAGAGCCCCACGCTGGTGGGGCTCTTTTGTTGAAGGCTGGGAGACCCTGCAATGACAGGCTCCCTGATCAGACACAACACAAAGGCTGTGTTCCGGCCATCAGAAGGACATTTTGAATCCAACCCCTTGAAGGTAAAAACAGATCAAACAAGTAAGAGTAAAATCTCTATCTATCAATAACTAACAAAAACAGGCTGCAACACATCGAAACAGTTTGACCCATTTCATGACCCATATATGACCCATATATGACCCACGGATGACCCACCGTTTTCTGGCCTCAATTAGCCCCGAATACCAAAACCCGCCAATGGCGGGTTGAGTTAAGGGTTGTCACACTTCCTGTCTCACAGCCTCTTCACGAAGCCCTGCCAGAAAAAGCGACATCGTATGAGCTTCCTGAGGTGCCAGATCCAAACTCCCAAGATACCTCTCGAGCTCCTCCAGTATCGATTCCATGCAGTAGTCTCCTGCTTTTGCCCTTCGCCCTCACGACCGTAGGAAACCGAACAAAGGTACAATCTAACACCTTCAGGAAACACTGTGGACAGCACCAGAAGCTATCGAAAGGACAATAGAAATTGTTGCTTAACTCGTGTATGAGCCTACTACCTAGCGGAATATTGAAATCAACAAGGTGAGCCCAAATCCCAACAAACAGAGAAAGAACATCCACGACATGAAGGTTTCCAAGCTTTCTCTGTTGGATTTGCTAAAGCACCTGCACCTGAGAGCCGCCGGAATCAGGGCAATAGTGAAACTGAAACTTGCCACTTTCAGTGCGACAGCCATACAAATGATGGCCAGTAACAACCACATGGCGAACTCTCCGTGTGTATAGTTTGGTCATGGTCTGGGTCCTGTCGGTCATACCGTGCCGGGTGGTCGAGGTCCAGCAAGACTATGGTTAAAGCGAACCAACGAGTAATGTCACGCGACGACAACATTAGAACTAGTAAGGTTAAACTGACATTATATAATCTGCTAAAAAACAAGCGCATGCCCCTATTAATTTCACCATACACAAACCGTAGAATGGACTGACCCCGCCCCAGTAGACGGTCCGGCCCTAGAGTTGGACAGCCCCCGCTC
>NZ_JRGM01000152.1 GCF_000764665.1 Aeromonas lacus | reverse complement strand
TCTATCCACTATGCCAGAAAAAGGTAAACGCGGTCCCAAGAAAAAGTTAACCCCTGAACAAGAAAAAATGGCCGTTGAGTTCTACACAAAAGGCAAATACAGCTTTGCAGGTATTGGTGCAGTACTAGGTGTGTCGGATGAAACGATTCGCCGCGCAGTGCTTGAACACATGAACAAGTTAAACAAATAACGTATACGAAATACAAAGAACAATAACAACAAATGGAATTTCAATTCCATCTCAATAATAATAAAGACAGGTACACATGGAAATCAGAACAAATGCATTTGTGCAACGCATAATGCAAAACGAAGGTACAAAAGAATATCAACGCAAAATGCAGTCCTATCGTAAAGGACAGTTTTTTGTTTATAAATGCAGTGAAGGTTTCGACACTATCGGTTATGGGCACTTGTGCACACCTCAAGAAGTACAAGAGTACAAAAACGGTTTAAGCGAGCTGAAAGCCATTACTCTATTGCAACGGGACTTACTCGAAGCAGAGAACGATGCAAGGCGGTTGTTTGAGATCAATAGGCACTCACTGGAAGTGCAACAACTGCTAGTTGAGATGGTGTTCCAGCTTGGGGCAAATACAGCAAGTAAGTTCAAACAGTTCAAGGCTGCACTAGATGCCAAGGACTACAATCGAGCAGCACTAGAGCTCATTGACTCGCGTTGGTATAAGCAAACACCTAATCGCGTGCAGTTGCATGTAGATGTACTGCGCAAACAATAAGCAGTTGGTACTGAAATTCATACACTTCCTTATATAATATAAGCTTCCGTATGAATTTCAGTACCAAGCAACACAACAAAGGAGATTATATGGATATCAATGACGCAATGCCCAATTTCTATTCTTGCATCACAACAGAAGGTCGTAAGCTCAAGTACAACGAACCATCTTATGTTGCAAGTGTACGACTCCCTGTTTCTATGAGACAGGGCTTCAACGAATTCAAGCAACAATACAATATTGCAAAAGAACTCCAGAACGTAATGAAT
>NZ_JRGM01000151.1 GCF_000764665.1 Aeromonas lacus | reverse complement strand
GAACAGGGGAGGGGATTGCCCCATTTCTCCCGCTTTCGAGTCGTTTTCGCCCGCCATTTACGTTAAAATTGCGCCGCTTTTTCTCCCTGGCTGCCAATGGATGATGCTGATGAAAGACTTTCTGATTGCCCCCTCGATCCTCTCTGCCGATTTTGCCCGTCTGGGTGACGACGTAGCCAAGGTACTGGCTGCCGGTGCCGACGTGGTTCACTTCGACGTGATGGACAACCACTATGTCCCCAACCTGACCATTGGCCCCATGGTCTGTCAGGCACTGCGTGACTTTGGTATCGAGGCTCCCATCGACGTGCATCTGATGGTCAAGCCGGTAGATCGCATCATTCCCGATTTTGCCAAGGCGGGTGCTTCCCTCATCACCTTCCATCCGGAAGCCTCCGACCATGTTGACCGCTCTTTGGGCCTCATCAAGGAGATGGGCTGCCAGGCGGGTCTGGTGCTCAATCCGGCGACTTCGCTCTCCTGCCTCGAGTGTGTGATGGACAAGCTGGACGTGATCCTGCTGATGTCGGTCAACCCGGGCTTCGGTGGCCAGAGCTTCATCCCCGGCACCCTCGACAAGCTGCGTCAGGTACGTCGTTTGATCGACGAGAGCGGCCGCGATATTCGCCTCGAGATCGATGGCGGGGTCAAGGTCGACAATATTCGCGAGATCGCCGAAGCGGGTGCCGACATGTTCGTGGCCGGCTCGGCCATCTTCGGCAAGCCCGATTACAAAGCGGTGATCGACCAGATGCGTGCGGAGCTGGCTCATGTCAAACGCTGAGCGCGCATTTGATCTGGTGCTGTTCGATCTGGACGGCACCCTGATTGACAGCGCCGCCCAGCTGGCGCTGGCAGTCAATCTGACTCTGGCTGATCTGGGTCTGGAACAAGCAGATGAAGCGGTTATCCGTACCTGGGTCGGCAATGGTGCCGACAAGCTGATCCAGCGGGCCCTTGCCTATCGCGAGGCGGACCCCGAGCTGTTTGCCAAGGCCAGACCGATCTTTTTCCAGCACTACAACGCCTGTTTGCTGCAAGGGCTGGCGATGTATGACGGGGTGGCGCAGAGTCTGCGTCGCCTGCAAACTCTGGGTTATCAGCAGGCCATTGTGACCAACAAGCCGAGCGATTTTGTCGCGCCTATTCTTGATGCCCTCGGTATCAGCGATTGCTTCGCGCTCTGGCTCGGCGGCAACTGCGTACCGGTCAAGAAGCCGAGCCCGGAACCCTTGCTGCACGCCTGCCAGGAGCTGGGAGTGAGCCCGGCTCGTACCCTGATGGTGGGTGACTCCGAAAATGATGTGCTGGCGGCCAAGGCGGCCGGCATGAAGGTGGTGGGCCTGACCTACGGTTACAACTATGGTCGCCCCATTGCCGACTCCCGGCCTGACTGGGTGTTCGAACACTTTTCCCAGCTCGATGCGCTGCTGAGCTAAGCGCGCCGCCGGACTGGCTGAATTACAAGGATTACTACTCTCATGACCAAACCAATCGTATTGAGCGGGGCGCAGCCCTCCGGTCAGCTGACCATCGGCAACTACATGGGCGCGCTGCGTCAGTGGGTTAACATGCAGGATGAGTACGACTGCCTCTACTGCATCGTCGACCTGCATGCCATCACCACCCGCCAGGATCCGGTGGCTCTGCGCAAGGCCTGCCTCGATGCGGCTGCCCTCTATCTGGCGGTCGGTATCGATCCCAAGAAGAGCACCGTCTTTATCCAGTCTCACGTGCCGCAGCACGCCGAGCTGGGCTGGATCCTCAATTGCTACACCCAGATGGGTGAGCTGTCGCGCATGACCCAGTTCAAGGACAAGTCCGCCCGTTTCGAGAACAACGTCAACGTCGGTCTGTTCGGTTATCCGGTGCTGATGGCGGCCGATATCCTGCTCTATCAGGCCAATCAGGTGCCGGTCGGCAACGACCAGAAGCAGCATCTGGAGCTGACCCGCGATATCTGCACCCGCTTCAACAACCTGTATGGTGAGGTGTTCACCATGCCGGAACCCTTCATTCCGACCGAAGGGGCGCGGGTGATGAGCCTGCAGGATCCGACCAAGAAGATGTCCAAGTCTGATGACAACGAGGCCAACTTCATCGGTCTGCTGGAAGATCCCAAGCAGATCGTCAAGAAGATCAAGCGTGCGGTGACCGACTCCGACGATCCGGCAGTAGTTCGCTTCGATCCGGAGAACAAGCCCGGTGTCTCCAACCTGCTGACCCTGATGTCCGGTGTAACCGGTCGCTCCATCCCCGAGCTGGAACAGCATTTTGAAGGCAAGATGTATGGCCATCTCAAGACCGAAACCGCCGAAGCAGTCGTCGCGCTGCTGGAGCCGATTCAGGCCCGTTTCAATGAGCTGCGTCAGGATGAGGCCCATCTGATTGCGATTTTGGCCGAAGGGGCACAAAAGGCGCGTGAAAGGGCTGAAAAAACTTTGACCAGCGTATATGATGTAGTCGGCTTCGTTCCTCGAGCCTGACATACTGGGAAGGTGTAGTAGAAGAGAGCTGGGTATTTGCCTGGCTTTCTTTATTTTCCCCAGCTCTATTTTGTTTAATTTTATTATTCCAACCCGGGATATATCCCCAAGAGTACCCATGTCTGTTCAACCAAATATTTCAATTGAAGAGCTGAGTGACAAAGGTCACTGGCTGCGTAAATTTCGCAAGGCGAAAAACCTCAATACCCTGCAATTGATGGTCTCCAATGCCATCGACAAGCATCACAAGACCGCTGCCATCGCTGCCGCCATCTATCTGGCCGAATGTCAGCGTGAGCGGGAAATGGAGCAGGGTCGTTTTCTCGATCGTTAATATTCTGCCGTTGGTTATCTTATGTTGCTGTTAATTGATAACTACGACTCCTTTGCCTGGAATCTGGTGCAATATTTTGGTGCGCTGGGTCAGGAGGTAGAGGTCAGACGCAATGATGAACTGACGCTGACTGATATCGAGCAGTTATCTCCCCGTTTTCTGGTTATCTCTCCCGGTCCCTGTACTCCCAACGAGGCAGGTATCTCTCTCGACGCCATCAGCCACTTTGCTGGCAAGTTGCCCATTCTCGGCGTCTGCCTTGGTCATCAGTCGCTGGCGCAGGCGTTTGGGGCCCGCGTGGTTCGCGCGCGTCAGGTAATGCACGGCAAGACTTCCCTTATCCGCCATCGCGGCGAAGGGGTATTCTGCGGTCTCAAGGATCCCTTGCGGGTGACCCGTTATCACTCACTGGTCGTGGAGCGCGAGACGCTGCCCGACTGCTTCGAGATCACCGCCTGGAGCGAGCATGCCGATGGCTCGTTCGACGAGATCATGGGAGTGCGACACAAGACGCTCAACATCGAGGGTGTGCAGTTCCATCCGGAGAGTATTTTGAGCGAGCAGGGTCATTTGTTACTGGCCAATTTTCTGACACGTTCATAAAAAGTTGTGACCGCCTTCTCAATATCGAGAGAAGGCAAAAAAAATTTCTCTGACACTTTATTCACCCCCTCTCCTGCCCAAATTATCTCTTGCCAAGCCCCCCTGAGTCGTTATGCAATGCGGTTGCCTAAAATATCAGGGGCAGTCGAACATTGTTCCTTACAGGCCCTCTTGTTACAGACTTTTTACTTTATTTCTGTGATAATCCCGTCACGTTTACACGGATTTAACTTTTGGGCGGTGGATTATTCTGTCGCCGAATCGAAGGAGAGCTATATGTCAGAGTTGTTGGCAGTGACACGTGAAGTGTTTGATGAAGTGATGGTTCCCAACTATGCGCCGGCCAAGATCATCCCGGTTCGTGGCGAAGGATCACGTGTCTGGGATCAGGATGGTCGCGAGTATGTCGACTTTGCCGGGGGCATCGCCGTAAACGGCCTTGGCCACTGCCATCCCAAGCTGGTCGAAGCCCTGAAAAGCCAGGGCGAGAAGCTGTGGCACCTCTCCAACGTGATGACCAACGAGCCGGCCCTGCGTCTGGCCAAGAAGCTGGTCGCCGCCACCTTTGCCGACAAGGTCTACTTCTGCAACTCCGGCGCCGAGGCCAACGAGGCCGCTCTCAAGCTGGCCCGTCGCTACGCCATCGAGAAGTTCGGTGAGCAGAAGACCCAGATCATCGCCTTCAATCAGGGCTTCCATGGTCGCACCTTCTTTACCGTCAGCGTCGGCGGTCAGGCTGCCTACTCTGATGGTTTCGGGCCCAAGCCCGGTGACATCACCCACGTCCCCTATAACGATCTGGCCGCGCTGGCTGACGTGATCTCCGACAACACCTGCGCCGTGGTGATGGAGCCGCTGCAGGGGGAGGGGGGCATCATTCGTCCAACCGACGAGTTTGCCAAAGGGGTGCGCGAGCTGTGCGACAAGCACAATGCCCTGCTCATCTATGACGAAGTGCAGTCAGGTGTCGGTCGTACCGGCGAGCTCTACGCCTACATGGGGCTTGGCGTCACGCCGGATATCCTTACCAGCGCCAAGGCACTGGGGGGCGGTTTCCCCATCGGAGCCATGCTGACTACCAGCGAAATCGCCTCTTACCTGAAAGTGGGCACTCACGGCTCTACTTACGGCGGCAACCCGCTCGCCTGTGCGGTGGCGGAAGCGGTGATCGATGTAGTCAACACCCCGGAGGTGCTGGCTGGCATCAAGCAGCGCGAGCAGCTGTTCCGCGAGGGGCTTGAAGCCATCAATGCCAAGTACCACTGCTTCAGCGAAATCCGCGGCAAGGGCCTGCTGCTGGGGGCCGCTCTGAGCGAAGAGTACAAGGGGCGCTCGCGCGACTTCCTGCTGGCTTCCATCGATCAGGGGCTGATGGCACTGGTTGCCGGTACCAACGTGGTCCGTTTTGCCCCCTCGCTGGTGATCCCGGAAGCGGACATCAAGGAGGGGCTGGCCCGCTTCGAGAAGGCGGTCGCCCAGGTGGTTAACGCCTGATCCAAATTGAGGTGGGGAGCCCTCCCGGCAGGAGCCGGGACCCCACCTGACGTCAATGAAAGGGAGTTGTCATTTATGTTGGTTATCCGTCCCATCGAGCAAAAAGATTTTGCCGGGCTCAAGACCTGCGCCATCGAGTCCGGCACCGGCATGACCTCGTTGCCTGTCAACGATGAGCTGCTGCAGCGCAAGATTGATGCTTCCACCCAAACTTTCTCCGACAAGCCGGCCGGCAAGGGGGACTGCCTCTACTTCTTCGTGGCAGAGGATCTCGAGACTGGCGAAATGGTAGGGACCTGCGCCATCGATGCGGCAGTCGGTCTCTCCCAGCCGTTTTACAACTACCACATCGGCAAGGTGGTGCACTCCTCACCCAAACTCGGCATTTACAACGTCGTTGAAACCCTGACTCTCTCCAACGACTACACCGGCAACTCCGAGCTCTGCACCCTGTTCTTGCGCGAATGTGCCCGCGAGGGGCTCAACGGTCGCCTGCTCTCCAAGCACCGTTTTCTGTTTATGGCCGAGCACCCGGAGCTGTTTGACGAGACCGTCTTCGCCGAGATGCGCGGCGTCTCCGATGCCAACGGTCACAGCCCCTTCTACGAGTGGCTGCAAACTCACTTCTTCTCGATGGACTTTCCCACCGTCGACTATCTCACCGGTATCGGCAAGAAGCGCTTTATCGCCGAGCTGATGCCCAAGTACCCCATCTACGTCAATTTGCTGAGCAACGAGGCGCGGGCCGTCATTGGCCAGACCCACGAGAAGACCCGCCCCGCCATCAAGATGCTGCAGGATGAGGGCTTCGTGAACCGTGGCTATGTCGATATCTTCGATGCGGGCCCCACTGTCGAATGCGACGTGAAGAATATCCGCAGCGTGCGCCGCAGCAAGAAGCTGCGGGTGCTGGTGGGTGAGCCCATCGGTGGCAAGACCCACCTCATCTGCAACAGCCGCTTTGAACAGTACCGCGCCTGCTACGGCAATATCCGGGTCGATCTGGACAAGCACGAGGCCATCATTCCGCCCAAGATGGCGGCGGCACTCAAGGTGCAGGATGGCGACATGGTGCGGGTAGTCGACCTCGACTGAGGCAGACAGGACAAGCAAACCGATTATCAAGCAGGCAGCCGAGGCTGCCTGTCAGCGACAGGGAGTGAATGGATGAGCCAGTTAGTGCAATTTATCGACGGTCAGTGGCTTGCCGGTGAAGGCAAGCCGTTCGAGTCACGGGATCCGGCCAAAAACGAGGTGATCTGGCAGGGCGCTGCCGCCAGTGCGGCTCAGGTCGATGCAGCCGTCAAGGCGGCCCGCGCCGCCTTCTACCACTGGTCTGATATGGATCTCGAGGATCGCCTGACCATAGTGCGTCGCTATGCCGACCTGCTGGGTGAGCACAAGGAGGCGTTGGCACTCACCATCGCCCGCGAAACCGGCAAACCGCTGTGGGAGACCCGCACCGAAGTGGCCGCCATGCAGGGCAAGATCGCTATCTCCATCCGCGCCCATGACGAGCGCACCGGTACGGTGGAAAACCCCATGCCGGGCGCCAAGGCGTTTGTCCGTCACAAGCCCCACGGTGTGGTGGCGGTGTTCGGCCCCTACAACTTCCCGGGCCATCTGCCCAACGGCCATATCGTGCCGGCGCTGATCGCGGGCAATGCCGTGGTGTTCAAACCCTCCGAGCTGACCCCCATGGTGGCGGAAGCCATGCTCAAGGTGTGGCAGGAGGCGGGGCTGCCCAAAGGGGTCATCAATCTGGTGCAGGGCGAGGTCGAGACCGGCAAGGCGCTGGCTGGCCACGCTGATATCGATGGCCTCTTCTTTACCGGTTCATCCCGTACCGGCCATTTCCTCCATCAGCAGTTTGCCGGCCAGCCGGGCAAAATTCTGGCTCTCGAGATGGGTGGCAACAATCCGCTGATCGTGAAAGACGTGAGCGATATCGACGGCGCCGTCCATGCCATTGTCCAGTCGGCGTTTATCACCTCCGGCCAGCGCTGCACCTGCTCGCGCCGCCTGTTTGTCGAACGCGGCGAGCGTGGCGATGCTCTGGTCAAGCGACTGGTCGAGGTGGTCGGCAAGATCAAGGTCGGCCTCTACGACGCCGCCGAGCAGCCGTTTATGGGGGCGATGATCAGCGAGAAAGCTGCGATTGGTATGGTCGAAGCACAAGCCAACCTGCAACAGCTGGGCGGCGAGAGTCTGCTCACCCTCAAGCATTTGGAAGCAGGAACCGGATTTGTCTCCCCGGGCATCATCGACGTGACCGCGGTCAGCGCGCTGCCGGACGAAGAGTACTTCGGTCCGCTGCTGCAGCTCATTCGCTATGACGATTTCGATGCGGCCATCGATCTGGCCAATGCCACTCGCTACGGTCTCTCGGCCGGTCTGCTGGGGGACAAGGAGGTGGACTGGAATCACTTCTTCAAGCGGATCCGTGCTGGCATCGTCAACTGGAACAAGCCCATTACCGGTGCCTCCAGTGCCGCGCCGTTTGGCGGTATCGGCGCTTCCGGCAACCACAGGGCGAGTGCCTACTACGCCGCTGACTACTGTGCTTATCCGGTTGCCTCCGTGGAAGACAGCAAGGCCGCTATGCCGGAGCAGCTGTCTCCTGGCTTGACGTTTTAAGAGAAAATGGGGATGCCAATGCAGCAGAGATGGCTCAACGCCGCCGACTACTGTGTCATATCCCCGGTTGCATCCGTAGAAGACAGCAAGGCGGCAATGCTGGAACAGCTGTCTCCCGGTCTGAGCTTCTGACAATAACGACAGGGGCATCCGGCGGGTGCCCCGACCTGTACCCGCAATCAAAGGAAAGAGAGATGCAAAAGGATATCGACACCCTGTTCAGTCATCTGTGGGACAACTACATCAAGGTGACGCCGAGCGCCCTCAAGGTGCACACCCTGCTGGGTGGCGGCGAGCCTATCGTCAACGATCACGTGGCGTTTCGTACCTACAACCTGCCCAAACTGGGGCTGGAGAAGCTGGCCGCCCACTTTCTGGCGCTGGGGTATGAGCAGAAGGGCGAGTACGTCTTCAAGGCCAAGAAGCTCTACGCCAAGCACTTCGAGCATAAAGATCCGGACGCTCCCAAGGTATTTATCAGCGAGTTGAAGGTTGAGGAGCTCTCCCCGGCTGCGCAGGCCATCATCCACAAGCTGGCCGATCAGGTGCCCGAGCATCTGACTGATACCCCGGCGTTTCTATACGCCGGTGCTCCCTGGCAGGTCTCTTACGCCGACTACCAGACCCTGCTTGCGGAGAGCGAGTATGCAGCCTGGATGGCTGCCTGGGGCTATCGTGCCAACCATTTCACGGTCAATATCAACAAGTTGAAGGATTTCGACACCATCCATCAGGTCAATGCGGCGCTCAAGGCGGCCGGGTTCGTGCTTAACAGCGTGGGCGGCGAGGTGAAAGGGGATCCGCAGGTCATGCTGGAGCAATCCTCCACCATGGCCGACAAGGCGGATGTGCCGTTCAGCGATGGTGTGCGCACCATCCCGAGCTGCTTCTATGAATTCGCCCTGCGCTACCCGCAGCCAGACGGCGTACTCTATCCGGGCTTCGTCGAGGCGTCGGCCGACAAGATCTTCGAATCGACCAACGCGATGTAAAGGTTGGTGACAGGCACGGGTTGTGCCGTGCCACTTGGCATGAGAACGCCTCCCTTGCGGAGGCGTTTTGTTTGCCGCGGGTGGTGGCGTCCTCTCAGGTTATCAATGACTTAAGAGGAGAGGGGTTATGAGTTTTGCTGGTGTTTGGCGTGGCCGAATTGTTGATAAAAATGTGAACGAGATCACTCGATACGCCACATATTGACGCAGGCAAGCGGGCAAAAAGGAGTAGAATGACGCTTTATTTTTGCGGGGCCAATCGATGCCTAATTATCACTTTTTCAAGCAAGGTCAGTCGCTTACCTATCTCGATGCGAATGCACCCAGCTATAGCGATGAGCGTCGACATCTGGTTGCGCAGGGTTTTGCTGCCATTGCTGCGCCCACCTTTGCAGATAGTCCGAGCAAGGCGTTGGAGTTGCTGTGCGCTCATCAGAAGCAGCATGAGTTGCATGCCGATAGCTTTACTCTCACTGTGTCTGAAGTGCCTGCGTCTGCGGCCTCCCTCTCGGGCAAATAGGTCGGGTCGGGCAAATAGGCGCCAGCCAGAGAGGAGTCGGGGAGCTGTCAGGCTCCCCGAAAATGATTGCAGTTGTGCCCTGGCACGGTGGCAATGTCCCTGTTATCTCGGGTGCCATTCTCCCTCAAGCACCAGCACGGTATCCATACCTGCCGCCTTGCCTGCCTCAAGCCCGATCTGGGTATCTTCAAACACCAGACAGTTGGCCGGATTGGCCCCCAGCTGTTCGGCCACCTGCAAGAAGGTGTCCGGGTGCGGCTTGTGGTTGATGACGTCATCGGCGCTCACCACCACAGAGATATAGGAGTCGAGACCGGTACTCTTCAGGATCGACTCCGCCTGATTGCGCGGTGAACCGGTACCAATCCCCATCGGCACCTTGCCGTGGTAGTGCCTGACCAGCTCCCACATCCGGGGGAAGACGCTGACCTTGTCGATATGCTCCATGTAGAGGGCAATCTTGCGGCGGGCGAAGGCGTCGGCGTCTACCTCCAGTCCCTGCTGCTCGGCCAGCATGGCGATGATCTTGCGAGTCGGAATGCCACCGTACTGGTAGAGCTGCTCCCGCTTGAAGGGGATGCCGAATTCGGCGCAGGTGAGCTCCCAGGCATCGAGATGGAGGGGCATGGAATCAACCAGAGTGCCATCCATATCGAAAATCAGGGCATCGTAGTGATCAAACCGGTACTGCTCGCTCATGGGGACTCCTTGGCTAAATAGGGCAGGCTAGCAGATCGGGGGCTTTGATTGTGGGATCGGCCTCATGGTTGAGGATGGCCGACCGTGGTTTTTTCTCTCTCTTGCTGATTTGTGAGACAATAATTCGCTCAATGCCGGATCCTTTGGCATATCAGATTAGCGAGTCCTCTTATGTCCCCGAAAACCATCTTCTCGAGTGTGGCGCTGGTGATCGCGCTGGGATCACTGGAAAAAAGCATCGTCACTACCCCGCTGCCCATGATTGGCGCCGAGCTGCATGCCGGTGGCGCCCTCACCTGGGTGGTCACCGCCTACCTGCTGGCGGCCACCGCCGTGCTGCCCCTTTACGGCAAGCTGAGCGATCTTTTTGGCCGGGTGCGGATGCTCAATATCGGCATCGGCCTGTTTCTGGCGGGCTCGGTGGCCTGCGCCCTCTCCCAGGATCTGCAGACCCTGCTGGCAGCACGGGTGCTGCAAGGGCTGGGAGGCGGCGGCCTGATTGCCCTCGCGTTTACCGTGATTGCCGATACCATTCCGCCGCGGGAGGTGGGCAAGTATCAGGGCTACATCTCGGCGGTCTATGCGGTCTCCAGTATCGCCGGCCCCTTGCTCGGCGGCTATTTCACCGAGCAGCTCAGCTGGCGCTGGATCTTCTGGATCAACCTGCCGCTCGGGGCGCTGGCGGTCTTTCTCATCAACCGCAACCTCAAGCAGCTCAATGTGCGTCGTCACAGTCGCTTCGACTGGAAGGGGGCGGGTCTGCTCATTACCGTCACCACGCTCACCCTGTTGCTGCTCTCGCCGGAAGCGGCGTTGCCCGCACTCTGGCTTTCGGCGGCGCTGGGCGTTGCGCTGCTGCTGCTCATTCTGATTGAGCGGCGTGCCCAAGACCCGATATTGCCCGCCCATCTGGCCCGGCTGCCCGGCTATCTGGTGAGCGTGCTGCTGGTGATGCTCTCCCAGTTGCTGATGTTTGCCGTGCTGGTCTATCTGCCGTTGCAGATGCAGTGGCAGAAGGGGATGAGCGCCAGCGAGAGCGGCGCAATCATGGTTATCTTCATGATCTGCATCACCGCCGGGGCCTTTGTCGGTGGCAAGCTCATCGGGCGAACCGGTCACTACAAGAGCTTTGTGGCGGTGGGCTTTGGCCTCGCGGCGGTGGCGCTGTGGCAGATCCACTTCGATGCCTGGGTCAGACTGGCGCTCGGGTTTGCCGGTATTGGTCTCGGTCTGGTGCTGCCCGCCCTTTCCGTGGTGGTACAGAATGCCCTGCCACGGCAGGATCGCGGCATCGGCATGTCGCTGTTCAACTTCGGGCGGGAGCTCGGCGGTGCCGTCGGCGTGGCCATCTGCTCCATGCTGTTCCACTTCCGCCTGCCAGCCGGCAGCGATGGCGATCTGAGCCGGCTCGCGCCCAATCTGCTGGCCCCTGGCTTCAGCGCGACCTATATCGGCATGGCGCTGATCGCCACGCTGGCGCTGCTAATCACCCTGCTGGCGTTGAAGCGCCATGAGCTGGCCTCCATCAGCGCCTGATCCAGCCTGTGCCGACATTGGCTCACCATAGATAGCATCAGGGCTCCCCGCGGGGAGCCCTGATTGTTATTTGGTGAAAGAGCGGCAATCATCATCAAGCCATACGCGGGTTACTCCTGCGCCGGACTCTCCTTGCCCGCCAGCTGGCTCAGCCAGGCGAAGCGGCGGTTGGCCTCCTGCTCCGCCTCTTCATAGAGCTGGCTGGCCACCTCCGGCAGCTGGCGCTCCAGCCGCTGGAAGCGGGGCTCGTGGCGCAAGGTCTCGGCCAGCGAGGCATTGGGTGCCCGGGAGTCGAGCGCCAGCGGCAGTTTGCCCTCGTCAGCGCGGCGCGGGTCGAAGCGGTAGAGCGGCCAGAAGCCGGTGGCGGTCAGCTGCTTCATCTGCTCGTGGCTCTCGGCCATGTCGTAGCCATGCTCCTCGCAGGGGCTGTAGGCGATGATGAGTGAGGGGCCCGGGTAGGCTTCAGCCTCCTGAATCGCCTTCACCGTCTGGTTCATCTGGGCGCCGAGGGAGATCTGCGCCACATAAACATGGCCATACATCATCACGCTGGCCCCGAGATCCTTGCGTGCCTTGCGTTTGCCCTGCTCGCCAAACTTGGTGATAGCGCCAAGCGGGGTCGCCTTCGACTGCTGACCGCCGGTGTTGGAGTAGCACTGGGTGTCGAGCACCAGCACATTGATGTTCTCCCCCAGACTCAGTACATGGTCGAGCCCGCCAAAGCCGATGTCGTAGGCCCAGCCATCGCCGCCGATGAGCCAGACCGATTTTTCCACCAGATAGTCCGCATCGCGGGCCAGCTCAAGGGCTGCTGGTTCCCGGCTCTGTTGCAGCAGCTCCCGCAGCTGCTGGATATGGGCCCGCTGCTCGGAAACTGGCAGAGTGGCATCGCCGAGCACCTCGCGCAGCGCTGCCGGTATGGTGTCGCCCACGCTCGCCAGCAGACGGCGCACCCGCTCCCTGTGCTGATCGACGGTGAGACGGAAACCCAGTCCGAACTCGGCGTTGTCTTCAAACAGCGAGTTGGCCCAGGCTGGCCCGCGCCCCTCGGCGTTGGTGGTGTAGGGGGTGGTGGGCAGGTTGCCGCCATAAATGGACGAGCAGCCGGTGGCGTTGGCAATCAGCAGCCGGTCGCCATAGAGCTGGGTCAGCAGCTTGATGTAGGGGGTCTCGCCACAGCCGGAGCAGGCGCCCGAGTATTCAAACAGTGGCGAGATAAGCTGGGAGGTGCGGATGTCGATGCGCTCCAGCTGCTCGGCACTGCGCTCGGGCAATTCGAGGAAGAAGTCGTAGTTGGCCTTCTGCTCGTCGAGGTGATCGAGCCGCGACGCCATATTGATCGCCTTGCGATCCGGGTTGCTGCGATCCTTGGCCGGGCACACCTCGACGCAGAGGTTGCAGCCGGTGCAATCCTCCGGCGCCACCTGCAGCACGTACTGCTGGCCGCGCATGTCACGGGATTTCACATCCAGCGCATCCAGGGTGGCGGGAGCATCGGCCAGCGCATCCGGTTCTACCACCTTGGCGCGAATGGCCGAGTGGGGACAGGCGGCAACACAGTAGTTGCACTGGGTACAGAGCTCCGCCTCCCAGATGGGGATCTCCTTGGCGATGTTGCGCTTCTCCCAGCGGGTGGTGCCGACCGGCCAGGTACCATCTGGCGGGAAGGCCGAGACCGGCAGGCTGTCACCCAGCCCTGCCAGCATGGCGGCAGTGACGGTCTGGACAAAATCGGGGGCCTTGGCGGAGACCACCGGCGGGCGCGGGCGGCTGGCGGGATCCAGCTCACCCAGCGGCACTCGGGTCAGAGCGGCGCAGGTTGCCTCCAGTGCCTGCCAGTTGCGCTCAACCAGCGTCTGCCCCTTGCTGCCATAGCTGGTGGCGATGGCTTGTTTCAGCAGGCTGGTCGCCTCTGCGGGGGGGATGATGGCGCTGAGCTGGAAGAAGGCCATCTGCATCACGGTATTGATGCGGTTGCCAAGCTGGCAGTCGCGGGCAATTTTGGCGGCGTTGATGATGTAGAAGCGCGCCTCTTTCTCGCGCAGGGCATGCTGCACCTCGCTGGGTAGTCGTTGCCAGATCTCCGCTTCGCTGTAAGGGGTGTTGAGCAGGAAGATGCCACCCGCCTTCAAGCGCTCCGCCATCCGGTACTTGTCGACAAACTGCCACTGATGGCAGCCGATAAAGTCCGCCTCTTCCACCAGATAGGCCGATTGCAGCGGCCGCTCGCCCACCCGCAGGTGAGAGACGGTGAGGCCGCCCGCCTTCTTGGAGTCGTAGACGAAATAGCCCTGCGGATAGAGGTCGGTGTGGTTGCCGAGGATCTTGATGCTGTTCTTGGCCGCCGAGACGGTGCCATCGCTGCCAAGACCGTAGAAGAGCGCCTCCAGCTTCTGTTGCTGGCTGTGGATGGGGCTTGAGGCGTCCTGCGCGGGTAACGGTAGCGAGAGACCTGTGATGTCATCGAAGATGCCGACGGTAAAGCGCGGGCGCGGGTTCTCTTGCGCCAGTTCGGCAAACACCGCCAGCGCGCAGGCGGGGCCGAACTCTTTGGAAGAGAGGCCGTAGCGACCGCCGATAACCCGCGGCAGACTTGCCCGCTCGCCCCGGCTGACCGCTTCGGCCAGCGCCGTCATCACGTCGAGATAGAGGGGCTCGGCCTGAGCGCCCGGCTCTTTGGTGCGATCCAGCACGGCGATGGAGCGGGCACTCTCGGGAATCGCGGCCAGCAGGTGCTCGGCCGAGAAGGGACGGAACAGCCGCACCTTCACCAGCCCCACCTTCTCCCCTTGGGCCAGCAGGCGCTCGATCACCTCCTCACAGGTGCCGATGGCCGAGCCCATCAGCACCACTATCCGTTCCGCCTGTGGGTGGCCGACATATTCAAACGGCCGGTAGTGGCGGCCGGTCTGTTCGCCAAAAGCCTGCATCGTCTCGCTCACATGACCATAGGCGGCGTCATACCAGGGGTTGCTCGCCTCCCGGCACTGGAAGTAGGTGTCCGGGTTGGCGGCGGTGCCGCGAATGACCGGTTTGTCGGGGGTGAGCGCCCGGTCGCGATGGGCGCGGATCGCATCTGCGGGCAGCAGGGCTCGCAGGGTGTCGTCAGCGAGCGGCGCTATCTTGGCGATCTCGTGAGAGGTACGAAAGCCGTCGAAGAAGTGGATAAAGGGGAGGCGGCTGTTGAGGCTCGCTATCTGGGAGATCAGGGCAAAGTCCTGCGCCTCCTGCACATTGCTGGCACAGAGCATGGCGCAGCCGGTCTGGCGCACCGCCATTACGTCCGAGTGATCGCCAAAGATCGATAGCGCATGGGTCGCCACGGTGCGCGCCGCCACATGCAGCACAAAGGGGATAAGTTGACCCGCCAGCTTGTAGAGGTTGGGGATCATCAGCAGCAAACCCTGCGACGAGGTAAACGAGGTCGCCAGCGCGCCGGTCTGCAGGGCGCCGTGGACGGCGGCGATAGCCCCCCCTTCCGATTGCATCTCGACAACCCGGGGCACATCCCCCCAGAGGTTCTTGCCCCGCTCGCTCGACCAGGCCGACGACTGCTCAGCCATGGCCGAGCTGGGGGTGATGGGGTAGATGGCGATGACTTCGCTGGTGCGGTACGCCACCGAGGCGACTGCGTTATTCCCGTCTGTGGTGATCATGTGTTTTCCACTTTGCTATGCCAGTTTGAAGGCCGATAGTTGCATCGGCAATGGATAGGTCGCAGGCATAGTAAGAGGGGCAATGAGAGCGTATCAAACGGGATAAATAATCAATTAATAAGTCAGTAATAGTGGTTAATTTAATCCCGTCGCATGGGTGCATGATTTTCTGCTGACAGCCGACGAGGTGGCGGCTGACGGGCCATTGGCATGGCCCGTCAGCACTGGGTTAACCCTGCTCCACTTGCAGCCAGATGGCGCACTGGTAAGGGGCGAAGAGCTGCATCGGTTCGCTTGGGTAATTGGCCAGCAGCAACCGCATCTCGTCTGCCACCTTGTCGAAGTGGGGCATCGGCAAGGGGTTCGCCGTGAGATTGGCGAGCAGCAGCAGGGTGTGCCGCTCTCTGCTGGCCGGATCCTGCCAGTGGCGGCGATAGCCGATACGCTCGGGGTCATCCCCATCCAGCAGCTCGAAATTGCCGTGGCGAATGACCGGGTGAGCCTTGCGCAGGGCGATAAGCTGGCGATAGCAGTGAAACGGCGAGTCGGGGCGGGCCAGCTGTTCGGCGGCGTTTATCTCGATGTGATTGGCGTTGAGGGCAATCCAGGGCGTGGCCGTGCTGAATCCGGCGTGGGGGCCTGCGTCCCACTGCATCGGGGTGCGGGCGTTGTCGCGGCCGATGGCATCGAGCCGCCGACTCAGCTCGGCAGGATCCAGCCCTGACTGGCTGGCGCGGTAGTTGATGGCCTCCACATCGCGCAGCTCGCCCGGCTGCCAGTGGCGGTTGGTCATGGCCAGCTCCTCCCCCTGATAGATGAAGGGAGTGCCCTGCATCATGTGCAGCACCATGGCCCACAGCTTGGCGCTGGTTTCCCGCCACTCTGGCCTGTCATCGCCAAAGCGGGAGACGGCACGGGGCAGGTCGTGGTTGCCGAGAAACAGGCTGTTCCAGCCACGCCCATGCAACCCCTGCTGGTGGCGGGTCATGGCTCGCTTGAAGGCGAGGGGATCAAAGCGGGATGACCACTTGTCACTGCCCAGCCCCAGATGCTCGAAGTTGAACACCATGCTGAACTCGCTGCCATCCGTGCTGGAGTAGTGCTGCATATGGGCGAGATCGGCCCCCCAGGTCTCCCCCACCGTAATGATCCCCTTGCCGCCGAAGCTCGCAGCATTGAGCTCACGGATATAGTCGTGCAGGCGCGGGCCATTGCTCATGGCAAGCCGGTCCCACTCCTTGCTCACCATATCGATCACATCGAAGCGAAATCCCTTGATCCCTTTGCCCAGCCAGAAGTTGATCACCGCCGCCATTTCGGCCCGCACCGCCGGGTTGTCCCAGTCCAGATCGGCCTGACTGGGATCGAAGTTGTGCAGGTAGTAGCGATCAAGCTCCGGCACATACTGCCAGCCGCTGCCGCCAAAAATCGAGGTAATGGGGTGAGCATCGACAAAGGCTTGATCCCGGAATACGTAATAACCCTGATAACGGGGATCGCCAGCCAGAGCCTTCATAAACCATCCGTGCTCGGTGGAGGTGTGGTTGGCAACGATATCCATCATGATGCCGATGCCATAAGCGGCCGCTTCGGCTATCAGCAGCTCCATCTCGGTCAGGGTGCCAAAGGCGGGGTCGATGACACGGTAGTCCGCCACGTCATAGCCGTTGTCCCGCTTGGGGGAGCGATAGATGGGGGTGAGCCACAGCATATCGACCCCGAGGGTGGCCAGATAACCGAGGCGCTGACGAATACCGTTGATATCGCCCATGCCGTCGCCATCGCTGTCCTGAAAACTCATGGGATAGATCTGGTAGATGACGCAGCTATCGAGGTCGATATCGGGTGTGTGGAGAGGTTGCGGGTTCATCAGCTTGGCCGGTTGGGGGAGAAGATTTTCTATCTTACGCAGATGAACGGGTACTCGACAGGGCAGGGGAAACCTTGAAAAGGGTTCCATAGTTGGCTGATTGCCAAAAGTGCGGGAAGGGTCACAAAGGTGCCATCCCGGGCCACGGTGGTGGTCGGGATGGCACGGTACTTAGCGCTGATATTCTGCAGGAATACAGGCTATTGAGCAGCCTTGGCCTGCTCGCTGCGCTGCTCCTGCTGGCGTTCGGTCTGGGCTTCCAGCTCCTTGCCGAGGAAGTAGTTCAGGAAGGTGCGGATCACCGCGATGATGGCAAGGCGGATCAGCTCCTCCTTGCTCGGCGCGACCGTGGTGGCCAGGATGTCGGCGGCGAGCTGGAACTCCAGCGCCAGAATGAGCCAGCTGCCAAAGCAGAGGCGAATGCGCGGAAAGCCCGGTTCGTGATCCTCCATCCGTGCCGCCAGCCAGAGGGTCTTGCCAAGCCCTATCACCACACAGGCGATGGAGATGATCTCCAGCAGCAGCTGGAACAGCTCGACCCCGTGCATCATCCCTTCTCTCAGGCTCGCTATCTCAAACACTCGGGTCACCTCCCTGATTCAAAAGAGGACACTATTAACACATCGCTCGGCAAAGGCCAAATCCGTCTCAGGCAATCAGTTTGAATTCAATTACATAGAGTGGCGGCAGGGCGGGGTAGATGTCGCGGATCACCAGCTTGAGCTCAGGGAGGGTCATGTTCTCCTGACGGGCGTGCTCCTCATTCAGTTCATCGAAGGCCACTGCGTCGACTGAGAGCACTTCGATGGTGCCAAAGGGTTGGTGCTCAGGGTTGGTAAACAGGGCCAGCCGCTGGCCGGGCTGCCAGTTGGCCTCGCTCTCGTCGCGGATGGTGATGGTCTTGCGGCCTGCCTGAATGTCGGCGACGAAGCGGCTGAAGAAGGTGAATTCGGGATGGGTAGACATGGATCTCTCCTGACAGGGTGAATCGAAATCAAAGGTCGAGATAGGCGCGCAGCCTGGCCAGATCGGCGATGACGGGGCCGTCACTGCCGTCGGCAACTATGCCCTGTTCGACCAGCTCCTTGAGGGCGCGGCGGTAAACCCGCTCGGTGGTGCCGAAGCGCGCCGCCTCATGGGCCCGCTTGCGTGACCCCAGCATGGGGGTGCGCTGGCGTTCTCGCCACAACTCGTAGGCGATGTTGTAGGCGATGGGGTGGAGCAGGCGGCTGGTGGTGATCTCCAGGGTATCGAGATAGTCGCTGGCAAGCGCCGCAGCGAAAAAGAGGGTCAGCTCGGGCTCGGTCAGCAGACGTTGGGCCAGCTTGTGGGCACAGATGACCCGGGCGTCCAGCTCGGTCTCGGCCACCACGTTCCACTGCACCGGGGTGGCACTGAAGAACTCCATTTCGCCGAAGATCTGGCTGTGACACTCAATCTCGCCAAGCTGGAAGATGCGGCCCGAGTGGACGGCGCTATTGAGGGAGACCCGCCCTGCGCCCACCAGATAGAGCTGCTCGCTCAGCTCCCCCTGCCGCATGATCAATTCGCCCGGCAGGTAGCGACGCAGAAACAGGGTGCACGCTTCCAGCGCTGCGGCAAAGCGGGGCTCCAGTTTGGCGAGTTCGGCGTGAAAACGACCGAGGGGATAGGGCTGTTGCTGCATGACGTACCTGTCGCACCGATGACGAGGGCCATGAGGCTAACAAGAGCGCGAGCCGGATACCAGCCCGCCTCCTGTCGAATGTGCCGTGATTAACGGTTTGCGGGTTATTGCACCAGAGCGTGGAGGGCGGCGGCGATGGCGTTTCGCTCGCCGTTCATCATGGCCTGCTCAGCGTTGGCGTACTCATTGACCCCATCTTGCACATCCTGCTCGAACAGCACCACGTTGCAGAGCACGGCGGCAACCCGTACCTTGCGCAGGCGCCCCACGGTCAGCAAAGAGGCAGTTTCCATGTCTGCCCCGAGCACGCCACGGGCATGCCAGTAGCGGCACACCTCCTGCTCGTCATCCCGATAGAAGCTGTCGTGGGAGCGCACCAGCCCGTGCCAATGAGGTTGGCCGCTGGCCGCTACCTGATTGAGCAGGGCGGCCTGCAGCCAGATGTCGGCGCAGGCGGGGTACTCGGCAGGCAGATAGGCCTGCGAGGCCCCCTCATTGCGTACCGCCCCTTCCACCACGATAAGGTCGCCAAGGCCGATGTCGTGCTGCAGGGCGCCGGCGGAGCCGACCCGAATAAGCGAGCGGGCCCCCGCCTGCACCAGCTCCTCCAGCGCTATGATGGCCGAGGCGCCGCCGATGCCGGTGCTGCAAACCGTGATGGGTTGCCCCTGATAACGGCCGTTGATGAGACGAAACTCCCGGTTTTGCCCCAGCACCTCACACTGTTCGAGCTGGCTGGCGATGCGATCAACCCGGGCCGGGTCGCCGCACAGCACCACCCGCTCGGCAATCTGGTCGGGGCGGCACTGGAGATGGGGTAGCAGCGTCATGACCTATACCCCTTGTGGCTGGCGCTTGGCGGCAATCACCCAGAGGCGGGTGCCGTTGGCGGCGATAAAGAGCAGGATCAGGTATTCGAGCGACATGGCGTAGACACCCTGCGCGGCATAGATACCGATGCTGATGATGTTGATGACCACCCAGAGGATCCAGTTCTCCACGTATTTGCGGGTCATCAGGATCTGTGCCACTACCGAGAGCACCGTCATGGTGGCATCCCAGAACGGGAAGGCATCAGGGGAAGGCTCGGGAGTGGCAAGTCCGGCACCAAACAGGTTGAGCAACGCGACCGAGGTACGCGCCAGCGCCGCAAATACCGGGTCGATATAACGGGTCAGCAGGGCGATGGCCAGCACGCTCACCAAGGCAGTGACGATGAGCTTGGATTTGCTGAGCCAGCGGATCTGCAGGGTATCCCCCTGAGCGTTGGCGGGACGGGTCCAGGCGTACCAGCCGTAGACGTTGGCGCAGAAGAAGAACAGCTGCAGCAGCAACAGCCCGTAGAGCTGGATCTGGAAGAAGATGATGGCAAACAGGGTGACGTTGATAAGACCGAACAGGTAGTTGATGGTCTTCTCCTGACTGGCGAACCAGATACAGGCCAGACCGAACAGGGTACCGATGGCTTCAATCCACGACATGGCGTAGCCGCCACCCAGCGGGATGGTCACCAGGGTGTTATTGATGCTGAACAGCTCGAATATGCTCATTTTCTGATCCTTGGCATGGAGGTAGTGCGAGGGTGCCATTCTAGGTGGCGCGGCAGCTGCCGGGCAGGACTTTTGTCCCCCCTGTGCTTGGCACACATCAAAGAAATCCAATCCGATGACCGCCTATTCAAGCGCTGATGGGTTATGGTGCGATAGCTGGCCGGACTTTATTGATATGTAACAAGACCATAGCCTCATGGCTGTGGTCTGATAGAGTCCACTCTCCGGGAGGAGAATCGTGTTGTAAAAGGAGGTTTCATTGAATTCCGAGCTTGTCTGGGTGCTCTCTCTGCTGGCGGGTGCCATCTATCTCTTCATGACCAATAAAGTCCGGATGGACGTGGTCGCCCTGTTGATCATCATCCTCTTTGTGCTGAGCGGCACCCTCACTCTGCCTGAGGCGCTGGCGGGCTTCAGTGATCCCAACGTTATTCTGATTGCCGCCCTGTTCGTGGTCGGGGAGGGGCTGGTACGCACCGGTATCGCCTATCAGGTGGGGGATGCGCTGGTGAGGGTGGCAGGCAGCAGCGAGACCAAACTGCTGGTGCTGCTGATGGTTGCGGTGGCAACGCTGGGGGCTGTGATGAGCAGCACCGGGGTGGTGGCCATTTTCATCCCGGTGGTGCTGAGCGTGGCGAACCGGATGGGGATCCCGGCTGGGCGGCTGATGATGCCGCTCGGCTTTGCCGGGCTTATCAGCGGCATGATGACGCTGGTGGCGACACCGCCCAACATGGTGGTCAACAGTGAACTGATGCGTCATGGCATTCACGGCTTCACCTTTTTCAGCTTCACCCCGCTGGGCGCCCTGATCCTGCTGTGCGGGATTGTCTACATGCTGCTGGTGCGAGGTTCCCTGGTGGGCGAGGGGGAAGAGGGCAAAGGCAAGCAGAGCGGACGCCGCACCTTTCGCGACCTTATCCGCGACTATCGCCTTACCGGCCGGGCTCGCCGGTTGGCGCTGCGCTCCGATTCACCGCTGATTGGCCATACCCTGGATGAGCTGCAACTGCGCGCCCGCTATGGCGCCCACGTCATCGGGGTGGAGCGCTGGCGCAAGTTTCGCCGGGTGATGGTGCCGGTCTCGGGGATCAGTGAATTTCAGGCCAGGGATGTGCTGCTGATCGACATGTCCGATCCCGAAATCGACATTCGCGAGTTTTGCAGCGAGGCGCGCCTTGAGCCGATGATCCTGCGCGGTGACTACTTCTCAGATCAGGCTCGGGAGGTGGGGATGGCCGAGGTGTCGCTCATCCCCGAGTCGAGCCTGCTTGGCAAAACCGTACGCGAGGTGACCTTCCGCTCCACCTATGGTTTGAGCGTGGTGGGGCTGCGCCGGGATGGCGAGACGATGGGTGGCAAGCTGGTGGATGAGCCGCTGCAGATGGGGGATACCCTGCTGGTGGTGGGCAACTGGAGCCATATCAGGTTACTGCAAACCCATAGCCGCGATTTCCTGCTGATGGGGCTGCCGGCTGAAGTTGATGAGATGGCGCCGGCTCGCAGTCAGGCCATTCACGCCCTTATCTGCCTCGGGGTGATGATCCTGTTGATGGTGACCGATCCGGTGCCCAACGTCATTGCCGCGCTGATCGCCTGTCTGCTGATGGGCAAGTTTCGCTGCATCGATATGGAGAGCGCCTACAAGTCGATCCACTGGCCGACCCTGATCCTGATTGTCGGCATGTTGCCCTTCGCGCTGGCGCTGCAAAAAACCGGCGGGGTGGATCTCATTGTGGGCGGGTTGATGAGCGCAGTGGGGGAGATGGGGCCGCGAGTGATGCTGGCCAGTCTGTTTGCCCTCTGCGCCGTGATCGGGCTCTTTATCTCCAACACGGCGACGGCGGTATTGATGGCGCCGATTGCTTTGGGCACGGCGCAGCAGATGGGGGTATCGCCCTATCCGTTTGCAATGACCATCGCCATCGCCGCCTCGGCTGCCTTCATGACACCTGTCTCGTCACCGGTGAATACCCTGGTTCTGGGGCCGGGCAACTACAAGTTCGCCGACTTTATTCGCATCGGCGTCCCCTTTACCCTGCTGGTAATGGCGGTGAGCGTGGTAGCCATTCCCTGGTTCTTCCCGTTCTGACCATTCGATGCAAATAGGTGTTTATCTGGCGGCCTGCGGGCCGCTTTTTTATGGACGATGAGAAGATCGGGAAGTGGGATCAGCAGGAGAGTGGGCAAAAAGAGGCAAATTTCAGATACAAAAAAACCAGCATAAAGCTGGTCTGTTTGGTACTTCTTTCAATGGTGCGGAAGGAGAGACTCGAACTCTCACGCCTAGGGCGCCAGAACCTAAATCTGGTGCGTCTACCAATTTCGCCACTTCCGCAAATTGATGGTGGCTATGACGGGATTCGAACCTGTGACCCCCGCATTATGAGTGCGATGCTCTAACCAACTGAGCTACATAGCCTTTGTTATCGACCACAAAGTGGAAGAGAACAGAATAATGGCTGGGGCACTAGGATTCGAACCTAGGTATGGCGAGATCAAAACCCGCTGCCTTACCGCTTGGCGATGCCCCAACAGTGTTCTTTGCAATCAGATGATTGAAGGAACGTTTTTCAAAAATGGTGGCTATGACGGGAT
>NZ_JRGM01000150.1 GCF_000764665.1 Aeromonas lacus | reverse complement strand
GTGTTGAGCTGCATTTTAAACCTGAGGCTAAAATGGAATTTCGTGTTTTCTGCTTGTTTTTCTTTTTTGGTGTTTTATGTGTTTGGAAATAATCCGCTATGGGCGGCATTATTGTTGTTATCATATTTCTCAGCGTTGCTTGTGGCCATTTTCCTAAAGGCTGCCATAATTAAAATAGCAGTATTTTATAATAAACCCACTTGAGCTTAGTTATTTTTCTGTGCTTGTTGAGATAATGTATAAAATCACAATTGCCTCTTATTTAATTTGTTTTATATAAAAGCCAACCCGGCCTAAGCCGGGTTGGTTGCATCAAAAGGCGAGAATAATCACAGCGCTTCCAGTCTGGCATACGCCGTCACCAGCCACTTGGCGCCGACGTCGTCGAACTGGATCTGCACCCGACTCTGCTGGCCGACCCCTTCGAAGTTGAGCACGATTCCTTCCCCGAATTTCGGATGGAGCACCCGCTGGCCGAGCTTGATGCCGCTGGCGTCGAAGCTCTGCTGCACCTCGTTCTGGCTAAAGCGGCCGTACTGGGTGGGGCGGCTGACCTGAGTGCGCAGCCGGATCTCTTCCAGACATTCGGCGGGCATTTCGCGGATAAAGCGGCTCGGCTTGTGGAACATCTCGCGGCCGTAGATGCGGCGGCTCTCGGCATAACAGATGTAGAGCTTCTCCATGGCGCGGGTCATGCCGACGTAACAGAGGCGGCGCTCCTCTTCCAACCGGCCCGACTCCTCGGTCGATTGCTGGCTGGGGAACATGCCCTCTTCCACGCCGACCAGCAGCACCAGCGGGAACTCCAGCCCCTTGGCGCTGTGCAGGGTCATCAGCTGTACCGCGTCGGCATATTCGTCCGCCTGATTCTCGCCGGATTCCAGCGCCGCGTGGGCGAGGAAGGCGGAGAGATCGCTCATATCTTCCAGCTCGTCCGGGCGCTGGTACTGGCGGCAGGCGGTGACCAGTTCGTCCAGGTTCTCTACCCGCGCCTGGGATTTCTCCCCTTTTTCCGCCAGATACATCGCCTTGAGGCCGGAGTTCTGGATGGCGATATCGGCCTGCTGGTGCAGCGGCAGCATGCCGACCTGTTCCTCCAGCGCATCGATCAGATCGACAAAGCCACGCACCGCGTTGCCAGCGCGACCGGTCAGCACCTTGTCGTTGAGCAACCCCTTGGCCGATTGCCACAGGTTGAGCCCCTGATCGCGGGCGTTGCCGCGCAGGATCTCGAGGGTGCGATCGCCGATGCCGCGGGTCGGGGTGTTGACTACCCGCTCGAAGCTGGCGTCGTCGCCACGGTTGTTGATAAGACGCAGGTAGGCCATGGCGTCTTTAATTTCCTGCCGCTCGAAGAAGCGCAGGCCGCCGTAGATGCGGTAGGGCATGGCGTCCTGCATCAGCGCCTCTTCCAGCACCCGCGACTGGGCGTTGGAGCGATAGAGGATGGCGCAGTCGGCCAGCAGGCCGCCCTTTTCCTTCCAATCCTTGAGACGGCCGACCACGAAGCGCGCTTCGTCCACCTCGTTGAAGGCGGCGTAGAGCGAAATCGGGTCGCCCTCGGCCCCCTCGGTCCACAGCTCCTTGCCAAGGCGCTCGGCGTTGTTGGCAATGACGCAGTTGGCCGCTTTGAGGATATTGGCGGTGGAGCGGTAGTTCTGCTCGAGGCGGATGGTCTCGGCCCCCTGATAGTCGGTCAGGAAGCGCTGGATGTTCTCGATCTTGGCGCCACGCCAGCCGTAGATGGACTGGTCATCGTCGCCGACGATCATCACCTTGCCGCTGTTGCCCGCCAGCATCCGCAGCCAGGCGTACTGGATGCCGTTGGTATCCTGGAACTCGTCCACCAGGATGTTCTGGAAGCGGTCGCGGTAGTGCTCGAGGATGTGCGGTTTGTTCAGCCACAGTTCGTGGGCGCGCAGCAAGAGTTCTGCGAAGTCCACCAGACCGGAGCGATCGCAGGTCTCCTGATAGGTCTTGTAGATCTGCTGATAGGTGCGGGTGACGGGATCGCCGTAGAGGTCGATGTCGCCGGGGCGCAGCCCCTCGTCCTTCTTGCCGTTGATGTAGCCCATCACGGCGCGCGGGGCCCAGTGCTTCTCGTCGAGGTTGAGCGCCTTGAGCACCCGGCGGATCAGCCGGTACTGGTCGTCGGAGTCGAGGATCTGGAAATCCTGCGGCAAGCCCGCATCCAGATGGTGGGCCCGCAGCAAACGGTGGGCGATGCCGTGGAAGGTGCCGATCCACATGCCGCGCACGCCGTCGCCGATCACCTTCTCGACCCGGCCGCGCATCTCGGCCGCCGCCTTGTTGGTAAAGGTGACCGCGATGATGGAGAAGGGTGAACAGCGTTCCACCTGCATCAGCCAGGCAATGCGGTGCACCAGCACCCGGGTCTTGCCCGAACCGGCACCGGCCAGCACCAGCAGATTGCTACGGGGCGCCGCAACGGCATCTCTTTGCTTGTCGTTGAGCCCGTCGAGCAGGGTTGAAACGTCCATCACCACTCCTGTTTATTTATACAGGCGGGGATTATACGGCCATCCCCCCGTCAGACCAACTGCAAACTCCGCACGGCGGGCTGGCGAGGGGAGTCGGGCAGGGCGGCTGCGCCGGTTTCTGGTCGGCAAAATGACGGCGGACGGGGGATGGTTTCCAGCTGTAGCCAGCGGCCGGATGGTGCGCCGCGCGGTTATTTTGCGAGCCGGATCACGGGGCGATGGGTGGGGCAGATGCCCAACCGGGGAAAACGGTTTAGAGTAACCAATTGAACAATAAGAGAAATGTCGTTTGGGTCTCTGAATTGTCAGCATAAACAACTGAAAAGTAGCTAAAAAACAACTGCTTATAAGGTTATTTGCTTATAATTCAAACCGTTAACGCAAACGTTTTTCCCTTATCATTTGCTTGACCCGCACCGGGGCTGACTTAGAGTAACCCTGCGTGCTAGATGACCCGCTGCGGCGGGCAAGCAAGTTCCCTCACTTAATAACAATCAAGGATACGATCGTGACTAAAGTGCTCAAACTGGCCACCGTGGCCTCCCTCACTCTCGCTGCTCTCTCTGCTCAGGCTGCTTCCGAGCCGGCCGTGATCTATGACACCGCGGGCAAGTACGACAAATCATTCAACGAAGCCGTGTTCCGTAACGGCGTCGAGCTTTACAACAAGGACAAAGGGGTAAAGGTCAAAGAGTTTGAGCCCCAGAACGAAGCCCAGCGTGAGCAGGGTCTGCGTCGTCTGGCCAGCCGTGGCAACGGCCCGATCGTGGCGGTCGGCTTCAACATGGGTTCTGCGGTAGAGAAGGTTGCGACCGAATTCCCGAAAACCCAGTTCACCATCATCGACATGGTGGTCGACAAGCCGAACGTCCAGTCCGTCATCTTCAAGGAGCATGAAGGTTCCTTCCTGGTGGGCGCACTGGCTGCCATCGCCTCCAAAACCGGCAAGGTCGGTTTCGTGGGCGGCATGGACATCCCGCTGATCCGCAAGTTCGAGTGTGGCTACGAGCAGGGTGCCAAGTACGTCAATCCGAAGATCGAAGTGTTCCAGAACATGGCGGGCTCCACCCCGGCCGCGTTTGCTGACCCGGCCAAAGGTGCCGAGCTGGCCAAGTCCCAGTTCGCCAAGGGTGCTGACGTGGTTTACGCCGCAGCCGGCGGTACCGGTATCGGTGTCTATCAGGCAGCCAAGGACAGCGGCAAGTTTGCCATCGGCGTAGACTCCAACCAGAACCACCTGCAACCGGGCACCATGCTGACCTCCATGGTCAAGTCTGTGGGTCTGGCTGCTTACCAAACCTGGGATGACGCGGCCAAAGGCCAGTGGAAACCGGGGATCAAGAACCTGGGTCTGGCCGAAGGCGGTGTGGATTGGGCGCTCGACAAGGACAACGAGAAGCTGATCACTCCGGAGATGAAAGCCAAGGTGGATGCCATCAAGGCCGAGATTATTTCAGGCAAGGTCAAGGTTCATGACTACATGAGCGACAATACCTGCAAATACTAATTAGATAGTTGCTGCTACGACTCTCAACGCACCGACCGGCCCGCACGGGCCGGTTTTTACAGTCTTATTTCATGAAACGCAGGGCTGCATCATGGACCAGACAGATCGCTATGCCATCGAATTAAGAGGTATCGATAAGCGGTTCGGCGAAGTGTACGCCAACAAGCTGATCGACCTTAAGGTTCGGAAAGGCAGTATTCACGGCATCGTTGGCGAAAACGGCGCCGGTAAATCCACCCTGATGAGCATCATTTACGGCTTCTACCATGCCGATAAAGGCGAGATGTTCATCGACGGGAATCCTTTCAAACCCCACGGTTCACAAGATGCGATTGCCGCAGGCGTGGGCATGGTGCACCAGCACTTCATGCTGGTGAACAACTTTACGGTTTTGGAAAACGTCATCCTCGGCGCTGAAAATGGCTGGCACCTTCAGCAGAGCGTGGCGTCGGCAGAGAAGCTGCTCGGCGAGTTGGCGCGGGACTATGGTCTCGAAGTGCCACTGCACGAGAAGGTGGAAGATCTGCCGGTGGGCCTGCAACAGCGGGTCGAAATCCTCAAGGCGCTCTATCGCGGTGCCCGCATCCTGATCCTCGACGAGCCGACCGGGGTACTCACCCCGCAAGAGGCGGATCACCTGTTCAAGGTGCTGGAGAAGCTGCGGGATCAGGGGGCGACCATCATCCTCATCACTCACAAGCTGCGCGAGATCCTGGCTATCACGGATCAGGTCTCCATCATGCGCCGCGGCGAGATGGTGGCGCATGTCGCCACCAGGGATACCGACAAGGAGCAGCTGGCCGAACTGATGGTGGGCCGCAAGGTGCGCCTCAAGGTCGACAAGGGGCCGACCGAGCCGGGCGAAGCCAAGCTGAAGGTCGAGGGGCTCAGCTACTTCGACGCCAGCAAGGTGGAGCGGGTCAAATCGGTCAGCTTCGAGGTGCGCGCCGGTGAAGTGGTCGGCATCGCCGGGGTCTCCGGCAACGGCCAGTCCGAGCTGCTCAGCCTGCTTGGCGGCATCATCAAGCCGAGCAAGGGCGGCTTTACCATCAGCAGCCGCAGCGGCGTGCACAAGGTGAGCGCCGAGCAGGCGGCCGATCCCGAGATGGTGCGCAACTTCGGTCTCGGCCATGTGCCGGAAGATCGCCACAAGATGGGTCTCATCAACCGCTTCGAGGCGAAAGAGGCCTTTATCCTCGGTTATCACCGCCGTCCGCAATACAACAAGGGGTGGCTGCAGAACAAGGAGGCGATCCAGCAGGATTGCCAGGCCAAGATGGAGAAGTGGGACGTGCGCCCGCCCCATCCCGACCACAAGACCGCCAACTTCTCAGGTGGCAACCAGCAGAAGCTGGTGATCGCCCGTGAAGTGGAGCAGGACCCGGATGTGCTGTTGATCGGCCAGCCGACCCGCGGGGTCGACATCGGCGCCATCGAGTATATCCACCAGCAGATCATCGCCATGCGCGACAAGGGCAAGGCCGTGCTGCTGGTCTCGGTCGAACTGGACGAGATCATGAGTCTCTCTGACCGCATTCTGGTTATTGCCGACGGTCGCATCGTCGGCGAGCTGGATGCCGCCAAAGCGGACGAGCGCACTATCGGCCTGATGATGGCTAACATAGTGCCGGATGAAGTTGCCAAGGAGGCCCACTGATGAGCCAAGTACGTATTCCTGCCTGGGTCTCCGTGGGCGTCGTGTCTGCGGTCAACATCCTGCTGGCCTTCCTGGTGTCGGCCATCCTGTTCTACTACCTCGAGATCAACCCGGTCGATGCCGCCAAGATTATGTGGTACGGCGCGTTCGGCACCGGTGAAGGGTTTGGCTTCACCCTCTACTACGCAACCGGCTTTATCTTCACCGGTCTGTCGGTAGCGGTCGCCTTCCACGCCGGTCTGTTCAACATCGGCGGCGAAGGTCAGGCCTATATCGGTGGTCTGGGTGTGGGGCTGGTCTGTCTGATCCTCGGCGATGTGCTGCCATTCTCCCTGTTGTTGCCGCTCTCCATCGTTGCCGGTGGTCTGTTCGGTGCGGCCTGGGCCTTTATTCCGGCCTGGCTGCAAGCCAAGCGCGGCAGCCACATCGTTATCACCACCATCATGTTCAACTTCATCGCCGCCTCGCTGATGGCCTATCTGCTAGTGGAGGTGTTCAAGCCGCCCGGTTCGATGGCGACCGAGAGCCGGGTGTTTGCCGAAGCGAGCTGGCTGCCCAAGATGACCGGGCTGGCGAGCCTGTTTGGCGTCGAGATGCCGAACAGCCCGCTCAACATCAGCTTCTTCTGGGCGCTGATCTGTGCGGCGCTGGTATGGGTCTTTATCTGGCACACCCGCTGGGGCTACGAGATCCGCTCTGTCGGCGCCAGCCAGAGTGCCTCCGCCTATGCCGGTATCTCCTATCCCAAGGTGGTGATCCTGGCCATGGTGATCTCCGGCATGCTGTCGGGCTTCTTCGCCCTCAACGTGCTGCAGGGTGAGCTGCACCAGATCAAGCTCAACTTCGTGGAAGGGTTCGGCTTCACCGGTATCGCGGTGGCGCTGATGGGGCGCAACCACCCGGTCGGCGTCATCATCGCCAGCCTGCTGTTCGGTTTCCTCTATCAGGGGGGCGCCGAGCTCAGCTTCGAATTCGGTGTCGACCGCAACATCGTGGTGGTGCTGCAGGGTCTGGTGATCCTGTTCTGCGGCGCACTGGAGCACATGATGCGTCCGCGCATCGAGCAGCTCTATCTGGCGTTTGCCAACCGCTCTGCGCAAGTTAAGGGGGCCTGATCATGTTTGAAATTCTGATCCTGATGCTGGATGCCACTATCCGTACTGCCCCGCCCCTCATTCTGGCCGCCATGGCCGGCATGTTCTGCGAGCGCTCCGGGGTGGTCAACATTGCGCTGGAAGGCAAACTGCTGGCGGCGGCGTTCGCCAGTGGTGCGGCGGCAGCGGTCTCCGGTTCCGCCTGGGTGGGACTGGGTGCCGGGATTGCTATCTCGGTGCTGTTTGCCCTGATGCACGGCTTTGCCACCATCACCCACCGCGGTGATCAGGTGGTGAGCGGCATGGCCATCAACATTCTGGCGGCCGGTCTGACCGTGACGCTGGGCCGTTACTGGTTCGATCAGGGTGGCCAGACGCCGGCGCTCTCCGGCGATGCCCGCTTCGCTCCCATCGACTTCCCCTATGCCAAGGAGCTCTACGATGTGCCGGTGATTGGCCAGCTCTACAGCGAGCTGCTGAGCGGCCACTCCCTGCTGGAGTACGTGGCGTTCGCCTGCGTACCGCTGGCCTGGTGGGTGATGTTCCGTACCCGCTTCGGTCTGCGGCTGCGGGCGGTGGGCGAGGCGCCGGCTGCGGTCGATACCGCCGGTATCTCTGTGGTGCGGATGCGCTACACCGCGCTTATCATCGGTGGCCTGCTGGCCGGTATCGGTGGCACCTATCTTGCGGTAGCCCAGACGGCCCAGTTCATCCCCAACATGAGTGCGGGCAAGGGCTTTATGGCGCTGGCGGCACTGGTGTTCGGCAAGTGGCGCCCCTGGAACGCCATGGCAGCCTGCCTGCTGTTCGGCTTCCTCGATGCGGTCGCCATCCGTCTGCAAGGGGTGACCATCGGTGACTTCCCGATCCCGGTACAGGCCATTGAGGCACTGCCCTACATCCTGACCGTGTTCCTGCTGGCCGGCTTTATCGGCCGCGCGGTGGCGCCCAAAGCGCTTGGTACACCCTATGTGAAGGAGCGGGAGTAGCGCCCTTTGGCGCGATATTCCCGACCACCCAGATAACAGCAGGCCCACTTCGGTGGGCCTGTTTTTTATGGCTACATACTGTGGCCAGCCTTGCCGGGCGGGAGGTCAGCGGCCTTTTATTCGGTCTATTTCGCTCGCCTGTAATGGTTGGTTACAGATCTCCATTCGACGGCCGCGTGATCTCTCCATTAAATTCAGCGGTGATTCATTACGGCTCTCGATATTACGCGTTGGCAAGGAACTGTAATCCTGAGTACGAGGATCGCCGCATGCTGTCAGCCTGAACAGCAGGTATGCGGGGATTGGTGGCTGGCAAGCAGCCGTAATGACGTCCAAATGTTTTCCTCTCCGTTTTCACCCCGGCTATGCCGGGGTTTTTTATATGGAGAGGAGGGGATTTGCCTGTGCAGGGTCAGAGCAGGAACAGGGTGGCGAGGCCGAGGAAGATAAAGAAGCCGCCGGTGTCGGTGATGGCAGTGATCATCACGCTGGCCCCCACCGCCGGGTCGCGGCCGAGCCGGTTCATGGTCATGGGGATAATGACCCCCATCAGCGCCGCCACCAGCAGGTTGAGCACCATGGCCAGGGTCATCACGGCGCCCAGCGCCGCATCCTGATAGAGCAGGAAGGTCGCCACCCCCATGGTGCCACCCCACACCAGCCCGTTGATCAGCGCTACCCCGAGTTCCCGCAGCAGCAGGAAGGAGAGGTTGCCCGCCTGAATATGCTGCAGCGCCAGCGCGCGCACTATCATGGTGATGGTCTGGTTGCCGGTGTTGCCGCCGATCCCGGCGACGATGGGCATCAGGGCCGCCAGCGCCACCAGTTGCGAGATGGTGTGCTCGAACAGGCCGATCACCCGCGAGGCGACAAAGGCGGTGCAGAGGTTGATGGCAAGCCAGGCCCAGCGAGTCTTGACCGCCTTGGAGACAGGCGCGAATACATCCTCCTCTTCACTGATACCCCCCATCCGGCGCAGGTCGGTGTCGCTCTCTTCATAGACCAGATCCACCACCTCTTCGACGGTGAGGCGACCCATCAGCTTGCCCTTGCCATCCACCACGGCGGCGGAGAGCAGGTCATCTCGCTCGAAGGTGCGGGCGGCCTCTTCGTCGTTATCCTCCGGATCGAAGGTGACCGGGTCCTGCTCCATCACCGCATTCACCCGGGTGTCCGGCTTGTGCAGCAGCACTGTGGTGAGCGGCAGCTCCCCCAGCAGGTGGTTGCGCCGGTCGATGACGAACAGTTTGTCGGTGTTGGCGGGGATCTTGCCGCGCAGGCGCAGATAGCGCTGCACGGTGGCGAGCGTCACCTCGGGGCGGATGGTGATGATCTCGAAATCCATCATGGCGCCGACGGTATGCTTGCCGTAGCGGATCATCTCGCGCACCCGATCCCGGTCGGCGGGGGCCATGTAGGTGAGCAGCCGTCCCATCAGGTTGCGGGGCAGATACTGGCCCAGATAGATCTGATCGTCGATATCCAGGGTGCGCAGGGCATCGAGCAGCTCTTTGTCGCTCATGCCGCTGATCAGGCTGTCCCACACCGTCTCCGACGCTTCGACCAGGGTCTGGCCGCGCTTCTCTTCACTCACCAGCGCCCACAACACATGGCGCTCATCCGGCGGCAGCGACTCCAGCGCATCGGCGATATCGGCGGCGGGCAGGCTGTTGACCAGCCGGGTCAGCTCGCTGGTCTGGTCGCGCTGTTCGGCATCCTGCACCGCCAGCGGATCGAGCAGGCTGTCGGTGAGGGCGTCATCGCGCAGCAGCAGGGTGAGAATGCGGGATCTGTCTTCCGCACGCTGCCTGGCGCTGTTTTTGATGGGAAGAGACATGGAGAGGTTCCTGAGCTGGTGGCCATGGGGCCGAATAGCCATAGGATACCAGACTTAAAACAACAGGTTATGACGGTGCGCAGTGGTGCAGAGATTTATCCGGCAGAGATCGGCCAACTGCTTGGCGCAGGCGCAATGGCAGGGGGAGGGCGGTTTGGGGGGGGGGGAAGGGATCGGTATAAATTTAATTTATGGATTTTTCGTTAATGACCCAACTTTCACTTATGACGAGTGGGTTGATCCCTTCAGCTCGTTTCAATGCTCACAGATTGCCAGCCATGGCCATCGCCCGATCCCGGTGAGAGGGTTATTCAGCCGGGATCGGGTGACGGACACCTTCAAATGGTCAGGCGAGGGCTTGCTGAGCCTGTGGTGCCGCGCCAAACCAGGCGAGCTGGTCGGCCAGGGTCACCACCGAGCCCACCATGATAAGGGTCGGACTCTCGACCCCCACCGCCAGCGCGGGCAGCTCATCGAGGGTGCCGCGAATGACCCGCTGACAGGGTTGGGTGCCGCGCTCGATCAGCGCCACCGGGGTGTTGCCTTGCTTACCGTGGGCCAGCAGCTGTTCGCGGATGGTGGCACAACTGGAAAGCCCCATGTAGAACACCAGCGTCTGTTTGTCCTTGGCCAGCAGCGGCCAGTCGAGATCCCGGGCGCCCCCCTTGCCGTGGGCGGTGACGAAACGGACGCTCTGGGCGTGATCGCGGTGAGTGAGCGGAATGCCGGCGTAGGCGGCGCAGCCGCTGGCCGCGGTGATGCCGGGCACCACCTGAAAGCCGATGCCTGTGCCGACCAGCGTCTCCAGCTCCTCGCCGCCACGGCCGAAGATAAAGGGGTCGCCCCCCTTCAGCCGCACCACCCGTTGCCCCTTCTTCGCCTCCTCCAGCAACAGCTGGTTGATTCCCTCTTGGGGCACGCAGTGGTTGCCCGCCTGCTTGCCGACGAAGATGCGCCTGGCATCTCGGCGCACCAATGCCATCACGTCGTCCGAGACCAGCCGGTCATAGACCACCACGTCCGCCTGCTGCATCTGGCGCAGGGCGTGCAGGGTGAGCAGGCCCGGATCGCCGGGGCCGGCTCCCACCAGCACCACCTCGCCAGCGGTCTGGCTCTCGTCGGCAAACAGGCTGTCGGCCAGCTGATTGGCAGAGGCGCTATCGCCCCGTGCCAGTGCCTGCCCGAGCCGGTCCGCCCCGAGCAGCCGTTCCCAGAAGCGGCGCCGCTCGCCCATGCTGGCGAAGCGGGCCTTGACCCGCTCCCGCAGGCTGCCGGCGAAGGTCGCCACGGCGCCCAGATGTTGCGGCAGCAGGGCTTCGAGTTTTTCCCGCAGCAAGCGAGCCAGCACCGGGGCCTTGCCGCCGGAGGAGATGGCCACCATCAGCGGCGAGCGGTCGATGATCGATGGCATGATGAAGCTGGAGCGTTTCGGGTCATCCACCACGTTGGCAAAGATCCGCGCCTGATTGGCGCTATGGTAGACCAGGGCGTTCACCTCGCGCCGATCGCTGGCGGCCACTACCAGCCACTTGCCCGTCAGTTGTGCCGGTGCGAATTCACCGGCCAGCCACTCGATGCTGCCGTTGGCAGCCAGTTCTGCCAGCTCGGGGTCGAGCTCGGGCGCGACCACGGTGAGCTGGGCACCGGCATCCAGCAGCAGACGCGCCTTGCGCTCCGCTACCTCGCCGCCGCCGACCAGCAGCACGGGTTTGTTGTCGAGTCGGCAAAAGATGGGCAAGTAGTCCATGGGGCCTCCTGATCAGGCGGTTCGGGTCTGGTTGGCGGTGCTGGTGGTTTCGCTCACCGCGACCGGGCGCTCAGCCTTGGGGGTGGCATACCAGTAGCCGAGGCCCATAAAGAGGGCGCCGGAGACGGTGTTGCCCAGGGTCACCCACAGCAGGTTGTGGCCGATGCCGCCCAGGGTGTAGGCCTCGGAGTGGGCACCAAACCAGGAGAGGGCAAACAGGGTCATGTTGGCGACCGAGTGCTCGTAGCCGGAGGCGATGAAGGCCAGCAGGCACCACCAGATGGCGATGAACTTGGCGGCACCCTCGGTGCGCAGCGCCATCCAGATGGCGAGGCAGACCAGCCAGTTGCACAGCACGCCCTTCATGAACAGGGTCAGCGCAGGTGCCTGGGTTTTGGCCAGCGCCACCTTGTGGGCCAGACTGCCCGCGTCCGGCAGCAGGCTGCCGCCGTAGGAGTAGATCAACGCCACCACGACGGAGCCAATCAGGTTGCCGGCCCAGGTCTGCGGCAGGATGCGCAGCAGATCCCCCATGGAAATCTTGCCGGTCTTCACCCCGAAGGTGAGGAACATGGTGTGGCCGGTGAACAGCTCGGAGCCGGCGATGATGACCAGGGTCAGGGCGATGCCGAAGGTGGCCCCCATCACCAGCGGACGGATGCTCGGATCCACCAGATTGCCGAGGGTGAAGATGAGGATGATGCCGAGGCCCACATAGGCCCCCGCCATGGCGGAGCTGAGCCAGAAGCCGAGCTTGTCGCTGCGCTCGAAGCGGTTGATGCGGGCCGCGTTGGCGGCGCACTTGTTGATGGTTTCGGTATACATCTTTGTTTCCTTCAAGAGGGCCGCCCGCGGGCAGCCCTGATATGCATGGTGTTAGCCGATGACCCAGATCTGCGGATCACGTACTTTGACGGGGACGTAGCCCTGTACCGACATGGATCTGGGGGTTGTCGACATCAGACGGCGACCCAGACCTGCTGATCGCGTACTTCAACGGGATAGCTCTGCACCGACATGGCAGGGTTGTCGAAACAGTGGCCATCTCTCAGGCGAAAGCGCTGCTTCTTGAGCGGGCTGGCGACCCAGAGCTCGCCGTCGTGTTCGCAGATCAGGCCCCGCGACAGCACGTTGGCGGCGAAGAAGGGGTCCCGGTTGTCGATGGCGAACACCTCGGCCGCCGCGCTCGGGCGGAACAGGGCGATCTGACGCCCCTCGAGCAGAGCGCAGACGCCGGTGCCAGGCAGGATGTCGTTGAGTTGGCAGGCGAATTTCATGATTGAACCTCCACATCGAGCGAAACAGGCATATTCTGGCGACCTTCAATCAGGGCACAAACCCCGGTGCCTGGGAGTATGTCATTGAGTTGACAGGCTAATTTCATCACTTTGCCTCCACTTCGATCTGATAGACAGGGATGCGTTCGGCCGGGGTGGCGGGTCTGTGCTGCGCGCGCTCGGCGACGAACTGAACGTCCGGGTCGCGCTTGTCGCTGTTGATGAAGTGGCTGAAGCGCTTGAGCGCCTCCTCTTCGTTGAGGGTGTGCGACCATTCGCACTCGTAGCTGTCGATGAGGGTCTGGATATCGCGCTCCAGGGTGTCGGCCAGCCCCAGCTTGTCGTCGACGATCACCTCGCGCAGGTAGTCGACGCCCCCTTCCAGATTGCTGAGCCAGACCGAGGTGCGCTGCAGTTTGTCGGCGCTGGTGACGTAGAACATCATGAAACGGTCGATCAGCTTGATGAGGGTCTCGCGGTCGAGGTCAGACGCCAGCAGGTCGGCGTGGCGTGGCTTCATGCCGCCGTTGCCGCCCACATAGAGGTTCCAACCCGCATCGGTGGCGATGATGCCGACATCCTTGCCCTGCGCTTCCGCACATTCGCGGGTACAGCCGGAGACGCCAAACTTCATCTTGTGCGGGGTGCGAATGCCCTTGTAGCGGTTCTCGAGGAAGACCCCGAGGCCGACGCTGTCCTGCACGCCGAAGCGGCACCAGGTGCTGCCGACGCAGGTCTTGGCCATGCGCAGTGCCTTGGCGTAGGCCTGTCCGGTCTCGAATCCGGCTGCCAGCAGCTTGCGCCAGATGGCGGGCAGATCGTCTTTCTGGGCACCGAACAGGCCGATGCGCTGGGCGCCGGTGATCTTGGTGTAGAGCTTGTAGTCGCGGGCCACTTCGGCCACCGCCAGCAAGCCTTCCGGGGTCACTTCGCCGCCGGCCATGCGCGGGATGACGGAGTAGCTGCCGTCCTTTTGCATGTTGCCGAGGAAGATGTCGTTGGTGTCCTGCAGCTGGGTGTTGAGCGGGCTCAGCACATAGTCGTTCCAGCAGGAGGCGAGGATGGAGCCGACGGTCGGTTTGCACACTTCGCAGCCATAGCCCTGACCGTGTTTGGCCAGCAGCTCGTCAAAGCTCTTGATCCCCTCCACCTTGACCAGATGGAACAGCTCCTGACGGGAGTGGGGGAAGTGGGCACAGAGGTGGTTGTTGACCTCGATGCCCTGCTTCACCAGCTCGGCGTTGAGCACCTGACTGATGAGCGGCACGCAGCCGCCGCAGCCGGTACCGGCCTTGGTGTGCTGCTTGATGGCGGCCAGGGTGGTGTGACCCTCGGCCACCGCTTGGGCGATGTCGCCCTTGGAGACGTCGAAACAGGAGCAGATCTGGGCGCTCTCCGGCAGGGCATCCACCCCCAGCGTCGGCTTGGCACCGGCGTAGGCGGGCAGGATCAGGGTATCCGGGTGGCTCGGCAGCGGCAGGGTGTTGAGCATCATCTGCAGCAGGTTGCCGTAATCCTCCACGTCACCCACCAGTACGGCGCCGAGCAGGCGGCTGTTGTCTTCGCTCACCACGATCTTCTTGTAGACGCCAGCCTGATCGTCCTGAAACACATAGCTGTGGCTGCCCGGAGTGCGGCCGTGGGCATCGCCGATGGAGCCGACGGAGACGCCGAGCAGCTTGAGCTTGGCGCTCATGTCCGCCCCCTCGAAACGGCTGTCGCCGCCGAGCAGATGGTCGACGGTGATCTGGGCCATCTTGTAGCCCGGCGCTACCAGCCCGAAGAAGCGGCCTTGCCACGCGGCGCACTCGCCGATGGCGTAGATGTCGGGGTCGGAGGTGAGGCAGTGATCGTCGATGACGATGCCGCCGCGCTCGGCAATGGCGAGATCACCGTAGCGGCCCAGGGTATCCTGCGGGCGAATGCCGGTGGAGAAGACCACCACGTCCACTTCCAGTTGGCTGCCATCGGCAAAGGCGAGCCGGTGTTTCGCCTGCTCACCGCCATGCATCAGGATCTCGCTGGTGCTCTTGCTGGTGTGTACCTGCACGCCCATGGATTCAATCTTGCGGCGCAGCAGCTGGCCGCCCTGACCGTCGAGCTGCTCGGCCATCAGCACAGGAGCAAACTCCACCACATGGGTCTCGAGACCCAGCGCCTTGAGGGCACCGGCGGCTTCGAGGCCAAGCAGGCCGCCCCCGATCACCACCCCGCTCTTGCCGCTCTTGGCGGCGCTGCGGATGGCTTTCAGATCCTCGATGGTGCGATAGACGAAGCACTCGTGGTGCTGGCTGCCCGCAATGGGCGGTACCCAGGGGTAGGAGCCGGTGGCCAGCACCAGCTTGTCGTATCCGACCACAGTGCCCTTGTTGGAGTGCACTTCGCGGTTGGCCCTGTCGATTGCTTTCACCGCTTCGCCGAGCAGCAGGCGGATGCCGTGCTTGTCGTAGAAGCCGGGTTTGACGAGGGAGAGATCTTCACTGGTGTGATGGGAGAAGTAGGAGGAGAGATGGACGCGATCGTAGGCGGGACGGGGTTCTGCACCGAAGACGGTGATCTCGTAGCGGCCCGGGTCGGCCCGCTCGATCAGCTCTTCGATGAAGCGGTGCCCCACCATGCCGTTGCCCACAACGACCAGTCTGACTTTGCTCATGATTGCCTCGAGTTTGGAGTAATAAAACATCATTCTGGGGCTAGGCTACCCAGTCAGTCGGGACGGGCAATTGATGCAAATCAAGTGTCTATTTATATATCTCGTCAGGGGTAATTCGATAAAATTCAAAGATATACAAAATTAGGTATACCAGTTGATGATTTATGAGCTGGCTTGGAGTGAGGGATGGTGGAGGGAAAGCCCGGTTTACCCACAGCCGGGGAGTGAAAACTTCTGGCGGAAAAGGCCGGCCTCGCACTGGGCAAGACCGGCATCAATGGACATCAGCTGAGCAAGGCGGCGCGTCAGGCGATATGGCGGCGGAACATGGCGAGCGCCAGCGACAGGGTGACCCCTGCGATGGCGAGCAGCGGCCAGAGCAGGGGCCAGGCGGCTGACCAGTCAAACCCTTTGAGGAAGACCCCCTTGAGCAGCACGATAAAGTGGGTGAGGGGGTCGATGGCCGCCAGCCACTGGAACACTTGCGGCATGTTCTCCACCGGCGAGATGTAGCCCGAGAGGATCACCGCCGGGACGGTGAAGGAGAATACCCCGAGAAACGCCTGCTGCTGGGTCGAGCAGAACGACGAGATAAAGAGCCCGATCCCGGCCAGTGCCAGCCCGTAGCAGACCATGCCCGCCATCAGCAGGCTGAGGCTGCCGGCAAAGGGGAGGTGAAAGATAAAACGGGCGGCCAGCGCGACTATGCACCCTTGCCCCACCGCCACCATGATGCCGGGCACCGCCTTGCCCGCCATGATCCAGCCTGCGGTGAGGGGGGAGACCAGCAGCTGGTCGAAGGTGCCCTCCTCCCGCTCCCGTGCGACCGAGAGGGCGGTGACGATAAGACACCCCGTGGTGGTGATGATGGCCACCAGCGCCGGCAGGATATGCCAGTGGAACTCGACGTTGGGGTTGTAGAGGTTGCGTACCGCCAGCTCGGGTTGCCCCTTGCCCTCACTTTGCCAGCGGGCGATCACCTGACTGATGTAGCCCGCCGCTACCTGACCACCGTTGGAGCGGCGGCCATCGATAATCAGCTGCACCTTGGCCGGTTCGCCCCGCGCCAGCCGGCGGGAGAAATCGCTCGGAATAATCAGCCCGAGCAGCGCCTGCTGCCCGGTGATGGCCTCGGTCATGCCCGCCTCGCCTTGCACCGGAATGATGGTGGTGAAGGCGGGCATATGGGTGAGGCGCTCCAGCAGCTCGCGGCTCTGGGCGCCGCCATCCTGGTTGTAGATGGCCAGCGTGTTGCCGGTCACCTCCAGAGTGGCGGCGAACGGGAAGAGGGCGGTTTGCAGCAGCACCGGCATGATGAGCAGAAAGCGCCCCTGAGTATTGCCCATCAGGGCCTGCAGCTCTTTTCGGATCAGCCACCAGAGTCGGATCAGCATGGGTTACTCCAGAGTGCGCCGCGTCTTGCGGGCGGTCAGGGCCAGCCAGAAACCGGCCAGCAGCAGCAGACAGAAA
The DNA here is from genome assembly GCF_000764665.1 of Aeromonas lacus. GTDB lineage: Bacteria > Pseudomonadota > Gammaproteobacteria > Enterobacterales > Aeromonadaceae > Aeromonas > Aeromonas lacus. Next base: position 112,246 of record NZ_JRGM01000150.1, on the reverse strand, counting down.
CCGTTGACCAGCAGGATCGAGAAGACGCTACCCGCCTGATAGAGGGTCTGCAGCGAGCTTGCGAAGTAACGGGCTGGAATGAGGTGGGTGATGGCCCGCAGCAGCGGTGGCATGCTGGCGATCTCGAACACGAAGCCCGACAGCATCACGGCGGGCAGAAAGGCGGCGATCAGCGCTGCCTGCGCGGCATTGAACTGGCTGCGCATCACGGTGGAGAGGAACAGCCCGAGCCCGAGGGCGCTGCCGAGAAAGACGCTGGTGACCAGAAAGAGCAGCAGCAGGGAGCCGCGCCACGGCACCGCCATCACCGCCACCGAGAAGAGCAGGCAGAGCAGCATGGCGATGATGCCAAGGCCATAGTAGGGCAGCAGCTTGGAGAGCAGCAGCTCCCCCTTGGTAACCGGGGTGGCGAGCAGCGCCTCCATGGTGCCGCGCTCCCACTCCCGCGCCACCACCAGCGAGGTGAGCAGGGCCCCTATGATGGTCATCACCACCGCAACGGAGCCCGGCACCAGAAAGTTGCGGCTCACCAGCGCCGGGTTGAACCAGGCGCGACTCTCTATCGACACCGGCATGGCGACCCCCTCGCCAGCGAGCCACCCCTGCCAGATCCCCTGCACATAGTTGGTGACGAAGTTGGCGGTGTTGGGCTCGGAGCCGTCGGTCAGCAGCAGCGCCTGTGGCGTGCCATTGCCCTGACCGGCCAGCGCGCGGGAGAAGCCGTCATCGATCACCAGCAGGCCGCGGATCTCGCCACGTGCCAGACTGGCGAGCAGGGACTCCTTGCTCGGGCCGCTGTGGATCTCTAGCGCGGTAGAGCCGCGCAGGGCCTGCTCCAGCCGCACCGCCGGGGCACCGCTGTCGGTACGCCATATGCCGAGGCGCAGGTGGTCAACGTCCAGATTGATGGCGTAACCCATTACCACCAGCAGTACCACCGGCATGATGAAGGCGATGAGGATGCTGCTCGGGTCACGGACGATTTGCAGCGTCTCCTTGCGGCAGAGGGCCAGCAGTCGCCGACGGTTGATGCTCATGCTTCCTCCTCGCTGGCCCGCTCGACCAGGGTGATAAAGGCCTCTTCCATTGTTGGCAAAGAACAGGTCGGCAAGGAGCCGGTTGGCAAAGAGGTCGCCGCCTCTTTGGCGGCCAGCCCCTTGAGATCGTCCGGGGTGCCGAGGGCCAGCAGCTTGCCGCGATAGATGAGGGCGATGCGGTCGCAATACTCCGCCTCGTCCATAAAGTGGGTGGTAACCAGCACGGTGACGCCGTGGTCGGCCAGCGCGTTGATGTGGGACCAGAACTCGCGCCGGGTCACCGGATCAACCCCGGAGGTGGGCTCATCGAGAAACAGCAGCGGCGGCTCGTGCAGCAGGGCGCAGGCTAGCGATAAGCGCTGGCGCAGACCGAGCGGCAGGGATTCCGCCTTCTGATCGAGCCAGGGGGCGAGGGCAAAGGCAGTCACCATGGCGTCGCTCCGCGTCTGCTGGTGGCGGCCGAACAGGCCGTAGATACCGGCGAAGAAGGAGAGGTTCTGCGCCACGGTGAGCTGCTTGTAGAGGGAGAACTTCTGCGCCATGTAGCCGAGGCGCTGGCGCGCCGCCGACGGGCTGTGGGCCAGATCGATGCCGGTCACCAGTGCCTGTCCCTCACTCGGGCGCAGCAGGCCGCACTCCATCTTGAAGGTGGTGGACTTGCCCGCCCCGTTGGGGCCGAGCAGGCCGAAGATCTCGCCGCGGCGCACCGCAAAGCTGACATCATCGGTGGCGGCAAAATCGCCGAAGCGCTTGGTGAGGTGGCGCGCCTCGATCACCGCCTCGGGGGAGACCCCCTGCGGCAGTTCCGCTTCCCGCATCCCGGCCGCCAGACTCGACTCCCCGCCGGGGCCGCCGCCGAGCAGGTCGATAAAGGCATCTTCCAGCCGGGGCTGGGCCGGTTGAAAGGCGCCGTTGGCGAGATGCAGCTCCGCCAGCGGTGGGGGCGTCATGCCCGGGTGCAGCAGCAGGCGAACCCGCTCCCCTGCCACCGCGCCATCCATCACCGCGGGGTGCGCCAGTGCCCGGCGCAGCAGGGCGCGCCGCTCGCGGCCATCCAGCTGCCCCGCCTCCAGCAGCCAGCAGCGGCTGGCCATGGCCCCCATCAGATCGGCTGGCGTGCCGCTGGTGCGCACCTCGCCATCTGCCATCAGCAGCACGTGGTCGCACAGCTCCGCCTCATCGAGATAGGCGGTACTCCAGAGCACCGTCATCCCCCCCTTGGCCAGCTCGCGCACCATCTGCCAGAGGGCGCGGCGGGAGATGGGATCGACCCCGACCCCCGGTTCGTCGAGCAGCAGCACATCCGGGGTGCCGAGCAGGGCGCAGGCCAGCCCGAGCTTCTGTTTCATCCCGCCAGAGAGCTTGCCTGCAGGCCGCGCGGTGAAGCGGGCAAGATCGGTGAAGGCGAGCAGCCGCGCGAAGGTGGGCGTGCGTTCGGGCTCCAGTACGCCGCGCAAGTCAGCGTAGAGGGTGAGGTTCTCCAGCACGCTGAGATCCTCGTAGAGGCCGAACTGCTGGGGCATGTAGCCGAGGTGCTGACGCAGCAGATCCCCCTCGCTCACCGGATCCAGCCCCAGCACTCGTATGGTGCCCGCTTCGGGGATCAGCAGGCCGGCCAGCAGGCGCAGCAAAGTGCTTTTGCCCGCGCCGTCGGGGCCCACCAGTCCGGTGATGCCGCCAGTCGGAATGGTGGCCGAGATGGCATTGAGGGCGACCCGCTCGCCAAAGCGTTTGGTGAGCCCCTCAAGGGAGATGGCGCAGCTCATGGCGCCAGCCTGACGGTGACCGGCATACCTTGGCGCAGAGCCGGGTCGGGATCCTGCACCACGATGCGCAGCCGGTAGACGAGGTGAGTGCGCAGGTCCGGCGTCTCCACCGATTTCGGGGTGAACTCGGCGGTCGGCGAGACAAAGCCCACCACCCCGTGATAGGGCTGATCCGGCCGCGAGTCGGTGGTGAGGGTCACTTTGGCGCCGCTCGGGAAGTGACCGAGCCAGGGCTCCTCCACATAGGCGCGCACCCAGACCGGCGCAGTCAGGGAGAGGTTGAAGGCGGTCGCTCCGCTCTGCACCATGCTGCCGTTCTCGATGGCGCGACTGATGATGATGCCGTCGCTGGGGGCGGTCAGGCTGGCATCTGCCAGCGCCAGTTCGGCACTGGCGAGCGCCGCTTTGGCCCCTTCCAGCTGGGCATCGGACTGGGCGATTTCCTCCGGGCGGTAGCCGGTTTCGAGCTGGGCGAGCTGTTCGCGTGCCGAGCGTACCTGCGCCTGGGTCTGATCCCGCTGGGAGCGAGCGGTATCGAGCTGACCGCGGGAGATGGCGCCGGTGGCCGCCAGTGCGCTCTGGCGGCGCCACTGCTGGTCGGCTTCCAGTGCAGCGGCTTCGGCGGCGGCCAGTGCGGCCCGGGCTCGGTCGGTCTCTTCGCTGCGATAGCCTTTGTGGATCAAGGTGTTGGCGGCAGTGAGCGCGGCCAGATTGGCGCGGGCGCTGTCGCGGCTGTGGGTGAGGGGAACCGGATCGAGGCGGGCCAGCAGTTGACCGGCTTTTACCCTATCCCCCTCATCAACCAGCACCTGATCGACGCGGCCGCCGACCCGAAAGGCCAGATTGACGTCGCGAATATCGACGTTGCCGTAGAGGATGGAGCCGTCAGCCGGGCGCCCCTGCCACCAGAGGTAGCCACCGATAACGGTTAGCAGCAGGGCCACGATTGCAATGCGTTGTTTCATGCCGCTTCTCCTTCTTTCATGTCGGTGGAGCGCAGGCCGCGCAGGGCCCATACCAGCCGCTGTCTGGCGGCCTCGGGGTTGTCTATCTGGCTGAGAAAGGGGGCTGCCTGTTCGGGCAGCCAGCCGAGCTGGCGACCGCTGCCGGCGATGACCAGCGGTAGGCCGACCGACCCCATGATGAAGATCATCAGCTGGAGCGGGTGACCCGCGACCAGCGACCCTTCCGCCTGTGCCATCCGTACCTGCTCGATCAGCAGCAGGGGATGACGGCGCGGCAGGCTGAGCAGAAAGCGCTGGGCCGCCCCTTCACCCGCCAGCGCATCGCCAAACAGGTGGTTGATAAAGCCGCGCTGGCGCGCCACCAGCCCGATCAGCGCCTCCATGGTGGCTTCGAACATGGCGATGGCAGAGGGGTAGGAGCCTTTGGCTGCCACCGCCTTGAGCTCGTCATAGAGGGGGGCGTACCAGAGCTCGACCAGCTCGTCGATAAAGGCGTCGCGGTTGCCGAAGTGGTAGACGAAGGAGCCGAGGTTCACCTCGGCCGCCGCCGCCAGCTCGCGCACCGTCAGGCCGCGCAGCCCCTTCTCGGTGGCGATGGCGAGGCCGGTATCGAGCAGTTTCTGCCGGGTTGGATTCATCGTTCTGGTTCCTGCTGCACAGATTTTGATCTGATTTATACGTATGTATAAATCAGCCACCGAGAATAGGAAAGATCTTTTTTTGAGCAAATTTCAGCGGGGATGAAAAAATGACGCCTCCGCAGAGGGAGGCGCTCATAGGTCTCTTATTAGCCGGTTTCCCAGTCAGGAAACTCGAATGTCCAAATGCCGTTATTGTATTCGGAGATGTGTCCGCGCTTGCCGATTCTGTTCTGCATGGACCCTATGCTGGTCCACTCTAGGTCAAGGGACTGCTTTGGTTGCTGGGATAATGAATAAAGCCAATTCTCAGCATCACTATCAGGACTGACTTCCAGATGGACTCTCTGGCCGCGGAGGCTGCCCATCAAGATAGCAGTGCCCCCGATTCCTCTCCTCAGGTGCTGCTGTCCCAAGGGGCCCAGCGCATGAATATCGATTATTTCATGCAGTTGACGTCCATTGAGCATCACGACTTCTAGATTGGGACTCATCATTGATTCTCTCCGTCTGAGGTGAGATTCAATAATATCAATTGCTTACGTGACAGGCTCGTCAGGTTAGGCAAATAGTCTGGCATAAAAAACGCCTCCACAAGGGAGGCGTTTTCAGATCAATCGCGCTTACAGAATAAAGCGGCTCAGATCCTCGTCTTCAATCAGCTTGCCGAGGTGGGCGTTGACGTAGTCGGTGTTGATGACAAAGGTCTCGCCGGATTTCTCGGATGCGTCGTAGGAGATATCTTCCATCAGGCGTTCCATCACGGTGTGCAGACGGCGGGCACCGATGTTCTCGGTACGCTCGTTGACCTGCCACGCCGCTTCGGCCAGACGGCGGATACCATCCTGAGTGAACTCGATGTTGACCCCTTCGGTGGCCATCAGCGCCTTGTACTGATCGGTCAGGGAGGCGTTCGGCTCGGTCAGGATCCGCTCGAAATCTTCAGTGGTTAGCGCGGTCAGCTCGACCCGGATCGGCAGACGGCCCTGCAGCTCGGGGATGAGATCGGACGGCTTGGCGATCTGGAAGGCGCCGGAGGCGACAAACAGGATATGGTCGGTCTTGACCATGCCGTGCTTGGTGTTGACGGTGCAGCCCTCGACCAGCGGCAGCAGGTCGCGCTGAACCCCTTCACGGGAGACATCGGGGCCGGAGCTCTCGCCGCGCTTGCAGATCTTGTCGATCTCGTCGAGGAAGACGATGCCGTTGTTCTCGACCGCAGCGATGGCTTTCTGCTTCAGCTCTTCCGGGTTGACCAGCTTGGCCGCTTCCTCTTCGATCAGCGCCTTCATGGCCTCTTTGACCTTGATCTTGCGCTTCTTCTTTTGGTTCTGGCCCAGATTCTGGAACAGCCCCTGCAGCTGGTTGGCCATCTCTTCCATGCCCGGCGGGGTCATGATTTCGACGCCCATCGGGGAGGCGGCCAGATCCAGCTCGATCTCCTTGTCATCCAGCTGACCTTCGCGCAGTTTCTTGCGGAAGATCTGGCGGGTGTTGGAGTTGTCGGCTTTCTCTTCCTCACCCCAGGTGTTGCGCGGGTTGGGCAGCAGCGCATCGAGAATGCGCTCTTCGGCGGCTTCCTCGGCGCGGTATTTCATCTTCTCCATCTCGGTCTCGCGCACCAGCTTGATGGCGACATCGGTCAGATCGCGAATGATGCTGTCCACTTCCTTGCCGACATAGCCCACTTCGGTGAACTTGGTCGCTTCCACCTTGATGAAGGGGGCGTTGGCCAGTTTGGCCAGACGACGGGCGATCTCGGTTTTGCCGACACCGGTCGGGCCGATCATCAGGATGTTCTTCGGGGTCACTTCATGGCGCATCTCTTCGTTGAGCTGCATCCGGCGCCAGCGGTTGCGCAGGGCGACGGCCACCGCGCGCTTGGCATCGGCCTGACCAATGATGTGACGATCCAGTTCGTGGACGATTTCTCTCGGGGTCATCTCGGACATGATGGAGTTCCTGTATCAGGGGCGGGCAGTGCCCACCCCTTGGAGAATTGGTTGCTATATAGCCGGCTTACTTGGCCGAATAGTCCAGCACTTCGACGGTGTGGTGCTGGTTGGTGAAGACGCAGATGTCGCCGGCGATCTTGAGCGCCTTCTCGACGATGCTCTTGGCATCCAGATCGGTGTTTTCCAGCAGGGCGATAGCCGCAGACTGGGCGAAGTTGCCGCCGCTGCCGATGGCGATGAGATCGTGCTCCGGCTGCACCACGTCACCGTTGCCGGTGATGATGAAGGATTTTTGCTCGTCGGCGACGGCCAGCAGTGCTTCGAGGCGGCGCAGGGCGCGATCGGTGCGCCAATCTTTGGCCAGCGCCACGGCGGCGCGCTCCAGATTACCCTGATGGGCCTGCAGTTTGGCTTCGAAGCGTTCGAGCAGGGTGAAGGCGTCGGCGGTGCCACCGGCAAAACCGGCCAGCACCTTGCCGTTGTAGAGGCGATGAACTTTGCGGGCGTTGCCCTTCATGACGGTGTTGCCAAGAGAAACCTGGCCATCGCCACCGATGACGACCTGACCGTTGCGGCGAACTGAAACTATGGTAGTCACTTTACTTACCTCGCTTGAGCCGAATGACGGCCTGACTGTGCATGGGAGAAAAGATGGGGATGGCAAAACGGCTTTTCAAGCCTGCAATCGGTCGGGATAAGGACGAGATGGGGCGATGGGTGCGAAGGGAGCCCAAAGAAGAGGGGCCGGGTGTTGCCACCCGGCCCCTCATGGTAAAACGGGCACTTACCCTTTCTTGGGAATGCAGCCGCTGATGCCCGAGCTCTGCAGCTTGCGGTTGGCCGCGTCGGCGGCGGCCTTGCCGTTGAAGGGGCCGACCATCACCTTGTAGACGGTGCCGTTGGCGCCATTGATCACCTGCAGGCTGGAGGAGAGGCCGGCGGTGAAGGCGATGCGCGCCTTGAGCGACTCCGCAGAATCCTGCGAGCGCAGAGCGGCACACTGCATCATATAGCGGCCGCTGTCGGCTGCTGCGGTCTGGGCAGGCTGGGCTGCCGGTTGGGCTTTGGCTGCTGCGGCTCGCTCACGCTCCAGCTCGGCACGGATCTCCCGCTCCATCCGCTCACGCTCGGCCTTGCGGTCGATCACCTGCTCCTGGGCGCTGGCAACCGGCGCACCGGAGGTGGAGGGGGTGGTCGCCGGATTGGGCAGATAGGGCTTGGGCTGGCCGATCGGTGTTCCCGGCTGGGGAATGTCGGTCGGTACCGGCTGCGGCAGCTTCTCCGGTTGCAGGGTCATGGTATCGGCAGGAGGCGGCGGCAGAACGCCCGGCTGGGTCGGCGGCTCTATGATATCGACCTGCTTGTTCTCAAGCCGTTCGATGTAGCTCCACTTCTCCTGAGGCAACCCGTTGTTCTGTGGTTTTGGCTTGTTGGCTTTGACCTGCTCTTCGATAGTCGGGGCATCGTGGCCCTTGCCATTGATCATGTAGAGGAAGCCGCCAAAGCCTGCCAGCAGCGCCCCGGCCAGCAGGGCCGGGATAACAGGAAAGCGGCGCGGAGCCGCTTTCTTGGTGTTGCGACCGCCCGCGCGACGTCGCGGACGGTTGCCGACATAATCCCGGGTCGCCATCTATTACATGCGCTCCAGGGTGTAGATACCCAGTACGCCGAGGCCCAGCTTGAGCACCTTGGCGGTGGCAGCACACAGCAGCAGACGGCTCTGACGAGTCGCTTCGTCCACGCCATCCTTGTTGATCGGGCAGGCTTCGTAGAAGGTCATGAAGTTGCCGGAGAGCTCGTACAGATAGGTACAGAGCAAGTGCGGCATCCCCTTGTCCGCCACGCCGTTGACCGCGTCGGAGAACTGGATCAGCTTCTGGGCCAGGGTCTCTTCCGCTTCCTCGTTCAGGGTCACATTGCCGGTCAGGGTAGCGGCATCGACGCCGGCCTTGCGGAAGATGGACTGAATACGGGTGTAGGCGTATTGCAGGTAAGGAGCGGTGTTGCCTTCAAAGGAGAGCATCAGATCCCAGTCGAAGATGTAGTCGGTAGTGCGGTTCTTGGAGAGATCCGCATACTTGACCGCACCCATGGCGATGGCGTGCACCACTTCGGCCTTCTCTTCAGCGGAGAGGTCGCTGTTGCGGCTCTCCAGCAGGGCGGCGGCGCGCTCTTCCGCTTCGTTCAGCAGGTCAACCAGCTTGACGGTGCCACCGGAGCGGGTCTTGTAGGGACGACCATCCTTGCCCAGCATCATGCCGAAGGCGTGGTGCTCGAGCGGAACGGACTCCGGCACATAACCTGCCTTGCGGGTGATGGTCCAGGCCTGCATCAGGTGCTGGTGCTGACGGGAGTCGATGAAGTACATGACCCGGTCGGCGCCCAGGGTCTCGTAACGGTATTTGGCACAGGCGATGTCGGTGGTGGTGTAGAGGAAACCACCATCGCTCTTCTGGATGATTACGCCCATGGCCTCGCCATCCTTGTTCTTGAACTCGTCCAGGAAGACAACGGTGGCGCCTTCGCTCTCGACCGCCAGCCCCTTGGCTTTCAGGTCGGCAACGATCTCCGGCAGCATGTCGTTGTACATGGACTCGCCCATGATGTCCTTGTTGGTCAGGGAGACATTCAGGCGGTCGTAGTTGCGCTGGTTCTGCTCCATGGTCATGTCGACCAGCTTCTTCCACATGGTACGGCAGTACTCGTCGCCACCCTGCAGTTTCACCACGTAGTTACGGGCGCGCTCGGCGAAGGCTTCGTCTTCGTCGTAGCAACGCTTGGCCTGGGTGTAGAAGGCTTCCAGATCGCGCAGCTCCATGTCGGAAGCGCTCTCGTTGGCCATCTTCTCCAGATAGGCGATCAGCATGCCAAACTGGGTACCCCAGTCACCGATGTGGTTGGCACGCACCACCTTGTGGCCGAGGAACTCCAGTGCACGAGCGGCTACGTCACCGAGTACGGTGGAGCGGATGTGGTGCACTGCCATCTCTTTGGCCACGTTGGGGGCGGAGTAGTCCACCACCACGGTCTGCGGGGTCGGCAACTTCACGTTGGCGTTGGCAGAGGTCACCATGGCCTCGACCTGACCGGCCAGCCAGCGCTGGTCGAAGAAGAAGTTGATGAAGCCGGGGCCGGCGATCTCGACCTTGGCGATCAGGTCGGAGGCAGGCAGGTGCTCGATGATGGCAGCCGCCAGCTCACGGGGATTCTTGCGGGCCGGCTTGGCCAGCAGCATGGCCAGGTTGGTGGCCAGGTCGCCGTGAGCTTTTTCCTTGCATCGGTCTACTTGCACGCGGGCTTCCAGGTCCGCCGGCAGGACGCCTGCTGACTTGAGATTGGCTACCGTTTGTTCAAGTAGATGATGAATATGCTCTTTCATAACTGACCACCAAGGTTGCGCGTCGAAAAATGACTGATATATAAGGGCGTGAATTTTACCCGCATCGGCTCGAGAAAACTATAGGGATGACCCGCCGCTCGCTGTCGGGCGGATATTTCACTGCGTTTGGCGCCATATTCCAGAATATTGGACGGAAATTACGGTGCTTATCCATTTCTACTGCATATCGAAGCGCCTTGTCCAGGCTATTTCCCCTGATTGTTAAGGGTTTTTCCCGACACTGATCTCCCGCTGGCTGTTGCACGTACCTAGAGTCGTAACCCAGCAAGGAGTTTGTGATGCGACTGGCACTGTTTCCCCTATCCTCCCACCTGCTGCCCGGCGGCATCATGCCGCTGCGGATCTTTGAGCCCAGATACCTGCGGATGGTGGCCGAAGCGGGGGAGGCAGGCTTTGCCCTCTGCATGGTGGATCCGCGCCAGCCTGACGCCTTGCGCAACATGCTGCCCATCGCCACCCGGGTCAACGTCATCGACTTCGACCGGCTGCCGGACGGCATGCTGGGGATCACGGTGCAGGGTATGGAGCGGGTGCAGATAGAGGATCTGTGGCAGGAGCAGGATGGCCTGCGCATCGGCGAGGTAACCTCGCTGCCGGCATGGCCGCCCCGACGGCTCCATCCCGATCAGCTGCCACTGGCAGATGCGCTTAGGGAGGTGTTTGCCGACTATCCCGACTATGCCGCCCTCTATCCCGCGCCCCGCTGGGACGATGGCAACTGGGTGGCGCAGCGCTGGCTGGAGGTGCTGCCGATCCCGCCAGAACAGAAGCAGCTGCTGCTGGCCGCTGCCGACAATCAGCCCGCCATCGCCCTGCTCAAAGGGGTACTGGTGGCCAGCCACTGATTTTTTTCTGACCCGCTGATCCGCCAGCGCCGCAGGGCCGTAACAGTCATTACCACAGCACGTTCGACAGCACACCAAAGGGATGGCGCAATGGCATATACTGGCCAACCACACTCGACCATACGCAGGACCTCGCCCGTGATGGATAACCCGGATGGCGACCTCAAATCTCTGCTGATCAGGGTGGCAGAGCAGGCCGACAAGGCTGCTTTTGCCCGTCTGTTCCAACACTTTGCGCCGCGCATTCGCAGCTACGGGCTGCGCCATCTCGGCAGCGAGGCCAACGCTATGGAGCTGGTGCAGGAGACCATGCTGCTGGTGTGGCAGAAGGCGCGCCTCTACCACCCCGAGAAGGGGGCGCCGACCACCTGGATCTATACCGTGATGCGCAACCAGTGCTTCGACATGCTGCGCCGGCGCCGTGCCAGCAAGGAGGATCTCTGTGCCGAGGAGCTTTGGCCGGTGCTGGAGTTTCAGGCCGAAGAGGAGCACCTGAGCGGCGGTGAAGATGCGGTGCTGACCCGTCAGATGGCCCACTATCTGGGCACCCTGCCGGAGCCGCAACAGCAGGTGGTGCGCGGCATCTATCTGCAGGAGTTCTCCCAGCAGGAGCTGGCGGAGCGACTCGGCGTGCCGCTCGGTACCATCAAGTCCCGCCTCAGACTGGCGCTACAGAAACTGAAAGAGCAAGTGGAGCAAGGCCATGATTAAAGCCCATCCGACCGACCCTATGCTGCGTGCCTTCGCCGCCGACGAGCTCCCTCTGCCGCTGGCGGTCGGGCTCTCCGCTCACTGCGAGCTCTGCCCTGATTGCGCTGCCCGACTGAAGACATTTGAAGAGGAGTTGGCGCAGCAATATCTTGCCTCGCCAGCAGAGCCCGAGCTGGCCCCCCGCGATGACGTGGCGCTGGATGCCGGATTTGACGCCATGCTGGCGGGTATTCTGGCGCAGCCGCTGGTAGAGCCCCGGTCCGAGCCTGTGAGCGAGCAGCCCCGTGCCCAGCCCGCCGGGCTGGAGGTGGCCGGTCATGCCTACCGTTTGCCGCGGGTGCTGGCCCGTTACCGCTCGCCCAAGTGGCGCCATATCGGGGCCATTAGTCAGCAGAGTCTGCCGCTGGACGAGATGGGGGCGCGCGCCAGCCTGCTCCATATCGAGGCGGGTGGTCGCATCCCCGAGCACACCCATCAGGGTTATGAACTGACCCTGCTGCTGGCGGGCAATATTCAGGATGGCGACACCCTCTATCAGGCCGGGGATTTTATCTGGCGCGATGCCAACCATGCCCACAGCCCGCATACGCCGGATGGCTGCCTCTGCTACACGGTGCAGGATGCGCCGGTGCAGTTCACTAAGGGGCTGTCGCGGCTGCTTAACGGCATCAGTCAGCACCTCTACTGAGGGGCTTGGACAATAAAAAAGGGACCTTGCGGTCCCTTTTGTCATTTGATTGCTGGCTGCGGGTCAGGCGACAAACAGCAGGTAGACGGCGAACGCCACGATAAAGCGGTAGATGGCGAACGGGATAAAGTCGATGCGGCGGATCAATGCCAGGAAGGTCTTGATCGCAAACATCGCCACCACGAAGGCGGTGATAAAGCCCACTGCAAACATCGGGAAGTCTGCCATCGAGAGAAAGTCGCGGCTCTTGTAGAGATCCAGCCCGCTGGCTGCCACCATCATGGGCACCGCCATGATGAAGGAGAACTCGGCGGCTGCGTGACGGCTGATCCCCATCAGCATGCCACCACTGATGGTAGCGCCGGAGCGGGAGAAACCGGGCCATAGGGCCAGACACTGGAACAGACCGATGCCGAACGCCTGCTTGTAGCTGATGTCATCCAGGGTTTCGGAGCGAACTGCCGGGCGGAACTTCTCGGCGATGATCAGCAGGATACCGCCCGCAACCAGCGCATACATCACGGTCTGCGGGCCAAACAGGTTGGCCTTGATCCAGCTGTGGATGGCCAGACCGACCACGATGGCGGGCATCATGCCGAGAATGACGTGCACCAACGACAGGGTGGCGTGGCCCGGTTCCGGCTTCTGGCCGAAGTGGATGCCAATCAAACCAAACAGGCGGCGCCAGAAGACGGCAACCACCGCGAGAATCGAGCCAAGCTGGATCACTACTTCGAAGGTGGCAGCCTTGGGCCCTTCAAAGCCCAGCAGATGGCCGACGATGATCATGTGGCCGGTTGAAGAGACGGGGAGGAACTCGGTCAGCCCCTCGACGACGCCCAGAATAAAGGCGACCAGCAGGCTATAGGTGTCAGTCATCGAACAGAATCCTTGCTACGTTGATGCAAAAACGCCCCGGAAGGGTCTCGGGGCGGCTTATCTTGCTGGAATGTGACGGGCGCTGCTACGGAAAAATTGTGAAACCTTTAAGTCAGTCGCGGATAAAACGGTAGCGAGTCTGGTGGTGATAGCGCTCGCCCTGCAACAGCCAGGGGTCGCCCAGCTCGGGGCGATTGGGGCTGTCCGGCAGCTGTTGTGCCTCCAGACAGAAGCCGTCGTGATCCCGGTGCGCCAAACCCTGGCGATTCGGGGTATTGGCCAGCCAGTTGCCGGTGTAGAACTGCAGCGAGGGCTGGTTGGTGTAGACCTCCATCGCCAACTGTTTGTCACCCGATACCACGCGAGCAGCCCACTCCTGCACCGGGCCGTTGAGCACAAAGGCGTGGTCGTATCCCTTGGCCTGTTGTTGCTGGGGATGGCTGAGCCAATCCAGCCCGACAAGGCGCTCTTGGCGCAGATCGAATGGCCCCTCCACCGGGGTGATGGCGATCGGCAAACCGCTCGGGTCGGTCGGCAGGAAGTGATCGGCATTGAGGCTGATGAGGTGGTCACGCACATCGTTACCGTCCGGGTTCTCGTCGAGATTGAAGTAGGCGTGGCTGGTGAGGCTGACCGGCGTTGCAGCATCTGTGTTGGCGACAAAATCGACCACCAGATCGCTCTGCTCCAGCCGGTACTCCAGCGTCACCCGCAGATTGCCGGGAAAGCCCTGATCCCCCGCCCGGGAGAGCAACGCCAGCTTGACCCGATCTGCCTCCAGCTCCTTAATTTGCCAGCGCTGGCGATGAAAGCCTGCCTGCCCGCCGTGCAGGCAGTTGGGTGCCTGATTGGCATCCAGCGGCCAGTGCTCGCCATCGCGTACCAGCTCGGCGCCGCCAATGCGGTTGGCAAAGCGGCCTGCCACCGCACCCAGCCACACCTGCTGGGTGGGATAAGCCTCATCGGCGCAGCCCAGCAGCACTTCGCGCCGTTTGCCCGCCACCGGCAAGGTGAGGGAGGTGAGGGTGGCGCCAAAATCGAGGCCGCGCAGGCGCAGCCCCTCCTCGTTTTCCAGCTCGAATGGGGTCATGGCGCTGCTCATAACTTGCCTGCACCGGCGCTGGCAGAGCAGACGTAGCAGTCTGCCTTGAGGCCAAAGCGGGTCGGATACTCGGCTTCAACCGCAGCGATCACCTCGGCCACCTTATCGGGGCGCAGCAGGGCGACCACGCAGCCGCCGAAGCCGCCGCCAGTCATCCGCACGCCGCCTTCGGTGCCGATCTTGGCCTTGATGATCTCCACCAGGCCGTCGATGGCGGGCACTGTGATTTCGAAGTCATCGCGCATGGCGGCGTGTGAATCGGCCATCAGCTCGCCGAGACGTACCAGATCCCCTTGCGCCAGCGCATCGGCGGCGGCCAGGGTGCGGCTGTTGTCGCCTACCACGTGGCGGGCACGGCGGTAGCAGACCTCATCCAGTCCGGCCTTGCCCGCTTCCAGAGCCGCCAGATCGAGATCGCGCAGCGCCTTGACTCCGTAGTGGTGGGCGGCCGCTTCGCACTGCTGACGACGGGTGTTGTATTCGCTGTCTACCAGACCGCGGCGCACATTGGAGTTGACGATCAGCACCGCCAGATCTGCCGGCATGGGGATGAGGCGGGTCTCCAGCGAGCGGCAGTCGAGCAGCAGGGCGTGGTCGATCTTGCCGCTGGCGGAGATCATCTGATCCATGATGCCGCAGTTGCAGCCGACGAACTTGTTCTCCGCCTGCTGGCCGTTGAGGGCGATCTCCGCCTGAGTGATGGCGAGCCCCAGCGCCTCCTTGAAGGCCTGACCGATGGCCACTTCCAGCGAGGCGGAGGAGGAGAGTCCCGCCCCCTGCGGCACGTTGCCGGAGACCACCAGATCGAGGCCGCGCAGGGCATAACCGCGCTCCTGCAGATATTTCACCACGCCGCGGATGTAGTCGCTCCAGCGCTGGCTGGGGTGGTGCTCGATGGGCTGGTCGAGGTCGAACTGGTCGCGCTGGTTATCATAGTCGGCGGCGATCACCTGCACTTGCTGGTCATCGCGCAGACCGATGGCAACGCAGGTCTCGTAGTCGATGGCGCAGGGCAGCACGAAGCCGTCGTTGTAGTCGGTATGTTCACCGATGAGGTTGACGCGGCCGGGGGCGCGCACCAGCAGATCGGGCGCTTTGGCAAATTGCTCGGCAAAAACGGTGCTGACGCGTTGGCTGGGGGTCATAGGGTCTCCTCATTGGTGTGGCTGGTCTGGTTGTAGTGAATGGGGCTCAGAGCGCGCAGCCGTTCGGCGGCCTGCTCGGGGGTAAGGTCGCGCTGGGTTTCGGCCAGCATCTCGAAGCCGACCATGAATTTGCGCACGGTGGCGGAGCGCAGCAGCGGCGGATAAAAGTGGGCATGCAGCTGCCACGCCTCGGGGCAATCCGATTTGGGCGGTGCAAAGTGCCAGCCCATGGAGTAGGGGAAGCTGCACTCGAACAGGTTGTCGTAGCGGCTGGTGAGCTCCTTGAGCGCCACTGCCAGATCCTGTTGCTGGGCCTTGGTCAGGTTGAGCATGGAGGGGACGTGCGCTTTGGGCAGCAGCAGGGTTTCGAACGGCCAAGCGGCCCAGAAGGGGACCACGGCAAGCCAGTGTTCGGTCTCTACTACGATGCGCGAGCGATCCGCCAGCTCCCGCTCGACATACTCCAGCAGCATGGGGCGGCCATGCTCGGCCAGCCAGTCGCGCTGGTGCTGCTCTTCGCGGGCGATCTCGTTGGGCAGGAAGTCGCTGCCCCAGATCTGGCCGTGGGGGTGCGGGTTGGAGCAGCCCATGACAGCCCCTTTGTTTTCAAATACCTGCACCCACTCCCACTGGGCCGACAGCTCGGCGACCTGATCCATCCAGGTGGTGATCACCCCCTCGATAGCGGGCAGCGGCAGCTCGGGCAGGGTCTTGCCGTGATCCGGCGAGAAGCAGATGACCCGGCTGGTGCCGCGGGCGGCTTCCAGCTTGAGCAGGGGATCGCCTGCGTTGTCGGCGGCCGGGGTATCCTGCATCAGAGCGGCGAAGTCGTTGGTAAAGACGAAGGTGCCCTTGTAGTCGGGGTTGATGTCGCCAGTGACCCGGGTGTTGCCGGCGCAGAGGAAGCAGTCGGGGTCGTGGGCCTGTTTGGGGGCCTGACTCACCTTCTCCACCTGTCCCTGCCAGGGGCGTTTGGCCCGGTGGGGGGAGACCAGCACATACTGACCGGTCAGCGGGTTGAAGCGGCGATGGGGATGATCGACGGGGTTGAACATCATCTCTCCTGAATAAGGTATTGAAAAATAAGGTCGTCTATTAACAGGGAGCAGGCAGGCCTACTCCTCGTAACCGTTTGGATTGGCGGATTGCCAGCGCCAGCTGTCGGCGCACATGGCGTCGATGTTGCGGGTCGCCCGCCAGCCCAGCTCGCGCTCGGCCTTGGCCGGATCGGCCCAGCAGGCGGCGATATCGCCGGGACGGCGCGGTTCGATGCGAAATGGCAGCGGCTTGCCGCAGGCATTGGAGAAGGCGGCAACCAGCTGCAACACACTCTGGCCCTGACCGGTGCCCAGGTTGTAGGTGTGCACGCCACCCTTGCCGGCGCAGTGTTGCAGTGCCTTGACGTGCCCCTCGGCGAGATCCATCACGTGGATGTAGTCGCGCACGCCTGTGCCATCCACAGTTGGGTAATCGTTTCCAAAGACCGACAGGTAGTCGCGACGGCCGATGGCGACCTGGGTGATATAGGGCATCAGGTTGTTGGGAATGCCTTGGGGATCTTCCCCCATGGTGCCCGACTCGTGGGCGCCGACCGGGTTGAAGTAGCGCAGCAGGGTCACGCTCCAGTGCGGCTCAGCCAGCTGCAGATCCTCGAGGATCTCCTCGATGATCAGCTTGGAGCGACCGTAGGGGTTGGTGGCGCTGCGGGGGAAATCCTCGCGGATCGGCAGACTGGCCGGATCGCCGTAGACGGTAGCCGAGGAGCTGAACACCATGTTGTGCACGCCAGCCCGCTTCATCGCCTGCAGCAGGGTGAGGGTGCCGCTCAGGTTGTTCTCGTAGTAATCCAGTGGAATGCGGGTCGACTCGCCAACTGCTTTCAGTGCGGCAAAGTGGATCACCGCGTCGATCTGCTGCTCGGCGAAGATCCGGTCCAGCAGGGCGGCATCGCGAATATCTCCCTCATAGAACACGGGTTGCTGGCCGCTGATAGCCGCGACTCGTGTCAACACGCTGCGCTTGCTGTTGCAGAGGTTGTCCACCACGACCGGGGTCATGCCTGCGGCTTGCAGGGCCAGAGAGGTGTGGCTGCCGATATATCCGCAGCCGCCGGTGACCAGAACCTTCATCTTGCTCTCCACTGAAAATGACGCTGCAAGCAGTCTAGCCGAGGGGTTGGCTTGCAAACTGTGAACTTGCTTGCAAAACAGTGTAAACGATTACACTGTTCTTGTGATCGGTTCTCTGGCAGAACGTGCGTTATCCCCTGTTTTCAATGGGGTTGGTGGGTATAATGGTCAATCTGTCGCAGAGTGAAATAAGTGAAAACAGCATGAGTACCATCAAGGATGTCGCCCGTTTGGCCAATGTGTCGGTGGCAACGGTTTCACGGGTGATGAACAACTCGCCCAAGGCCAGTGCCGCCTCCCGCGCCGCCGTCCAGCAGGCGATGGCGGAGCTGGGCTATACCCCCAACGCCAACGCGCGGGCACTGGTCAGCCAGACCTGCGATACCATGGGCGTCGTGGTGGGTGACGTGGCCGATCCCTTCTTCGGAGCTCTGGTGAAGGGGGTCTCCGGCGTGGCCGTCGAGCAGAATCTCCACCTGTTGATGGGTAACGGTTTTCACAAGGCACGTCAGGAGCGTGAAGCGATCGAGCTGCTGATCGGCAAGCGCTGCGAGGCACTGGTGGTGCACAGCAAGGCGCTGAGCGACGAAGAGCTTTGCGATTACGCCATGCGGGTGCCCGGCATGGTGCTTATCAATCGCGATATTCCTGCTATCAAGGGGCGCTGCATCGCCCTCAACAACCGGCTGGGGGCGGCCACGGCAACCCGTCATCTGATCGAGCTGGGCCACCGCCACATCGCCTTTATCAGCTCGGATCACGCCATCGAAGATGCCACCTTGCGGCTGCAGGGGTATCAGGACGGGTTGGCTGAAGCCGGTCTGGCCGCCGATCCGGAGCTTATCGAGAGCGGTACGCCGAACGAGGAGGGGGGCGAGCGCGCCATGCTCAACCTGTTGGCCAAGGGGCTCAAGGTGACTGCCGTGGTGGCCTACAACGATGCCATGGCGGCCGGTGCCATCTCGGTGCTGGCGGACAACGGCCTGCGGGTGCCGGAGGAGGTCTCGGTGGTGGGCTTCGATGACATCATCTACGCCAGATACCTGAGGCCCAAGCTCTCCACCATGCGTTACCCTATCGAGTTGATGGCGAGTCAGGCAGCCAAGCTGGCGTTGCAGCTGGCGGCAGGGGAGAGCGAGGCACAGCAGAATCGTATCTATACCCCGACCTTGATCAATCGTCACTCGGTAGCGCCGGTTCGCGCTGGATAGGAGTCGTTTGCGGCTCATTTCTCGAGCTTTTATTGTTTTACCTGTTTTTAATGGTTTTTACTCCGCTTTACTTAACAAAATCAGTGTAATCGTTTACATCTGTGTGAGCGAGATCGCCGATCCCCTGGCCACACTGCTCTAGACTGGCATACGTTTTCCAGTCATCAGGGAGAAGGGGAATGCTCAGGGAGATAGTGGCGCGTCAGGATTGGCAGACTCAGGCGATTACTTCGGTAAACCGCCTGGCAGCCCATACCCCCATGTTCAGCTGGCGCAGTGAAGCGGATGCCAGAGACGATCTCCTTTCACCCTCACGCCGTTCACTGGATGGCGAGTGGTGCTTCTCCTTCTTTGCCGCTCCCGAGCTGGTGCCCGAGTGCTGGCTGGCGCAGGATTTGGTGGATGCCTGCCTCATTACGGTGCCGGGCAACTGGCAGCTGGATGCCGCCTATCCGGCAGCGCGGCCGCTTACAGACGGCCCCATCTACACCAACATCAAGTACCCCTTTCCCTGCGACCCGCCCCGGGTGCCGGCAGAGAACCCCACCGGTTGCTACTCCCGCGAGTTCGAACTCCCTGCTGACTGGCTGGCCAGTGGCCAGAGCCGGATCATTTTCGACGGGGTGAGCAGCGCCTTCCACCTGTTCTGCAACGGCCGCTGGGTGGGTTACTCCCAGGACAGCCGCCTGCCCGCCGAATTCGATCTGACCCCTTGCCTGCAGGCCGGTCGCAACCGGCTGGCGGTGCTGGTACTGCGCTGGTCCGATGGCTCCTATCTGGAAGATCAGGATATGTGGTGGTTGTCGGGGATCTTCCGCTCCGTCAGCCTGTTGCACAAACCGGCCCGTCATCTGATGGATATCCGGGTCACCCCCGAGCTGGATGCCTGCTATCGGGATGGCCGCCTCAAGATTGCCCTGCAAGTCGCCAATGCGGCCGGTTTGTCGGTGGAGGCCAATCTCTATGACAGTGGCGAGCGGGTTGCGACCCTGCGCCAGCCGATCGGTACCCAACCAATTGATGAAAAAGGGGAATATGGTGATCGCGCCGAGCTGAGGCTCGATGTGGCTGCGCCGCACCAGTGGAGCGCCGAGACGCCCCACCTCTATCGCCTGACCCTGACCCTGCTCGATGAGCAGGGCCAAGCCATCGAGAGCGAGGCGTGCGATGTGGGCTTTCGGGTGGTGGAGATCCGTAGCGGCCTGCTTCGGGTCAACGGCCAGCCACTGCTGATTCGCGGTGCCAACCGCCATGAACACCATTCCGCCAAAGGCTATGCCATCGATCTCGCCACCATGGAGCGGGATCTGCTGTTGATGAAGCGACACAACTTCAACGCGGTGCGCTGCTCCCACTATCCCAACCACCCCGACTTCTATCGCCTCTGCGATCGGCTCGGCCTCTATGTGGTGGACGAGGCGAATCTGGAGACTCACGGTATGACCCCCATGGGGCGGCTGGCGCGGGATCCCGCCTGGAGCAACGCCTTTCTGGAGCGGGCGACCCGCATGGTGGCACGGGACTTCAATCACCCCTCCATCATCATCTGGTCGCTCGGCAACGAGTCGGGTTACGGCCCGGCCCATGATGCCATGTATGGCTGGATCAAGCGCAGCGACCCGAGCCGTCCGGTGCAGTATGAGGGGGGCGGGGCCGATACCCCGGCGACCGACATCATCTGCCCCATGTATGCCAGAACCCATCAGGATCAACCCTTCCCGGCGGTGCCCAAGTGGGCGCTGGCCAAGTGGATAGGCCTGCCCGGCGAGCACCGGCCGCTGATCCTCTGCGAGTATGCCCACGCCATGGGCAACAGCCTGGGGGGCTACGGCCACTACTGGCAGGCGTTTCGCGACCATCCACGCCTGCAAGGCGGGTTCGTCTGGGATTGGGTCGATCAGGGGCTCGACAAACACACTGCTGATGGCCGCCACTACTGGGGCTATGGCGGTGACTTCGGCGATCTGCAAAACGATCGTCAGTTCTGCTGCAATGGCCTGCTGTTCCCGGATCGCACTCCGCATCCCGCCCTGTTCGAGGCAAAACGTGCCCAGCAGCCGTTCCGCTTCACTCTGCTTGAGCACACCCCGCTGCGAGTGCGGATCGAGAGTGAATACCTGTTTCGTACCACTGATAACGAACGGCTCTGCTGGCAGCTGTGCGAGAACGGTCATGTGCAGCAGCAGGGGGAATTCTCCCTTGAGCTGGCGCCGCAGGGGGTGGTCGAGTTGACTCTGACCGAGATGCTGCCTGCCTTTGCGGCGGGCTCGCTGGCCTGGCTCGATCTGGCCATCTTCCAGCCGAATGCCACCCCTTGGTCTGAGGCCGGGCACGAGGTGGCGCGCCAGCAATTCATGCTGCCGTCACCGCTGGCATTACCTGCACCAGTCAGGCCTGCGGTTATGGTTGAGCAGGCCGACGGCTGGCTGGCCACAACCGCAAACAGTCAGTGGCGGCTCGACAAGCAGAGCGGCCGGATCACCAGTTGGCAAAAATCGGGGCAGGAGCAGTTGCTGGCGCCGATCATGGATCACTTTTACCGTGCGCCGCTCGACAACGATATCGGCACCAGCGAGGCGGATCACGCCGACCCCAACTCCTGGATTGCCCGCTGGCAGGCCTGTGGCCTCGGGCAGTGGCAGCACCGCTGTCTGGGCGTGGTGGTTGGCGGCAGTGAGCTGCGGGTGACTCACGGCTATTTCCATCAGGGTCAATTGCAACTGCTGAGCCATTGGTGCCACCGTTTTGCTGACGACGGCACCATGAGTCTCGACATCGAGTGCGAGCTGGCGGCAGCGCTGCCCTCGCTGCCGCGGATCGGTCTGCTGATCCATCTGGCTGACCCGGTTGAGCAGGTGCAGTGGCTGGGACGCGGCCCCCACGAAAACTATCCGGATCGCCTGCTGGGCGCCGATCTGGGTCGCTGGAGCCTGCCGCTGGAGGCCATGCACACCCCTTATGTCTTCCCGACCGACAACGGTTTGCGCTGCGATACTCGCCAGTTGCAGCTAGGCGGGCTGCGTGTGAGCGGTGCCTTCCATTTCAGCGTCAGCTGCTTCAGTCAGCAGCAGCTTGCGGCCGCCCGTCACCAGAGCGATCTGGTGGCAGAGGAGGGGCTGTGGGTCTGTCTAGATGGTGCTCACATGGGGGTGGGCGGCGATGACTCCTGGAGCCAGAGCGTGCGCCCCGAGTATCAGCTGACTGCCCGTCGCTATCGCTGGCACTGCACCCTTGGTTGAGCTTTTTGACAACAGCCTGTTAGCGACTAGCCTCAATGCTGCGGAATAGATTGAGTCCAAAAATTAACACTCGAATTTATGTTTTTGAAAAATAAGAAAAAGATTCAATGTAACAGAGTGTAATCGTTTTCATTTTGTCGTCATGATCACAGAAGAAATGACAACAAATTGATTACATTGAATGGCGATTGCTCAATAGCTCGCCACCCTACAACTCATGGATAGATACATCGGAGCACACACAATGAAAAAAATGACGACCGTTGCTGCCCTGCTGCTGGGCCTGATGGCTGGTGCCACTGCTGCCCACGCTGAAACTCGCATCGGGGTGACCGTCTACAAATATGACGACAACTTCATGGCGGTGGTACGCAAGGCGATCGAGAAGGAAGCGGCTGCCAACCCCGGGGTTGAGCTGCTGATGAACGACTCCCAGAACGACCAGTCCAAGCAGAACGACCAGATCGACGTGCTGCTGGCCAAGGGCGTGAAGGCGCTGGCCATCAACCTGGTTGACCCGGCTGCCGCTCCAGTGGTGATTGAGAAGGCCCGTGGCGAAGATATCCCGGTGGTCTTCTACAACAAGGAGCCGAGTGCTGCCGATCTGGCCAGCTACGACAAGGCCTACTACGTAGGTACCGACTCCAAGGAGTCAGGCATCATCCAGGGCCACCTGATTGCCAAACACTGGAAAGCCAATCCGGCCTGGGATCTGAACAAGGATGGCGTTATCCAGTATGTGCTGCTGAAAGGGGAGCCGGGCCACCCGGATGCCGAAGCGCGCACCACCTATGTCATCAAGACCCTGAATGACGGCGGCATCAAGACCCAGCAGCTGCACATGGATACCGGTATGTGGGATACCGCCATGGCCAAGGACAAGATGGACGCCTGGATCTCCGGCCCCAACGCCAACAAGATCGAAGTGGTCATCGCCAACAACGACGGCATGGCGATGGGCGCTGTCGAGTCGCTGAAAGCACAGGGCAAGACTGCTATTCCGGTGTTCGGCGTCGATGCGCTGCCTGAAGCGCTGGCGCTGGTGAAGAGCGGTGCCATGGCGGGTACCGTGCTGAACGATGCGGCCAACCAGGCCAAAGCCACCTTCGAGCTGACCAAGAACCTGGCTGAAGGCAAACCGGCCGGTGAAGGCACCAAATGGAATATCGTCGACAAGGTAGTACGTGTTGCCTACGTCGGTGTGGATAAAGACAACCTGTCCCAATTCGAGTAATTCCCTCCTCCAGGGCAAGGGAGATCCCCTTGCCCTTTTTTCAACCAGATGTGATGGCTGATATGACAACACAGCAACAATCAGAATGGCTGTTGGAGATGATTGACGTCAGTAAGAGCTTTCCCGGCGTCAAGGCACTCGATAATGTCAATTTACGGGTCCGTCCTCATTCTGTGCATGCGTTGATGGGCGAGAACGGAGCGGGAAAATCCACACTGCTCAAGTGCCTGTTCGGCATTTACGAGAAGGATCAGGGCAAGATCTTCTTCAAGGGGCAGGAGATCAACTTCACCTCCTCGAAAGAGGCGCTGGAAAATGGCGTCTCCATGGTGCATCAGGAGCTCAACCTGGTGCTGCAGCGTACCGTGATGGACAACATGTGGCTCGGCCGCTACCCCACCAAGGGGTGGTTTATCGACCACGGCAAGATGTATGACGACACCAAGCGCATCTTCGACGAGCTGGATATCGACATCGATCCCAAGGTGAAGGTAGCGACCCTGTCGGTCTCCCAGATGCAGATGATCGAGATCGCCAAGGCGTTCTCCTACGATGCCAAGATCGTCATCATGGACGAGCCCACCTCCTCCCTGACCGAGAAAGAGGTGAACCACCTCTTCAAGATCATCAACAAGTTGAAGGATAAGGGGTGCGGCATCGTCTACATCTCTCACAAGATGGAGGAGATCTTCCAGCTCTGTGACGAGATCACCATATTGCGGGATGGCCAGTGGGTGGCAACCCAGCCGCTCAAGGGTATGACCATGGATCAGATCATCGGGATGATGGTCGGCCGTGAACTGACCCAGCGCTTCCCGGAAAAAACCAACCAGCCGAAAGAGGTGATCCTCGAGATCGAACACCTGACGGCGAAGAACCAGCCCTCCATTCAGGATGTGACCTTCAACCTGCACAAGGGGGAGATCCTCGGCATCGCCGGGCTGGTGGGGGCCAAGCGCACCGATATCGTCGAGACCCTGTTCGGTATTCGCGATCGCAGCCAGGGCACCATCAAGCTGCACGGCAAAGAGGTGGCCAACCACAACGCCCACGAAGCGATTCGCAACGGCTTTGCGCTGGTGACGGAAGAGCGCCGCTCCACCGGTATCTACTCCCGGCTCGATATCGCCTTCAACTCCCTGATCGCCAACATGGACAGCTACAAGGGGTCCATGGGGCTGCTCAGCGACAACAAGATGAAGAGTGATACCCAGTGGGTTATCGATTCCATGCGGGTCAAGACGCCGACCCAGCAGACCCAGATCGGCTCCCTCTCAGGGGGCAACCAGCAGAAGGTGATCATCGGCCGCTGGCTGCTGACCCAGCCGGAGATCCTGATGCTCGACGAGCCGACCCGCGGCATCGACGTGGGGGCCAAGTTCGAGATCTATCAGCTCATCCTGGAGCTGGCGAAGAAGGAGAAGGGGATCATCATCATCTCCTCCGAAATGCCCGAACTGCTCGGTATCACCGATCGCATCATGGTGATGAGCAATGGCCGGGTCGCCGGGATCGTCAATACCAAAGAAACTGACCAGAGCGAGATTTTGCGCCTGGCATCTCTGTACCTCTAGAGACAGGAAGACATTTATGGAGTCGGCTAAAAATTTCAATCTGATGCAGGCACTCAAGGAGAACGCCATCTACTTGGTGCTGCTGGTGCTGCTCATGATCATCGTGATCAAGGAACCCTCCTTCCTGAGCCTCACCAACTTCAGCAACATCCTGACCCAGTCCTCGGTGCGGGTCATCATCGCGCTGGGGGTGGCGGGCATCATCATCACCCAGGGGACGGATCTCTCGGCCGGTCGTCAGGTCGGTCTGGCGGCGCTGATTGCGGCGACCATGCTGCAGGCGCTGACCAACGTCAACAAGGTCTTCCCGACGCTGGGGGAGGTGCCCATTCCGGTGGTGATCCTGCTGGTGTGTGCCGTGGGTGCCCTGATCGGTCTGGTCAACGGTCTGATCGTCGCCTATCTGAACGTCACTCCGTTCATTACCACACTGGGCACCATGATCATCGTTTACGGCATCAACTCCCTCTACTTCGACTCGGTAGGTGCTTCGCCGGTAGCCGGTTTTGACCCCCGCTTCTCCAGCTTCGCTCAGGGGTTTATCCGGATCGGCGGCTTCAAGCTCTCGTATCTCACCTTCTATGCGGCCATCGCCAGCATCTTTGTCTGGGTGCTGTGGAACAAGACCCGCTTTGGCAAGAACATCTTCGCTATCGGTGGCAACCCCGAGGCGGCCAAGGTTTCCGGCGTCAATGTGGCGGTCAATCTGGTGATGATCTATGCGCTGGCGGGGGTCTTCTACGCCTTCGGCGGCATGCTGGAAGCGGGCCGCATCGGTAGCGCCACCAACAACCTCGGCTTCATGTACGAGCTGGATGCCATCGCGGCGTGCGTGGTGGGCGGCGTGTCATTTGCCGGCGGGGTGGGAACGGTCGCGGGTGTGATCACCGGCGTACTAATCTTCACCCTGATCAACTATGGTCTGACCTACATCGGCGTCAGCCCTTACTGGCAGTTCATCATCAAGGGCGGCATCATCATTCTGGCGGTGGCATTGGACTCCATGAAGTACGCCAAGAAGAAATAACGATTGGCAGTGAGGGTTGGCAGTGCCAGCCCTCTCTTCTGGAGGGATCCCATGCCATTCAAGGTCAAGATTTACGTCCTGTTGCTGCTGGCCATTCTGGTCACCATCGGTACCGCTTGGTTCAGCGTCAATCACTTCATCAGCGCCTACATCCGCACCCAGGCGACCAAGAACATCAACGAACAGATCACCTTGGTCAAAGAGAAGCTGGCCAGCGACATCAATCAAAAGATCCTGCTGGCCGCCAACCTCAACTTCGGGGTGACCAACGTCAAGAAGACCCTGCAAGAGACCGGCTTTCACAATATCGTCAAGGTGATCGGCGACATGGCGTTCGACGTGAGCGGGATCATCAACGATACGGCCAAGGTCGATGCCCTGCGCAAGCTCATCCCCGCAGCCAACAACCAGATTACCGTCAGTCCGCTGCAACAGGTGGATGGCAAGCCGGTCATTACCATACTGGTACCGCGCGGTGCCGATTCTGCCTATCTCTACTACCTCGATATGAGCGAGTTCAAAAGCCTGCTGGAGAAGATGAGCGGCGAGGGGCGCTACTTCTCGCTGGCCGACGGGCAGGGCAATGAGCTCTACAGCAGCAAACCGCAGGGGGAGAGCGAAGCGCGCCCCAACCAGCTGGATATTCGCGGCAACAGCTGGACGCTGACCGGCTACATCGACCTCGACTACATCCAGGCCATGACCCGGGCACTCAATGGCCAGATCATCATGGCGCTGCTCGGCGTCGCCGTGGTGGTGATGGTGCTCGCCATACTGGCGCTCAACGTGGCTTATCGCCCCATCCTCTCGCTGCGGGATCTGGTGCTGGAGCTCTCTCGCGGCAGTGGCGATCTCACCCGCCGGCTGGCGGTGACCAGTACCGATGATCTGGGCCAGATCTCGGCCGGCATCAACCGCTTTATCGAGCGGCTGCAGGAGATGATGGGGGAGGTGCGACAGGCGAGCGGTCAGCTCAACAGCGGCATCGAGGGGCTGGCCAACCAGACCGGTGCCGCCCAGTCCCTGCTGGCGGATCATGTTCGCGAGACCGAGCAGGTGGTGACCGCCATCAACGAGATGAGCCGCACGGCGGTCTCTGTCTCCGAGAGTGCGGCCAGCACCGCCCAACTCACCGGCCAGAGCCAGCAGCTGGCGAGCCAGTCCCGGCAGGTGGTCGATCAGGCGATGGCCAGCGTGATGGCGCTGGTGGACGAGGTGGAGGAGACCGCCCGCTCCATCGAGGCGATGCAGCAGGATGTGCAGCAGATTGGCTCCGTGCTGGGGGTGATCGGCAGCATTGCCGAGCAGACCAACCTGCTGGCCCTCAACGCTGCTATCGAGGCGGCTCGTGCTGGCGAGCAGGGGCGTGGCTTTGCGGTGGTGGCCGATGAGGTGCGTTCCCTTGCCGCCCGCACCCAGCAGAGCACGGCGGAGATCCAGTCCATGCTGGCCAGCCTGCAACGGGGCAGCCGCACCGTGGTGGAGGCGATGGATAACACCAAGCAGAGTTGTCAGGGGGCCGCCGAGAATACCACCCGGGTCAACGAGTCGCTGGATCTGATGGCGGGGGAGGTGGTGGAGATCAACGATCTCATCAGCCATATCGCCACGGCGGCCGAACAGCAGAGCGCGGTAGCCGAGGAGATCAACCGCAACATGAGCGCTATCGCCGAGGTGATCCGCCAGCTGACTCACAACGGGGAGGAGACGGTTGCCAGCGCCGGTTCGATGCAGCAGACCTACGACCGGCTCAGAGAGATAGTGAGCCACTTCCGGCTGCGGTAATGGTCGGATGCGCCATAAAAAAACAGGGCCAAGCGGCCCTGTTTTTTTATCCCTTAGAATCAACCGGCCTTGCGGCGCAGATAGACCCCGGCTTCCATGTGATGGGTCCACGGGAACTGGTCGAACAGGGCGAAGCGGGCGATCTCGTGGGTCTCGCCCAGCACGGCCATGTTGGCCTGCAGGGTTTCCGGGTTGCAGGAGATGTAGAGGATGTTGTCGTACTCCTGCACCAGCTTGACGGTGGCATCGTCGAGACCGGCGCGGGGCGGGTCGACGAAGATGGTGTTGCACTGGTAAGCGCCGAGGTCGACCCCCTTGAGGCGGTTGAACTCCCGTTCGCCACGCATCGCCATGGTGAACTCCTCGGCCGACATGCGCAGGATGATCAGGTTGTCGACGCCGTTGGCGGCGATGTTGAACTGGGCGGAGTCGACGCTCGGCTTGGCGATCTCGGTAGCCAGTACCTTGCGGAAGTTCTGTGCCAGTGCGATGGAGAAGTTGCCGTTGCCGCAATAGAGCTCCAGCAGATCCCCTTCGCTCCCCTTGGTGACTTCCTGCGCCCAGCCCAGCATCTGCTCGTTGATGGCGGCGTTGGGCTGGGTGAAGCTGTTTTCCACCTGCTTGTAGATGAGCTGGCGACCGGCCACGTTGAGCTGCTCGATGACAAAGTCATCGCCCAGACAGATCTTCTGCTTGTGGGCACGGCCAATCAGCCGCAGATCAAACCCCTTGGCGCGCAGATCGGCCTGCAGCGCCTCGGCGGCCTGCTGCCACTCGTTCTCCAGCTTGCGATGGTAGAGCAGGCTGACGATGATCTGGCCGGACTGGGTGGAGAGGTAGTCGATCTGGAACAGCTTGCGACGCAGCACCTGATGGGGACGCAGCCCCTCCAGCAGCACCGGCATCAGCTGGTTGATGAGGCGGCTGGCAGTGGGGAAGTGGTCGACCCGGATAATCTCTTTGGTCGCCGGGGCGTACATGCAGTGGAAGAGATCGTCCCCCTCGTGCCAGATGCGAAATTCGGCGCGCATCCGGTAGTGCTCCGCCGGTGAGCTGTGCACCTCCAGCGCGGGAGGGTTGAAGCTGGCAAACAGCCCGGTGAGGCGCGCGCTCTTCTCATCGAGCTGGGCCTGATAGTCGGCCGGGGTTCTTGGCGCCGGAGCATCCGCAGAAGGCTGTTGGGACTGGGTCATAGATACCTCATGTGCACACCGGCCGGGCCGGGTCGAAATCGCGGGATGGCAACAGGCCACCCAAAGGGGCCCGATTTTAAAAGCCAGCCGCAGATTGTCCAGCATTTTGTGGTCAAGAAGTGTTCAGTCAGGCCGATAGCTGATCTACAGGCATGGTGGGAGGACACATTATGCAGATCGACGGCGTGGGCGCAGCCCAACCCATGGGAGTGGGTGTTTCTCCCAAATCGCCGCAACAGGCGGAGTCAAAACAGCTCAACAGCGAGGATGAGGTCTCCTTGCACAAGCCCCCGAAATGGGCACAGGTGCTGATCCAGCAGGCGCTGCAGTTTGCGCTGGAGATCAACGGGCAAAGCTATCAGGCGCCCAAGACCCAGGATCAGCCGGAAGAGGTTACCCCGGATACCCTGTTCGACTTCCAGTCGGTGGCGGACAACGTGTTGCAGTTTGTCACCGGGCGGCTGGGTGCGGCCCGCGCCGACGGCAAGTCGGATGATGCCCTGACCGGCATGATGGAGCAGGCCCGCAAAGGGGTGGACAAGGGGTTCGGTGACGCGCGCAAGCAGCTGGGTGACTGGGCTGACAACGGCGATATCAAGACCGGTATGGATCAGAGCTACAAGCTGATCCAGAAGGGGCTCGACGAGTTCGAGAAGGAGTTCTTTGGCAAGGTATCCACTACCGACATGGGACAGGCCGAGATGGCCAGCCGCCAGCAGGGTTCGCTGGAAATCCAGACCAAGGATGGCGACAAGGTGGTGCTGCGCTTCAACGACAACTGGCAGACCCGCTCCCAGAAGAGCGACAGCGGCAGCCAGTTCAGTCTCAAATCGAGCCAGAGCTTCAGCTTTTCGCTGGAGGGTGATCTCAGCAAGGAGGAGATGGACTCCATCGGCAAGCTGGTCAAGGGGATCGACGGTCTGGCCGGCGACTTCTTCTCCGGCAATCTGGACGATGTGCTGAAGAAGGCGGGCGACCTGAAGCTGGATGACACCCAGCTGGCGTCCTATTCACTCAAGCTCAAACAGAGCGTCAAGCTGAGCCAGACCTATCAGGGAGCCAGCTCCCTGCAGGATCTGCTCAAGCCGTTTGCCGACTATCTGCCCAAGCTGGATGAAGTACAGAAGCAGGCCGATGCCGTGCTGCCGGAGTCCCAGCAGCAGGCGCTGACCCCGGCCGTACTGGCTGCGCGTGGTCAGACTGATCCGGCGCAGGTCAGCAGTTTCACCAGCTTCAACGAACGCATGCTGCAGGCGCTGCGGATGCTGAGCCAGTTCCAGCCCGCGACCGACCCCGCCAGCAGCGGCAAGAGTGCCTGAGTGCTTGCCATCGGGATTGATTAACTCCTGACCGGCCGTTTGCCAGCTCCTGCGGGGGCTGGCAAACTAGCCTTTTTCCCGATGCGACCAGCCAATGAACCCGAAAAAGCCCCGAGACAAGCGCGAGCTTTGCTACCCCTTCATCTTCGAAACCTCGCTCAAGTGTGACTTCGAGATCGCCACCGACGAGCTCTGCTGCCAGGTCGGTGCCGTGCTGTCACACCTTGCGCCGGATGCCGATATTGCGCCCATGCTGGCGGATCTCGCGGTGTTGCAGCGGCTTATCTACAACCTCAACGGCTCGGTGCGCGGCAAGCTGGGGATCTTCGATACAGATCTTGAATGGCTCAAGGCTCGTTATGATCACTACAACGAGGCGAGCCGGGGCCGGGTCACCGGTTTTGTACTGCCGCAAGGGCCGCAGCCGATCCCGACCCTGCATCTGTGCCGCTGTGGCAGCAAGAAGGTGGTACGACTGCTGGTGCGCCTCGAGGAGAGCGGGGTCAGCTTCGACCCCATCCTCTACCGCTTCGCCAACCTGCTGGCCAACTTCTTCTTCGTGCTGACCGTCTATCTCAAACAGCTGTGGCAGGTGCCGGAAGTGCCCTACGTCAGCATCAACTACTGACGCACAGCCCGGCTCGCTGGTGGTTTGCACAAGGCTACTGCCGGCCAGTTATGGCATATAAAAAACCGGAGCCACAGGCTCCGGTTTTTTATTGGCAAGATAGCGCCACTCAACTGGAGAGCAGCACCCGGGCCGAGTTGGCCGGGATGGTCAGCTGCAGCTCCCCCTGCACCACCTCGAACTTCTCGCCGTTGAAGGCGTCGGTGAAGCGGCTGGCCGGGCTGGCAGTCTGCCACAGGGGCAGGCTGATGGTGCGCGGCTCGCTCGGGTGACGGTTGCACGCCACCACCACCTGATCGCTTTGCAGGGTGCGGGCAAACACATAGCTGTGCGGGCCGACATAGAGGGTCTGGATATCGCCACGGCGCAGGGAGGGGCGCTGACGGCGGATCTGGATCAGCCGGCGATAGTGGTCGTGCAGCACGTGATCCCAAGCGGTGGTCTCCCACGGGAAGCAGCGGCGGCAGTCCGGGTCGTTGCCGCCCGATAGCCCCACTTCGTCGCCGTAGTAGATGGAGGGCACGCCGATATAGGTGAGCAGCAGGGTGGCCGCGAGGCGCATCCGCTGCTTGTCCTCGCCCAACAGGTGGAGGAAGCGGGCGGTATCGTGGCTGTCCAGCAGGTTGAACTGGGCCAGCTGGTTCTTGAACGGGATGTGGGCCCGTGCCAGCTTGAGCCAGTTGTCCAACTCCCCTGCGCTGATCTTGATGGGGTGGTAGGCGATGTCTTTCCCCGCCAGGAAAGCGCGGATTGGGTGGGCGAAGCCGTAGTAGTTCATGGCGCCGTCTTCCTGATCTCCTTGCAGCCACTGGCTCGCCTCGAAGAAGTGCTCGCCGAGCACGTAGGCGTCCGGGTTCTCCTGCTTCACCGCGCCGCGAATGGCGCGCACGTGGCCGCTGTTACCCTCGGCGGTGCCGCGCTCACCCAGCATGTGGATGACGTCGAAGCGCCAGCCGTCGATCTGGTAGGGGGCGCGCATCCAGTAGCGCAGGATGGCATCGTCAGCCCGATAGACGGCGTCCTGCACCTTTTCGCAGGAGAAGTCGAGCTTGGGCAGGCTGCGAATGCCCTTCCAGCTGACGTAATCCCCTTCGTTGTCAAAGGTGTAGAAGCTGCGCCACGGCGAATCCGGGTTGCTCTGGGCGCCCAGCGGCGGGCAGAACCAGGGGTGCTGGGTCGAGGTGTGGTTGACCACCGCATCCAGAATGATCTTCATGCCGCGCTGGTGCAGGTTGCGGGTCAGCTCGGCGAACTGCTCGTTGCTGCCGAGGTGGGCATCCACCTTGAAGTAGTCCTGGGTGTCGTACTTGTGGTTGCTCGGCGAATCGAAGATGGGGTTGAGGTAGAGCGCCGTCACCCCGAGGGATTGCAGATAGTGCAGCTTGGCATCGATCCCTGCCAGATCGCCGCCATAGAATTCGCAGGCGCCGTGCCCCTCTTCATGGCGACTGACCGGCTCGCCCCACGCCTTGCTGATGACCGCCTTGCCGCGGTACTCGTACTCGTGATGCTTGACGCTGAGGGACGGATCGCCGTTGCAGAAACGGTCGGGGAAGATCTGGTAGAACACCTGATCCTGCACCCAGGCCGGTGGCTGGTGCAGGCTGTTGAAGCGAAAATGCTGCTCGCGCGGCGGCATGGCGGAACTGACGCCGGCGCCATGCAGCCACCACTGCTCCTCGTCGGTCAGGCACTTGAAGCAGTAGAGGTGGATATCCTGCCCCTTGCCAAGCGGCAGGTTCACCTGCCACACCTGCAGCCGGTCGCGGGTCGAGATCGCCGTCATCGGGAGCAGGTACTCCTCGTTGTCCGGCTCGTGGCGCAGCCACACCTCGCGGATGGGGGCATCCAGCTCGCTGAACAGGGTCAGTTGCAGGGCATCGGCGCTCTCTTTGAACCAGGGCGCCACCTGGGGATGAAACAGAAACGGATGGGTCATGATGCTTATTGAGTCAGAAGATCGGCGAGGGCATTACCCTGTTCATGCAGTGTTTCGAGCTGGCCGGCCAGCGACTTGGGATCCAGCCCCAGCTGATCGGCGAGCGGTTTGGGGAAGCGGGCGATGATGGCCTGGGCAGGCACCCCGGCGTTCCAGGCGAAGGAGATGAAGACCGCCAGACGGATCAGTACCGCCTCCTTGCTGACCGGATCGTGGGAGAGTGGATCCAGCTGTTGGGAGATGGCGTCGACGAAGCTCTCCGACAGGTTCCAGCGCCGCGCCAGCTCGGCACCGAGCTGGGCATAGTCATAGCCCAGCATTTCGCGCTGGGCCTCGACCCGGCTGCTCCCCTTCTGGATCGCCAGATTGATGAGCTCCGCCTCTTCCGGCAAGGTGCTCTGGATCAGCAGTTCGCCGATGTTGTGGATGAGGGCGCAGGTGAAGGCTGTCTCGGGGTCGAGCACCTTTGCCTCCTGCGCCAGCGTCTTGGCGATGGTGGCGACCTGAAAGGTCTCGGTCCAGAACTTGTTCTTGTCGAAGCTGGGGGGCGCCTTGAAGCTGCCGATGATGCCGGAGGCGACCACGATGGAGCGCAACCGGTTGAAGCCGAGGCGGATCACCGCCTGATCGATGGAGGTCACTTCGTTGCCGCGGCGCAGGGCGGCCGAGTTGGCCATCCGCAGCACCTTGACGCTGATCACCTGATCCATGGCAATCTTGGCCGCAATCTCGTCGATGCGGGCATTCTCGTCGTTGAAGCTCTGCATCAACTCGTGCAGCAGCTTGGGAATGGTGGGGAGTTGTTTGATCTTGTCAAACAGACGATCCATCGACATGGCTGAGGCAGCCTCCATTGCGAACACTGCCTCATATTGTGCCACAGCCGGGCAACATGTTCCTGTTTGTAATGCCGGTTTGTGAGCCCTAGAGCACCCAGTCGCGCAGGGTGTATTCCAAACGGTGCTGTTTGCCCTGCAGAACCAGGTCTTGGCTGGAGCCGCTCAGGGTCGCCCCCTCGGTAAGAGTGGTCAGTACAGCCTGTTCTATGGTGTCGAGCGGGGGCATGCAGGCCATCTCGGTGCTGCCCAGACTGGTGACCCAGAACCTGTCCCCTTTCATATGACCCTGACCGAAGTAACGGTTGCAGCCGGCGATGCCGTTGACGGTGAAGTGCTCGCCGATCTCGAAGTCGGGCGGATTGTCGCGCAAGGCGGCAACCGGTTCGCCATCCAGCTTGCTCAATACCCAGTGGTGATGTTGCAGATCCTGCCGGACAAAGCTGGCTGAACTGCAGCCGGCGAGCAGGAAGAGGGGGATGAGCAGGAGTGACAATCTGGACATGGCGGGGCTCCGGTTGATGGGAGCCGCAAGCATAGCCTGTTTGCTTGCCCCGTAGCAGGGCGGAAGCTGGGGCGACCGACCGCTTCTGTCGCCCCTCTGCCGCCAGAGTGTCGTTAAATGGCAACACTCTGGCGATTTAGTCCCATTCAGGGCTTGGTTGCGAAGATCCGCTCGGCATAACGGGCCAGACCGGCGGCCACCGAGCCGAAGTCATCGCCACCCTCGAGCGGGATGGTCGGCAGCTTCTGGCGGATAAAGCTGGCGATCAGCGGCGAGCGGGCGCTACCGCCGGTGACGAAGATGCGGTCGGGTTGCACGCCAGCGGCGGCGATCGCCTCATCCATCAGCTCGCCAATCTTCTCCAGCAGCAGGGCGGAGGCACCGGCCAGCTGCTCGCGGGTCAGCTCCGCTTCCAGCCCTTTTTCCAGCTCGCTCAGGGAGTGGCGGCTGCTCTCCTGCTCCGAGAGGGCGATCTTGCCCTGCTCGGCGCGCCAGACCAGCTGGTGGCTCAGCTTGTGGGCCCGCAGGTTGGCAAGCCGCCCCAGCTTGCTGCCGGGCTGGCTGTCGAGCTGCAGATCCTGCAGCTGGCGGGCGGTATCGAGACTGTAAAAACGGCTCTGGGCGCTGACGTCGTTGATGGCGGCTGCATCCCAGAACAGCGGGTGGGGCAGCGGCTTGTCGGTTTTGAGCACCTCGTGCATCCCGAGCAGCGGCATCATCCCCTCCACCGTCAGGCGGATGTCGAAGTCGTTGCCGCCGATCCGCTGGCCGCTGTGGCCGAGCAGATCGTCGCTGCGATCGAGCCGGTCACGGTAGCTCGGGCCCATCCGCAGCATGGAGCAGTCGGTGGTACCGCCGCCGATATCCACCACCAGCACCACGGCGTCTTCGGTGAGGCGCGCCTCGAATTCAAAACCGGCCGCCACCGGTTCGTAGAGAAACTCCACCTGCTCGAAGCCGGCGATGCGGGCCGCTTCGCTCAGAATGGCGATGGCCTGACGGTTGCTCTCTTCTCCAGCTAGCCCCTGAAAGTTGACCGGACGACCGATCACCGCCTGACGGATCGGGGTGCCGAGCTGTTGTTCCGCCTGCTGGCGGACGTGGAGCATCATGGCGCAGACGATATCTTCGAACAGGGCGATCTGGGGGGCCTTGAGGCCGTAGGCGCCGAGGAAGGATTTCGGCGACTTGATGTAGTAGCCCTCGTCCGGCTCCTCCAGATAGCGCTCCAGCGCCGCGGAGCCAAAACTGAGCTCGTCGATCAGTCCCTCTTCGCGCATCTGGCGTCGCACCGCCTGGGCCCGGGTCACCACGGGGCCGCGCAGCTTGAGATAGGCTGCCTGCTGGCTGTCGGTCAGCCCTTCGGCCAGCAGGCCGGCGATGGCGTCCCGGTGCGGCGCGTGCAGGGTTGAGGGGAGGTAGCGGGAGGGGCCGAGATTGAGCAGCCGCGGGCTGCCCTGTTCCATCACGGCCACGGCACAGTTGGAGGTACCGTAATCAAATCCGATAAACATGGGCAGTCAGCTCCTTGGAAAAAAGGGGAGCTAGCCTACCCGATGGCGCCGGGTCTCACAACCCGGCGTGCAGAGATGAGGCGCTGCAATAGCGCGAGGGGGGTTACTCGACCTCGTTGTCGCTGCGGCCCTGACTCTCGATGGCCTGAATGTTGCCGAGGGTGGTGTCGGCGATGGCGTGCAGCGCTTCGCGGGTCAGGAAGGCCTGATGACCGGTGAACAGTACGTTGTGGCAGGCTGACAAACGGCGGAACACATCATCGGTGATCACCTCGTTGGACTTGTCGGAGAAGAAGAGATCCTCCTCCTCTTCGTAGACGTCCAGCCCCAGTGCGCCGATGCGGGAGGTCTTGAGCGCCTCGATGGCGGCGTTGGAGTCGAGCAGGCCGCCGCGGCTGGTGTTGATGATCATCACCCCGTCCTTCATCTTGGCGAACGCCTCCTGATTGAGCAGGTGGTAGTTCTCTTTGAACAGCGGGCAGTGCAGGCTGATGATGTCGGACTGGCGGAACAGGGTGTCGAGATCCACATACTCGGCCCCCAGCTCGATGGCAGCCGGGTTCTGGTAAGGGTCGTTCACCAGCAGGCGAACCCCGAAGCCCTTGAGGATGCGCAGGGCTGCCAGACCGATCTTGCCGGTGCCGATGACCCCGACCGTCTTGCCATACATGTTGAAACCGACCAGCCCTTCCAGCGAGAAGTTGGCGTCGCGGGTGCGCTGATAAGCTTTGTGGATGCGGCGGTTGAGGCACATCATCATGCCGACCGCATGCTCGGCGGTCGCCTCGGGGGAGTAGGCGGGCACTCGCACCACCTTCAGCCCCAGCTCCCCGGCGGCGGCCAGATCCACGTTGTTGTAACCGGCGCAGCGCAGGGCGATGACTTTGGTGCCGTTGGCCGCCAGCTCGGTCAGCACCTCGCGGTCGGCGTCGTCGTTGACGAACAGACACACCACGGGGAAGCCGTGGGCCAGTCGGGCTGTCTTGGCCTCCAGCCGCACATCGAAGAACTCCAGTTCAAAGCCAAAGCGGCTGTTGGCCTGGTTGAAATGCTCTTTGTCATAGCTCTTGGTGCTGAATACGGCGACTTTCATGGTGTGCTCTCCGCAGATGATTTGTAGTTAAATTACAACAAAGCGAGTCAACTATCACCGGACAAACCGGCTGGTTATTGCCCCCACGGCA
The DNA here is from genome assembly GCF_000764665.1 of Aeromonas lacus. Taxonomy (GTDB): domain Bacteria; phylum Pseudomonadota; class Gammaproteobacteria; order Enterobacterales; family Aeromonadaceae; genus Aeromonas; species Aeromonas lacus. The sequence goes on along the minus strand of NZ_JRGM01000150.1, from coordinate 75,798 downwards.
TGATGGGTACGGCGCTGACTGCACTCTTGTACGAACCATCCACCAGCTTGGTGCTGTAGGTCAGATAGACCAGTGCATTGCGCTTCTGGTCGTAAAAGCGCACCACCTTCTGCTCCTTGAACACCAGCGAGGTGCTGACGTCGAACACCTCTTCCCCCGCTTTCAGCTTGGCGGGCAGGGTGATGGGGCCAATCTGGTGGCATGAGAGGGAGGCGTGGGAGGGATCTTCCGCCAGCCCGAGCCCGCCCTTGACGCCGCCGGTCTTGGGGCGCGCCAGATAGCAGGCGACGCCGTCGATGCGGGGATCGTCGAACGCCTCGACCAGGATCTTGTGGTTGGGGCCGAAGAGCTTGAAGGCGGTGCTCACCTCGCCGACGGTATCAGCCTTGTCGGCCAGCGCCGGGCCGGCAAACAGGACGCCCAGCAGCAGGGGCAGGGCGCGGCGCAGAGGTGAATTAAGAGTGTGGCGGTATGACATGGTCTCTCCTGTTGGCCCGGCATCCCTCAATAGGGAATACCCAGGCGACGATAGAGGCTGGCAAGCACCCAGGCGGGGCCTATCAGCAGAAATTGCAGGTCGGCAAGGAAGGAGGGGCGTTTGCCCTCGATCCTGTGGCCGACAAACTGGGCTATCCAGAGCAGCACGAAAATAAACAGCGCGGGCCACAGCAGCGGCCCCTGCCACTGGAGGCAGAAGGCCAGCCCGAGCGCGGTCAGCCCCGCCATCCCGACGAACAGGGCAAACGATAGCTGCAGGTAGAAGGCCAGCACCGGAATGGCGGCCACCGCCGCCCAGTTGAGCCCCGCTGGCAGCGGCCCGGCGGGCAGGCTCCAGAGTAGTCCCAGCGAGCAGAGATAGATGCCCGGCACCGCCAGCTTGTGGATGGCGACGTTGACCGGATGGCGATGGCTCTGGCCGTACTCCTCAAACCACTCTTCGATTCCCTTCATGGCACCTCCCTGGCACGCACTCTGCTTCGCTGCTCTGGCCGCCCCCGGTAAACGGGCGCGGCATCGCAAGCATGATGGCGGAAGCGCGCGACCAATGCCAGATGGCAACGCCGGCCCATGCAGCATTCTGATCAGATAGCGGCAAGGGGTGAGGCAAGTGAGATGGTGTGGATCGGCTGATGGCCCTGATGGGCCTGTGACCCGTGCTGATCGCCTGCCCGGCGGGCTTTCGCATCACTATAAATTTAATTTATGGATTTTCCCTTTATTGCCCAATTTTAACTTATAGCTAGCCGGATCTCGCCATGGCAGGCAGCCTGCGCCCGTCAATGGCTGTCACAGGTGGTTGTCCGATCCGGGGAAGGGGGGCGCAGTTACATCAGGATTGGCAGGAGGTGGCGACAGTACCGCCCCTGACGGGGCGGCTGGCATCTTATCCCTGCGGGGGATACTCCCAATATTGCGCCGGAATGCTCTTGAGCAAAGGGGTCATATCGGGGTTGGGCAGCTGAATGGTGACCCGCTGGTCGAGATTGGCGCTGGCCAGCGCTTCGCGGATCTTCGGGTTTTCACGGAAGAACTGCATGAAGCTGCCGTCGGCATAGGCCCGCTCCAGGCCTGTCTGGAGCGCCTTGGCCAGCTCTGGGTACTCGGGGCTGACGAAGAAGAACTGGGCGAAAGGGTAGCGGATCAGCAGATGCTGCTCGATGGCGAGGTTGGGATATTGGGCCACCAGCTCGCTGCGCTCGGCGAAGATCTCCACCAGTGCGCGCGGAAAGAAATCGACCTTGTCGCCGTCGTTGATCAGCCGAAACAGGCTGCTAAAGCGGCCGGAGTAGGTCGGGATGCCGGCGCTTTCCAGAATCTTGTTGTCGGCCCAACCGACCCCTTGCGCCGCTTTCATCTGCCTCAAATCAGCCAGGGTATTGATCTGGTTGAACTTCTCCTGGGCATCAGCGTGGATGAAGGAGAGGCGCAGCCCTTCCAGCCCGCGAAACAGCGGAATGGGGACGGCAAGCAGGGAGGATTCGAGCGCGCTGGAGGTGCCCATCCAGAAGACATTGATGGTTTTGCCCTTGCTCAGCTGCTGCTGCAGGGTGAACTGGTTGAGATCGAGCTCGACGGGCTGGATGCGAAAGGGGGTGCCGGAGTGGGTCAGGGCCAGTTCCAGCAGCTTGTACTGGTACTCCTGATCGAGATTGTTGACGGGGCGACTGGGCACCTTGACCGTCAGAACCTGTGCTTGTGCCAGCAGCGGCAGGCACAAACACAGTTTGATGAGCCATTTCACTCTCTGTTCTCCTGTAGAGTCCGGGACGTGCCCGGAGTCTAACAGAACTTTTCACCCTCTTGCTGCGGCGCGGTGTGCAAGATTCGGGCGTTGGGCCCTCGTTTGCCGACCGCCTATTGCTGCCAGAGGAGAGTGGTTTCCCGGAGAGGATCAGGCGACGCGGCGGAACACGTGGGTATCGTTGAATTCCTTGGTGCTCTGGCACTCGACGCAGAAACGGGACTCCGGACGGGCATGCAGACGCTTGAGAGAGATCTCGTCGCCGCAAGATTCGCAGTAACCGAAATCCCCTTCGCTGATGCGCTTCAGCGCGCCGCGCAGTTTGCGCAGGTGCAGCTTGTCGTGCTCGATGCGGTTCAGCTCCAGACGGCGGGCTTCCTCGATGCTGGCACGGTCAATTTCATCGGCCATCTCGTTGGTGTCGGTGGCGATGGCCTGGCTGGCCTGGGAGTTGAGGCGATCTTCGAGTTCGAGGATCTGGCGCTCGATCTGTCCCTTGTAAAAGGCCAGTTGGTCTTCAGTCATGAAATCACACATACGATTTACTACCAGTCAGTTTACTAACCCAATTATCCCTGTTTATGGGGGCTGTCTGCCTGCAGACCAAGCCCTTGTATCCCGATTTGCACCGTTTTCATGCAAGAGAGTGCAAATCAGGGCGGGCCTTGTACCAAAAAAAAGCAGCCAAGCAAAGCAAATAGGATACGGATTGTGCGCCTTTGCAAAAAAATGGCTCCTTTAGCGGCTGATCTGACGGGATCTGACATCTGGTTCTGGCCGGTTGGCACCGGCTTTGCAATGGCGAGAGGCGAGGCCGCGAGTGTTTAGTATTTGGTGCCGCATTGGTCATTATATGCGCCGTTATTTATAGTTTTTTAAACACACACCCTTGACATTGCCCTTGATGGCGGGCTTTTATGGTGGTGTTGATTACAATTTTATAACAAGGGTGTTCCATATATTAGACACCCTTGCCAATGGCAACCGTAGAGTCGGGGTTTAACATGGACAGTATCAAGGGCTGGATGGAGAGCAATCGCATCACGGAAGTGGAGTGTCTGTTCCCGGATTTCACCGGCAATGCCCGGGGAAAGATCATTCCAGCCAACAAGTTTTTGCGCGAAGGGGGCATGCGACTGCCCGAGGTGATCTTCACCCAGACAGTGACAGGTGAGTATCCGGATGACGACAGCATGATCGACCCGCTGGAGCGGGACATGCAGCTCTATCCCGACCCCAATACCATCCGCTTTGTCCCCTGGGCGCTGGAGCCGACTGCCCAGGTGATCCACGACTGTTTCGACGTCAACGGCAAGCTGATCGACATCGCACCGCGCTCCGTGCTGCGTCGCGTTTTGTCATTTTACGAGAAGCAGGGGTGGAAACCGGTGGTGGCGCCCGAGCTGGAGTTCTATCTGGTCACCCGCAACGAAGACCCCGACTATCCGCTGATGCCGCCGGTCGGCCGCAATGGTCGCCCGGAGACCGCCCGCCAGTCGTTCAGTATCGATGCGGTCAACGAATTCGACCCCATCTTCGAAGACATGTATGACTACTGCGAGGCGCAGGAGCTGGAGGTGGATACCCTGATCCACGAGTCCGGCGCTGCCCAGATGGAGATCAACTTCCTGCACGGGGATGCCATCGATCTGGCCGATCAGGTGTTCCTGTTCAAGCGCACCATGCGGGAAGCAGCCCACCGCCACGGCATCTATGCCACCTTCATGGCCAAGCCGATGAGCAACGAGCCGGGCTCCGCCATGCACATCCACCAGAGTCTGGAGGATATGAACGGCCGCAACCTGTTCGGTACCCCGGATGGCGGCAACTCCGAGCTGTTCATGCACTTCATCGCCGGTCTGCAGAAGTACACCCCGGCGGTGACTGCCCTGCTGGCTCCCAACGTCAACTCCTACCGCCGCCTCACCTTCGGCGAGAGCGCACCGCGCAACGTCCAGTGGGGGGTGGAAAACCGCACCTGCGGCCTGCGCGTGCCCTTCTCCGACCCCAGTGCCCGCAGGGTGGAGAACCGCTTCGCCGGGGCCGATGCCAACCCCTATCTGGCGCTGGCCGCCACCCTGGCGTGCGGCTATCTCGGCATGATGGAGAAGCTGGAGCCGCTGCCGGAAATGAAATCGAGCGCCTACGAACTGCCCTACAGCCTGCCCCGTTCGCTGGAGGAGGCGCTCAGCCATCTGGAGCAGTGCGAGCCCATCAAGGAGATGCTGGGCGAGCGCTTCACCCGTGCCTTTGTGGCGGTCAAACGCAAAGAGTACGAGACCTACTTCGGGGTGATCAGCCGCTGGGAGCGCGAGTTCCTGCTGCTGAACGTCTGACCCTGATGCGTGCCGGCCACGCATCGTCCGATCCGGGGAAGCAGGCTGCCTCCCCTGCCTGTAACCGGTAATACGGGATGGAGGTGTGCCTCCGCCCGCGGATGGTTGTGAGCGAAAAGTGGCTCGCCACCGCTCTGGTTGCATGGTTGATAACAGTTTTTGGCTCGAATTAAGAACGCGAGGAGCAAGCCGCGCTGCAGACCGCCCGAAAGTGGCAGTGTCTGCGGGAGTGCCAGCCCTCCTGATGATTGACGAACAGATCCAGCTAAATCGAAGGAACCGAGGAGCTAACAATGCAACAGACTACCCGTGAGTGGCAGCAACAGGATGCCAGCCACCACCTGCACCCCTTTACCGACTTTCAGGCCCTGAACAAGAAGGGCAGCCGTATCATCACCAAGGCCAGTGGCGTCTATCTGGAAGACTCCGAAGGCAAGCGCATTCTGGACGGCATGGCGGGACTCTGGTGCGTCAACATGGGTTATGGCCGGCAAGAGCTGGTGGATGCCGCGACCAGACAGATGGAGCAGCTTCCCTACTACAACCTCTTTTTCCAGACCGCGCACCCGCCGGTGATCGAGCTGGCCACCCTGCTGGCCGAAGTGACGCCATCCCATCTCAACCACGTCTTCTTTACCGGTTCCGGCTCCGAGTGCAACGACACCGTGCTGCGGATGGTGTGCCACTACTGGGCCAGCAAGGGGCAGCCGGAGAAGCAGGTGATCATCAGTCGCCACAACGCCTACCACGGCTCCACTGTGGCGGGGGCGAGTCTGGGCGGCATGAAGGGGATGCATCATCAGGGCAACCTGCCCATTCCCGGCATAGTCCATATCGACCAGCCCTATCACTTCGGTGAAGGGCAGGGGATGAGTGCCCACGAATTCGGACTGGAGCGGGCTCGCCAGCTGGAGCAGAAGATTCTGGAGCTGGGGGTGGACAAGGTGGCCGCCTTTATCGGCGAGCCGATCCAGGGCGCTGGCGGCGTCATCATTCCGCCTGACAGCTACTGGCCCGAGATCCAGCGTATCTGCGATCAATACGGCATTCTGCTCATCGCCGACGAGGTGATCTGCGGCTTTGGCCGTACCGGTCACTGGTTTGCCAGCGAAGGGTTTGGCATCAAGCCGGATCTGATGTGTCTGGCCAAGGGGATTACCTCCGGCTACCTGCCGCTCGGCGCCGTCATGGTGAGCGACCGGGTCGCCAGGGTGCTGGTCGAGGAGGGGGGCGAGTTCAACCACGGCTTCACCTATTCGGGTCACCCGGTCTCCTGCGCGGTGGCGATTGCCAATATCCAGCTTATGCAAAAGGAGAGCATAGTTAAGCGCGTCCATGATACCATCGGCCCCTATTTGCAGCGCCGCTGGGCGGAGCTGGCCGACCATCCGCTGGTAGGGGAAACCCGTGGCCGCGGACTGGTTGCCGCACTGGAAATAGTGCAGGACAAACAGACCAACCAGCGTTTTCCGGCGCACGCAAATGCGGGGATGACCTGCCGGGAGTTCTGCTTTAACAATGGCTTGGTGATGAGGGCGGTAGGCGATACCATGATCATATCGCCCCCCTTGGTCATCACCGAGGAACAGGTTGATGAATTGGTCAAGCTCGCCAGGCTCAGTCTGGATCTGACAGCCGCCAAGCTGAAGGGTTGAGGTGCGGCCGGGCAGGTTGGCATGCGCATACAATTTGCTTAGGAGACAAGGATGATGTCTTTCAAAACGGGAGTGATCGCTGCCTCTGTGGCTCTGGTCATGGCAAGTGCCGGAGCAATGGCCGACGAGAAGGTGCTGCACGTCTACAACTGGAGCGACTACATCGCGCCGGATACGCTGGATAACTTCCAGAAAGAGACGGGCATCAAGGTGGTGTATGACGTGTTCGACAGCAACGAGGTGCTGGAGGCCAAGTTGCTGGCCGGCAAATCGGGCTATGACATCGTCGTGCCGTCCAACCCCTTCCTGGCCAAGCAGATCAAGGCGGGCGTGTTCCAGAAACTGGACAAGTCCAAGCTTCCCAACTGGCAAAACATGGATCCTGCCCTGCTCAAGGCGCTCGAACCGAGTGATCCGGGCAACCAGTACTCCATCCCCTACATGTGGGGCACCATCGGCTATGCCTACAACCCCGAGAAGGTGAAAGCGGTGCTGGGGGCCGATGCGCCGGTCAACTCCTGGGATCTGGTGTTCAAGCCGGAGAACATGGCCAAGCTGAAGGAGTGCGGTGTCTCCTTCCTCGACTCGCCGACCGAAATGTTGCCGGCCGCCCTGCAATATCTAGGCTTCAAACCGGATAGCCAGAAACCGGATGAGCTGAAGAAGGCCGAGGCGCTGTTCCTCTCCATCCGTCCCTATACCGCCTATTTCCACTCCTCCAAGTACATCTCGGATCTGGCCAACGGCAACCTCTGCGTGGCGGTTGGTTACTCCGGTGACTTGCAGCAGTCGAAGGCGCGGGCGGCGGAGGCCAACAACGGCGTGTCGCTGACCTACACCATCCCGAAAGAGGGGGCGGGCAGCTTCTTTGACATGATCGCCATCCCGGCCGATGCCCAGAACGTCGAATCCGCCCACGTCTTTATCAACTACCTGATGAAGCCTGAGGTGATCGCCAACATCACCAACGTGGTGAAATTCCCGAACGGCAACAAGGCGGCGACCCCGCTGGTCAATGCGGAGATCCGCAACGACCCGGGTATCTATCCGAGTGAAGAGACCATGCAGAAGATTTACACCTTCCCGGATCTGCCGGCCAAGGTGCAGCGTGTGATGACACGCAGCTGGACCAAGATCAAGTCCGGCAAGTAAGTGACGAGTGCCCCTCCCGGTCCGCAGTTCGGCCGGGAGGGTAGTGATGCCATCTTTCGGGATGGGCCGCGCGAGAGGATGCGCAGACGGTCAACCACTAAACACAGGAGAACTGAAACCGTGCATACAACCAGATTGGCAACCATTGCCCTGACCATGGGGTTGGCAAGTGGCGTTCAGGCAGCAACTGAACTCCATTTCTACAACTGGTCTGATTATATCGGCGAGACCACCCTCAGCGATTTCCAGCAGGCGACCGGGATCAAGACCGTCTATGACGTATTTGACTCCAACGAGACCCTGGAGGGGAAATTGCTGACGGGGCGTACCGGTTATGATCTGGTGGTGCCCTCCAACAACTTTCTGGCCAAACAGATCAAGGCGGGAGCGTTCCAGAAGCTGGACAAATCCCTGCTACCCAATATGGCCAACCTGGATCCCGTGCTGCTCAGCCAGCTCGACAAGGTGGATCCGGGCCACCAATACGCCGTGCCCTATCTCTGGGGTACCAACGGCATCGGCTACAACGTCGACAAGATCAAGGCCGTGCTGGGGGTCGACAAGATCGACTCCTGGGCGGTGATTTTCGAACCGGAAAACATGGAGAAACTCTCCCGTTGCGGCGTCGCCTTCCTCGACTCCGCCGACGAGATGATCCCTGCCGCCCTCAACTATCTGGGGCTCGACCCCAACAGCCACGAGCCGGCGGACATCAAGCGGGCCGAAGATCAGCTGCTCAAGGTGCGCCCCTATGTCGCCTACTTTCACTCCTCCAAGTACATCGGCGATCTCGCCAACGGCGACATCTGCGTGGCGGCGGGTTTTTCCGGCGACATTCTGCAGGCCGCCGCGCGGGCCAACGAGGCCGGCAAGGGGGTGAAGATTGCCTACAGCATCCCGAAGGAGGGGGGCAATCTCTGGTTCGACATGATGGCGATCCCGGCCGATGCCACCAATGTCAAAGAGGCGCACGCCCTCATCAACTACGTCCTCCAGCCCGAGGTGATCGCCAAGGTCAGCAACTATGTGGGCTATGCGAATCCCAATGCCAAGGCGGCGGCGTTCATGGATGAGAAGGTGCGCGATGATCAATCTGTTTATCCACCTCAGCCGGTGCTGGCACGACTCTATGTCTCTCAGGAACATCCTCGTGCAATCCAGCGGCTGATGACCCGGAGTTGGAGCAAGGTCAAGTCCGGAACCTAACCTTGGTGCCCGTTCGGGGGCGCCAAATTGCTTTTATGGATCGGCCGCGAGGTCGATATCACGTTGGGGAGTTTGGTAATGGCGATAGCCTCCAGTGCCTACAAGAAAGCCCTCGAGGGCAGCCAGCAGCGTAAAGAAGTGCTGGTCAAGATTGATCGGGTAAGCAAGCAGTTCGATGAAACGCTGGCTGTCGATAACGTATCGCTCAACATCAACAAAGGGGAGATCTTCGCCCTGCTCGGTGGCTCCGGCTCCGGCAAGTCGACCCTGTTGCGGATGCTGGCCGGTTTCGAACGTCCGACCGAGGGGCGGCTCTATCTCGATGGTGTCGACATCACCGATATGCCGCCCTATGAGCGTCCCATCAACATGATGTTCCAGTCCTACGCTCTGTTCCCCCATATGACGGTGGCGCAGAACATCGCCTTTGGTCTCAAGCAGGATGGCCTGCCCAAGGCGGAGATCGATGCCCGGGTGGAGGAGATGCTCAAGCTGGTGCAGATGACCCAGTATGCCCGTCGTAAACCGCACCAGCTCTCCGGTGGTCAGCGTCAGCGGGTGGCACTGGCCCGTTCGCTGGCCAAGCGTCCCAAATTGCTGCTGCTCGATGAACCTATGGGGGCGCTCGACAAGAAGTTGCGCTCCAAGATGCAGTTGGAGCTGGTTGAGATCATCGAGCGGGTTGGGGTGACCTGTGTCATGGTGACCCACGATCAGGAAGAGGCGATGACCATGGCAGAGCGGATCGCCATCATGCACCTCGGCTGCATCGAGCAGATCGGCAGCCCGATGGATATCTACGAGACCCCGGCCAGCCGGCTGGTGTGCGAGTTCATCGGCAACGTCAACCTGTTCGACGGCCTGCTGGTGGAGGATGAGCAGGACCACGCCATCATCGCTTGCGCCGATCTGGAGCAGCCCATCTATGTGGGCCACGGCATCAGCTCCCGCGCCGAGAACAAGAAGGTGACCTACGCCCTGCGGCCTGAAAAACTGCTGATGAGTTTGCAAAAGCCGGAGGAGATCGAGCATCCGGACTTCAACTGGACCAAGGGTGAGGTTTATGACATCGCCTATCTGGGCGGTCACTCGGTTTATCACATCCAGCTGCCCTCGGGCAAAATCGTTCAGGCTTTCATCGCCAATGCCGAACGCCACGGCAAGCGGCCAACCTGGGATGACCAGGTGTTCCTCTACTGGGAAGATGACAGCGGCGTGGTGCTGCAATCATGAAGTTCTTGCGACGACTGAAGCGGGTCGGGGGGCGTCGGCTGGTGATCGGCATCCCCTTCTTTTGGCTGTTCCTCTTCTTCCTGCTGCCCTTCATCATCGTGTTGAAGATCAGCTTTGCCGAAGCGGATGTGGCGATCCCGCCCTACACCGACGTGGTGAGCTGGGCCGACAATCAGCTCACCATCCTGCTCAACATGGGCAACTACCTGCTGCTGCAGGAGGATGAACTCTATATTGCAGCTTATCTTGGCTCTCTCAAGATGGCGTTCATCAGCACCCTGCTCTGCCTGCTGATTGGCTATCCGATGGCTTACTCCATCGCGCGGGCCAACAAGGAGACCCAGACCGTACTGCTGCTGCTGATCATGATGCCGACCTGGACCGCTATTCTGATCCGGGTCTATGCGTGGATGGGGATCCTCAGCAACAACGGTCTGCTCAACAGCTTCTTGCTGAGCATTGGTCTCATCAACGAGCCGCTGCAGATCCTCAACACCAACCTGGCGGTCTATATCGGCATCGTTTACTCCTACCTGCCGTTCATGGTGCTGCCGCTCTACGCCAATCTGGTCAAGCATGACCAGAGCCTGCTGGAGGCCGCCTCCGACCTTGGTGCCCGCAACCTGACCCGCTTCTGGCAGATCACCGTGCCCCTTTCGAAGAACGGCATTATCGCTGGCTGCATGCTGGTATTTATTCCGGTGGTAGGGGAGTTCGTTATCCCGGAAATGCTGGGTGGCCCAGAGACCCTGATGATCGGTAAGGTGCTGTGGCAGGAGTTCTTCAACAACCGCGACTGGCCGGTAGCGTCTGCGCTGGCGGTGGTGATGCTGGCGGTGCTGATCATTCCGATCATCCTCTTCAACCGTAACCAGGCCAAAGAGCTGGAGGGCAAGGCATGATGAGACGTTTCGGTTTTGCCAAACTGATGCTCTGGCTGGGGCTGCTGTTTATCTACCTGCCCATGGTCATCATGGTGATCTACTCCTTCAACGCCTCCAAGCTGGTGACGGTGTGGGGTGGCTGGTCGCTTAAGTGGTACTTCGGCCTGCTCGACAACAAGCAGCTGATTGGGTCGGTGTTCCGTTCGCTGGAGATCGCCTTCTACACCGCGATCGCGGCGGTGGCGCTGGGGACGGTGGCGGCCTTTGTGCTGACCCGTATTCCCCACTTCCGTGGCCGTACTCTGTTCGGCGGCATGGTGACGGCGCCGCTGGTGATGCCCGAGGTGATCACTGGTCTGTCGCTGCTGCTGCTGTTTGTGGCGATGGCTCAGCTGGTGGGCTGGCCCGCCGAGCGGGGCATGCTGACCATCTGGATCGCGCATACCACCTTCTGTACCGCCTACGTGGCGATCGTGGTGTCGGCGCGGTTGCGGGAGCTGGATCTTTCCATCGAGGAGGCGGCGATGGATCTTGGCGCCAAGCCGTGGAAGGTGTTCTTCCTGATCACCATTCCGATGATTGCCCCCTCGCTGGCGGCAGGTGGCATGATGTCGTTCGCTCTGTCGCTGGATGATCTGGTGCTGGCGAGCTTCGTCTCTGGCCCGGGCTCCACCACCTTGCCGATGGAGGTCTTCTCGGCGGTGCGACTTGGGGTGAAACCCGAGATCAACGCGGTGGCCAGCCTGATCCTGCTGTCGGTGTCGCTGTTTACCTTCGGTAGCTGGTATCTGATGGCCAGGGCGGAGAAGCGCCGTCGCGCCGAGATCGCCATGACCACCCAGATGCAGGCCGTCGTCTGACGTCATGCTAAGATCCGCCGACTCTCGTCAACCAAGAGGATGAGTATGCGGATCTCCCTTTTTAGCGGTCGTGGTACCGAGCTGGTGCCCGGCCTCGTCTCTGCCATCCACAAGCAGGCGGTGACTGTGCCGGTTCGTTGCACCTTTGCCGGTCTGGAAGATGATGAGCAGAGCGATCAACGTCATCACGGCGGCCCGGATCGGGCGCTCCACTACTATCCGGCCGATCACTATCTCTGGTGGCAGGTCTGGCAAACTGCGCTGGGTCTTCCTGCTCCCCGCACTCCATGGCAACCCGCCGCCTTTGGCGAGAATCTCTCCGGTATCGGGCTGACCGAGGCGCAGGCCTGTATTGGCGATGTCTATCGACTCGGCGAGGCGCTTATCCAGATAAGTCAGCCAAGATCGCCCTGCTTCAAGCTCAATCAGCGTTTCGGCTATGGCCAGATGTCGCAGGTGATGCAGCTGAGTGGCCGCTGTGGCTGGTTGCTGCGGGTGCTGGAGGAGGGGATGGTGTCGCCGGAGCCGACCATGGAGCTGGTGGACAGGCCCTATCCCGCACTGACGGTAAAGCGTACCGCCGATATCCTGTTCAATCAGGTGCGTAACGAAGCTGATCTGCTGATGCTGCTGGAGAATCCGGCCCTCTCGCCCAACTGGCGCCAGCATGCGGCGGATTGGCTGGAGCACGGTGCAGTCGCTGACTGGCAACGTCGTCTGCTGGGGCCGGAGCCGCTGCGCTTGCCTTGAGGCAGAGTTAGCGGAATGTCACCATCCGGCTGCATTTCGGTAAACGGGGACAAGGAGTGCTGAATAGTTGAGCGAACGGCACTTTTTTTCCCTTTAAATGCAAAAAAGGCTTGTGTCAGGTCGGCCCTTTCGGTAAATTCCCGTCCCGCAGACATCGGTGTGTAGCGCAGCTTGGTAGCGCACTTCGTTCGGGACGAAGGGGTCGGAGGTTCGAATCCTCTCACACCGACCAAATTTGAAAAGGCCGCTCAATAGAGCGGCATTTTTGCATTTCGCTTTCCTGCATCATCGATTCTTTTTACCTGCCGACCTGCCGACCTGCCAATTGGCCAAGTGATTTCACTTGCTGTATGCGGGGCCGAAGCAAAACCACAGATATTAAAAGGGCCACCGCTTGGTGGCCCGTTGGTGGAGTCTATTCTGACTCCGGCACTCTAGATTGTGGCAATCTCGTTATGGTTCTTGTCTATGGTGCCCTCCTTGCGCGCCAGGCGCTTGTTCAGATATGCCAGTGCTGATGCCGCAAAGCCTTTAAACTGTGTTGGGGCAGCAAGGCCGCGTGTTTGGGGTACTCACAAATAAAATGTTCGATTCCCTCCATCAGTTGTTCACGTAATGAAATCACGGGCTCATGCCAGGCTTGCAGGCATAGGTGGCCGGGGATCAACTGCTCCTGATAATCTTCCAGCAGCTGCTCTGGCCAGGGCTCAATACCGGAATTGCGTTGCAGCAAATAGTGGGCGGCGGGTTCACGGGCATAAATGAACTGAATTTGGGCCAGATCGCGTTGGCTTAGCGTTTGACTGTTGATGTGACAGGTCAAATATTTTCCCGTCTTCAGGTCCAGAAAGTGACCGCGTTGCCGACAGGGGACGATGCGATACCAAGGCAGGGGTGAGGAGAGAGAATACCCCTCAAGCTCCTGTTCCAACCAGTGGCGACACTCGGGTGTCTGCACCTCGTCGAGCATGGACTCGAGCTGTGTCAACAAGGCTCTGGATGGTTTGATGGCCAGTTTCGCACTCATCGCCTGCAATCCTCCCTCTGCACACAATCCCGACTATGAGTATGGACCTGCTTTAACCAGAGGAGGTAGGGAATCTAATGATTAAAAGTGGATTAGCAGAGTGCTTTTTATGCATTAATGGCGTTTAGCCCACCAGATAGGTGCCGGTCCCAAAGGCGATGTGGGTGCCCTCTTCGTTGTGCAGTTCCATGCGGGCTACCGCGACCTTGCTGCCGGCCCGGATGATGTGGGCGGTGGCGATAAACTCGCTGCCGCGCCCAGGTCGTAGATAGTCCACCCGCAGATCTATTGTGCCGAGGCGGGAGAAGCGCTCCTTGAGATAACTGGGGGAGAAATCCTCCAGATCGTCGATGCAGGAGGCTGCGACTATCATGCCGCCCGCCACGTCGAGCAGAGCTGCTGTGACGCCACCGTGCAGGATGTTGTGGAAAGGGTTGCCGATCAGCTTCTCCTCCATCTTGATACGCAGTTCCACTCGGTCGAAGTCGTAGTGGGTCACCTGCATGCCGATCAGCTTGTTGAAGGGCATCTTTTCGGCGAACAGGTTGGCAATGCCACTGAGCGCCATCTTCTTGAGCATCTGTTTCATTCCTTGAATCCGATCCCTGTTTGCAAAGCCGAGTAAAAGCTCCAGCCAGTCTGCAACAGTTCTTTAACAGTCGCAATGGCAGGTTTATTGTGGGCGGCGGCTGCTTTAGAATGGCGACCCCAAAGGAGAGCCCATGACCGCGATTGCCGAAACCCTGCCAGATCCTCAGCCAGAGAGTCCGCTTGCCCTGCTGCAGGCGGTCTTCGGCTATCAGCAGTTTCGGCCGGGCCAGCTCGAGATCATCGAGCAGATCGTGGCGGGGCGCGATGCGCTGGTGCTCAAACCCACCGGTGGTGGCAAGTCGCTCTGCTATCAGATCCCGGCGCTGCTGCGGCCCGGGCTCGGGGTGGTGGTCTCTCCCCTCATTTCGCTGATGAAGGATCAGGTCGACAGCCTGCGCGCCAACGGCGTGGCGGCGGTCTACATCAACTCGGCCCTAAGTCGGGAGGAGATGATCCAGAACTTTGCCGCTATGCGTCGCGGCGAGATCAAGCTGGTCTATGTTTCCCCCGAGCGACTGTTGCAGCATGAGTTTATGGACCGGCTGGCCGAGCTGCCACTCGGGCTGTTCGCCATCGACGAGGCGCACTGCGTCTCCCAGTGGGGCCACGATTTTCGACCAGAGTATGCGGCGCTGGGGCGGCTCAAGCAGTGGTTCCCGCAGGTGCCGGTGGTGGCGCTCACCGCCACCGCCGACGAGGCGACCCGCAGCGATATGCTGCACCGGTTGGAACTCAACGATCCCTTTATCCACACTGCCAGCTTCGATCGCCCCAATATCCGCTACAGCCTGGTGGAGAAGTTCAAGGCGGCCGAGCAGTTGCTGCGCTACGTGCAGAGCCAGAAGGGCAACTGCGGCATCATCTACTGCTCCAGCCGCAATCGGGTGGAGGAGGTGGCCGAGCGGTTATCTCGCCACGGTTGCAAGGCCGCGCCCTATCATGCGGGGCTGCCGCTCGAGCAGCGCCAGCAGACGCAGGATGCTTTCCTCAAGGATGATGTCGAGATAGTGGTGGCGACGGTGGCGTTCGGTATGGGCATCGACAAGCCCAATGTGCGCTTCGTGGTGCACTACGACATCCCGAAGAACATCGAATCCTACTATCAGGAGACCGGCCGTGCCGGGCGTGATGGCACTCCCGCCGAGGCGCTTCTGCTCTACGATCCTGCCGATATCGGTCGGGTGCGCCGCCTGCTCGACAACATCGAGAATCCCCAGCAGCTGCAGGTGGAGCAGTACAAGCTCAACGTGATGGCGGCCTTTGCCGAGGCGCAGACCTGCCGCCGTCAGGTGCTGCTCAACTACTTTGGCGAGTACAACGACAGGCCGTGCGGCAACTGCGATGTCTGCCTCGATCCGCCCAAAAGTTATGATGGCACCGAAGATGCCCAGAAGGCGCTCTCCTGCGTCTGGCGGGTGGGGCAGAATTTCGGGGTGGGTTATGTGGTGGAGGTGCTGCGCGGCTCGCTCAATCAGCGCATCAAGGATCACGGTCACGACAAGCTCTCGACCTACGGCATCGGCAAGGATCAGAGCCACGAATACTGGATGAGCGTGATCCGCCAGCTGATCCACAAGGGGCTTCTGACCCAGAACATCACCCGCAATCTGGTGCTGCAGCTGACCGAAGCGGCCCGCCCGGTACTGCGCGGTGAGGTGAAGCTGGAGCTGGCGGTGCCCCGCCTGCAGCCTATCTCCAGCCGCAAGGAGAAGCGCAACGGTCTGCTCGACAATGCCAACTACGACAAGCGGCTGTTCAAGGAGCTGCGCGCTCTGCGCAAGCAGATTGCCGAAGATGAAGAGGTGCCGCCTTACGTGGTATTCAACGATGCCACTCTGGTTGAGATGGCACAGCTGATGCCGATGACCGAGGAGGAAATGCTGGCAGTCAACGGTGTCGGTCACCGCAAGCTGGAGCGTTTCGGTGAAGCCTTTATGAACCTGATCATCGACTATTGCCGGCGGTAAGCAAGCTTGGCGAAGCACGGCCGAATGGATGCTTCGCCAACGGGGAGGCGCCCGACAGTCGGGCGCAGCAGATTACTTGATGCTGGCGTAATAGGCCGCCAGATCCTCCATATCTGCATCGGTGAGCGGCGCCATAAAGGGAACCATCAGGGGCTCTTTGCGGCTGCCATCCTTGAACGCTTTCAGCTGTTTCACCAGATAGGCGGCATTCTGCCCAGCCAGATGTGGGTAGTTGGGTATTAACGCCTTGCCCTCCACCCCATGACAGGCAGCACAGACGGCCGCTTTGGTCTTGCCCGCTTCGATATCGGCCGCCTTGACCTGATGAACCCAGGCCAGAGCCAGCAGGGGCAGGGCATATAGCCACTTTTGCATCTTCTTCTCCTTGAATTGAACAAATGAGGATTGCCGGTTGGCGGACAGCCTGCTGACGGCAGTATAAAGAGTGACACGAGCATACTCAGGGATGAATGGCACAACCATGAAGCTGATCAACACTTTTGCAAGCGAACTGCCCTGGGCCTGTGAACCTGTGGCGCCCCAGCCGCTGCAACAACCCCGGCTACTCCATCTCAACCGCGCTTTGCTGGCAGAGCTGGGATTGGGAGATGTCAGCGAGCCTGACTGGATTGCCTGCTGTGGCGAGGGAAAATTGCTGCCCGGCATGCAGCCGGTAGCTCAGGTGTATGCGGGCCATCAGTTCGGCGGCTACAGCCCGCGCCTTGGTGATGGCCGGGCGCTGCTGCTGGGTGAGCAGCTGGCGCCGGATGGCCAGCGCTGGGATCTGCACCTGAAGGGGGCGGGTAAAACCCCCTTCTCCCGTTTTGGTGACGGCCGTGCTGTGCTCCGCTCCAGCATTCGCGAATATCTCGCCTCCGAAGCGCTCCATGCCCTCGGCATTCCTACCACCCGGGCGCTGGTGCTGGTGGGGAGCGGTGAGCCTGTTTACCGCGAACAGGTCGAGACCGGGGCGACCGTGCTGCGCACCGCCCCCAGCCACCTGCGCTTCGGTCATCTCGAGTATTTCGCCTGGAGCGGGCAGGGGGAGAAGATTTCGCTGCTTATCGATTATCTGCTGCGCCACCACTTCCCCGAGCTGGAGAATGGCGCCGAACTGTTTGCCGAGGTAATGCGTCGCACCGCGCGGCTCATCGCCAAATGGCAGGCAGCGGGCTTCTGTCACGGGGTGATGAACACCGACAACATGTCGCTGCTCGGCCTGACGCTGGATTACGGCCCCTACGGCTTTATCGATGCCTATGTGCCCGATTTTGTCTGCAATCACTCGGATCCGGCGGGTCGTTACGCGCTGGATCAGCAGCCAGCGGTCGGCTACTGGAATCTGCAAAAGCTGGCGCAGGCGCTGGCGGGGCATGTCGACGGTGATGCGCTGGCTGCGGCGTTGGCCCAGTACGAGCAGCAGCTGATGCTGCACTATTCCGAACTGATGAGGGCCAAACTCGGGCTGGCGGTGTGGGAGGAGGATGACCCGGCGCTGTTCCGCGAGCTGTTCCGGTTGCTGGCGGCTAACAAAGTAGATTACCACCTGTTCCTGCGCCGTCTCGGTGAGGCGACGGGAGAGGGGGCATGGCCGGCATCCTTGCTGGAGTTATTAGCCGAACCCGCCGCATGGCAGCAGTGGCTGGAGCGCTATCGGGCGCGGCTGGTGCGCGAAGGAAGCGAAGATGCCGTGCGCAAGGTGCGGATGGATGCCATCAATCCCAAGTATGTGCTGCGCAATGCGCTGGCCCAGCAGGTGATCGAGGCTGCCGAGGCGGGCGATATGCAGCCGTTCGAGCGCTTGTTTGCCGCTTTGCAACACCCCTATGATGAGCAACCCGAATATGAGGATCTCGCTACCCCGCAACCGGCATGGTATTGCGGTGGCGAGCTCTCCTGCAGCAGTTGAGAGATTTGGAATGAGATGGCAGATCAAGCAGATAGATAGCGATGCCGGAGTTGTCATGCTGGCGTGCCCCGCTCTCGACTGGGACACTTTTCCTGCCTTGGCCGGGGCGCTGCTGCAGGCGTGGGAGCTGCATCCACTGGAGCGGGATGTCGGTGCCGATCGCCATAGCTGGTTGCTGGAGTTCGAGGGGAGCCAGTTCAGACTGGAGTTTGAGCACTACAGCGGCTGCTGGTTGGAGGCGGTGCGTCCTGAAGATCGGGAGGCGCTGCTCTGGCTTGCCGGACAGCATAAAGATTGAACTATCGCGTGCGGGGCGTATAATCTCGCGCTTCGCTTATCGCCAATGGTGGCGATATGGGTTCCCTAACCCCATTAACCAAAAAGGTCACAAGATGAATCTGACCCCTGAGCAGTACCAAACGGCGCTCGTTCGCCTGTCGTTGTTCCATATCCTCGTTATTGCCAGCAGCAACTATCTGGTTCAGCTGCCCATCACCGTCTTCGGTTTTCACACCACCTGGGGCGCGTTCAGCTTCCCGTTTATCTTTCTGGCGACCGACCTGACGGTGCGGATCTTCGGTGCCGGTCTGGCGCGCAAGATAATCCAGACCGTGATGCTGCCGGCACTGGCCATCTCCTATGTGCTCTCAGTGCTCTTCTTTGAAGGGAGCTTCCAGGGGGTGGGCCATCTGGCCGAATTCAACCTGTTCGTGGCACGCATCGCGCTGGCCAGCTTTATGGCCTATCTGGTGGGCCAGTTTATGGACGTGGTGGTATTCAACCGCCTGCGTCTGCTCAAGCACTGGTGGATTGCGCCAGCTGCTTCCACCCTGTTTGGCAACATGGTCGATACCATCGCCTTCTTCAGCGTGGCCTTCTGGCGCACGACCGACCCCTTCATGGCGGAGCACTGGGTCGAGATCGCGACCGTGGACTATGTGTTCAAGCTGCTGATTAGCCTGGGTCTGTTTGTGCCGCTCTATGGCGTGCTGCTGCGCTATCTCAGTCGCAAGCTGGTTGGAGAGGAAGGATTGCCCGGGTTGCAATCCGCGGCCCGACAAGCCTGATGCAATTGGCCACCCTTCAGCGGTGGCCAATTTTTTTGCCTGATTGGCAAATAAAGCTTGCTCAAATAAATGAGAATGATTATCGTTAACTTGTTTTCCGGGAAAGGCCTCATCCGTTCCAACGTGATGGACTTCTTGTGAAGGCACGACATTGCTCACATTGCTTCCAGTTAAGGGCCAGTTTATCTGGCCCTCTTTTTTTGTCCCGGTTTCGGCAAATTGCGGGCATAAAAAACGGGAGCAGTTGCTCCCGTCATCATGCTGTTGGCTTACTCGATGTCGAGTGCCTCGGGGGAGAGGATCACCCCTGTGGTATCGGCGTAGAGATGGTCATCAGGCAGGAAGGTGACTCCGCCAAAATTGACCGGCAGATCCGTTTCCCCCACATCCTTGCTGTCGGCGCCGACCGGAATGGCCGCCAGCGCCTGAATGCCGATGTCGAGATCTTCGAGGATATCGACTTCGCGGACGCAGCCGTAGCAGACAATCCCTTCCCACTCGTTTTCAGCGGCAGTGGTGGCTATCTCGCTGTCGATCAGGGCACGGCGCATGGAGCCACCGCCATCGATCAGCAGCACCCGGCCAACGCCGTTCTCTTTGACGAGCTCACGGATGAGACCGTTCGATTCGAAGCATTTGACGGTGGTGATGACGCCGCCGAAAGAGGCACGGCCGCCGAAGGAGCAAAGCATGGGTTCGAGCACATCCACCATGTCCTGATAGATGTCGCACAGTTCTGAAGTGTTGTATTCCATAGTGTCAAATCCACGGCTGGAAACAGGTGGATCCAGTATAAGGAGTGAGACCGGCATTTCAATGAATATTCCTTGAACAGCCACAGGGATAACGTTTTCCGCATAAGCTCAATGCAGTTCATCCGTACTGGTGAGAGGTGCATCGTGCTGATCCGTCATAAGTTGATTCTGAATACCGTACTGGTTGCCATTGCCATGATGGTACTGAGCGGCCTCTTTATCTATTCGAGCCAGGTCACCCGCAGCCTGACACAAGCCCAGCGGAATGTGGACGGGCTGGAGATCGCCATGCTGAATCTGCGGCGGGCCGAGAAGGATTTCCTGCTGCGCAAGGATCTGAGCTTCGTTAACCATTTCAATGAGGTCATGACGCAGTTCCACCAGTTGGACGAGACCCTGGGCCGTGACGACAACCTGGCTGCGGTGCATGCCGACCTGGCCAGGCTGGATCAGCAGATGGCGGCTTACGGCAAGGCGTTTCTGGAGCTGGTGGCCCAGCAGCAGAAGATTGGTCTGGGGCCTGAGGATGGGCTCTATGGCAAGCTGCGGACTGCCGTGCATGAAGTGGAAGATGGCCTCAAAAAGCTGGACCAGCAAGGGTTGCTCATCACCATGCTGCAGCTGAGACGGGCGGAGAAAGACTTCATGTTGCGATCCGATGTCCAGTATCTCGACCGTTTCCAGACTCTGCACAAGAGTTTTCAGCAGAGTCTGGCCGCCTTGCCGGAGGCCGACCGCGGCAAGCTGGAGCAGGCGAGTGAACAGTACCGGCAGGACTTTGTCGCGTTGGTGCAGGGTATGCAGGTGCTGGGGCTGAATGAGGATGAAGGGCTGCGCAACCAGATGCGGGGTCTGGTTCATCAGACCGAGCAGGTGTTCTCTGCCGTCGACCAGCATATTGCCGGTGAGCTGGATCAGCAGACTGCTCGCCTCAATACCCTGATGTTGATGTGTGGCGGCGTAATCATCGCGCTGATAGGTATCATGAGCGTGCTGCTGGGTCGCAGCATCGATCGTCCCATTAGCCGGGTAAATGATACCGTCAATCGCATTCGCCAGGATAATGACCTGCGCCTCAAAATCGAGCTGCAGGGAGCCGATGAAATGGCTCAACTGGCGGGTAACCTCGATGTGATGCTGGGCGGCTTCCGCAACCTGATCGGCGATGTGAAGCAGAGCGTGCATACCCTGACGGAGGCGGCAGATCACCTCTCGGACAACGTGAAACGTACCAGCGAGGGAGCTGCTCGCCAGCTGCAGGAGACCGACATGGTGGCCACCGCCTCGACCGAGATGGGTTCCACCATAGAGGAGATCGCCCGCAACACCGAGCAGGCTGCCAACAATGCCCAGGCGACCAACAACAAGGCGATGGAGGGGCGCAGTGCGGTGGAGAACACCGTCGACCAGATCCGTCTGCTGGCTGACAATCTCGAGCACTCATCGCGCGAGGTTGGCCAGTTGCAAAGAGAGAGCGAGACCATCGGCTCGGTGCTGGACGTGATCCGCGGTATTGCCGAGCAGACCAACCTGCTGGCCCTCAACGCGGCGATCGAAGCGGCACGGGCGGGGGATCAGGGGCGCGGTTTTGCGGTGGTGGCGGATGAGGTGCGCAGCCTTGCCATTCGCACCCAGAAATCGACTCAGGAGATCGCCGGCATCATCAGCTCGCTGCAGAAGCAGACCGGCAGTATCGTCGAGGTGATGGCGACCTGCCGCGAGCAGGGGAGTCGCAGTTCCGATCAGGCCAACGTGGCGGGGGCGCTGCTGGAGCAGATCACCCAGGATGTTACCCACATCATGGATATGAGCACCCAGATTGCGGCAGCGATCGAGGAGCAGAGCCTGGTCGCCAACGAGGTGAACCGCAACGTCAACAACATCCGCGACATTGCACAGGAGTCGAGCGCCATGGCGGCGGAGAATGCCAGATCCAGTCAGGGGCTGAACGAGCAGGCCAAGCTGCTTAATCAGGCGGTCGCGAAATACCGGGTTTAGTGATCGGGCGGGCATCCTTGCGAGGTTTTTTCACCAGAGTGGCAATGATTTGATCGTAATGGCTGTTATTGAACAGCTTCGCTCATATAATCGCCGCCACTATGATGATTCGGAAGGATTCGATGACAAAGTTGCTGGTGGCCGTATTCGGGCTATTTTGCTCCTGTCTGGTATCGGCAGGAGTATCGTCCCGGGCCACTGTTTCCGGCATGGAGCCGCTGCTTAGCTGGTTCAGCGGTGATTTTTCGAGCCAGGAGCAGGCGCGATACGACGACCGCTTTACCAGCGCTGAACTGCGTCTGGTGGAGATCTGGCGTGGCTATCAGGGTTATCGCTGGGTCTATGCCGAGCAGTACCTGACCCTGCGGGCCGTGCGCCCCTTCCGCCAGCGGATCTACCGTTTTTCCCCCAGTCCTGACGGACGCATTTTGATGGCCGAGCTGACCATGCCGCGGGCCACCGACTTTGCCGGCGCCTGGCACAATCCGGAATTGCTCGATAGCCTCACCCCCCAGCAACTTTCACTGCGTCGTGGCTGCGAGATTTGGTTGAGCCGCACGCCATCCGGTGAATATGCCGGTCATACCCGGGTTGGCCACTGCTCTACCGATTTCGGTGGTGCCAGCACGCTGGTGCAGCATGTCTGGATTGGCCCCAACAGCGTCAGATTGTTGGATCGGGCTTATGATCTGGCGGGCAAGGCGCGCTGGGGTAGTCCGGGAGAGGGATATGTCTATCTGCGCAGGGTGCGCGAGCGCGGGCACTGAGCCTGACGGGCGGAAAACGTGAATGATTGGAAGACCACAGAAACAAAAAAGACGCCGATAAGGCGTCTTTTTCAGAATTCGTCAGAAGTAGAATTACTTCTTGGAAGTCATCGCACCGAAACGCTTGTTGAACTTGTCTACGCGGCCGCCGCTAGAAACTTCTTTCTGCTTGCCGGTGTAGAACGGGTGGCACTCGGAGCACACGTCCAGGTTCAGATCTTTACCGATGGTAGAGAAAGTGTTGATGACGTTACCGCAAGAGCACTTGGCGGTGATGGCTACGTAGTCAGGATGGATACCAGCTTTCATGGACAACCTCAAAGTAATAGGCCGTGTCGCCATCCGATCTCTTGTCGGACACCACACGATTGTTGAACACAGTTTCAAAGGCTGCGAATAATATAGGAAATGCCTGAGATCAGGCAAGTGGCTTCGCAGAAAAAATAGGCAACCTCTGGTGAATTCTTCCCAAACGCTGGATCTGGTTCGTGTGGCTGTACCGGTGCCGCTACGCCGTCATTTCGACTACCTCTCCCCCCTGCCGTTACCTGCTCCCGGTTGTCGGGTCGAGATCCCTTTCGGCCCGCAGACATTGGTCGGGCTGGTGGTGGATCACCCGGCCGACAGTCAGGTGCCGCGCAACAAGCTCAAACTCATCAAGCGGGTGCTGGATAGCGCCCCTGTGCTGGGGCCCGACATTCTCGCGCTGATGAACTGGAGCGCCAGCTACTACCAGCACCCGCTGGGGGAGGTGCTGCCGCACGCCCTGCCAGTGTTGGTACGCAAGGGGGAGCCCGCCGCCTATCGGGAGCTGGAGTTCTGGTTTGCTACCGATGCTGGCATGGCCATCGATCTCAACGAACTCAAGCGGGCAGCCAAGCAGCAGCAGGCGCTCGCCCTGCTGCGCAAGGGGCCGCAAACGCCATCAGCCCTCAAACAGGAGGAGATCCAGAGCGCAGCCCTCACTGCGCTGGAGAAGAAAGGGCTACTGGAGAAGCGCTCGCTGGAGCCGAGTCATGACGGTGACTGGGCCGCCCGTTTTGAACCGGGGGAGGGGCTGCGCCTCAACGGCGAGCAGGCGCTGGCTGTTTCTGCCGTTACCAGTCAGAGCGACAAGTTCGGCGCTTTCCTGCTGGACGGCATCACTGGCTCCGGCAAGACCGAGGTTTACCTGAGCATCCTCGAGCCCCTGCTCAAGGCGGGCAAGCAGGCGCTGGTGATGGTACCGGAGATCGGCCTCACCCCGCAGACCATCAATCGCTTCCGGCGCCGCTTCAACGTGCCGGTGGTGGCGATGAACTCGGCCATGAACGATCGGGAGCGGCTCGATGCCTGGCTCGCCTGTCGCGACGGCGCCGCCGCCATCCTGATCGGCACCCGCTCCGCGGTGTTCACCCCGTTTCACAACCTCGGCATCATCATCATCGACGAGGAGCACGACGGCTCCTTCAAGCAGCAGGACGGTTTTCGCTACCACGCGCGGGATCTGGCGGTGATGCGGGCTCATCGTGCCGGGATCCCCATCCTGCTTGGCTCTGCTACCCCGTCGCTGGAGACGCTGCACAACGCCCGCACCGGCAAGTATCACCACCTCACCTTGACCCGCCGCGCCGGCAATGCCCAGACCGCCCGTCAGGTGATCCTGGATATCAAGAACGTGCGGTTGCAGGCCGGGCTCTCTCCCCAGCTGGAGCAGTTGATGGCGGAGCATCTGGCGGCGGGCAATCAGGTGATGCTGTTTCTCAACCGCCGTGGCTATGCCCCGGCCCTGATCTGTCACCAGTGCGGCTGGAGCGCCGCCTGCGAGCGCTGCGATGCCTGGTACACCTGGCATCAAGCCGGGCGACGGCTGCACTGCCACCACTGCGACAGCGTGCGTCCACTGCCCCACCACTGCCCCGAGTGTGGCAGCAACGAGCTGATCGGCTCGGGGGTGGGCACCGAACAGCTGGAGCAGCTGCTCGGTACCGTTTTCCCGCAATATCCGGTGGTGCGCATCGATCGGGACAACACTCGTCGCAAGGGGGAGCTGGAGACCCATCTCGGCGACATCAAGGCGGGCAAGTACAAGATCCTGATCGGCACCCAGATGCTGGCCAAGGGCCACCACTTCCCGGATGTGACGCTGGTCGGGCTGCTGGATGTGGATGGCGCTCTATTCAGCGCTGATTTTCGCGCCGCCGAGAAGCTGGCCCAGCTCTACACCCAGGTGGCGGGCCGTGCCGGTCGTGCCAGCAAACCCGGGCTGGTGGTGCTGCAGAGCCACCACCCGGAACACGCCCTGCTGCAGGATCTGACCCAGAACGGCTATGGCCACTTCGCCGACACTGCGCTGAAAGAGCGCCGCCTGCTGGGGCTGCCGCCGTTTAGCTATCAGGGGCTGTTTCGGGCCGAGGCCAACGGCCGTGACGAGGTGCAGCTGTTCCTCAGCCGCCTCGCCGATACCCTGCGCAGCGCTCGCTATCCCCATGTTCAGGTGCTCGGGCCCATCAGCGGTTTTATGGAGCGCAAGGCGGGCAAGTTCCGCATGCAGTTGCTGGTGCAGGGGCCGAACCGGGCTCCACTGGCCCAGCTGCTCGATTGGGCGGTGAAGGAGCTGGAGGGGTGGCCCGAGACCAAGCGGGTACGCTGGAGCCTCGACATCGACCCCACCGAGCTGAACTGAGTCAGGCTCTTGTCGCTGATGGTGAAGCGGTCGCTGGCGCGCTTCGTCAGCGACCGGGTTTGCCATGCGGGTGCAGGGGTCAGACCCGCAGGTCGACCTGCTGCACCCAGCCTCCCTTGCCCTGCTCGGTCACATAGAGACCGGACTGGCGCAGCACCCCCTGATTGCCGCTTTCCCCCAGATGGTTGAAGGGGGTGTCGAGGGGATGGAGCAGGATGGCGCCGATCCCCAGCTCCACCAGGGCGATGGGGGAGTGTTCCGGCTGCCAGAACTGCAGCGCCGAGAACTGGCTATCCCGCTCGTCCAGCACACCGTTGCCATCCTCATCCAGGGTTGCCAGCTCGCCAAAACCGTTGCCGGAGCGGGCCCCGAACAGCTCGCCGCCGTCATCTATGGTGCCGTTGCCGTTGCGATCCAGCGCCACAAAGCCGCTGCCTTCACTCAAGCCCGGCAGGCTATCCTCTTTGCCATCCTGATCGATGTCGAACTTGACCTGGGCGTCGGTCAGGCCGGCAATTTTTCCATCCAGACTGAGC
Organism: Aeromonas lacus; assembly: GCF_000764665.1. GTDB lineage: Bacteria > Pseudomonadota > Gammaproteobacteria > Enterobacterales > Aeromonadaceae > Aeromonas > Aeromonas lacus. Next base: position 50,198 of record NZ_JRGM01000150.1, on the reverse strand, counting down.
ACCAGCGGATCCTTGAGGGCATTGAGGGTAGTGCGGCGCTTGCTGATATCGAGCTGGCGCCAGTCCAGCACAAAACCCAGATCAAGTTGCAGGCTCTGGCCATCCTGAGTCTCAATGCTGGCCGAGGCGACTACGTTGAGCTGCTCCTTTTGCAGCAGGCTGTCGGTTACTTCCACCAGTTGATCCGGCTCGGCGGCGGGTTGACTGCTGTCGCCCGTCGGGGAGTTCACCCCCTCCGCGCTCTGGTCGGTTGGTTTGATCGGATCCGGCAGCTCTATCTCGTGGCCCAGCATCGCCTCGATCATCAGCTTGATAAGCCGCTGGTGGTTGTCGAGCCCGTCGTTGGGAACGCCGTTCTCCTCCTGATTTTTGCTCCCCTCTGCTTTGGTTGGCGCGGCGGCCGTCTGCGGGGGAGTCTGGGCATTGCTCCGGCTGCTGGCTTGCAGCGTCAGGGCACTGGCTTGCATCAGGGTGGTTCGCTGCTCGCCGGATGGCGGTGTGGCGGCCGTCCCGTTGGTGCCATTAGCCTGCGGCGCGACCGGCCCCAGTCTGCGCACCTTGCGGGCCTGCGCCTGTTGCTGCCGGTATTGCACCTCCCCTTGGAGGTCGTAGTGATCGATGCGCATATCTTCGCCCTCGGGCTATACATCTGGTCAGTTATCGACCGATAAATGAGCCGGGATTAACACCAAATCGGACTAACAGGCAGAATTGTTAGTTCCATGTTGCAAAGTGACGGTGAGGCTGGATGATGGGCATTCAGGTTGCCAGCCCGGTAGCCGGGACGACAAGGGGAGAGAGGATGAGAAACTGTCTGGTGATGGGGGCGGCGGGCTATATAGGCTCCTATCTGGTGCCTCACCTGCAAACGCTGGGCTACAGGGTGATTGCCGGGGCGCGCCGTCCCTGCCGCTTGCCGGAAGGGGTGGAGTTTCGCCTCGCCGACAGCCTCAAGCCCATCACCCTGCTACCTGCGCTGGCCGGTATCGACACTGTTTTCTATCTGGTACACGCCATGGGGGCGGGGGCTGACTTTCACCGGCTGGAGCAGCAGGGTGTGAAGAACTTTGCTGCCGCTGCCCGCGCCGCCGGGATACGCCGCATCATCTATCTCGGGGCGATCCAGCCCGAGCAGTGCAACAGTCGCCATCTCAACTCCCGCCGCCACTGTGGCGAGCTGTTTCGCGAATCCGGCGTACCGACGGTGGAGCTGCGTGCCGGCATCATCATCGGGCCCGGTTCGGCGGCGTTCGAGGTGATGCGGGATCTGGTGTTCAACCTGCCGATGATGGTGACGCCGAAGTGGGTGCGCTCGCGCACGCCGCCCATCGCGCTGTCCAACCTGCTGCACTATCTGGGTGGGCTGGTAGAAGCCGACGAGGTGGATGGCCGCATCTTCAACGCAGTCGGCCCAGAACTGCTCAGCTATCAACAGCAGTTGCAGACGTTCGCCGCCCATATCGGCAAGCGTTGCCCCATCATTCCCATCCCGTTTCTGAGTCCGCGTCTCTCCGCCTGGTGGCTGCAGTTTGTCACCTCGGTGCCGCAGCCGGTGGCCAAGGCGCTGGTGGGCGGCCTCAAGCACGATATTCCGGCCGATGACGGCCCGCTGCGTGCCCTACTGCCGCAGACCCTGCTCAGCTTTGACGAGGCGCTGGCGGAGAGTCTGGCGCTGGAGCAGAAGCTGGGGGCCGAGCAGCAGGGGCAGGAGACGCCACTTGGCCTGCGCTGGCGCCATCCCGAATATGGTTTCTACGATCGCACCGCCAGCGGCGATGCCATCTGTCTCGCCTCCCCCGAGGTGGTGTGGCAGGTGTTGCAGCAGCTGGGGGGCGAGCAGCGCTACTTCTACATGAACCAGCTGTGGGTGGTGCGCGAATGGATGGATCATCTTATCGGTGGCCCGGCTCGCACCCGTGGCCGCACCAATCCCGATCGCTTCGTGAAGGGGGACATGCTCGACTCCTGGCAGATCCTCGGTGTCGATGAGGGGCGCAGGCTCGATCTGCTGTTCAACATGAAGGCCCCGGGCGTCGGGCGGCTGGAGTTCAACATCCTGCCGGAGGAGTCCGGGTTGACCCGCATCCGGGTCACCGCTCACTGGCACCCGCAGGGCGCCTGGGGGCTGGCCTACTGGCTCGCCATGCTGCCGTTCCACCTCTTCATCTTTCAGGGGATGACCGAGGCGATCGCCAGAGAGGCGGAGGCGGAAGCCGGGATCCCCGTAATGGATTGAGCCTCTTGGCTTCGCTCTGATGGCGCTGGCTGTGGCCAGTCAGGCGCCGTCAGCCCTCCCTTTGGCCCATATTGAGGTGCTTCCCCGGGCAAAGGCTGGCATCATGCCGCGGTCTTGTTTACCGCGGATAGATAACCAGTCAGAAAAAGAAGGGATTATGAAGAAAAAACCATCAATTTTGGGGGGCGCCTGCATTATCGCCAGCGTCTGCGTGGGGGCTGGCATGCTCGGTCTGCCGAGTTCGGGGGCGGGGGCCTGGACCCTCTGGTCGGTGCTGGCACTGACCGTCACCATGGTGATGATGACCCTCTCCGGCTGGATGCTGCTGGAAGCCTTCCAGCACCACGACATGCGCGTCTCCTTCAATACCGTGACCCGCGAACTGCTGGGGGAGCGGCTCAACTTCTTCAACAATCTCTCGGTCTACTTTGTCGGCGGCATTCTGCTCTACGCCTACATTACCTCCTCCGGCGCCATCCTGCAGGGGATTCTGGGGATCGACAGCAAGCTCGCTTCCGTGCTGTTCGTGGCAGTTTTTTCGCTGGTGGTCTGGCACTCGACCCGCGCCGTTGACCGCATCTCTGTGGTGCTGATCGCCTTCATGATCATCAGCTTCGCCCTCGGCGTGACCGGTCTGCTCGGCCATATCAAGCTGCCGACCCTGCTCGATCTGGCTGGTGGCGAGAGTCACTACGCCCCCTATGCCATGGCGATGCTGCCGGTGGCACTCACCTCGTTTGGCTATCACCACTCGGTCGCTTCCCTGCGCGCCTACTACCAGAACGAGCGGCAGGCAAAGTGGGCCATTCTGGGGGGAACCCTGATCGCGCTGGCGCTTTATGTGCTCTGGCTGCTGGGGATCTTCGGCAACCTGCCTCGTCAGGAGTTCGCCCCCGTGATTGCCCAGGGCGGCGATGTGAACGTGCTGCTGAAGGCGCTCTCCGGCGTCATCGAGTCGGAGCGGGTGGCCAGTGCCATCAACGGCTTCTCCATGGCGGCCATTCTCTCCTCCTTTATCGGGGTGGGGCTCGGGGTGTTCGACTATCTGGCGGATCTGTTCAAGTTCGACAACAGCCGTGCCGGTCGCTGCAAGAGCTGGGCTGTTACCTTCCTGCCACCGCTGCTGCTCTCGCTGCTCTTCCCGTTTGGCTTCCTGCTGGCCATCGGTTATGCCGGCGCGGTAGCCACAGTGTGGACCTGTCTCATTCCGGCGTTGCTGGTGCTGAAGTTCCGCGCCCGGGCTGCCGGCGGTAGCGCAGCCCCGCATTTTGTCACCCCGGGTGGCAAGCTGGTGGCCTGGCTGCTGATCCTGTTCGGATTGGCGACCGCACTGTTCCACTTCCTCGCGATGGCGAACCTGCTGCCGGTCTACTCGGGTCAGTAATCGTCACGCAGGGTCAAATGATGGCGGCAGGGCAACTTACCGCCATTTTTTGCACCTGTAGCGCAGGATCTATAACTAAAGTGGTATCTGTGGCTGGGGGATGGTGCTAAACAAACTGGTCTGATCTGGCTAATGGCAGCATGATCTGCTGGGCATGCCCACCGCTTTCTTTTATGATTCCCGCCCTTCTGCGTGCCCCCTGCCGGCACCTCATTTGCACCAACCACATCGGGGTCCCCCATGTCCGATCTGCGTCAAGAAGCACTCGATTACCACGCCCAGCCCGTACCGGGCAAAATTGCCATCGCCCTGACCAAGCCTGCCGAAACCGCCCGCGATCTGGCGCTGGCCTACAGCCCGGGTGTCGCCGAGCCGGTGCGCGAGATCGCCGCCAACCCGGCCGATGCCTACCGCTATACCGGCAAGGGCAATCTGGTGGCCGTCATCTCCAACGGCACCGCCATTCTGGGGCTGGGCAATCTGGGGCCGCTGGCCTCCAAGCCGGTGATGGAAGGCAAGGCCCTGCTGTTCAAGCGCTTCGCCGGCATCGACGCCATCGACATCGAGGTGAAGCACGAGACCAGCCAGCAGTTCATCGACACGGTCGCCGCCATCGCGGATACCTTCGGCGGCATCAATCTGGAAGATATCAAGGCACCGGAGTGTTTCGAGATCGAGCAGGCGCTGATCGAGCGCTGCGATATTCCGGTGTTCCACGATGACCAGCACGGTACCGCCATCGTCACCGCCGCCGGTCTGCTCAACGCGCTGGAGATCCAGGGCAAGCTCATCAGCGACAGCCGCATCGTTTGCATGGGGGCGGGGGCTGCGGCTACTGCCTGCATGGATCTGCTGATCAAGTGCGGCGCCAGGGCGCACAACATCTTCATGCTGGATCGTCAGGGTGTCATCCATACCGGCCGCAGCGATCTCAACAAGTACAAGCAGCGTTTCGCCAACGAGACCCCGCTGCGCACCCTGATGGATGTCATCGAAGGAGCGGATGTGTTTGTTGGTGTTTCAGGCCCCGATGTGCTGCCCGCCGAAGCGGTCGCTCTGATGGCGCCCAATCCGGTGATCTTCGCCTGCTCCAACCCTGACCCCGAGATCAAACCGGCACTGGCCCACGGGGTACGCAGTGACCTCATCATGGGGACCGGTCGCTCCGATTACCCGAACCAGATCAACAACGTGCTCTGCTTCCCCTTCATCTTCCGCGGCGCCCTCGATGCCCGTGCCAGCCGCATCAACGATGCCATGAAGATTGCCGCGGTCGAGGCGATCCGCGCGCTGGCCAAGGAGCCGGTGCCGGCCGAGGTGCTGACCGCCGCCGGGGTCAGCGATCTCGCCTTCGGCAAGGATTACGTCATTCCCAAGCCGATGGATGCCCGTCTACTGCCGCGGGTTGCCCGCGCCGTAGCGCTGGCGGCGGTGGCCTCCGGCGTTGCCCGCATCGAGCTGCCCGCGGACTACATGCTGTAATCCGGCATTGCAAACGGCCCCATAGCGGGGCCGTTTTTATTTCTGTTTCTGGCGATAGCCAGAGACGCCAGCCGGGTGACAGGTTGGGGCATATGGGGGCAAATCGGGTTCAAAGGTGGCTAAACAGCGCTCTCCTCTGACACAATATTGCCACTATGACGCTAACGAGAATCAAGATGCAGCAGCCAGTCAGCGGCCGTTTGGCCCACGCCCTCTCATTTTTGCGCCATGATGGTCGCCACTTTGCCCAGTTTGTCTGGGGCCGTTTCCAGCAGGACAGATTGACGGTCACCGCCGGTTATCTGGCCTATGTCACCCTGCTTTCGCTGGTGCCGATGATCGCCGTGGTCTTTGGCATGATGTCCGCCTTCCCGGTGTTCCAGAGCCTCAAGCAGGCGATGGAGCAGTTCGTCTACCACAACTTCGTGCCGACTGCCGGGGACATGCTCAAGGAGTACATCGACGGCTTCGTCGCCAACGCCACCAATACCACTGCGGTGGGGATCGGGGCGCTGGTGGTGGTGGCCTTGATGCTGATCTCCGCCATCGACAAGAACCTCAACTACATCTGGCGCTCGACCCAGAGTCGCCCGCTGGCGCAGGCGTTCGCCATGTACTGGATGATCCTGACCCTAGGGCCTGTGCTCATCGGGGCCAGTATCGCCATCTCCTCCTACATCTTCTCGTTGCGGCTGTTTGGCGCCGAGAGCCTGTTCGGTATCGGTTATCTGCTGCTGCGCGGCTTGCCATTCCTCTTCTCGGTGCTCACCTTTCTACTGGTCTATACCGTGGTGCCCAACTGCAAGGTGCGGCTGATCCACGCCTTTATCGGCGCGTTGCTGGCGGCCACCCTGTTTGAACTGGCCAAGCGCGGCTTCGCCATCTACATCACCAACTTCCCCTCCTATCAGGCCATCTATGGCGCGCTGGCCACTATCCCGATCCTGTTTGTCTGGGTCTATCTCAGCTGGCTGGTGGTGTTGTTCGGTGCAGAAGCGACCGCCTGCCTCGGTGAGTACGAGAAACCGACCAGCGAAGAGCTGGGCTGAGCCATCGCCTTGGCCACCGGTTTATTGGTAGCATCGACGACCGCCCCTGTGAGGGGGCGGTCGTTCTGTTTTCAGAGGAGAGGGATGTGATTGCATTGATTCAGCGGGTCAGCGAGGCCAGCGTGACCGTCGAGGGCGAAGTGACCGGTGCCATCGGTCAGGGGCTGCTGGTGCTGCTCGGGGTGGAGCAAGGGGATGACGAGGCCAAGGCCGACAAGCTGCTGCACAAGGTGAGCGGCTACCGGGTCTTCAGTGACGAGAATGGCAAGATGAACCTCAATGTCAGCCAGATCGGCGGCAGTCTGCTGGTGGTCTCCCAGTTTACCCTGGCGGCCGATACCAAGAGCGGGATGCGCCCCAGTTTCTCCTGCGGCGCTCACCCGAGCGAGGCCGAGCGGCTCTATGACTACTTTGTGGCCAAGGCTGCCGCCAGCGGCATCCCGACCGAAACCGGCCGCTTTGCCGCCGACATGAAGGTGGCGCTGGTCAATGACGGCCCGGTCACCTTCTGGCTACAGGTCTGAGGATGCCTGATCCCGCGGTATGACGTGGACGATCACGTTGATGAGCCCCGCGACCGGATAGGGGGTGGCCGGGCCAATCCACTGTTCTATCAGTGTCAGGGCGTGGGTTAGCTCCAGCTCGGTGCGCGGCAGCAGGTTGATGACCAGGGTGCCGTTCAGCCGGGGTGCCAGCGCCCGGTAGAGCCGCTCCTGAAACAGCAGCAGCGGGTTGCCATCCTGACTGAAGAGATCGAGCAGGATGAGGTCGTACTGTTGCCCACTCTGCTCCAGAAAGGCGAGGGCATCGGCCTGATGGAGTGCCGGAGCGGCGCGTTTATCGTTCTCCTGATGTTGGAAAAACTGCTGATAAACGGTCAGTACCTCTTCGTCGAGGTCAACGCACTCGTGGCGGGCCGAGGGCCAGCGCTGACTCAGATGGCGGGTGAGATCGCCGCCACCCAACCCAAGTTCGAGGATTCGGGTGGCCTGCTCCGGCAGCAGGCAGGCGATGACCCGCTGATGGGGCAGACAGAGGGCAGCGGGGTCGGCGAGCGACATGGCGGATTGCACCACGCCGTCTATTTCCAGCCAGCGGTGCTGGTCATTTTCCTGTACGGTGAGGCGGCGCTGGGGTTTGACGCTGAGGTGCAACAAGTGATCGGCTTGGTACGCTTGCAGATTGAAGTCCATGAATTTGCACGGCAAGATGGTTTCCGACCAGTGTAACTCAAGGATCGATCTATGTACCGGGTGGTCACCCCTCAGACAGCCGCCGAGCTGGATGCCTATTACCAGTTGCGCTGGGAACTTCTGCGTAAACCCTTCAATTTGCCCGTCGGTTCCGAGCGGGACGAATACGACACTGTTGCCATTCACCGGCTGATGCTGGCCCCCGATGGTACCCCCATCGCGGTGGGGCGCCTCTTTATCGGCGGCGACGAGGCGCAGATCCGCTTTATGGCGCTGCGTCCCGAATATCGCGGCCAGGGGCTGGGTGCCAAGATGGTGGAGGATCTCGAGCAGCTGGCCCGTAGCGAGAAGGTGAAACGGCTAGTGATGAACGCCCGTCAGGAGGCGGTGGAGTTCTATCGCAAGTGTGGTTTTCTCGAAGTGGGGGGCGGCCCCGTCTCCTTTGGCCGCATTCCCCATCGCCAGATGATCAAATCCCTGAGCCCGTTGCAGACCATCCAGTACCGCCCGGAGTGGTGTCAGGATCTCACCACCCGCTGGTCGCGCGGGGTGCCCATCAGCGAGAAGATGGGGATGCACATCAGCCACTACGATGGTCAGACTTTCCACCTCAAGGCCAATCTGGCGGCCAACCTCAACGTGCATGGCAGCATGTTTGCCGGCAGTGTCTACAGCCAGTGTGTGCTGGCGGGTTGGGGGCTGATCTGGCTGCAACTTAAAGAGGAGGGGCTGGTGGGCGAACCGGTGCTGGCCGAGAGCTCCATCAAATATCATGGCCCGGTCGATGAGGAGCCGGAGGCGCGGGTGGCCCGTGAGGGGATGCCCGCCGTGCTGCAGCCGCTCAAACGGGGCGAGCCTGCCACCTTCAGCCTCAAGATCCAGCTGTTCAGCGGCAGCAAGCTGGCGGCGGAGTTCCTCGGTCACTACGTGGTGCAGCCGGTCAAGCGGCCGGGCCATTAACGGCAGCGCGCTTCGCCACAAAACAAACAAGGCCTCATCATGAGGCCTTGTTTGTTTTTACTCTTATTGGCTGTTGGTAGCCTGCTGGGCTTGGGCTTTTGGCGCAGGAGCCGGTCGCCAGAGCGGCGCGCTGTTGCCCTGCGGCGGGTAGCGCACCCCGGTCTCCCAGCCGCAGCCATCCGGCTTCTGCTTGAAATCCCAGTTCAGAGTGGGCGCGGTGAGCGGGCCGCGCCACTGGCCGATCAGCTCGGCGCAGCGGTTGCCGTTGAGCACTCCCAGATCGAGTTGCCACTGCTCCTTGACCAGATCGATACCGCCCTGCGCACCCAGCAGGTGAGTGATGGTGGAGGCGCCAGCCTGTTCGAGCTGCAGCTGTCCCTTGTCGATCTTGCCCTGCAGCCTGACGCGGTAGAAGGGGGTATCGCCACCCTGCATCGCCTGCCACAGCTGATCTGGATTGAGCGCCGGCGCCGTTGCCTGTTTGAACCACTGATCCAGCAGCGGGTCTATCTTCACCTTGTCCCAGAAGGGTTCGTTGGCATCGAGGGCGAAGCTGCCCTGCAGGGTGCTGCGCCACTCACCCGGTGCGATGCCGTGCTCCGCCTGCAGGTCGGCACTCAGGTCTGCCTTGCCGGAGAAGGAGACGGGAGAGCCGAACATCTTGCCCCACTGCTCCAGATCGATCTTGGTCGCCTTCAATTGCAGGGTGCTGCTCTGGCCCGGTTCGCGAGCCCACTGGCCGCTCATGCTGAGGCTGCCCTCATCCGGCAACGAGCTGTTGAGCTTACCCAGTTGCCAGGAGCTGGGGGTCAGCTCGCCATCCAGTTCACCGTTGCGGGCGCTGAGGCCATCCCACACCAGCTCGAACCACTTGCTCTCGATACGGGCACGGCCAAGCAGCGGGCCGGGCTGATTGCCACGCAGGGCGAGATCGCTCAGGTAGAGCTGCCAGCCGGTCAGCGACAGAGGGATGGAATCGTCGAAGGAGAGCACCTTGAGCCGATCGAAGGCGAGCTTGCGGATATCGATCTGCTGCGGGCGCCAGCCCTGCCAATCCTGCCACCAACCCTGCGGCAGGCTGATATCCATGCCGCTCAGCGCCAGGTCTTTAAGGGTCAGCTTTTGCTGCTGGGTGTCGAGGGATAGCTCGACATTGAACTCCCCTTCATAGGCTTTGCCCTGCAGTTCGCCGTCGAGCTGCTGTGGCGAGAAGGCGAGCTTGCCCTTGATCCCCTCCAGCTGGAACAGGCCGCGCCCCATGTCGCCCAGCGTGCCCGCCAGATAGCCGCTCGGCTGGCTGCCAGCCTGCCAGTTGAAGGCGGTGAGCTGGCCACTGAAGTTGTTGAAGGAGAGCTCCTGCTCGATGGAGTTGATGCTCATCTGGTCGAACTGGCCGCGATCCAGCGATACCTGCCGCAGCGGGAATTGGTGCTGTGCCAGATCCCCCAGCTCGACCCGCATGCCGCGCGCCTTGAGATCGTGCAGTTCGAGGGTACGAGCCGGCCAGTCGAGCACCATGCCGCTCTCCAGCAGGCCGTCAAACAGGTTGGTCACCAGCTTGTCGCTGCGCAGCACTTCCCCCTCCAGCCGCCCTTGCAGGCTGAGACGGGCGAAGGTGAACTGTGGTGTTTCCAGCTGGCCGATGTTGAGGGTCAGGTTGGCCTGTGGCTGGCGTTTCGGATCGATCAGATCCCAATCGCTCAGGGTTGCGTTGAGGCCGCGCAGGGTCAGCCCATCGCTCTCAAGGCTCAGCCGGTCTATGGTGCTGTCACCGATGGAGAGGGAGTGCACCGGCAGGCTGGGCAGCTGGTTGGGCAGCGGCAGCTTGATGGCGGGGCGGATCAGATCGAGATGGGCGATGCGCGCATCGCGGTTCAGCCAGTCGATGCTCTCGATCTCCAGATAGATCTTGTCGAGGGAGACCGCATCGCCGTAGCGCACCTGCTCCGCCAGCAGGGTGTAGGGGTGGAGCGGGTTGAATACCAGCCGCCCTATGGTGACCGGTACGCCAGTCTGCTGGCTGATCCAGCTGGCGATGGGGCCTTTGGCGCGCTCGGCGTCGAACAGACCGAGGGCAACCCAGACAAAGAGCAGCAGGAAGGCAAAGGTGTAGAGCAGGCCGCGTAGCCAGGAATTCATAAGTGCTTTCCTCCTGTTTCTGTTATGTGGTCAGGCGTTGGAGTAGTGATCTCGCAGGCCGAGCCAGCGACGGATCAGTGGTTCGACGTGGCTAGGGTGCCTATCCATAAGGAAGCGCGCCATTTTTTGCACCTGCGGAATAAGCGGCTGATCTCGCACCAGATCGGCGATCTTGAGATCGGCCAGACCGGTCTGGCGGGTGCCGAGCAGTTCCCCCGGGCCGCGTAGTTCCAGATCGCGCTGGGCGATGAGGAAGCCATCGTTGGTTTCACGCAACACCCCGAGCCGGCTCTGGGCCGTTTTGGACAAGGGGGCATGATAGAGCAGCACGCAGTGCGAGGCCACCGCTCCGCGTCCGACCCGACCGCGCAACTGGTGCAGCTGCGCCAGCCCAAGCCGTTCCGGGTTCTCGATGATCATCAGGCTGGCGTTGGGCACATCCACCCCCACCTCGATGACGGTGGTGGCGACCAGCAGTTGCAGTATGCCTGCCTTGAACTCCTCCATCACCCGCTGTTTCTCGACCGGCCGCATCCGGCCGTGTACCAGCCCGATATGCAGCCCCGGCAGCAGGTTCTGCAGCTCGGCGGCGGTATCCTCGGCGGCCTGACACTCCAGCACCTCCGACTCCTCGATCAGGGTGCAGACCCAGTAGGCCTGCTTGCCTTCGGTGCAGGCGAGCTTGACCCGCTCGATCACGTCGCCACGACGGCTGTCGGGCAGCGCCACCGTGGTGATGGGGGTTCGGCCCGGCGGCAGTTCGTCGATGACCGAGGTATCGAGGTCGGCATAGGCGGTCATCGCCAGGGTGCGGGGGATGGGGGTGGCGGTCATGATGAGCTGATGAGGATGTACCCCTTCCCGCTCCCCTTTCTCGCGCAGGGCGAGGCGCTGATGTACCCCGAATCGGTGTTGTTCGTCGATGATGACCAGCGCCAGATGCTGGAACACCACCTGCTCCTGAAAGATGGCGTGAGTACCCACCACCATCTTGACGCTGCCATCAGCGATGGCGGCCAGCGCCTCTTCCCGCGCCTTGCCTTTCTGTTTGCCGGCCAGCCAGCCGACTCCGATGCCGAGCGGCTCCAGCCACTTGGCGAAGTTGATGGCGTGCTGTTCCGCCAGCAGTTCGGTCGGCGCCATCAAGCCCACCTGACAGCCGTTGCCGATAGCCTGCAGGGCGGCCAGCGCCGCGACCAGGGTCTTGCCGGATCCCACATCCCCCTGCACCAGCCGCATCATGGGGTGGCTCTGTTGCAGATCCTTACTTATCTCGGCCACCACCCGGCTCTGGGCACCGGTCGGCTTGAACGGCAGGGCGCCGAGCAGCTGTTCGACCAGCGCAGGCGCCGGTTTGAGGGCGCGGGCCAGCTGGGTTTGTGCCTGAGCGCGCACCTTGAGTACCGAGAGGTTGTGAGCCAGCAGCTCCTCCAGAACCAGTCGCTGCTGGGCCGGATGTTGGCCGCTTTCGAGCAGCGGCAGCGCCACCGAGGGGGGCGGACGGTGCAGCAATTTCAGGGCGGCGGCCAGTTCAATCTGGTGGGGATAGAGGCCGGCGGGCAGCAGCTCCTCAACGCCATAGAGGTCGAGCTGGGCCAGCGCCTGATCGGTGAGGTTGCGCAGGGTGAGCTGGCGCAGTCCCTCGGTAGTCGGGTAGACGGGGGTGAGCGCCTCCTCGGTCTGACCGGCCTGCTCCTCGCCGAGCAGCTTGTACTCGGGGTGGGCCATCTCCAGCCCGTATTTGCCGGGGCGCACCTCGCCAAAGCAGCGGATCAGGCGGCCTGTCGCCAGACTGTTCTTCTGGGCGGCGGTGAAGTTGAAGAAGCGCAGGGTGAGGGTGCCGGTGCCGTCGCTGATACGGCAGACCAGCATGCGACGACGCCCCATCACCAGCTGAGTGTCCTGGATCTCCCCCTCGACGGCGCCGTGCAGGCCGGGCGGCAGATCGCCGATGGGCCACACCTGGGTGCGGTCCTCGTAGCGCAGGGGGAGGTGGAACAGCAGGTCCTGTACCGTGGCCAGTCCCAGCCGCTCGAGCTTCTCCTGCATCTTGCTGCCGACACCCTTGAGGCTATCGAGAGGAATTTTATCCAATTTCATCAATTAGATGCCCGAAAACACTGTAAATATGTCCAGATGATAGGGGTTGTTGAGGGGCCGATGCAAGCCGAGTTGCTGCTGGCAGGGCAGCCAAAGCGTGGGAAACGGAGGATATAACAAAGGCCTGCCGAAAACGGGAGGCCTTGGTCTGATTGTCGTTGGGCAGGGGGGCGCGGTGCGCCACGGGGTCAGATGATCCGCTTGAGTAGCAGATGGGCCTTGACCCGGTGGATCCGTCCCAGCAGCTTGCGCACCTGCTCCGGGTAGTCGTGGATCTGCTCTACCTGATCGAAGTGGCTGATGCGCTTGGTGTTGGCCAGAATGTTCTCCCGCTCGGCATTGAACTGGGGACGCAGGTGGTGGCGACGATCATGCACCAGCAGGCCGTTCTCCAGATCCAGCGCCCAGGCGCGCGGGTTGAGGTTGTTGCCGGTGAGCAGGGCCCACTCGTCATCCACGAAGATCCCCTTGAGATGGTAGGAGTTGCGCTCGCAGCACCAGAGCATCAGGTTGAGGCGACCATCATCGATGTGATGCTGGTTGCGCTCGGCAAACTTGCGCAGGTTGGTCTCGTAGAGATAGGGCAGGCCGCCGATGGTGGAGAACTTCTCCTCCGGCGGGATGAAGAAGTCGTTGGCGGTCTTGTCGCCCACCACGATCGTTACCTTGCAGCCACGCTGCAGCAGATCCTCGATATCCTTGCTCAACTCCTTGGGGGGGTTGAAATAAGGGGTACAGATGAAGATCTCCCGCTCGGTGGAGCGCACCAGATTGCGGATCATCTGGTTGAGCTGGTTGTTGCGCTTGCCCAGACCCGCCATCGGGGTGATGGCCACCTCCTGGGTGTTGACCGGCATGGTGGCGAAGCGGTACTGCCCCTGACGCAGGCTCAGCTTGAAGCGGCGGATCGGCCCCTTCAGCTGTTTGGCGCTGGGCACGTCGCTGCGATCCAGCCGCTGCACGGCATCGCTCTTCACGAACAGGTCATCCACGTAGTTGACCATGCTGCGGGCCAGCTCCGGGCTGGTGATCTGGTGATAGCGGTCGAAGCGGTAGCGCTCCTGCTGGTGCAGGTAGATATCGTTGAGGCTGGCACCGGAGTAGAGTACCACATCGTCAAAGATGAAGCCCTTGAGGTGCAACACGCCGAGCAGCTCGCGCCCCTTCACCGGCACGCCGTAGATTTCGATCTTGTGCTCGTAGCGGGCGGCCATCTCCTGATACATCAGGTGGTTGCCGCCTTGCTTGCCCTTGCCGATCAGGCCGCGCTGGGCACGGTGGAAGTCGACGAACAGCTTGACGTCGAGAGCCGGATTGCGCTGCTTGGCCTCGTAGAGGGCGGTGAGGATCTCGCGACCCGCGTCATCATCCTGCAGATAGAGCGCGACCAGATAGATGCGTTGGGTAGCACTGGCGATGAGTGCAAGAATGCGGCGCTTGAAATCTTTGGCGCTGTAGAGCACTTCAAACTGGTCTGCCGCGACGGCGATCTGGGGCAGGCGTGTCAGCAGTTGTCGATAATGGGCCGATGAATGCATAGAGAGACCTGAAATCACGGGGTTAAGCGTTCCACTCGGAGCGATGAATAGGCGATTCTAGCAATCTCGCCCTCTCAGCCAAAGAAAGAATCGTCAGAAAGATGAAAAAGGCCTCACAAGTGAGGCCTTTTTTGTGCACGTTGGCAGTGATCAGAGGAAGCTGTAAATGATCATCGCCATCACGCCGCCGGTGGTGCCGATGATGGTCTCCATCACGGTCCAGGTCTGCAGGGTCTGCTTCTCGGAGAGGCCGAGGTAGCGGTTGGCCAGCCAGAAACCGGAGTCGTTGACGTGGGAGAGCACGATGGCACCGCCGCCGATGGCAATGGTGACGGCAGCCAGCTGGGCACCGTTCAGGCCGAGCGGCTCCAGCATCGGCAGTACCAGACCACAGGCGGTCAGCATGGCGACGGTGGCTGAACCCTGAATCACCCGTACCGCGGCGGCCAGAATGAAGGCCAGCGCGACGATGGGCAGACCGGAGTCGGCCAGCATGTTGCCAAGGGCGGCACCCACGCCGGAATCAACCAGAACCTGCTTGAATACGCCACCGGCACCGGTAACCAGAATGATGACGCCCGCCGGCTGGATGGCGCTGTTGCAGACGCTCATCACCTCGTCACGGGACATGCCGCGGCGAATACCCAGCAGATAGAAGGCGGCCAGACAGGCGACCATGATGGCGGTGAAGGGGTGGCCGATGAACTCCAGCCAGTTGTGCAGGGTAGAGCCCGCCTCGACGAAGCGGCCGACGATGGTCTTGAGGCCGATCATCAGCAGCGGCAGGCCGATCAGACCCATCGCCAGCCCGAAGGAGGGCAGGGATTTGCTGTCATCGTGAACGCTGTTCTGGGCATCGGCAGGCAGCGGCACATCGACGATCTTGCTGATGAAGTCACCGAACAGCGGGCCAGCCAGGATCAGTGCCGGTACGGCGGCGATCAGACCGAACAGGATCATGTAGCCGAAGTCGGCACCCAGCTGGGAAGCCACGAGGATCGGGCCCGGAGCCGGAATAAGGAAGGCCTGACAGGTGGCGATACCGGCCAGCAGGGCGATACCGATCTTCACCACACTGCCGCCGCCGCGACGGACGATGGCGAAGGCGACACCGATCAGCAGCACCACGGCCACATCGAAGAAGAGCGGCAGGGCGCAGACAAAGCCGGTCAGGGCCATGGCCCAGTTGGCGCGCTTGACGCCGAACTTGCCGAGCAGGGTGTGAGCCACCCGGTCGAGGGCACCGGTCACTTCCATCACCTTGCCAAACATGGCACCCAGCGCCACCACCACGGCAACGAAGCCGAGGGTGCCGCCCATCCCTTTCTGGATGGTGGCGGCGATGTCGGCCGGGTTCATGCCGGCGGCAAGACCGGCCACCATGGAGACCAGAATGAGGGAGACGACGGCGTGCAGACGAGCCTTCATCACCAGGAAGAGCAGCAGCACGATCGAGCCGGCGGCCGTCATGATCAGGGAGAGGTCAGACATTGTTATGCGTTCCTTAATCCAAGTTCGGTAGTGACACCCTGTCGATCCGTCGACAAACCATATCTTTATGATTTATTTAGATTTATGGCAAGGGCTCAACATCATATGCCCAGGTGACTATGGGTTTGCTCAGTCTGTGGCAGACTTCACATTTTTAATCGTTACCGGTAACATGTTACCGGTAACGTGCTAGATTAGAACCCATCAACAGCTGGTTTTTTGAAAAGTGGGACAGAGGTCAAATTATGGCGGGTAAGTGCATTATCGTGATGGGTGTATGTGGCAGCGGTAAATCCAGCGTGGGCCTCAAAGTGGCAGAAGCGTTGGGCGCCAAGTTCATCGATGGTGATGATCTCCACCCCAAGGCCAACATCCAGAAGATGGCTGGCGGCAACCCCCTCAACGATGAGGATCGCGCCCCCTGGCTGGAGCGGATCCGCGACGCCGCCTACAGTCTCGAGCAGAAGAACGAGACCGGCATCATTGTCTGTTCCGCCCTCAAAAAGCAGTACCGCGACCAGATCCGCGAAGGCAACGAGTCGGTCAGCTTCATCTTCCTCGATGGCAGCCAGCCGCTGATCCTCGAGCGGATGCGTGCCCGCAAGGGCCACTTCATGCGCGAAAGCATGGTACAAAGTCAGTTCGATACTCTGGAGCGCCCGGATGGCGAAGCCGGTGTATTCCACATCGATATCGACGGCACCTTCGAACAGGTGGTTGACCGCGCCGTCACAGCATTGGAGCAAGCCCAATGATTCATAAGGTAATTTCCGACGTCACTGCCCGCATCCGCGAGCGCAGTGCCGCCCGTCGTCAGGCCTTTATGGCCCGCATCCAGCGTCAGGCCGAGCAGGGCAAAACCCGTGCCGCACTGGCCTGTGGCAACCTGGCCCACGCCGTGGCCGCCTGCAGCAGTGACGAGAAGGGGCGCATCCTCGACATGACCCGTGCCAACGTCGGCATCGTCACCGCCTACAACGACATGCTGAGCGCCCATCAGCCCTATCAGGGTTATCCGGACATCATCAAGGGTGCCTTGGCCGAGCTGGGCCACAGCGCTCAGGTTGCTGGCGGCGTGCCCGCCATGTGCGACGGCGTGACCCAGGGGCAGCCGGGGATGGACATGTCCCTTTTCTCCCGCGACCTGATCGCCCAAGCGACTGCGCTGTCGCTCTCTCACAACACCTTTGACGCTACCCTGCTGCTCGGTATCTGCGACAAGATCGCTCCGGGCCAGATCATGGGGGCCCTCTCCCACGCCCATCTGCCGACGGCATTTGTTCCTGCCGGCCCGATGGCGAGCGGTATCAGCAACGACGAGAAGGTGAAGGTTCGCCAGCAGTACGCCGCCGGTGAAGTGGGCCGCGACACCCTGCTGGAGATGGAGTGCGGCGCCTACCATGCGGCGGGCACCTGCACCTTCTACGGCACCGCCAACACTAACCAGCTGGTGTTCGAGGCCATGGGCCTGATGCTGCCGGGCTCTGCCTTCGTCCACCCGCACAGCGAGCTGCGCCATGCCCTGACCATTGAGGCGGCCCGCCGCATCAGCGCCATGATCCCGGGCTCCCCCGCCTATCGCCCGCTGAGCGAGGTGCTGGATGAGCGCTCGCTGGTCAACGGTCTGGTGGCCCTGCTCGCCTCCGGCGGCAGCACCAACCACAGCATCCACATGGTGGCGCTGGCCCGCGCGGCCGGTCTGGTACTGACCTGGGATGACATCAGCGATCTCTCCGACGTGGTGCCGCTCTTGGTTCGCATGTACCCGAACGGCCCGGCCGATGTGAACGCCTTCGAACAGGCGGGGGGCGTACCCGGCCTGATGCGCCGTCTGGCGCAAGAGGGGCTGATCCACATGGATGCCACCCCGGTCTTTGGCGAGATGCAGGATTACCTCAGCCGTCCGGCACTGGTCGATGGCCAGCTGGTATGGCAGCCGGTGGGTGAGAGCGGCGATGCGAGCGTGTTGTCGCCTTCCGGCAGCGTATTCCAGGCCACCGGCGGCACCAAGCTGCTGGCAGGCAATCTGGGCCGCGCCGTGGTCAAGGTCTCCGCCGTGGCTCCCGAGTATCGGGTGATTGAAGCACCGGCGCGGGTCTTCTCCTCCCAACATGCGGTGGAAGCGGCCTACAAGGCGGGCGATCTCAATCAGGACGCCGTGATCGTGGTGCGCCACAATGGCCCGGCCGCCAACGGCATGCCGGAGCTGCACAAGCTGATGCCGGTGCTCGGCAACTTGCAGAAGGCGGGTTACAAGGTGGCGCTGGTCACCGATGGCCGTCTCTCCGGCGCCTCCGGCAAGATCCCGGCCGCTATCCACGTCACCCCGGAAGCGCTGCACGGCGGGGCCATCGGCCTGCTTGCCGACGGCGACCTGCTGCGGGTTGACGCGGTAAACGGTAGCCTCGACTGCCTGACCGATTTGAGTGGCCGTACCCAGGCCGAGATTGACCTCACTCCGGAACAAGAGGGGTGGGGCCGTGAACTGTTCAGCGTGATGCGTCGCGCGGTATCGAGCGCCGAGTGCGGCGCCACCATCTTTGACTAAGGAAGAGCTATGCAGAACTGGAAAGTGACCCCGGCCGAGGTGTTTGCCGCCTCCCCGCTGGTACCCGTGATGGTTATCAACGAGCTGGATCAGGCCCTGCCGATGGCCAAGGCGCTGCTCGATGGCGGCATCTCTGTCTTCGAAATCACCCTGCGCACTCCGGTGGCGCTCGATGCCATCGCCCTCATCGCCAAGGCGATGCCGGATGCCATGGTCGGTGCCGGTACCGTGCTCAACTGCGCGCAGTTTGACGCCGCCGTTGCAGCTGGTGCCCGCTTCGTCATCTCCCCGGGGATGACGCCGGCCCTGCTGGCCCACGCGGCCAAGAGCACTGCGCCGCTGATCCCGGGTGTGGCTACCCCGTCTGAAGTGATGCAGGCGCTGGAAGCGGGCTACGACCATCTGAAGTTCTTCCCGGCCGAAGCGAACGGCGGCACCAAGGCGCTCTCCGCCATTGCCGCGCCGCTGCCCCAGGTGAAGTTCTGCCCGACCGGCGGTATCGGCCCAAAAAACGTGGCTGACTATCTGGCGCTCAAGTGCGTGGCCACCGTCGGCGGCTCCTGGATGCTGCCAGCCGATGCGGTCAAGAGCGGCAACTGGGAAGAGGTGACTCGCCTCTCCCGCGAAGCGGTTGAATTGGTTAAACGCTAAGCGCAAGTTGTGTAGATAAATCGAACAGGCCACCCTCGGGTGGCCTGTTTGTTTTTTCGTTTCTCCCTCGGTGGGGTCAAATATGCTCGCGCGGCCGATTACGCTTCGCTAATCGACCCTACCCGATCTGTTGTTGTGGGTGATCAGCCGAGGCTTTCCCCCTCATAGAGGGTGAAGCCCATATCCTTGCGGCTCTCGGCTGGCGGTTTGCCGCCGAGGCGGGCGAGCAGCATGGTGGCGGCTTCGCGGCCGATCTCTTCGCGGGGAGTGACGATACTGGCCAGCTTGGGAGTCATGGCGTGGCCAATGTCGAGGGCGTTGCTGCCGGCGATGGCAATCTGCTGCGGCACCGGGATCCAGCGGCTCTGACACTGCAGCAGGGCGCCGACGGCCAGGTCATCGTTGGTGCAAAAGATGCCGTCGAGGTCGGGGTAGCGCGCCAGCGCCTGATCAAGCAGCTCGCCGCCGAGGGTAAAGGTGGAGGATTGTTCGGTCAGCAGGTGCTGGCCGGTGAGGCCGAAGTCCTGCATCGCCTGATAGTAGCCCTCCATCCGCAGCTGGGTCCGCACGTCGAGACGGGCGCCGAGATAGACCACCTGACGTCGGCCCCGGCGCAGCATCTCTGATACCATGGCCCGGGCGGCCGCCTTGTGATCCATGCCGACCACCATGTCGATGGGGTCGGGGGGGAGATCCATGGTCTCCACCACCGGAATGCCGGCAGTGGCGATCATCTTGCGGGTGCGCTCGGTGTGGCGGCTGTCGGAGAGGATCAGGCCATCCACGTTGTAGGAGAGCAGCGAGGCGATCTGCTCCTCCTCCCTCTCCGGGCTATAGCCGTAGTGGGCGAGCAGGGTCTGGTAGCCGGCCGGTCGGGTCACCGCTTCGATGCCGTGGATCACCGCCGAGAAGACCTGGTTGGAGAGAGAGGGGATCAGGATGCCGATCGCCCTGCTGGTCGCGTTGGAGAGAATGTCCGGCGCCCGGTTGGGGATATAGCCCAGCTCCTCCACCGCTGCGGCGATCCGCTCGCGGGTGCCCTCGGCCACGGTCTGCGGATCGCGCAGATAGCGGCTGACGGTCATCTTGGTGACCCCGGTCAGGTCGGCGATATCCTGCAGGGTGGGGCGGCGCTTGCGAGTGGGGCTCATGACGGTATCCAAGATGAATGTTACTTGTAACATTACCGTTTTTGGCGGCGAAAGTCAGCATATGAAACCGTAAAGAGGCAGATTTCCGATGGTAAAAGGCAAGCAGTTCGCACAGGAGCGTTTCACACAGGATGAGGTGGAGGGGGAGCACTTCTCGGAGTGCCGTTTTATCGGCTGTGACTTCTCCTGGCTCGATCTTGGCGAGAGCCGCTTCGTCGATTGCAGCTTCTACGATCGGGAGAGCGAGCAGAGCTGTCTGATGCAGGGCTGCGATCTGCGTGAGGCGAGCTTTCTGCGCTGCGATCTCACCATGGTCGATTGCAGTCGCAGCCAGTGTCTGGGGCTGGAGCTGCGCGACTGTCAGGCGGTAGGCATCAACTTTGCCCATGCCAGCTTTGCCAACCGGATCACCGCCAAAAGCTACTTCTGCGAGGCGCACCTGACCGGCAACAACTTCAGCTATGCCAGCTTCGAAGGCTGCCTGCTGGAGAAGTGTGAGCTCAGTGGCAACCGCTGGCAGGGGGCCAACCTGTTCGGCGCCTCGCTGGCGGGGTCTGACCTCAGTGGTTCCGAGTTTGGCCAGATCGACTGGAGCAGCTTCAGCCTGCAGGGTTGCGACCTGCGCCAGTGCGATCTGCCGGGGCTGGATCTGCGCCGGATCGATCTGCAGGGGGTGATGATTAACGAGGATCAGCAGCAGACACTGCTGGAGCAGGTCGGTTTGATCGTCTTCCCCTGAGCTGACTGAAAAATATGTAATTTTTCACCAAAGAGGGGAGGAGCCTCTTCCCCTTGAATGACAAAAGCCTGCGCGGAGCAGGCTTTTGTCTGATTCTGATGTGGGCTGGTGCGCGACGTTACGAGCGCTTGCCCAGCCACTTGGTCGGGTTGATCGCCTCGCCCTGATAGCGGATCTCGAAGTAGAGACCGGGCCTGTCCTGTCTGCCGCTGTCGCCGACCAGCGCCACCGGTTCGCCCTGTTCCACATTTTGCCCCACCTGACGCAGCAGCGACTGGTTGTGACCGTAGAGGCTCATGTAGCCGCTGCCGTGGTCGATCACCAGCAGCATACCGAAGCCGTCGAGCCAGTCGGCGTAAACCACCTGGCCCGGGGCGACCGCCTTGACCTGGGTTCCTTCGCTGGCGCCGATCAGGGTGCCTTTCCACTTCAGTTCGGCGGTGCGCGGCGAGCCGTAGGCGATGAGGATCGGCCCCTGTACCGGCCAGCGCAGGCTGCCGTTGGTTTTGAGCCCGGTGTAGTGGCCGGCGCTGCTGATGCCGGAACCGCGCTCCGGCTTGGTGCTGGCGACCTCCTGCTGGCTCGCCTGATCCTGACGCTGCTGCTCGGCACGGCGCTGTTCTGCCAGACGGCGCTGACGCTCCTGCTCCGCCTTCAGCTTGGCCAGCCGCTCCCGCTCGGCCCGTTCGCGGCGCTCCTGCTCTTCCCGTTTGCGACGCAGCTCTTCCAGTCGGGCCTTCAGTGCTTTCTCCGCCTTGACCAGCTGGGTCAGCTTCTGTTCGTCATCCTCGACCGACTGTTGCAGCTGGTTGCGCACCTTGGCCCGGCTCTGCTGGCTGGCCAGCAGGGTCTGGTGGTGCTCCTGCTGTTCACTCAGCAGGGCCTGCAGCTTGCTTTCGGTCTCTTTGGTGGCTTGCTGGTTTTTCGCCAGCTTGTCGCGGGTGGCACGCAGCGCCTCGATGGCTTCGATGCGCGCCTTGTTGAGGTAGTCGTAGTAGTCGAGGGAGCGGCTTAGTTTGGCCGGATCCTGCTGATTGAGCAGCAGTTTGAGGTAATCGTGACTGCCGGCGGTGAAGGCGCTCTCCGCCTGCTTGGCCAGCAGTTGCTTCTGATGTTTGGCTTGTTGCTCCAGCGCCAGCTTGTCTTTTTGCAGATTGGCCAGCTTCTGCTGGTTCTGCTTGAGTTGCTGTCTGGTTTCATCGAGCTTGGCGGCAGCGGCCGAGATGGCCTGCTCGTCAGCTTTGAGCTGGGCGTTGAGCTTGGCCAGCTCCTGCTTGCTGAGCTTGATGGTCTGCTGTTGTTCCTTGATCTGGGACTGCATGGCGCCCAGCTGCTGATTGGCGGCCAAAACCGGTTTGCTGGCGCCAAACGACAGGCAAAAAAACAGCGCGCCGGCCAACAGGCCGACGCGACTGGTTTTTGGTGAAATAACTTCGCATCCCCGCATGGGGAAGGATTATTTCAGAATCATCAGGGGCTTGCCAGTCATTTCCGGCGGCACCGGCAGACCCATCAGGGTCAGCATGGTGGGGGCCAGATCGGACAGTTTGCCACCCTCGGCAACCTCGGCTTTACGACCGAAGTAGATGAGCGGAACCGGCAGATTGGTGTGGGCGGTGTGAGCCTGACCAGTCTCTTCGTCCATCATCTTCTCGGCGTTGCCGTGGTCGGCAGTGATCAGGCACTCGCCACCCACTTCGGCCAGGGCGTCGGTGACGCGACCGATGCAGTGGTCAACGGCTTCACAGGCTTTGACTGCGGCATCGAACACACCGGTGTGACCAACCATGTCGCCATTCGGGTAGTTACAGATGATGACGTCGTACTTGCCGCTCTTGATGGCTGCAACCAGCTTGTCGGTCAGCTCTTCGGAGCTCATCTCCGGCTGCAGGTCATAGGTAGCCACTTTCGGGCTGGCGACGATTTCGCGATCTTCGCCAGTGAAGCAGGCCTCTTCGCCACCGTTGAAGAAGAAGGTGACGTGAGCGTACTTCTCGGTTTCGGAGATGCGCAGCTGGGTCTTGCCCTGCTTGGCCAGCCACTCACCCAGGGTGTTGACCAGAGCGGTCGGCGGGTAGGCACAGGCGGTTTTGATGTCGGCCGCGTATTCGGTCAGCATCACGAAGTTCAGCTTCGGCTGGGCAGCACGGACGAAACCGGTGAAGTCGGTGTCAACGAAGGCACGGGTGATTTCACGGGCACGGTCGGCACGGAAGTTCATGAAAATCAGCGCATCGCCGTCAACCATCGGAGCAGCTTCACTGATGCGGGTTGCCTTGACGAACTCGTCGTTCTCGTCGCGAGCATAGGCGGCAGCCAGCGCTTCGGTGGCGCTTTCGGCGGTGAACTCGCCCTTGCCCTGGGTCATCAGGTCATAGGCTTGCTGCACGCGATCCCAGCGGTTGTCGCGGTCCATGGCGTAGTAACGGCCGATCATGGAGGCGAAACGGCCCTTGCCCAGCTTGGCAAACAGAGCGTCGAACAGCTCGATGGAGGACTGGGCGGAGCGCGGCGGTACGTCGCGGCCATCCAGGAAGGCGTGGAAGTAGATCTTCTCGGCGCCACGCTTGGCGGCCATCTCGATCATGCCCATGATGTGCTCTTCGTGACTGTGTACGCCACCCGGAGACATCAGACCCATGATGTGAACGGCTTTGCCGTTGCTCACGGCAGTGTCAACAGCCTTGGCAATCTCCACGTTCTCGAAGAAGGGGCCGTCCTGAATGTCTTTGGAGATGCGGGTCAGCTCCTGATAGACGATGCGACCGGCACCGATGTTGACGTGGCCCACTTCGGAGTTGCCCATCTGGCCATCCGGCAGACCGACGTCCAGGCCGGAGCCGGAGATCAGGGTGCTGGTGTAATCATGGGCCAGACGATCGAGGTTGGGAGTCTTGGCGGCAGCGACGGCGTTGAACTCCTGCTTGGTGCTGTAGCCCCAACCGTCCATGATGACCAGAACCAAAGGTTTCTTAGCTGTTGACATAAGACTATGTCCTCTCGGATTGGAAAAAACGCGGGAAATGAAACTAGCGTAATATTACTACATCTGCCGAAATAGTCACCTGATAGCCAAGGGCGACCCCCTCGGCTCCGCACAGCGCCGTTTCAGGGGCGCAACATACCGAATCGTGATGGGAGCCTGCTCGCGCTTTCCCGCCAAGATGGCTGATCTTGGCTATTCCCCCATGTATACTCGGGCCCTTGTCTTGATCCCTGGATAGTAGAAGATGCAAGAGTATTTGGATTTCGCGGCTCGCAACCCGCTGCTGACTGCAGCCTGGTTCGGCCTGGCAGGCACCTTGGTTTACACCACCGTGCGTGCCCGTTTTTCTCCGGTAAAAACCGTCAACAACCACACCGCGACCCTGCTGATCAACCGTGAAAACGCCACCGTGGTGGATATTCGCAGTCAGGAAGAGTACGCCAAGGGCCATCTGGCAGGTGCCCAGCACCTGCCCCTCACCCAGATCCAGAGCAACAACCTGGGCCCGGTTGAAAAGCATAAAGATGCCCCCATCATAGTGGTGTGCGAGTCGGGAATGACTGCGGGCGGCGCAGGTCGTCAACTGAGCAAGGCCGGATTCCAGCAGGTATATGTGCTCGGCGGTGGCATGGCCCAGTGGCGTGCAGAAAATCTGCCGGTCACCAAGAAGCGCTGATTAACGCTGATTCAAGCAGGGCCTGTGCCCACTTATCCATATAAAAGGAAGCAAACGAAATGGCTGACGAGATCAACAACCAGGAAGTACAACCGGAATTCCACATCCAGCGTGTCTACACCAAGGATGTCTCTTTCGAAGCGCCCAACACCCCGCACATCTTCCAGAAAGAGTGGCAGCCGGACGTCAAGCTGGACATGGACACCAAGACCAACATCCTGGCTGACAGCGTCTACGAAGTGGTGCTGACCCTGACCGTCACCTGCAAGCTGGAAACCGAAACTGCCTTCCTGTGCGAAGTTCAGCAAGCCGGTATCTTCACCATCGGCAACCTGCCTGAGCCGCAACTGGCCCACTGCCTGGCTGCCTTCTGCCCGAACATCCTGTTCCCGTATGCCCGCGAAGCTGTGGCCAACATGGTGAGCAAGGGTTCCTTCCCGCAGCTGAACCTGGCACCGGTCAACTTCGATGCCCTGTTTGCCCAGCACATGGCGCAAGCTCAGGCCCAGCAGGCGACTGCGGAAGCCTGATAATGGCTGACCAGATCGCTATCTCGGTCCTGGGGGCGGGGTCTTACGGCTCCGCCCTTGCCATTTCTCTGGCGCGCAACGGTCATCCGACCCTGCTGTGGGGTCACGACCCTGCCCATGTCGCCGAGCTGGAACAGGATCGCTGCAACAAGGCATTTTTGCCGGATGTCCCTTTCCCCGCCGACCTGCAACTGACTGCGGATCTGCAACGGGCGGTACAGGCTGCCCCCGTACTGCTGCTGGTTGTGCCGAGCCACGTATTCGGCCAGGTGCTGACTCAGGTCAAACCCTTCCTGCGCCCCGATACCCGTATCGCCTGGGCCACCAAGGGGCTGGAGCCTGACAGCGGCCGCCTGCTGCAGGATGTGGCCCGCGAGGTGCTGGGTGACGAGATGCCGCTGGCGGTCATCTCCGGCCCGACCTTCGCCAGGGAGCTGGCTGCAGGCATGCCGACCGCCATCTCGGTCGCCTCGACTCACGATGATTTCGCCGACGATCTCTCCCATCTGTTGCACTGTGGCCGCTCGTTCCGGGTCTATACCAATCCGGACTTTGTCGGTCTGCAACTGGGGGGTGCGGTGAAGAACGTCATCGCCATCGGTGCCGGTCTCTCCGACGGGCTGGGTTTTGGCGCCAATGCCAGAACCGCGCTCATCACCCGGGGTCTGGTGGAGATGCAGCGTTTGGGCGCTGCGCTCGGAGCCGATGCCAAAACCTTTATGGGGATGGCTGGACTCGGGGATCTGGTGCTCACCTGTACCGACAACCAGTCGCGCAACCGTCGCTTCGGCTTAGCGCTCGGCGCCGGTAAAGATGTCGATACCGCCATGACCGAGATCGGTCAGGTGGTTGAAGGGTATCGCAACACCAAGGAGGTGCATCTGCTGGCGGCGCGCTGCGGCGTCGAGATGCCCATCTGCGAACAGATCTTCAAGGTGCTCTACGAGGGGAAAAACCCGAAAGAGGCCGCCATCGCCCTGCTGTCGCGAGACAAGAAGGACGAGTAATCTGCCGATTGCCCATGCAAAAGGCCCCGCCGGATGGCGGGGCCTTTTCTTTGCGCCGCAAGGGCAACAAATCAGTAGTAGGAGTGGTCGCCGCGCTGGTGCTCGGTGGCGTCTTTGACACCCTTGAGCTCGCCCGGGAATTTCTCCAGCAACTGCTTCTCGATCCCCTCTTTCAGGGTGTAATCGACCATGGAGCAGCCGTTGCAACCGCCGCCAAACTGCAGGATGGCGTAGCCATCTTCGGTCAGCTCGGTCAGGGTCACCTTGCCGCCGTGACCGGCCAGCATGGGGTTTACCTCGGAGATGAGGGTGTACTCGATGCGCTCGATCAGCGGAGCATCGTCGGCAACCTTGCGCATCTTGGCGTTTGGCGCCTTCAGGGTGAGCTGGGAGCCCATCTGATCGGTGACAAAGTCGATGGTGGCATCCACCAGGAAGGGGGCGCTCAGGGGATCGACCATGCAGTCGAAACCGCTGAAAGGCAGGTGCTGATCTTCCGGATCCACGGCATCGGGTGGGCAATACGATACGCCACACTCGGCATTCTGGGTTCCCGGATTGACCACAAACACCCGGATATTGGTGCCATCAGGCTGTTTTTCCAGCAGTTTACGGAAATGGGCCTGGGCGGCGTCGGAAATGCTGATCATCACTATCCTCATAAACCTGAGTGTACGACTAGGGTATTCATGATAACGCGGTTAGCAAGGCTTGGGTAGCATGCCGATGGCTACTTGAGATGCCTCTGGGTGCGGCAGATGGCCCAGACCTCCACCTTTGTGACCCCGCTCTCATGAAGCAGGCGGGTGAGCTGGCCGGCGGTAGCGCCGGTAGTAACCACATCATCGAGCAGAGCGATATGACGATAGTGGTGTGGCGCGATATGAAATGCGCCGCGCAGATTGCGCCGCCGCTGGCCTGCGCTGAGTTTGGTCTGCTGTGGCGTCGCTCTGATCCTGAGCAGCAGCCGGTTATCGCAAGGAATTCCGGTTAGCTGGCTCAGATGACAGGCGAGCTCCTCCGCCTGGTTGAAGCCGCGCCACCACTGACGCCACCAGTGCAGGGGGACGGGAATAATCGCCTCCGGCAGGTCATCGCAATCGAGATGATCTGCCAGCAAGCGGGCCAACAGGGGGGCCAGCAGGATTTGCCCCGAATACTTCAGGCGCGGGATCAGGGCCGGGTAGGGTGGCTGATAGTCACCGATCACCTGGAGTCGCTCCCACGGCGGTGGCCTGCGCTGGCAGCGGCCGCATACTAGCTCGGTCTGTATCTCTTCCGGCAGCGGCGCAGCGCAGAGTCGACAGCGCTGCTGTGGCTGATGCAGGGACTGCCGACACCAGCTGCATAGCAAAGGTTCCTCATCACAAGGCTGCCGACAGAGCAAGCAGCTCCCCTGCCAGTCGGCGTGGCTGCCGAACAGTGGACTTGCTTTGGCAAGCAGGCGCTTTAACATGCTGACCCCAAGAGCATGAACAGGGATCTTGAGTCTAGATGAGCGTATCGGTAGAGCAGTTTGGTCAGGGACCCGATCTGGTGCTGTTGCACGGATGGGGTATGAACGGCGCAGTGTGGCACGGCATCGCCCAGCAGCTGGCGGTACATTACCGGGTTCATCTGGTGGATCTGCCCGGCTTTGGCAACAGCCCGTTGGCCGAGGGGGTCGACTATACCCTGCCATGGCTGGCGGAGCAGGTCGCCACCGTGTTGCCAGAGAAGTGTCATCTGGTGGGGTGGTCACTTGGAGGTCTGGTGGCAAGCCGGCTGGCGCTGACTCATCCCGAGCGGCTGCACTCCCTGATCACTGTAGCCAGCTCTCCCTGCTTTATGGCACGGGACGAGTGGCCCGGAATTGTCCCCAAGGTGCTGACCGGTTTCAACCAGATGCTGGCGGGGGATTTTCGCCAGACCATAGAGCGCTTTCTGGCGATCCAGGCGATGGGCAGCGAGCATGCCCGGGACGATATCCGCCAGCTGCGCCACTGGCTTGCGGAACGACCTGCTCCCCAGTTCGCAGCACTGGAAGCGGGGCTCGGTTTGCTGGCTGATATTGATCTGCGCGATGACCTGGTATCCCTGGCGTTGCCCTGGCTGCGCATCTATGGTCGGCTGGATTCACTGGTGCCCAAAGCGGCCATTCCTCTGCTGGATGAACTCTATCCCGCTAGTCGAAGCGTCACCTTCAGCAAGGCCTCACATGCACCTTTTATTTCCCACCCTGACGAATTCATTGAAATCCTTCGAGATTTTGTTGGCTAAAAAATAGCCGCAAAGCTTCATTAATCCTCTGGTCTGGCGGATAATTAAGCTGTGATCAGAGGAGTAACGCCATGCGTATTGAATCCGCCTTTAACAGTGGCCTGCAGGGATTCCAGCGAGCCGAGCAGGTTGCCGATCGGGCATCCGGCCAGCTTGCCCGTCTCAACGCGCCAAGCGGGGATCAGGTGCAAGTGCCGGACGAGCTCATCAACCTCAAGTCTGCCGAGCTGCAAGCCGGAGCCTCCGCCAAGGTGATGAAGACTGCCAGCGACATGATGGGAACCCTGATCGACATCCGGGTGTGAGATGAACATCAATGTCAGTCTGCCACCCCTTATTCCGACTCAGCTGCAACCTCAGGTGGAAGCGGCTCGGACGGATAATCGCCGGGCAGAACTGATCCCGCAGGCGCGCTCGAGCCAGGCTTCCGTTGCCGAATCTGAAGTCGGTTCGCAGAAAGAGAAATCCAAAGCCGGTCAGGCGACCAACACCAACCCCGCCACTCAGAGCAGCCGGGAAGGCAACCAATCCACCGTGCAGAATCCCCTCGACCATCGTTTTGTCGAAGCGACGGGGGAGGATAGTCAGCGCAAGCAACAAGACCCGAATAATAAGGAGCAGCAACAGCGGCACGAGCAGCAGGTCCAGGATCTGGCTGATAGGGATCAGGAGGTGCGCACCCACGAACAGGCGCACCACTCTGCCGGCGGTAGCTATGCGGGAATGCCGACCTACCAGTTTACACAGGGGCCGGATGGCAAGCGCTATGCGACCGGTGGTGAAGTTCAGATAGATACCAGCGCAGTGCCCGGTGATCCTGCTGCCACCATCACCAAGATGCAGCAAATCCGTTCGGCAGCGCTGGCCCCTGCCGAGCCATCAGCGCAGGACCTATCGGTCGCGCGCAGTGCCGCTGCTAATGAAGCCAAAGCGCGCAAAGAGCTGATAGCCGAACGCAGCAATAGTGCTGCGGATGGGGTGCTGAGTGCCTATATGGACAAGCGCAATCAGGTGATCGCCAACCGCTATCAGCAGTCTGTGAGCCCGGCTGCAAACCAGTCACTTAGTCTGCGCATCTGACGCAGTGCCAGCAACTTTCGGCAGCACACCCCATTTTTGCAACTAACCTGAAGATCAGGCCCATCCTATTTTTACAGGAGCTGTCATGCATTTCGATGAAGTCAAACCGGAAGATTTCACTACCTTCTCCCGTGTACCGCCGGCCCATCTGCAGATGGAGCAATTTCTGATGCAGCTGGGTGGTGGTGGCACCGAGGGCACCAGTTTCAAGAAGAAAGTGATGCTTGCTGCAGGCTGGAGCCACACAGGGGTGGTCTCCTACGGCAAATACCCGCAGGAGGCCTGCAAGGCCTTCAACCGGCTGCGGGAAGTATTGGCAGCCCATCAGGAGGCTGACGCCATTCTGGCCGCACTGGCCCAATAACGCTGAGTAACTGTGACAAAAAAGCCCCTCGCGGGGCTTTTTGCATTTCTGGGGCGCTTATTTCTTTAGCTTGGAGAGTGCCGCCGCGAAGGCGTTGCCCATGGCGCCCTCGGTCGGAGCATTCTGCCGAGGTGCCGGTTTCGGCTTGGCGTTGCCGGAGTGGCGCGGCTCGGCCGGTTTGCGTGCCGGCTGGCCAGCTTTCTCGTCAAGACGCATGGTCAGGCTGATCCGCTTGCGCGGCACGTCCACTTCCAGCACCTTCACCCGGACGATGTCACCCGCCTTGACCACCTCGCGGGGATCCTTGACGAAGCGGTCGGTGAGAGAGGAGATGTGCACCAAACCATCCTGATGGACGCCGATATCGACGAAAGCGCCAAAGTTGGTGACGTTGGTGACCACCCCCTCCAGCACCATCTCGGGCACCAGATCGCTGATTTTCTCCACCCCTTCCTTGAAGGTCGCGGTTTTGAACTCGGGGCGCGGGTCGCGGCCCGGCTTGTCCAGCTCGCCGATGATGTCGGTGACGGTGGGCACACCAAACTGCTCGTCCGTGTAGTCAGCAGGCTTGAGGGTACGCAGCAGGCTGCTGTTACCGAGCAGGCTATCCACTGTCTGTTCCAGCCTGGCGAGGATCCGCTCTACCACAGGGTAGGATTCCGGGTGTACCGCCGAGCCGTCCAGCGGGTTGCTGCCGCCGCGAATGCGCAGGAAACCGGCACACTGCTCGAATGCCTTGGGGCCGAGCCGGCTCACTTTCAGCAGTTGCTGACGATTCTGAAAGGCGCCGTGTTCGTCGCGGTAGGCGACGATGTTCTGGGCCAGGGTCTGGGAGAGGCCGGATACCCGGTTGAGCAGGGCGACCGAAGCGGTGTTCACATCCACCCCGACCGCGTTTACGCAATCCTCGACCACGGCGTCCAGTCGGCGGGCCAGCTGGCTCTGGCCGACGTCGTGCTGATACTGACCCACGCCGATGCTCTTGGGGTCGATCTTCACCAGCTCGGCCAGCGGATCTTGCAGGCGGCGGGCGATGGAGACGGCCCCCCGGATGGAGACATCGAGATCCGGGAACTCCTGAGAGGCGAGCTCGGAGGCGGAGTAGACCGAAGCCCCCGCTTCGCTCACGACTATCTTCTGCGCCTTGGCGGCCGGATAGCGTTCGAACAGATCGCTCACCAGGCGGTCGGTCTCCCGCGAGGCGGTGCCGTTGCCAATGCTGATGAGTTCGACCTTGTGCTTCTGGCACAGCTCGCTCAGGGTCTTGAGGCTCTGGTCAATCTGGCGCTTGGGTTCGAACGGATAGATGGTGGCGTGATCGACCAGCTTGCCGGTAGCATCGACCACGGCCACCTTGACGCCGGTACGGATGCCGGGATCCAGCCCCATGGTGCAACGCATGCCGGCCGGAGCCGCCATCAGCAGATCCTTGAGGTTCATGGCAAATACCTTGATCGCCTCGTCCTCTGCTGACTCGCGGATGCGACCGATCAGTTCGGTCTCCATTTGAAGCGACAGCTTGATCTTCCAGGTCCAGCTCACCACCCCTTGCAGCCACTTGTCGGCCGGGCGATTTTGCAGGTTGAGCTTGAGGTGATGGGCAATAATCCCCTCGCAAGGGCTGGCATCCTCATCGTCACCCGCTACCAGCGCCAGATTGAGCACACCCTCGTTGCGACCGCGCAGCATGGCCAGCACCCGGTGGGAGGGGGCCTTGTGCAGCGGTTCATCGTGCTCGAAGTAGTCCTTGAACTTGGCCCCTTCCTGCTCCTTGCCAGCCACCACGCGAGCGCGCAGGGTAGCGTTTTGCCACAGGTAGTCGCGCAGCTTCTCCAGCAGGTCGGCCTGCTCGGCAAAGCGCTCCATCAGGATGTAGCGGGCGCCATCGAGAGCTGTTTTGCTGTCGGTGATCCCCTGCTCGGCGTTGAGGAAGCGAACCGCCTCCTGTTCGGGCTCTTTCATCGGGTCGCTCAGCAGCAGGTCTGCCAGCGGTTCCAGCCCCGCCTCGATGGCCATCTGCCCCTTGGTGCGGCGTTTGGGTTTGTAGGGGAGATAGAGGTCTTCCAGCCGGGTCTTGCTGTCGGCTTCGTTCAGCTCGCGGGCCAGCTCAGGGGTCAGCTTGCCCTGCTCCTCGATGGAGCGCAGGATCACCTGGCGGCGATCCGCCAGTTCGCGCAGGTAGCCGAGGCGGCTCTCCAGGGTACGCAGCTGGCTGTCGTCCAGACCGCCGGTCACCTCTTTGCGGTAACGGGCGATGAAGGGCACGGTCGCGCCTTCATCCAGCAGGCGTACAGCGGCTTCGACTTGTTGCGGACGAGCATTGAGCTCGGCGGCGATCAGATGTTCGATGGTCTGTGTCATGGTTTCTGTTAAGAACCTCTGTGGTCGGGTCTGGCTCAATGGCGCCAAGTGCCAGCACTATAGGGCGCGCAGGAGGGGATGCCAACCACATGGCCGGCATCGGGGACGGGCTAGCGCGGGTAGCTGATGTCGTTGACATACCAGCAGACGTCACCGACTGGCGTACGCACGATGGCTTCGTCGCCCACCTCTTTCTTGAGCAGGGCGCGGGCCATGGGGGAGTCGATGGAGATGTAATCCTTGCGCTCGAAGATCTCGTCATAGCCGACGATGCGAAAGCGCTTGGTCTCGCCCTCGTCGTTCTCCACCTCGACCCAGGCACCGAAGAAGACCTTGCCCTCCTGAGCGGGGGCGTAATCGACAATCCCCAGCTCTTCCAGACACTTGCGCAGGTAACGAACCCTCCGGTCGATCTCCCGCAGCCGTTTCTTGTTGTACTGGTAGTCGGCATTCTCGCTGCGATCACCGAGGCTGGCCGCCCAAGCCACCTTGCGGGTGGTCTCGGGTCGCTCCTGACGCCACAGGAAATCGAGCTCTTCCTTCAGTTTGTTGTAACCTTCGCGGGTGATCAGCTTTGTCTTCATGATGATCTCTGACCTGGTCTGATAGAGAGAGGTGGTGCTAACTGCACGGGAATATTAGCTTTTGTCCCTCTGCTGTCGAGTGAAATCATGGTCTCCGGGTGGCTGCGACAAGATATGGCCAATACGATTTTCGTTCGATTGACTTCCGCTTCCGCAACCATCAAGCAATAACCGGTAACATATTTATGCTTTGCTCCCGCAGTGCCCCGCCCTAGTATTGGAGGCAGATTAAGGCGACGAGGCAATCCAATGAGTCAGCAGCAATACAAGGTCCTGGTGGTGGACGACGATCTGAAATTACGCTCCCTTCTGGAGCGCTACCTCACCGAACAGGGGTTCGTGGTGCGTGGCGTTGCCAATGGCGAGCAGGCCGATCGTCTGCTGACCCGTGAAAACTTCAGCCTGATGGTGCTCGACCTGATGCTGCCCGGCGAGGATGGTCTCTCCATCTGCCGCCGTTTGCGCGAGGGAGGCAACCAGATCCCGGTCTTGATGCTGACTGCCAAGGGTGATGATGTCGATCGCATCGTTGGACTCGAGATGGGGGCGGATGATTACCTGCCCAAGCCGTTCAATCCGCGCGAGCTGCTGGCCAGGATCCGTGCCGTGCTGCGCCGTCATACCGTCGAGTTGCCCGGCGCCCCTTCGGCCGCCGAGAAGGTGGTCAACTTCGGGGTTTATCAACTTAATCTCGCGACCCGCGAGCTGAGCCGCGATGGTGAGCCCATGGCGCTGACCAGCGGTGAATTTGCCGTGCTCAAGGTGCTGGTGAGCCACCCGCGCGAGCCGCTCTCCCGCGACAAGCTGATGAATCTGGCTCGGGGCCGCGAATACACCGCCACCGAGCGCAGCATCGACGTGCAGGTGTCGCGCCTGCGCCGCCTGCTGGAGCAGGATCCGACCCAGCCCCGTTATCTGCAGACTGTCTGGGGTCTGGGCTACGTCTTTGTGCCTGATGGTGAAAGAGCATGAAAAAAGTCGGGAGCATGTTTTCACGCATGCTCTGGTTTTTGGCGGCCGTGCTGATCGTCTATCAAGCTGTCTCCTACGTTACCTTCTACAACTATCTGCTGGCCCCGACGGTCAAGCAGATCAGTCACCTGCTGGCCAATCAGGTCAAACTCATCTTCCCGGTCGAGAGTAATCAGCTAGCGCTGAGCGATGACGCCGAGGCGCTGGTCTATGTGGCGACCGGCAGCGATATCTACACCCAGAGCGAAGCGGAGCAGCATGGACTCAACGACTCCAAGCCCTATGCCTATCTGGAAGAGAACATCAGCCGCGAGCTTGGCGGCAAGACCAAGGTGCGGGTCGAGATCCAGGATCACTACATCATCTGGATCCAGCCTCCCCAAGCCAACAAGACCTGGGTCAGGATCCCGCTGACCGAGATTGAAGATGACGATATCGAGCCGCTTATACTCTATATGAGCGTGCTGCTGGTCATTACGCTCTTCGCCGCCTGGCGTTTTGCCCGTCAGCTGGTTCGCCCGCTGGAGGATCTGGAGGAGGGGGCCGTTGCGGTGGCCAAAGGGGAGTTCCCCGAGGCGCTGGGCGAGCAGGGGTCCCGTGAAGTACGCCGTCTGACCCGCACCTTCAACCATATGTCGCACTCCATCAAGAGCCTGATCGAGGAGCGCAACATGATGATGGCGGGGGTTTCCCACGATCTGCGCACCCCGCTGACCCGCATTCGCCTCGCGACCGAGATGATGTCGTCGGGGGACGAGTACCTCAAGGAGAGCATCAACTCCGATATCGATGAATCCAACGCTATCATCGACCAGTTCATCGACTACATCCGTCCCGATGAAGGCCAGCAGTTTTCACCGGCCGATTTGACCCAGCTGGTACACGACACCTTGCTGATGCATGCCGAGCAGGGACTGGAGGTTGATCTCGCCCTGCCGAAGGACGCGGTGCGAGTCATCTGCAACCCGGTCAGCATGCGGCGGGTGCTGACCAACTTGGCGGGCAACTCGTTACGCTATGGGGCAGGTACTCTGCATGCCGAGCTGAAAGACGATGGTCACTGGGTTCGCCTGCGTTTGTCCGATGATGGCCCGGGTATCCCCGAGCAGGACTACACCCGGGTACTCAAGCCGTTTACTCAGGGGAATGTGGCTCGCACCGTGGGAGGGAGTGGGCTGGGACTGGCCATCGTCGCCAAGATCATGGCTCAGCATCACGGCACTATCAGGCTGGGGCGATCCGAGCTGGGTGGCTTGCTGGTCGAGCTGCGGTTACCCAAGAACCAGCCGCAGGAGTGGATGGATTGAGAGAAGGGGCGTATCGAGAGATACGCCCCTTCTGCTTAGTCAGGCTTGTGGCTTGGCGGTATTGCGGTAGCGCTTGCCATATTTCAGCTGCTGGATGAGCAGGGCCGCAACGATCAGGGCCAGCCCGATAGGGGTGGCGGGGTGAATGGTTTCGCCGATGAGCAGGTTGAGCAGCACCAGCGAGGCAAACGGCGAGATGAAGATAAGGTTGCTGATGGGGGCAGTGTTGGTAGCGTGGCGTAGCGCCATCAACCAGAGCACGAAACCGAAACCCATCTCGAACAGCCCTACATAGATGGCGCCTGCCCATCCCTGCCAGGCGGTCATGGCAAAATCGGAAAGCAGCCAGGTCGCAACGACGATAAAGGGCAGGCTGATGATGAAGCCAAGCAGCAAGCTGACAACGGGATCCCCCTGATTGCGGGTATTGAGGATCCAGTAGCTGGCCCAGATCAGAGTCGACACCAGCGCCAGCGTTACGCCGAGCGGGCTGTCGAACTGCAGGCCGAATACATCCCCCTTGGTGGCGATCACCAGCGCGCCAAAGTAGCCAAGCACGATGGCGACGCCATCGCGGCGACGCAGTTTCTGACCGAGGAAGGGAACGGCCAGCAGACTGAGGGTGATGGCCCAGGTGTAGTTGAGGGTTTGCGCCTGCTGGGCAGGCAGCAGATCATAGGCCTTGAACAGCAGCAGGTAATAGAGAAAGGGATTGAGCACGCCCAGCGCCAGATAGTAGAGCGGACGAGCTTTGAGGTAGTTGCGCAGCAGACCCAGTTTACCCTGTTTGGCCACGATGGCGGTCAGCGTCAGCGTCGAGGTAAACGCCGCGACCAGTAGCAGTTGCACCGGTTCAAAGTAGGTGAGCGATATCTTGAAGGCACTGGCGACCGTCGACCAGAGCGCAACGGCACAGAGGCCATATTGATAGGCTTTCTTTTGATCTTTGATCATGTGGGAGTCGTTCCATTGACGAAGGCGGAGCCCAGTCTACCAGTCTGCTTGCCGGCTTGTCGTCAGTGCTGCCGGCAGGGGGAGCAGAGGCGGTGAGTGCGAGATCCATCTGTCACATAAAATTGCGCACAATCTGTTCGCCTTCACTTGCGCAAATTTGAAAAATCCGTATAATCCCCTCCGCTTGCCCATGAGGCTAGCCAGACGATATGTCTGCTTGCTGAGTATCCCCTTTGTGGGAACCAGCCATACAGTCTCCCCGATATGGGGAGAAACGTGAAAAATCACACCTCTGGCGGGATAAATCTCGGTCGGGCGGTGTTGATTTATGTTCTTTTATCTATTGGAGCTCTGTCAATGCAGAACCAAAGAATCCGTATCCGCCTGAAGGCTTTTGATCATCGCCTGATTGATCAGTCCACTGCGGAAATCGTTGAAACTGCTAAGCGCACTGGCGCGCAGGTTCGCGGTCCTATCCCGCTGCCGACTCGCAAAGAGCGTTTCACCGTTCTGATCTCCCCGCACGTCAACAAAGACGCGCGTGATCAGTACGAGATCCGCACTCACAAGCGTCTGGTAGACATCGTCGAGCCGACTGACAAGACCGTAGACGCCCTGATGCGTCTGGATCTGGCAGCTGGTGTAGACGTCCAGATCAGCCTGGGTTAATTACGGAAAGAGGTTGATAACAATGACAATCGGTCTTGTAGGTCGCAAAGTGGGTATGACTCGCATCTTCACTGAAGATGGCGTTTCTATCCCGGTGACTGTTATCGAAGTTGAAGCTAACCGTGTAACTCAGGTCAAATCTGTAGAAACCGACGGCTACAACGCTATTCAGGTTACCACTGGCTCCAAGAAAGCTAGCCGCGTAACCAAGCCGGAAGCTGGCCACTTCGCCAAAGCTGGTGTAGAAGCCGGTCGCGGTCTGTGGGAATTCCGCCTGAACAACGGTGAAACTTTCACTGTTGGTAGCGAGCTGAAAGTAGATCTTCTCGCTGACGTTAAGCTGGTAGACGTTACCGGCACATCCAAGGGTAAAGGTTTTGCCGGTACTGTTAAGCGCTGGAACTTCCGTACCCAGGATATGACCCACGGTAACTCTCTGTCCCACCGTGTACCTGGCTCCATCGGTCAAAACCAGACCCCGGGCCGTGTATTCAAGGGCAAAAAGATGGCTGGTCACATGGGTGCTGAGCGTGTAACGACTCAGAACCTGGAACTGGTTCGTGTTGACGCTGAACGCAACCTGCTGCTCATCAAAGGTGCAGTACCGGGTGCAACCAACGGCAACGTGATCGTTAAACCTGCCGTCAAAGCGTAACGTCTGAGGAGATAGTAATGGAATTGGTAATGAAAGACGCCAAGAGCGCTCTTGAAGTTTCCGAGACTACCTTCGGGCGCGAATTCAACGAAGCTCTGGTTCACCAGGTTGTCGTTGCTTATGCCGCTGGTGCCCGTCAGGGTACTCGTGCGCAGCTGACTCGCTCTGAAGTGTCTGGTGGCGGCAAAAAGCCGTGGCGTCAGAAGGGTACTGGTCGTGCCCGTGCTGGCTCCATCCGTTCGCCCATTTGGCGTTCCGGTGGTGTGACTTTTGCAGCTAAGCCGCAAGATCACAGCCAGAAAGTAAACAAGAAGATGTACCGCGGCGCTATCCGTAGCATCCTGTCCGAGCTGGTACGTCAAGAGCGCCTGATCGTTGTTGAGAAGTTCGGCATCGAAGCTCCGAAGACCAAAGAACTGATCGCCAAGCTGAAAGAAATGGAACTGACTGACGTTCTGATCGTGACTGCTGAAGTCGATGAGAACCTGTTCCTGGCTGCTCGCAACCTGTACAAAGTTGACGTGCGTGACGTTGCCGGTATCGACCCGGTCAGCCTGATCGCTTTCGACAAGGTTCTGATGACTGCTGACGCAGTTAAGCAAATCGAGGAGATGCTGGCATGATCCGTGAAGAGCGTCTGCTGAAAGTTCTGAAGGCTCCGCACATCTCTGA
Source organism: Aeromonas lacus (assembly GCF_000764665.1). Lineage (GTDB taxonomy): Bacteria > Pseudomonadota > Gammaproteobacteria > Enterobacterales > Aeromonadaceae > Aeromonas > Aeromonas lacus. The sequence continues at coordinate 12,461 of NZ_JRGM01000150.1, read as the reverse complement.
AAAGAGCACCATGGTTGCAGAAAAGCAGAACACTATCGTGTTCAAAGTTGCTGTTGATGCCACCAAGGCGGAAGTCAAAGCTGCAGTTGCGAAACTGTTCGAGGTCGAAGTTGAGACCGTCCGTACCCTGAACATGAAGGGTAAGACCAAGCGCGCAGGTGCACGCGTAGGCCGTCGTTCCGATTGGAAAAAGGCTTATGTGACCCTGAAAGCTGGTCAGGACATCGACTTCATGGGCGCAGCCGAGTAAGAGGAGTTCTGAAAAATGGCAATCGTTAAGTGCAAGCCTACTTCTCCGGGCCGCCGCCACGTCGTCAAGATCGTCAACCAGGAACTGTACAAGGGTAAGCCCTTTGCAGCTCTGCTGGACAAGAAAGACAAAACCGGTGGTCGTAACAACAACGGCCGCATCACCACTCGCCACATCGGCGGTGGTCACAAGCAGCACTACCGTCTGGTCGACTTCAAGCGCGACAAAGACGGTATCCCGGCTAAAGTTGAGCGCCTGGAATACGATCCGAACCGTACCGCAAACATCGCCCTGGTGCTGTATGCAGACGGTGAGCGTCGTTACATCCTGGCTCCGAAAGGCCTGAAAGCTGGTGATGCAATCGCTTCTGGTGCTGATGCCGCAATCAAGGTAGGTAACACCCTGCCGATGCGCAACATCCCGGTCGGTTCTACCGTTCACGCTGTTGAGATGAAGCCTGGTAAAGGTGCCCAGCTGGCTCGTTCCGCTGGTACTTTCATCCAGATCCTGGCTCGTGAAGGTAACTATGTAACTCTGCGTCTGCGTTCCGGCGAAGTACGTAAAGTTCTGGCCGAGTGCCGCGCTACCATCGGCGAAGTCGGTAACTCCGAGCACATGCTGCGTCAACTGGGTAAAGCCGGTGCAAACCGCTGGCGTGGTATTCGTCCGACCGTTCGCGGTATGGCGATGAACCCGGTTGACCACCCGCACGGTGGTGGTGAGGGTCGTAACAAGGGCATGCAGCCTGTGTCCCCATGGGGCCAGAAGGCTAAAGGCTTCAAGACCCGTAAGAACAAGCGTACCGACAAGTACATCGTACGTCGTCGTAACAAGTAATTGTTAACATAGAGGAATCACCATGCCACGTTCTCTCAAGAAGGGTCCATTTATCGACCTGCACTTGCTGAAGAAGGTAGAGAAAGCGGTGGAAAGCGGGGATAAAAAGCCGGTTAAAACCTGGTCCCGTCGTTCAATGATCATCCCGAACATGATCGGTTTGACCATCGCTGTCCATAATGGTCGTCAGCACGTTCCGGTTTTCGTTACCGAAGAAATGATCGGTCACAAACTGGGTGAATTCGCACCGACTCGTACTTATCGCGGCCATGCTGCTGATAAGAAGGCTAAGAAGCGCTAAGGGATAAATGATGGAAGCTATCGCTAAACACCGTTATGCCCGTACTTCTGCCCAGAAAGCTCGTCTGGTAGCCGATCAAGTACGTGGTCTGTCCGTAGACAAGGCTCTGAACATCCTGACCTTCAGCCCGAAAAAGGCTGCTGTTCTGGTGAAGAAAGTGCTGGAATCTGCCATTGCAAACGCTGAGCACAACGAAGGCGCCGACATCGACGCCCTGCGTGTTGCTACTATCATGGTCGACGAAGGTCCCTCCATGAAGCGCATCCGTCCTCGTGCCAAAGGTCGCGCGGATCGTATCCTCAAGCGTACCGCTCACATCACCGTAGTGGTATCCGACGCTAAGGCTGGGAGATAAGCAATGGGTCAGAAAGTACATCCTAATGGCATTCGCCTGGGTATTACCAAGCCTTGGAATTCTACCTGGTTCGCGAACACCAAAGACTTCGCTGACAACCTGTACAGCGATTTTCAAGTACGCCAGTTCCTGACCAAGGAACTGAAAAACGCGTCCTTGTCCAAGATCACCATCGAGCGTCCGGCCAAGAGCATCCGTGTGACCATTCACACCGCTCGTCCGGGTGTTGTGATCGGTAAGAAAGGCGAAGACGTTGAGAAGCTGCGCAAAGCTGTAGCCACTATTGCTGGCGTGCCTGCTCAGATCAACATTTCCGAAGTCCGCAAGCCGGAGCTGGATGGCAAACTGGTTGCCGACAGCATCACTTCCCAGCTGGAGCGTCGTGTAATGTTCCGTCGTGCTATGAAGCGCGCCGTACAGAACGCAATGCGCCTGGGTGCCAAGGGCATCAAAGTGGAAGTTTCCGGTCGTCTGGGCGGCGCTGAAATCGCGCGTACCGAATGGTACCGTGAAGGTCGTGTGCCGTTGCACACCCTGCGTGCCGACATCGACTACGCAACTTCTGAAGCCCACACCACTTACGGTGTGATCGGCGTTAAAGTTTGGATCTTCAAGGGCGAAGTTCTGGGCGGTCTGGCTGCTGTCAACGCTGCCGCTGCTCAAGAGCAAGCTCCTGCGAAGCCCAAGCGTGACAACAAGCGCCGCGCTGCCAAGTAAGGAGATTCGGTAAATGTTGCAACCAAAGCGTACTAAATTCCGCAAGACCCACAAAGGTCGTAACCGCGGTCTGGCCACCTCTGGTAACGAAGTATCCTTCGGTACCTTTGGCCTGAAGGCGACATCTCGTGGTCAGCTGACTGCTCGTCAAATCGAAGCAGCCCGTCGTGCCATGACCCGTCACGTTAAGCGTCAGGGTAAGATCTGGATCCGTGTGTTCCCGGACAAGCCGATTACCGAAAAGCCCCTCGAAGTTCGTATGGGTAAAGGTAAGGGTAACGTGGAATACTGGGTTTGCCCGATCCAGCCTGGCAAGGTTCTGTACGAGATGGACGGTGTACCTGAGGCTCTGGCGCGTGAAGCGTTCGCCCTGGCCGCAGCCAAGCTGTCTGTTCAGACCACTTTCGTAATTAAGACGGTGATGTGATGAAAGCCCAAGATCTGCGTCAAAAGAGCGTCGAAGAACTGAACCAGGAGCTGCTGGGCCTGCTGCGTGAGCAATTCAACATGCGCATGCAAGCTTCCACCGGCCAACTGGCTCAGACTCACACTCTGAAACAAGTGCGTCGTGACGTCGCACGTATCAAGACTGTACTGACTGAGAAGGCAGGTGCGTAATGACTGACAAAATCCGTACTCTGCAGGGTCGTGTAATCAGCGACAAGATGGACAAGTCCATCACTGTTGCCATCGAGCGCAAGGTAAAGCACCCGATCTACGGTAAGATCATCAAGCGCACTACCAAGCTGCACGTACATGATGAAAACAACGAGTGCAAAGCTGGTGACCTCGTGGAAATCCGCGAATGCCGCCCGCTGTCCAAGACCAAGTCCTGGACCCTGGTTGCCGTTGTAGAAAAGGCCTAATCGGTACTTTTTAGCCCAAACGGCCCCTTTCAGGGGCCGTTTGTTTTTTAGGCTACCTTTTCTAAAAATCCTGTGTTATAGTTTCGCGCCTTTTGAAGGCAGCCAGATCCCGAAAGGGATAAGAAGTAAACAAAGCGGAGCACTAAGATGATCCAGATGCAAAGTATGCTGGGTGTTGCCGACAACTCCGGCGCTCGCAGTGTAATGTGTATTAAGGTTCTGGGTGGTTCGCACCGCCGTTACGCCGGCATCGGCGACATCATCAAAGTTTCCATCAAGGAAGCTATTCCTCGCGGTAAAGTGAAGAAAGGTGATGTGTATAACGCGGTGGTCGTACGCACCCGTAAAGGCGTTCGTCGTCCGGACGGCTCAGTCATCCGTTTCGACAACAATGCGGCTGTGTTGCTTAACAACAACCAACAGCCGATCGGTACTCGTATTTTTGGCCCGGTGACCCGTGAACTGCGTAATGAGAAGTTCATGAAGATTGTGTCCCTGGCACCCGAAGTACTGTAAGGAGTCGAACGATGGCAGCTAAAATCCGTCGCGAAGACGAAGTGATTGTTCTTACCGGCAAAGACAAGGGCAAGCGTGGCAAAGTCACTCAAGTTCTGATTGCTAAAGGTAAGGTAATCGTGGAAGGCATCAACCAGGTGAAGAAACACCAGAAGCCGGTACCCGCACTGGGTCAGGCTGGCGGTATCGTCACCAAAGAAGCCCCCATCGATGTATCTAACGTAGCGCTGTTCAACTCTGCCACTGGCAAAGCTGACCGCGTTGGTTTCCGGATTGAAGACGGCAAAAAAGTTCGTTTCTTCAAATCCACCGGCGAACTTGTGAAGTAATTGGAGTTTAACGATGGCGAAACTGCATGATTACTACAAATCCGATGTAGTAAGTGAACTGACCAAGCAGTTCGGTTACAAGACTATCATGCAAGTCCCTCGGATCGAGAAAATCACCCTGAACATGGGTGTTGGTGAAGCGATCTCTGACAAGAAGTTGCTGGAAAATGCTGCTGCCGATATGGCCGCCATTTCCGGTCAGAAGCCGCTGATCACCAAAGCTCGCAAATCTGTTGCGGGCTTCAAGATTCGTGAAGGCTACCCGATAGGTTGTAAAGTAACCCTGCGTGGCGAGCGTATGTGGGAGTTCCTGGAACGGCTGATCTGCATCTCCGTACCGCGTATCCGTGACTTCCGTGGCCTGAACGCTAAAGCGTTCGACGGTCGTGGTAACTACTCCATGGGCGTGCGTGAGCAGATCATCTTCCCGGAAATCGACTATGACAAAGTCGATCGCGTCCGTGGTTTGGATATCACCATCACCACTTCCGCGAATACCGATGAAGAAGGCCGTGCTCTGCTGGCTGCCTTTAACTTCCCATTCCGCAAGTAAGGTTAGGGTTATGGCTAAAACATCCATGAAAGCGCGCGAAGCAAAGCGTGCCAAGCTGGTAGCCAAGTACGCGACCAAGCGTGCCGAGCTCAAAGCTATCATCGTTGATATGAACGCTTCTGAAGAAGCGCGTTGGGATGCTGTTCTGCAACTGCAACAGCTGCCCCGTGATTCCAGTCCGTCCCGTCAGCGTAACCGTTGCAACATTACTGGTCGTCCGCACGGTTTCCTGCGCAAGTTTGGCCTGTCTCGCATCAAGGTGCGTGAGCATGCCATGAAGGGCGAAATTCCGGGCCTGAAAAAGGCCTCTTGGTAAAGAATCTCGGGAGTTAGACTATGAGCATGCAAGATCCGATCGCGGATATGCTGACCCGCATCCGTAACGGTCAGGCGGCGAGCAAAGTTGCGGTTTCCATGCCTTCTTCCAAGCTGAAAGTGGCTATTGCCAAAGTGCTGAAAGAAGAAGGTTACATCGCTGGCTACACCGTAGCTGGTGACGTGAAGCCGGAACTGGAAATTGAACTGAAATATTTCCAGGGCAAGCCGGTTGTAGAACTGATCCAACGCGTGAGCCGTCCCGGCCTGCGTATTTACAAGCGCACTACTGATCTGCCGAAAGTTATGGGCGGTCTCGGTGTTGCTATCGTGTCCACGTCTAAAGGTGTGATGACCGACCGTGCTGCTCGCAAAGCAAGCATGGGTGGTGAGATCATCTGCTACGTCGCTTAATAGGAGGTCGGAAATGTCTCGCGTTGCTAAGGCACCCGTCACTATTCCTGCTGGCGTAGAAGTGACTCTGAACGGTCAGGAACTGTCCATCAAAGGTGGTAAAGGTTCCCTGGTTCGTTCTATTCACGCCGGTGTAGAAGTGACCAAAGAAGACAATGTACTCAAGTTCGCCCCGCGCGACGGCATCGCTGGTGCTGACGCTCAGGCCGGTACTGCCCGTGCATTGGTCAACAACATGGTAATCGGTGTTACCCAAGGCTTCGAGCGCAAGCTGCAGCTGGTTGGTGTAGGTTACAAAGCCTCCATCAAGGGCAATGCTGTCGCTCTGGCTCTGGGCTTCTCTCACCCGGTAGAGCATGAGCTGCCGGCTGGTGTAACCGCTGAGTGCCCGTCCCAGACCGAAATCGTTCTGCGTGGCGTTGACAAGCAGCTGGTTGGCCAAGTCGCCGCCGATATCCGTGCTTACCGCGCTCCGGAGCCCTACAAGGGCAAGGGTGTACGCTATGCCAACGAGCAAGTGCGTACTAAAGAAGCTAAGAAGAAGTAAGGTAACACTATGGACAAGAAAGCAGCTCGTCTCCGTCGTGCTACTCGTGCTCGGAAAAAGATGCAGGAACTGGGAGCTACCCGTCTGGTTGTTCACCGTACCCCGCGTCATATCTATGCGCAGGTTATTGCAGCCAACGGTTCCGAAGTTCTGGCCTCTGCTTCCACAGTAGAGAAAGCCATCAGTGAAGCTCTGAAATACACCGGTAACGCAGATGCTGCTACCGCTGTAGGTAAAGCTATCGCTGAGCGTGCTATTGCCAAAGGCGTTCAGAACGTATCTTTCGATCGTTCCGGTTTCAAGTATCACGGCCGTATCGCTGCTCTGGCAGCTGCTGCACGTGACGCTGGTCTTCAGTTCTAAGCTAGGAGTCGAAGATGGCTAAAGTCGAATCTCAAGCCGGCGAACTGCAAGAAAAGCTGATTGCAGTAAACCGTGTTTCGAAAACTGTTAAAGGTGGTCGTATCATGTCCTTCACCGCGTTGACCGTGGTGGGTGATGGTAACGGCCGTGTAGGTTACGGTTACGGTAAAGCCCGTGAAGTTCCGGCTGCTATTCAAAAAGCAATGGAACAGGCCAAGCGTAACCTGAACAAGGTTGAGCTGAACAACGGCACCCTGCACCACCCGGTGAAAGGTGTTCACTCCGGTTCCACCGTGTTCATGAAGCCGGCCTCTCAAGGTACTGGTATCATCGCAGGCGGCGCTATGCGTGCTGTTCTGGAAGTTGCTGGTATCCACAACGTGCTGGCTAAGACCTACGGTTCCACCAACCCAATCAACGTTGTTCGCGCAACTGTAGACGCTCTGGTTCACGGTCAATCACCGGAACAGATCGCTGCCAAGCGTGGTCTGCGCGTTGAAGAAATTCTGGGGTAATGCGACATGGCTAACACTGTAAAAGTAACTCAAACTCGCAGCTCTATCGGCCGTCTGCCCAAGCACAAGGCGACTCTGCGTGGTCTGGGTCTGCGTCGCATTGGTCACACCGTTGAGCTGGAAGATACTCCCTGCGTACGCGGTATGATCAACCAGGTTTATTACATGGTTAAGGTGGAGGGCTAAGCATGCGTCTGAACACTCTGTCTCCGGCCGCTGGTTCCAAGCCTGAAAAACATCGTCGTGGCCGTGGTATCGGCTCCGGCCTGGGCAAGACTGGTGGTCGTGGTGTTAAAGGCCAAACCTCTCGTTCCGGTGGCGGCAAAGTTCGCAACGGTTTCGAAGGCGGCCAGATGCCTTTGAAAATCCGTCTGCCGAAGTTCGGTTTCTTCTCTCGCAAATCTTTGGTTTCTGCCGAAGTGCGCCTGAACGAAATCGCCCTGGTAGAAGGTGATGTGGTCGACGTGAGCACTCTGAAGCAAGCCGGTGTTATTACTAAAAACATCGTGTTCGCTAAAGTTGTTCTGTCTGGCAACATTGACCGTGCTGTGACCGTTCGTGGTCTGTCCGTCACCAAAGGTGCACGCGCAGCCATCGAGGCCGCTGGCGGTAAAATCGAGGAATAATCAGTACAATGGCTAAGAAACCAGGATTGGATGTTAAAGCACAGGGTGGTCTGAGTGAACTGAAGAGCCGTCTGCTCTTCGTTCTCGGGGCGATTATCGTTTTCCGTGCAGGCTCTTATGTGCCGATTCCTGGTATTGACGCCGCCGTACTGGCCGAGTTGTTCCAGCAACAGAAGGGCACCATCATTGAGATGTTCAACATGTTCAGTGGTGGTGCACTCTCGCGTGCTTCTATTCTTGCGTTGGGGATCATGCCGTACATTTCGGCGTCGATCATTATCCAGCTGCTGACTGTGGTTCATCCCGCTCTTGCTGAACTCAAGAAAGAGGGTGAATCCGGCCGTCGCAAGATTAGCCAATATACCCGTTGGGGCACGCTGGTTTTGGGAACTTTCCAGGCCATTGGTATTGCAACCGGTCTGCCGAATATGATGCATGGACTCGTGACTAATCCGGGTCTGGGCTTCTATTTCACAGCGGTTGTGAGTCTGGTCACCGGTACCATGTTCTTGATGTGGTTGGGTGAGCAGATTACCGAGCGTGGGATTGGTAATGGTATCTCGTTGATTATTTTCACAGGTATCGTTGCCGGTCTGCCGCATGCCATTGGCGCTACGGCCGAACAGGCACGTCAAGGGGAATTGCACATCCTGCTGTTGTTGTTGCTGGGCTTGATTGTTTTCGCAGTGACTTACTTTGTGGTGTTCGTGGAGCGTGGTCAGCGTCGTATCGTCGTCAACTATGCCAAGCGTCAACAAGGCCGCCAGGTATTCGCCGCGCAAAGCACGCACCTGCCGTTGAAAGTCAACATGGCTGGTGTGATTCCTGCGATTTTCGCATCCAGCATCATCCTTTTCCCGGGGACCATTACCTCTTGGTTTGGTCAGGGCGAGGGTAAAGTAGCCGATATCCTGCAACAGGTCTCTATGGTCCTGCAGCCGGGTCAGCCGCTTTACGAGATGCTCTATGCAGCAGCCATTATCTTCTTCTGCTTCTTCTATACCGCGCTGGTGTTCAACCCCCGCGAGACAGCAGATAACCTGAAGAAGAGTGGAGCCTTTATCCCGGGGATTCGCCCGGGCGAGCAGACAGCACGTTATATCGATAAGGTTATGACTCGCCTGACATTGGCAGGTGCACTCTATATAACCTTTATCTGTCTGGTACCCCAGTTCTTGATGACTGCCTGGAACGTACAGTTCTACTTCGGTGGCACCTCGCTGCTGATTATCGTGGTGGTTATCATGGACTTCATGGCTCAGGTTCAGACCCATATGATGTCTCATCAATATGGTGATGTCCTGAGGAAGGCCAACCTGAAGGGCTACGGCCGCTAAAGGTCGGCGTAGTTACGGAGTTAAGCAATGAAAGTTCGTGCTTCCGTTAAGGCAATCTGCCGTAACTGCAAAATCATCAAGCGTCACGGTGTGGTGCGTGTGATTTGCAGCGAGCCTAAGCATAAACAGCGTCAAGGCTAATTTTTTACGGTTAGTACTTGCAACAAATAGTTGTGCTGGCTAATATAGCCAGCCAACTTTTGTTGTGTATTGGTTGACCGCCACGTATCCGCTCACGGGCTTTGTGGTGGTCGTAATCTACTTTATGTAGGAGTGAATAGTGGCCCGTATCGCTGGCATTAACATTCCTGACCATAAGCATGCAGTCATCGCTTTGACTGCTATTTATGGCGTCGGTCGTACCCGCTCCAAGGCCATCTGTGCCGCAGCCGGTATCGCTGAGAATGTGAAAATTAAAGACCTGGACGAAGCTCAGATCGAGAGTCTGCGTGAACAAGTAGGTAAATTCACCGTTGAAGGTGACCTGCGTCGTCAGATTTCCATGAACATCAAGCGTTTGATGGATCTGGGTTGCTACCGTGGTTTGCGTCACCGTCGTAGCCTGCCTGTTCGTGGTCAACGTACCAAGACCAACGCTCGTACCCGTAAGGGTCCGCGCAAGGCTATCAAGAAGTAACGGGAAGGTAGAAAATGGCTAAAACTCCGACTCGTGCTCGCAAGCGCGTTAAAAAGCAAGTGAGCGACGGTATTGCGCACGTTCATGCATCTTTCAACAACACAATCGTGACCATTACTGACCGTCAGGGCAATGCTCTGTCTTGGGCTACTTCTGGTGGTTCCGGTTTCCGTGGTTCTCGTAAGTCCACCCCGTTCGCTGCTCAGGTAGCTGCTGAACGCGCTGGTGAGATGGCCAAAGAATATGGCGTCAAGAACCTGGAAGTCATGGTCAAAGGTCCGGGTCCCGGTCGTGAGTCTTCCATCCGCGCCCTGAACGCGGCTGGTTTCCGCATCACTAACATTACTGATGTGACTCCGATCCCGCACAACGGTTGTCGTCCTCCCAAGAAGCGCCGCGTGTAACGCTGGTAGCTACTTGGTCTAGGATTGTTGGAGAAAGAAGATGGCAAGATATATCGGTCCTAAGCTTAAGCTTAGCCGTCGTGAGGGCACAGACCTCTTCCTGAAGTCTGGTGTTCGCGCGATTGATTCTAAGTGCAAGATTGACACCGCTCCTGGTCAGCACGGCGCCCGTAAGCCGCGTCTGTCCGACTACGGTGTGCAACTGCGCGAGAAACAAAAAGTTCGTCGTATCTACGGCGTATTGGAAAAACAGTTCCGCAACTACTACCGCGACGCTGCCCGTCAAAAGGGTAACACCGGTGAAAACCTGTTGCAGCTGCTGGAAGGTCGTCTGGACAACGTCGTATACCGCATGGGCTTCGGTGCTACCCGCGCTGAATCTCGTCAGCTGGTGAGCCACAAGGCCATCATGGTAAACGGCCGCGTTGTGAACATTCCTTCTTTCCAGGTTTCCCCTGAGGACGTGATCTGCGTTCGTGAGAAGGCTAAGAAGCAAGCGCGTATCAAAGCTGCCCTCGAGGTTGCTGGTCAGCGCGAGAAGCCGACTTGGGTAGAGGTTGATGCCGCTAAAATGGAAGGTGCCTTCAAGCGCCTGCCGGAGCGTTCCGACCTGTCTGCCGACATTAACGAACAGCTGATCGTCGAGCTTTACTCCAAGTAAAGCTAGCTTCTAAAGAGAGGACACAATGCTGGGTTCTGTAACAGATTTTCTTAAACCGCGGCTAGTTGACATCGAGCAAGTTAGCCCGACTCATGCAAAAGTGACTCTTGAGCCACTTGAGCGTGGCTTTGGTCACACGCTGGGTAACGCCCTGCGTCGTATTTTGCTGTCTTCTATGCCCGGTTGTGCAGTTACTGAAGTCGAAATTGACGGTGTACTGCATGAGTACAGCAGCAAAGAAGGTGTACAGGAAGACATTCTTGAAATCCTGCTCAACCTGAAAGGTATCGCTGTGAAGCTGGAAGGCAAGGACGAGGTAACTCTGTCCCTGACCAAGTCTGGAACAGGCCCCGTTACCGCAGGTGATATCACTCACGGTGATGAAGTCGAGATCGTAAACCCGGAGCACGTAATCTGCCACCTGACTGGTGCCAATGCTGAAATCAGCATGCGCCTGAAAGTTCAGCGCGGTCGTGGTTATGTGCCTGCTTCTGCTCGTGTTCACAACGATGATGAAGAGCGTCCTATCGGTCGCCTGCTGCTGGACTCCGCGTTCAGCCCCATCGTTCGTATTGCCTACAATGTTGAGGCAGCACGTGTGGAACAGCGTACCGACTTGGACAAGCTGGTCATCGACATGGAGACCAATGGTACTCTGGATCCTGAAGAAGCCATCCGTCGTTCTGCCACTATTTTGGCTGAGCAACTGGAAGCCTTCGTGGATCTGCGCGATGTCAGCGTGCCCGAGAAGAAAGAAGAGAAACCCGAGTTTGATCCGATTCTGCTACGTCCTGTCGATGATTTGGAGCTGACAGTTCGTTCTGCGAACTGTCTGAAGGCAGAAGCTATCCACTATATTGGTGATCTGGTACAGCGTACCGAAGTTGAGTTGCTTAAAACTCCTAACCTCGGTAAGAAGTCCCTGACTGAGATCAAGGACGTGTTGGCCTCCCGTGGTCTGTCTCTTGGCATGCGCCTTGAGAACTGGCCGCCCGCCAGCATCGCTGACGAGTAATCCAGATTACGGGTTTCACAGATTTAGTTAGAAGGATAAGGTCATGCGCCATCGTTTGAGTGGTCGTCAACTGAACCGGAACAGCAGCCATCGTCAGGCAATGTTCCGCAACATGGCCAGCTCCCTGGTTCGTCATGAGATCATCAAGACGACTCTGCCTAAGGCAAAAGAGCTGCGTCGTGTAGTTGAACCGCTGATCACCCTTGCCAAGACTGATAGCGTTGCTAATCGTCGCCTGGCATTTGCCCGTACTCGCGATAACGCGATCGTGGCTAAGTTGTTCAATGAACTGGGCCCGCGCTACCTGGAGCGCGCCGGCGGTTATACTCGCATTCTGAAATGCGGTTTCCGTGCAGGCGACAACGCCCCTATGGCTTATATTGAGCTGGTAGACCGCCCGGCCGCTGCTGAAGCAGCTGCTGAGTGATAAAGAAAAAGCCGGGCTTGTCCCGGCTTTTCTTTTAATAAATCTGATACTGCCTCAACTGCCTCAACTGCCTCAACTGCCTCAACTGCCTCAGCTGCCTCAGCTGCCATATCTCATGATTCAACTTCTTCTATATAAGGAGTAAGAGTTGTTCCCGAGTCTGGCAAAATGGTGAATGGCTTGCTCAGTTCATTTGAGCATTGTCGGCCAGCTCGATATCGCCCACCAGTGTTGCGCAGGGATCTACATATGCCCGTTTGTCCAATTGCGGGCGTTTTCCCTTGTAGGGTCTCAGTCGCAAGTCCATCTTGGCCTCCTTGTTTTCAGCCATTCTAACAATCTGAAGGCTATTTCTGTGGATAAGTTTGTATAAAAGCTGTGGCTGGAGATGAATAACTAAAAAAGAGCAGTTTTTTGCAATTTTATTGCCGGTGAGGGGTTGCCAGAAAGAATCTGTTCCCTATAATGCGCCTCCA
>NZ_JRGM01000015.1 GCF_000764665.1 Aeromonas lacus | reverse complement strand
TTCTGGGTATCAGCACCATTAAAGAGAAAGCCTCCCTGAAAAGGGAGGCTTTTTTGCATCTGTCACTTTCTAAAAAATCTCCTCATATTCTTTACCTCCAATACTTTCCTCTGTTTGTAGCCTGCACCATTTTCCTGCTGATTTGAGTCCCAATGTGTTACTCATTTGACTGCTATTGATGGTTTTAGCCAGATATTTAACCATGATTGATTGACGTAAAACGTTTTACATGTAGAATCCGGCGCGTTTTGCCTATTACGTGGAGAAAGAGCATGGCGCAGGATAACGAATACTGTTTGGGGGCGGTTCCCGCTAAAGGGCGCAAAGGTGTGCTGTCACTGATGCTGGTGATGCTCGGCCTGACCTTCTTCTCTGCCAGCATGTGGACCGGTGGTGCGCTGGGCACCGGCTTGGTGTTCGATGATTTCATCAAGGCGGTACTGCTCGGCAATTTGCTGCTGGGTATCTACACCGCTTGTCTTGGTTATATCGGTGCTTCAACCGGTCTCTCTACCCATCTGCTGGCGCGTTACTCGTTTGGTGTGAAAGGTTCCTGGCTGCCATCCCTGCTGCTGGGCGGTACTCAGGTCGGCTGGTTCGGCGTCGGTGTGGCGATGTTTGCGCTGCCGGTGCAGAAGGCGACCGGCATTGATGTGAACTGGCTGATCGCCATTTCGGGCATTCTGATGACGGTGACCGTCTACTTCGGGATCTCCGCCCTGATGGTGTTGAGCTTTGTGGCCGTACCGGCCATTGCGCTGCTCGGTGGTTACTCGGTCTGGTTGGCAGTGACCTCGACCGGTGGCATGGCTGCACTGCAGCAGGTACAACCAAGCAGTCCCATCGAGTTCACCACGGCGTTGACCATGGTGGTCGGTTCCTTTATCAGTGCAGGAACCCTGACCGCCGACTTTGTTCGATTTGGTCGCAAACCCTGGGGCGCCGTCATGATTACCATGGTGGCGTTTTTTTTGGGCAACACGCTGATGTTCGTCTTCGGTGCAGCCGGCGCGGCGGTGACCGGGCAGGCCGATATCTCGGAAGTGATGCTGATGCAGGGGCTGCTGATCCCCGCCATTCTGGTGCTCGGCCTCAATATCTGGACCACCAACGACAACGCCCTCTACGCCTCCGGCCTCGGTTTTGCCAACATTACCGGTCTCAAGAGCAAGCCCCTCAGCGTGATCAACGGTCTGATCGGTACCGCCTGTGCCCTCTGGCTCTATAACAACTTTGTCGGCTGGCTGGCCTTTTTGAGTACGGCAATTCCCCCGATTGGTGGCATTATCATCATGGATTTCATGCTCAATCGTGAGCGTTACCGTCAGTTTGCCGATCAGCAGTTCGAGACGGTGCGCTGGCAGGCGCTGGTCGCCACGGCAGTCGGGGTGGCTGTCGGCAAGTGGCTGCCGGGCATAGTGCCACTGAACGCGGTATTGGGCGCCGCCTTCACCTATTTCATTCTGGTTCGCCTCACCCAGCGGCCGGTTCTGGTACAGGAAGCTAGCAAATGCTGATTCAACATATTCGTTTGGCCGATCGGGAAGGGTTGTGGCAGATCCGCTGTCAGGATGGGTTCATCACCGCCATCGAACCCCATGACGAACATGCCGTCGCCGGTCGGGTGCTGGACGGGGAGGGCGGTCTGGCGATCGCTCCTTTTATCGAACCCCATATTCACCTCGATACCACCCAGACGGCCGGCGAGCCGAGCTGGAACCTCTCCGGCACCCTGTTCGAGGGGATCGAGCGCTGGGCCGAGCGCAAGGCGCTGCTGACCCATGAGGATGTGAAACAGCGTGCCGTCCAGACGCTGAAGTGGCAGATCGCCAACGGCATCCAGTTTGTGCGTACTCACGTTGATGTCTCCGACCCCAATCTGGTCGCGCTCAAGGCGATGCTGGAAGTGCGGGAGGAGATGAAGGAGTGGGTCGAGCTGCAGATAGTGGCCTTCCCGCAGGAGGGGATCCTCTCCTACCCCAACGGCAAGGCACTGCTGGAGGAGGCGCTCAAGCTGGGGGCCGATGTGATTGGTGCGATTCCCCACTTCGAGTTTACTCGGGAATATGGCGTCGAAAGTCTGCACTACATCTTCGATCTTGCCGAGAAGTATCAGGTTCTGGTCGATGTGCACTGTGACGAAATCGATGACGAGCAGTCCCGCTTTATCGAGACGCTGGCGACCCTAGCCTACGAGCGGGGTATCGGCCATCGGGTCACCGCCAGTCACACTACCGCCATGCACTCCTACAACGGCGCTTATGCTTCCCGCCTATTCCGGCTGCTCAAGATGGCAGGCATCAACTTTGTGGCCAATCCGCTGGTGAACATTCACCTGCAGGGGCGGTTCGATACCTATCCCAAACGCCGCGGCATTACCCGGGTGAAGGAGATGCTGGAGGCGAACATCAACGTCTGCTTCGGCCATGACGACGTGTTCGATCCCTGGTATCCCATGGGCACCGCCAACATGTTGCAGGTGCTTCATATGGGGCTGCATGTCTGCCAAATCATGGGCTACGAGCAGATTAACGACGGTTTGAAGCTGATCAGCAGCCACAGCGCCCGCACCCTGAACGTGCAGGATCGCTATGGTATCGAGGTAGGCAAACCGGCCAACTTGCTGGTCCTGCCTGCCGACAATGGCTTCGATGCGGTGCGCCGTCAGGTGCCGGTGCGTTACTCGATCCGCCACGGCAAGGTGATTGCCCAGACCCGGCCAGCCCAGACCGAGATCGTGTTGGGTCAGCCTGAGCCCATCGATTTTCGCCGCTGAGTTTTCAATCAGGCCGGATGGCGATTAGTTCCCTCGCTGGGCACAAGGGCCGCCATTGCGACATAATGGCGGCCTTGAGGGAGTGATGCCATGCAAGCCTGGTTCTATGTTGCGATTGGGGGCGCTTCGGCGTCTTGACCAGCTTATCCTCCTTTTCCCTCGATACCAGTGGTGCTGGCCCGACACGACGCCTCTCTGACGTCGCTGCTCAATATCGGTCTCAATCTGTGCCTTTGTCTGGCCATGGTCATGCTCGGCATGCAGATGGTTGCGAGCCGGGTTTAAGGTGTCCGCACGCCATTGGCTCTGGTAAACTGGCGGCCATTCTTTGTTCTATGGGTGTTTAAGGGATGTCAGAACAAGCTACGACAACGCATTTCGGCTTTAAAACCGTGGCCGCGACCGAGAAAGAGACTCTGGTGGCAGGCGTCTTCCATTCGGTGGCAGCCAAGTATGATCTGATGAACGATCTGATGTCGTTCGGCATCCACCGCCTGTGGAAGCGCTTCACCATCGACTGCTCCGGCGTGCGCAAGGGACAGAAGGTGCTGGATCTGGCCGGTGGTACCGGTGATCTGACCGCCAAGTTCTCCCGCATCGTTGGCGACACCGGTCAGGTGGTGCTGGCGGATATCAACGACTCCATGCTGAAAGTGGGCCGCGACAAGCTGCGCAATCTGGGGGTGGCCAACAACGTCTCCTACGTCCAGGCTAACGCCGAGGCGCTCCCGTTCCCGGATAACCACTTCGACATCATCACCATCGGCTTCGGCCTGCGCAACGTCACCGACAAGGACAAGGCGCTCGCCTCCATGTTCCGGGTGCTCAAGCCGGGCGGCCGTCTGCTGGTGCTGGAGTTCTCCAAGCCGGTCAGCGAAGTGATCGCCAAGCTGTACGATCTCTACTCCTTCAAACTGCTGCCGAAAATGGGCGAAATCGTCGCGAACGACAGCGAAAGTTACAAATACCTGGCGGAGTCGATCCGCATGCACCCAGATCAGCAGACCCTGGCCGGCATGATGGAAAATGTCGGTTTCGAACAGGTTGAGTACTTCAACCTGACTCAGGGCGTGGTCGCCCTGCACCGCGGTTACAAGTTTTAAGGTTGCCTATGCCGATGGATGCCATGGTCACCGCCGTGATCGAAACCAGCCTCAATCAGTTGCTGGGGCTGGACAAAGAGAGCCCGGAGCGGCTGCGCAAGCTGGCAGGCAAGGTACTCAAGCTGGAGCTGCGTGAACTCAAGCCACTCTGGTTTGTCTTCTCCGGGCGCCGGCTGGATGTGCTGGCCAGTTATGAAGGGGAGGCGGATGCAGTGCTCAGCCTCTCCCTGACCGCTCTCGGCCTGCTCAAGGAGCCCTCCGCCCTGACCCGCTATATCCGCGAGGAGAAGCTGGATCTGAGCGGTGACCCCCAGCTGGTACAGGCATTCAGCGTGCTGTTGGGTGAGCTCGATATCGACTGGGAAGAGGAGCTATCCCGCTATACCGGCGATGTCGTGGCCCACTCCCTGTTCAGCGGTGCCCGTCAGGCGCGTCGTCTGGTCGGCCGCGAACTGTGCCGCAGCCAGCGTCAGCTGGCGGAATATCTGACTGAAGAGATCCGCCTCGCCCCCGGCCCGCTGGAAGTGGCGAGCTTCAACGATGATGTCGAGGTGCTGGCTCAGCAGCTCAAGGCCGTTGAACTGCGGCTGGCTCGACTCGAACAGCAGGTGGCCTGATGACCCCGAAAGAGTTCAAACGCCTCTATCGCATCATCACCATCCTGCTGGAGCGGGGCATCGACGAGTTGGTGCCCGCTCGCTATCAACCCTGGCCGGGTCGTCTGGCCCGCCGCTCCCTGTTCTGGCTCAAGAACCAGCAACCGGATCTCAGCCGCGGCGCCCGCATCCGCCTCGCCTTCGAGGCCCTTGGCCCCATCTTCATCAAGTTCGGCCAGATGCTCTCGACCCGCCGCGACCTGCTGCCGCCAGACATCGCCGAGGAGCTGGCCCTGCTGCAGGACAGGGTGCCCCCCTTCTGCGGTCAGGCGGCGCGTCAGCAGATTGAGCGCAGTCTGGGTTGCCCTATCGAGACCCTGTTTGACGACTTCGACGAGACGCCGCTGGCGTCGGCCTCCATCGCTCAGGTGCATACCGCCCGGCTGAAAGAGAGTGGCCGCGAGATCGTCATCAAGGTGATCCGTCCCGACATCGAGCCGGTCATCGACGCCGATCTGCGCTTGATGCGGGCTCTGGCCCGTCTGGTAGCGCGCTTTGTGCCGCAGAGTGCGCGGCTGCGCCCCATCGAGGTGGTGGAGGAGTATCGCAAGACCATCCTCGACGAGCTCAATCTGATGCGGGAGGCGGCCAACGCCATCCAGCTGCGGCGCAACTTCACCGGCTCCGAGGCGCTCTATGTACCTGAAATCATCACCGATCTCTGCCGCGAGCAGGTGCTGGTGATGGAGCGCATCTACGGCATACCTGTCTCCGATATTGCTGCGCTGGAAGCCAACGGTACCAACATGAAGCTGCTGGCCGAGCGCGGGGTGGAGGTATTCTTCACCCAGGTGTTCCGCGACAGCTTCTTCCACGCCGATATGCACCCGGGCAACATCTTCGTCTCCTATGAACACCCGGAGAACCCGCTCTGGATCGGTATCGACTGCGGCATCGTCGGTACCCTCAACCGGGAAGACAAACGCTATCTGGCGGAGAACTTCCTCGCCTTCTTCAACCGTGACTATCGCCGGGTGGCGGAGCTGCACGTGGAGTCGGGCTGGGTGCCGGCAGATACCAAGGTGGACGAGTTCGAGTTCGCCATCCGCACCGTGCTGGAGCCCATTTTCGAGAAGCCGCTCTCCGAGATCTCGTTCGGTCACGTGCTACTCAACCTGTTCAACACTGCGCGCCGCTTCCATATGGCGGTACAGCCGCAGCTGGTGCTGCTGCAGAAGACCCTGCTCTATGTGGAGGGGCTGGGTCGCCAGCTCTACCCGCAGCTCGATTTGTGGCAGACCGCCAAGCCGTTCCTCGAAAACTGGATGCACGAGCAGGTGGGGCCCAAGTCGGTATTGAATGCCATCAAGGAGAAGGCGCCGTTCTGGGCAGAGAAGCTGCCGGAGCTGCCGGAACTGGTCTATGAGACCCTGCGTCAGACCCGCCATCAGCAGCACCACTTCGACCAGATGTTTGCCGAGTTTCGGCGCCACAGTCGTCGCCAGGGGCAGGCACGCTACCTCTTAGGGGTGGGAGCCAGCCTGCTATTGGCGGGTGTATTCTTGCTGACCCAAAAACAACACATCGAGTGGGGACAAATCAGCCTCACCGGTGCCGGGATCTGCTGGCTGCTTGGCTGGCTGCGAACCCGTTCCCATTAAACAAAAACCGCGTCATCAGGCGCCTGCTCTGGAGAGAAAGTCATGGGTGGTATCAGTATTTGGCAATTGTTGATCATTGCAGTCATCGTCGTACTGCTGTTCGGTACCAAGAAACTGCGCGGGATCGGTGGCGATCTGGGTGCGGCGGTCAAAGGCTTCAAAAAGGCGCTGGCCGATGAGCCTAGCGATGCCAAGCCGCAACAGAATGATGCCGAGTTTCCGCCGAAGCAGCTGAACGAAACGGCTAACCAGAACGCCGAGACCGCCAAGCAGAAAGACAAAGATCAGGCCTAAGCCATGTTCGATATCGGTTTTTGGGAGCTGGTGGTTATCGCCGTGGTGGCGCTGGTGGTGCTGGGGCCGGAACGGCTGCCCAGCGCCATCCGTACGACGACGCACTGGATCCGCCTCATCCGCTCCACCGCCAACTCGGTCAAGGCCGAGCTGGAGCAGGAGCTCAAGCTGCAAGAGCTGCACAACGACCTGAAGAAGGCCGAACAGCTGCAGATGAACAACCTGAGCCCCGAGCTGCAGGAGTCCATCGAACAGCTCAAGGCGGCGGCCCAGTCGGTCAACCGCCCCTATCAGGTCGAGAACGAGATCCGTCCCCCCGTCGCAGAGCCTGTTGCTCCCGTCGAGCCAGTGGCTCAGGTTGCCCAGGTGAATGACGAGGTGCCGCCGGTCAACAGCCAGCAGGAGCATGAAGTAGTGAACGAGCCGGTCAGCAAAGGGGAGGTGAAGCCATGAGTCAGGCAGAACAACCCCTGATCAGCCATCTGGTGGAGCTGAGAACCCGCCTGTTGCGGTCGGTGACGGCCATCCTGCTGGTCTTTCTGGCGCTGATCTACTTCTCCAACAACATCTACGACTTTGTGGCGCAGCCGCTGTTGAGCCAGCTGCCGGCAGGCACCAGCATGATAGCGACGGATGTGGCGACCCCCTTCCTGACGCCTATCAAGCTGACGCTGGTGGTCTCCTTCTTCGTGGCGATTCCCTATCTGCTCTATCAGGCCTGGGCCTTCATCGCCCCCGGTCTGTACCAGCATGAACGGCGCCTGATCATGCCGTTGGTGGTCTCCAGTGCGCTGCTGTTTTACGCGGGGATGGCGTTTGCCTATTACGTGGTGTTCCCGCTGGTATTCGGCTTCTTCACCAGTACCGCCCCCGCCGGGGTGACGGTGGCGACCGACATCGCCAGCTATCTGGACTTCGTACTGACCCTGTTCTTCGCGTTCGGGGTGGCGTTCGAAATTCCGGTGGCCACCATCCTGCTCTGCTGGACCGGGGTAACAAGTCCCAAGAGCCTGCGGGAGAAGCGTCCCTACGTTATCGTCGGGGTGTTTGTGGTCGGCATGCTGCTGACGCCGCCCGATGTCTTCTCCCAGACGCTGCTCGCGATACCCATGTGGGGCTTGTGGGAGCTGGGTCTCTTCTTCGCCCGTTTCTACGTGAAAGAAGAGAGCGAAGAGAAGCAGGAACAGACTGAAGAGGGGAGCTAAGGCTCCCTTCCTCTTTTCATGCTCCCGTTCGAGGCGTATGGTAAGGCCCCATTCGGTAGATGGTTTTCAAATACCTGATATGTATTCCTTTTGTCTGGAACTCTTCATCCCATGATCGATATCGGTTTAAACCTGACCAGCAGCCAGTTTGCCGGCGAGCAGGCTGAGCTGGTGGCCCGTGCTCGTGCTGCCGGAGTGGAAGCGCTGATCCTGACCGGTACCGATCTGGAAGGCAGCCACGAGAGCGCCGAGTTGGCCGCCCGCTGGCCGGGCTACTGCTTCTCCACTGCCGGGATCCATCCCCATGACGCCAAGAGTGTCGATGAGGCGACCCTGCCCGCCCTGCGCGAGCTGGCGGCGCTGCCGCAGGTGGTGGCCATCGGCGAGTGTGGGCTCGACTACAACCGCGACTTCTCCCCCCGCCCGGTGCAGGACGCGGTATTTGACGCCCAGCTGGCGCTGGCCGCCGAGCTCGGGATGCCGGTGTTTCTCCACTGCCGCGATGCGCACGCCCGTTTCATCGAGATCCTCCATCCCTGGTTGCCGAAACTACCGGGAGCCGTGCTGCATTGCTTCACCGGTTCCGATGAAGAGCTGGACGAGTGTCTGGCGCTGGGGCTGCATATCGGGGTGACTGGCTGGCTCTGCGACGAACGTCGCGGCCAGTTGCTGCGCGAGCAGGTGGCCCGCATTCCGGCTGGCCGCCTGATGATCGAGACCGACGCCCCCTATCTGGTGCCGCGGGATCTGAAACCGCGCCCGAAACGCAACGAACCTGCTTTTTTGCCGCACATCGCCCAGGTGGTGGCGGCCTGTCGTGGTGAAGCGCCCGAGGCCTTGCTGGCCCACACCCGGGCCACCTCCGCCGCGTTCTTCCAACTTCCTCTCCAGGAGTGATTCATGGCTACAACTCTTCCGGGCGCCTTTCCGGGCCGCCGCCTGCGCCGTCTGCGCAAACATGATTTCAGCCGTCGTCTGGTGCGCGAGAACGTACTGACCGTCAACGATCTCATCTATCCGGTGTTCGTGCTGGAGGGGGAGAACCGTCGGGAAGCCGTTCCCTCCATGCCGGGGGTGGAGCGTCTCTCCATCGATCTGCTGCTGGAAGAGGCTGCCGAACTGGTAGAGCTGGGCGTGCCCGCCATTGCCCTGTTCCCGGTCACCCCGCTGGAGAGCAAGAGCCTGATGGCGGAAGAGGCCTACAACCCGAACGGACTGGCCCAGCGCACCGTGCGTGCTCTCAAGGCCCGCTTCCCGGAGCTGGGGGTCATCACCGACGTGGCGCTCGATCCGTTCACCACCCACGGTCAGGACGGCATCATCGATGACGAAGGCTATGTGCTGAACGACATCACCACCGAGATCCTGATCAAGCAGGCGCTCTCCCATGCCGAGGCCGGGGTAGATATAGTCGCGCCGTCCGACATGATGGATGGCCGCATCGGTGCCATCCGCGCTGCACTGGAAGAGAACGGCTTCATCAACACCCAGATCATGGCCTATTCCGCCAAGTACGCCTCCTGCTACTACGGCCCGTTCCGCGATGCGGTCGGCTCCGCCGGTAACCTTGGCAAGAGCAACAAGGCTACCTACCAGATGGATCCGGCCAACAGCAATGAAGCCCTGCACGAAGTGGCGCTGGATATTCAGGAAGGGGCCGACAGCGTGATGGTCAAGCCGGGCATGCCCTATCTGGACGTGATCCGTCAGGTGAAGGATCAGTTCGGCGTGCCGACCTTTGCCTATCAGGTGAGTGGCGAGTACGCCATGCACATGGCAGCGATCCAGAATGGCTGGCTGAAAGAGAAGGAGTGCATCATGGAGTCCCTGCTCTGCTTCAAGCGGGCCGGGGCCGACGGCATCCTTACCTACTTCGCCAAGCGCGTGGCGCAGTGGCTGAAGGAAGATGCCCGCTAAGCGGGATGAAGGGAATAAACGAGAGGGGGAGCCGATGGCTCCCCCTCTTTGTTATGGCTGGCTGATTACAACTTGGTCCAGGCATCGCTCCAGGCAGTGCCGGTACCCGGTGCATAGTGGCTGCTGGAGCCGCCACACCAGCCGCTGTAGGGCCAGGGTTTGCACTCATAGTTGCCACCGGCATTGCTGACCCGATCACCGGCCTGATAGCTGGTGTTGGGGGCGTAGGCCGGGTAGTCACCATCGTTGCCGCCGTTGTCGCTTTCTTCAGCCAGGGTGACCGGGAAGCGCTGCACCACCGGCTGCTGGCCATCTGCCAGACCGCTGATCACGACTTCGTAGCTGCCATCGGTCACATTGCTACCCTGCAGTACCAGAGGGCTGGTGCCGTTCACCTTGCTGCTGTTGGTGCCATGGCTGCGGCCGTTCTGCTCCAGAGTTGCAGAGATCTGCACCGGGTTGGCGGTGGTGATGTTGAAGCGGATGGTGACCTGACCGTTGACAATGGTGTAGTCGGAACCCATGGCGCTGACGGTGAAGTCGCTGCTGCCGATCACCGGCGGCTTCTCGCCACCATCGCAGTCGCTGTCTCCCTGCAGACGCCAGACGCCCCACTCACCGGTCGTACCCGGCTCGTCGTTCTGGGTCCACCACTCGGCGCGCCAGCTCTTGCCGTTGTGGCTGACGATGTCGCCGCCGACGTAGGTCTTTTTGGCATCCCAGCTGTTCTGACAGATGGCGCCCTGCTCCCTGACGGTCACGTTGCGCAGCTGGGTTACCTGCTGGTTGGCACTGTCGCTCACCTGATAGGTGAGGGTGTAGCGGCCTACCTTGCTGCTGTCGACGTTGCCGCTGACCTGAATGTTGGCGGTCAGATCGCCATCTTCCTCATCGTGGGCGCTGACGCCGGCCATGGCGTTGAACGGCGTACCGAGCTCGATAGTGGTGTCCGCAATACCGGTAAAGACCGGCTTCATGCTGTAGACCTCGACGGTGCGAATCTGCTCGGTGGTCTGGTTGTCGCTGTCGCTCACCTTGTAGGTGAGGGGATAGAGGCCGATGCGCTGGGTATCGACGCTCCCTTCCACCTGGATCTGACCGGTCAGATCGCCATCTTCCTTGTCACTGGCGCTGACGCCGGCCAGCGGGTCAAAGCGGGTGCCGTGCTTGACGCGGGCATCGCTCAGGCCACTGAACACCGGCTTGCCGTTCTCGTCCGGCGGGGTGATGTTCTGATCGTGGATGAAGGGGCCGTAGCTCTTGATGAAGGCTTCGTTGTAAGCCTGACCGGCCGCGTTGCGACCCATGTCCCAGTTGATGGACCAGGTCATCACGCCGCGCAGGGGCTGACCCTGACTCTTGAGGCGGTTGAAGGCGTCGAAGAGATCCTGCGGATTCTTGACGTAACCGGTGGCGGCCGCATCGATATTGGCCGGGATACCGAATACCAGCTTGTCGTGGGGGATCTTGTAGTAGCCGCGGCTGCCGTTGATGAGAGAGTCCGCCATGTAGTAGATGAACTCCTCTTTCAGGGCATCGTTGTTCTGGGCGATCCAGCCTACCCCGTCGATCCAGATGCCGTCGCCACCCTGGTTGTAGAACTGGGGATTGATCCAGTCGTAGTAGCCTTCCAGTGCCCGCAGATAGGGGGTATAGAGACCGCTGGCGGTCAGGTAGGGGAACTCAGGCGCCATGGTGATGAGGAAGTTTTTCCCCTGCGCGCGGTAGTGGTCCTTGACCAGCCGCAGGGCAGCCGGGATCACGGTCTGGTTGTTGGCGGCAGTGATGGCGGACTGCTCCAGATCGATATCCAGACCGTCGAAGCCATAGGTCTCCACCAGACGGATGATCTCGTCGGCGAAGGCCTGCTCCTGACCGGTACGCAGCTCGATATGGGCATCGGCACCGCCCAGCGCCAGCAGCACGGAGCGGCCTTGGCTGTTCAGCAGGGCAATTTGCTCGATAAACTGGCTCTCGCTCATGCCGGTAGCCGGGTCGAGCTTGAAGGTGGGGATGGGATCGCTGCCATACACCTTCATGAAGGAGACATCGACCACGTTGTATTGCGGATTGACCTGGTCGAGCTTGACGCAGGGAGCGGTACCGCCCTGATAGCCAGAGCCACCGCACCAGTTGTGCCAGTAACCCACGACGACTCCGGATTGGGGATTGACCATGGCCTGACCGGCCGAGGCGGCCTGCGCCATGGGGGCGCCCATGCCGAGCAGACAGCCCAGCAGGGATAACTTCAATTTGTTCATCTTGATATCTCCATACAGTACAAACGGAGCGTACAGCTATGGCCGAACGCTCCTGGGGGCAGCCCCGCTGTCATAGGAAATCTCCCTTAGACCGGTGGCTTTGCGTCGTGCCCTTTCGGGTCACTTTGCCTTTTTCACCCGTTCTCCGTGCGGCACGGAGAATCAAGTGACCTGAGTAACAGGCTGCTTATGATATGCACTTAAAAACAAATTAATCAACGTATGTACATGATTTGTTTTAGTTATTAACTTATTGATTAATTATTTTCCAAGTATGGAAAAGGCCGGTGATAGTCTGTTGTGACGTACTCCTTTGTCGATTGGATTTGGTCTGCTCCCTTGTTGTTCGAGAGTTGAAAAAGCCGTAAAAAGAGCAAAAAAGTACCGATTATTCATGCTGTTGCCGTCCAGTGTCTGGCAGAGAGGTGTTTGAGCTCACAAAGAGGGGAAAACCGTGCCGACAGGCGGATTGAAGCTTGATTATTGCGTGACTTGGCCACATGTTAGAGAACCATGAAGAGCTGCTAAAGCGGTCTGTTCAAGACCAAACAAGAGGTAACCGGGATGAATAACCCTTTGCTGTCAATGGATTCGCTGCCCCCTTTCAGCCAGATCCAGCCTGATCATGTACAGCCCGCCGTGACGCAGGCCATCGCCGATTGCAAACAGAAGATCAAGGATGTGCTGGCGCACTCCGAGCCCCACACCTGGGACAGCCTGATCGCCCCGCTGGAAGAGGTCAACGACCGTCTGGCGCGGATCTGGTCACCGGTCAGCCACCTCAACTCCGTGCTCAACAGCGAACCACTGCGCGCGGCCCACGATGCCTGTCTGCCGCTGCTCTCCGAATTCCAGACCTATGTCGGTCAACACGAGGGGCTCTATCAAGCCTATCTGGCGCTCTCCGAGAGCGATGATTTCCCGCGGCTTGGCGGCGCCCAGCGCAAGGAGATCCAGAACACCCTGCGCGACTTCCGCCTCTCCGGTATTGGTCTGCCTGCCGAGGCGCAGCAGCGCTACGGCGAAATTCAGGCCCGCCTCTCCGAGCTGGCTTCCCGCTTCAGCAACAACGTGCTGGATGCGACCCAGGGCTGGCACAAGCTGGTGGCCGATGAGGCTGAGCTGGCCGGTCTGCCGGAGAGCGTGCTGGCGGCGGCTCGCCAGATGGCCGAGTTCAAAGGCAAGGAGGGGTGGCTGTTCACGCTGGATATTCCCTCCTACCTGCCGGTGATGATGTATGCCGACAACCGCGAGCTGCGGGCCGAGATGTATGAAGCCTTCACCACCCGCGCTTCCGATCAGGGGCCCAATGCTGGCAAGTGGGACAACTCCGCCATCATGACCGAGCTGCTCACCCTGCGCAGCGAGCTGGCCCGGTTGTTGGGCTTTGCCAACTATGCCGAGCTGTCGCTGGCGACCAAGATGGCTGACAAGACCAGCCAGGTGGTGGATTTCCTCACCGATCTGGCGGCCAAATCCCTGCCGCAAGGCAAAGCAGAGCTGGAAGAGATCCGCGCCTTTGCCGCCGAACAACACGGCCAGAGCGAGCTGGCAGCCTGGGATCTCGCCTACTACGCCGAGAAGCTCAAGCAGCACAAATTCTCCATCTCCGACGAGCAGCTGCGCCCCTACTTCCCCGCCAACAAGGTGGTGAAGGGGTTGTTCGAAGTGGTCAAGCGGGTGTTCGGCATGAAAGTGCGCGAGCGCCTCGGCATCGACACCTGGCATCCGGATGTGCGCTTCTACGACATCTTCGATAGCGAGGACGAACTGCGTGGTAGCTTCTATCTCGATCTCTACGCCCGCGAGCACAAGCGGGGCGGAGCCTGGATGGATGTCTGCCTGGGTCGTCGCTACCGTCAGGATGGGTCGCTGCAAAAGCCGGTCGCCTACCTGACCTGCAACTTCAACGGCCCGGTGGATGGCAAGCCTGCGCTCTTTACCCATGACGAAGTGGTCACCCTGTTCCACGAATTCGGTCACGGCATTCACCACATGCTGACCCGGATCGACGTGGCTGGCGTGGCCGGCATCAACGGCGTGGCCTGGGATGCAGTCGAGTTGCCAAGCCAGTTCCTCGAGAACTGGTGCTGGGAGTCGGAAGCGCTGGCCTTTATCTCCGGCCATTACGAGACCGGCGAGCCGCTGCCTGCCGATCTGCTGGAGAAGATGCTGACAGCCCGCAACTTCCAGGCCGCCATGCAGATGCTGCGTCAGCTGGAGTTCGCTCTGTTCGACTTCCGTCTGCATCAGGAGTTTGATCCGGCCAAACCGGACCAGATCCCGGCGCTGCTGGACGAGGTGCGCAGCCAGGTGGCGGTAATGACGCCGCCGACGTTCAACCGCTTCCAGCACAGCTTCTCGCACATCTTTGCCGGCGGTTATGCGGCGGGCTATTACAGCTACAAGTGGGCGGAAGTGCTCTCTGCCGATGCCTTCTCCCGTTTCGAGGAGGAGGGGATCTTCAACCCTGCGACCGGCCAATCCTTCCTGCAGAACATTCTGGAGAAAGGGGGCTCGAAGGAGCCGATGGAGCTGTTCCGTGCCTTCCGCGGCCGGGAGCCAAAGGTCGATGCGCTGCTGCGCCATAGCGGGATTGCTGCATAACCTTTCATCCCCGCCGTAGCGGTGAGCTTCAAGCAGATACGCTTTTGCGGCATAGTGGGATCAAGGCGTGATTTTTGCCATAAAAAGGGACCTTTTGGTCCCTTTTCTCATGCCTTTTTAATATCTTGCTGAATGCATGTTTGCACTGCCCGCGCCTCTTAAGTAGAGTCGTGTTCTACATCTTCAAGGAGAGAAAGCCCCTTGCCATGAGGCGAGCACTCGATTCCGTCTATCAAATCATCTCCAGTCTGGCTCATTCGAGTGGTCAGGGATATTTCGATACCTTTGTGAGTGAAATCGCCGCGGTTGTGATGGCTGATGTCGTCCTGATCACAGCATGGGAACCAAACGCTGCCCAATTCAGGGCGCAGGCCGCTTATCCCTCCTGTCTTGAACCCGAATCCCTGCAACTGCCGCTAACCGGCTCGCCCGATGCCATCACCTGGCATGAGGGAGAAGCCTGGTTCAGCGACCGTCTGCTCCAGCTCTTCCCCCATGTGCCCCTCGCACAGGAGTGGCAGCCTCAGGCCTATGCCGGCATCGTGCTCAAGAACGCCGATGGCGAGCCCATCGGCATCTGCAGCCTGCTCTATCGCCAGCCGCAGGCCAACATGGGTAAGGTGATGGGGTTGCTCAAGCTGCTGGGGCCGTTGGCCGGTCGCGAGCTGGCCCTCCTGCTGCAGCGAGCGCAGCAACCGCTGCCCGATTCGCCCCATATGCTGCAGAGCATGCTCTCCCATGCGCCGGTCGGGATCGGCAAGCTGGACCTTGCCGGGCGAATCCTCTGGGCCAATCCGGCCATCGAGAAGATGCTGGGATACCCGCTCGATGAGTTGCTCCATCGCACCATCTCCGACATCAATCATCCCGAAGACTGGATGCGCAGTGCCGAATACTATGAGCAGATCTATCGTGGCGAGCGCAGCAGCTTCACCCAGGAGAAGCGCTACTTCTGCAAGGGCGGGGAAGTGCTGTGGGGGCGGGTGACGGTGACCCTTATTCGCGATGCTCTGCAGCAGCCGGATTATCTGATGGTGCTGCTGGAGAATATCGATCCCCTCAAGCGCCACGCCGAACAGCTCAAGCTATCCCACCGGGTCTATGACAACCTCTCCGAGGCGATCCTGGTGTGTGATGACGACAGCCGCATCATCTCGGTCAACCCGGCGTTCGAGCAGATCACCGGCTACAGCAGCGAGGAGGTGTGTGGCCAGCGCCCCAGCATCCTCAAGTCCGGCCTGCACGATCAGACCTTCTATGCCGACATGTACCACGCGCTGGAGCGGGTGGGGGTGTGGCGCGGCGAGGTGTGGAACAAGCGCAAGAACGGCAAGCTCTACCCGCAGCAGCTGATGATCAGCACCCTGCGAGAAGGGGGAAAGATCCAGCAATATATCGCCATTTTCAGCGATCTTTCCCAGACTAAGCTCGCCGAACAGAAGATCGCGGCACAGGCCAACTACGACAACCTCACCAGCCTGCCCAACCGCTGGCTGTTTGGTCGCTGTCTCGGCCGTTTCTGCGAGCGGGGCGAACGCTTCGCCCTGATGGTACTCGACCTCAACAACTTCAAGGCGGTCAACAACAGCATGGATCACCATGCCGGTGATGCCTTGTTGCGGGAGGTGTCGGATCGGTTGGTGAGCCGGGTGCGCACCGAGGATCTGGTGGCCCGCATCGGTGGCGACGAGTTCGCCTTTCTGGTGCCGGGCATAGTGACCCGCCGTCAGGCAGAGGTGTTTGCCAAGCAGGTGATCGGCAGCTTCGCCCGTCCCTTCATGCTGGCGAATCAGCACCTCTACGTGACGGCGACTGTGGGGATGACCCTCTGCCCCATCGATGGCAGCGAGAGCGACGAGCTGCTGCGCAACGCCGAGCAGGCGCTGTTTGCCGCCAAACGGCAGGGGCGACTGATCGGCACCTACTGCTCCACCATGCGGGAAGAGGTGCGCCAGCGCCATCAGATGCAGCAGGATCTGGCGGAGGCGATCAAGCAGGAACAGCTGACCATGGCCTACCAGCCCATCTGGGACAACCGCAGCGGGCGGGTGGCCAAGCTGGAGGCGCTGGTGCGCTGGTATCACCCCCAGTGGGGACAGGTTTCACCGGCCGAGTTCATCCCACTGGCGGAAGAGGCGGGGCTGATCCAGGGGCTGGGTTCATTGGTGCTGTGGCAGTCGTGTCGGGATCTGGCGCGTTTGCAGCGCTCCGGTTTTCCTGATCTGCAGATGTCGATCAATCGCTCCACCATGGAGTTCCAGACCATAGATCCGGAAGCGAGCGAATGGCTCAAGGTGATCCACCATTTTGAGCTCGATCCTGCCGACATCGTCATCGAAATTACCGAATCTCTGCTGATGGAGAGCAGCGATCAGCACAGGGTGCGGATCGATGCCCTGCGCGAGGCGGGTTGCAAGCTGGCCATCGATGACTTCGGCACCGGCTACTCGGCGCTTAACTATCTGCGCACATTCCCGGTCGATCTGGTCAAGATCGACCGATCTTTCGTGCGCCATATCCCCTTCAACGAGCAGGATCGCATGCTGCTCGACGGCATCATCAACATAGTGCACAACCTCGGGATGCAGGTGGTTATAGAAGGGGTGGAGACTCGCGAGCAGCTCAACTTCCTCTGCCAGAAGGGGTGTGCCTTTACTCAGGGTTATCTGCTCAGCCGTCCGCTCGCCTACGACGATCTCACCGAATACTTGCAGCTCAACGACAAGAACATGTTTTTGCAGGCTCGTTCCAGCTGACTGTCACTGCGTCGGTTTCAATTTCTCCTGCTTGCCCCGCAGCGTCCGGTAATCCTCCCCGAGATAGCGTAGATAGATGCGATCCAGCACGCCCTCGTCCAGCATCTGCTGCAGCGCCTTGTTGTAGGCGGGCAAGCAGCTCTGCTCTCTGTTTGCCAAAGCAGAGATAGAGCGGGGTTGAATCGATAAAGGGGGTGAGGGCGCGGATCTTGACGTCCTGCTCCTTGGAGAGGATGGGGGCCGAGAAGTAATCCAGCACTATCATGTCGACCCGGCTCTTCTCCAGCATCAGCAGCAACTGTTTGTCGGAGTGGGCCTTGATGGGTTCCCAGCCGGTGAAGTTCTTGATCTTGTCCGTGTAGTCATAGCCCCTGACCATCCCCACTTTCAATCCCTTGGCCATCTCCCACGAGAAGGTTTGCAGCGGGCTGTCGGTGCGCACATAGGCGGCCAGCGGGTAGAAGGCGGTGGCAAGGTCAGAGTGGTAGCAGCCGGGCAGGGGAGCGTTGTCGAGAATGCCGTCCGCCAGCTCGGTGTTGACGTACTGTTCGCAGCGTCCCCAAGGCAGTTCGAGCAGGGTGAGGCTCATGCCGAGGCGGTGTGCTACTTCCTGATGGATCTCGACTGATATTCCCTCCATCAGGTTGCCCTGTTCGGCATAGGAGAAGGGGGGCCAGTCCACACCACAGACCTTGAGATGGGGGCTGCTCTGGGCGGCGAGCAGCAAGGCGATGAGCAGGTTCATGGGGTTTCCTCCCTACAGCGACGCGAATGGGCTGTGGTACACTCGGTTCACTGAACTTAGAACGCATCCAGAGACCATGCAAATCCTCCTCGAAGACCCCGCCAAGGCCGCGCAGGCAGACGCGCTGACCAGCCAGCTTGCCCAGATAGACCTTCCCCAGTTTGCTCTGGTGTTTACCCCGGAGCGGCTGGAGTTGCGCAAGCTGGATGAGCCCAAGCTGGGGGCCGTCTACGTGGATTTCGTCGAAGGCGCGGTCGCCCATCGCCGCAAGTTTGGCGGCGGTCGCGGTCAGTCCATTGCCAAGGCGGTGGGGCTCAAGTCGGGGGCGACTCCGACCGTGGTCGATGCCACCGCCGGGCTGGGACGCGATGCCTTCGTGCTCGCCTCTCTCGGCTGCCGGGTGACCATGATTGAGCGCAGTCCAGTGGTGGCCGCCCTGCTGCAGGATGGGCTGGCACGAGCCGCAGAAGACTCCGAGATTGGCCCTTGGGTACGCGAGCGGATGCAGCTGTTGCACGGGCCTGCGGTCAATACCCTGCTGGGGCTGACCGAACGGCCCGAGGTGATCTACCTCGATCCCATGTTCCCGCACAAGCAGAAGTCGGCGCTGGTGAAAAAAGAGATGCGGGTATTCCAGTCGCTGGTGGGGCCGGATCTCGATGCCGATGCCCTGCTGCCAGCAGCGCTCCAAATGGCAGAGAAGCGGGTGGTGGTGAAGCGCCCCGACTACGCCGGCTGGCTCAACGAACAGAAGCCGAGCATGGCCATCGAGACCAAGAGCAACCGCTTCGATGTCTACGTAATGGCTGCGCTGGCGAGTTAAGCGGCGACCGGCATATCGTCCGGGCGACCAAAGAAGAGGGCCAACCTGATCGGGTTGGCCCTCTTGCTATTTATTGGCTGTCTGACTGGGCTGGTGGGGCGAAGCGGATCAGCTTCTCCTCTCCCTGCCAGCTGAGCGTCATGGTCGCCAGATCCGCCAGACTGAGCTGCTCGCCGCTGTGCAGCTGGAGATACTCCACCCCATCGCGGGCCTCTATGGTGCGGATCCGATCCGCCCACTCACGTCCGTCCCGACTGGTCAGCGCGACCGGCAACTGCCAGCTGGCGGCAATCTCCAGCCAGTCGTAGAGGTCACAGCTGATGGGTTGGTAATCCGGCATGGTCTGCTCCTTGAGAAGGCAGAGGGATCAGGCTTCCTGCAAACGGGTCGGCCAGCCCATCTTCTGCTGGCGCTCCACTTCAAAGCGCAGTTCGCTGGCGCGCAGGTAGTGCTCTTCGAGCCACCCTTTGGGCAGGGTCAGGGTGAGTGCATCCTCGTCCGCTTCCAGCGTGAAGCCGGGCACGGTTCCCTGGGTGCGGCGCATGCAGAGGATCAGGGCGATACGCAGGATGCGAGCCAGCCGGATCGCCTGACGAGCGGTGACCGCCCCCTGCTTCTCCAGCGGTTCCAGCTTGAATTCATCCCGCTGGTTGAACAGCAGGGCTGACAACAGCTTCTTCTGCGCGGGAGTGAAGCCCGGCATATCGATGTTGTCGATGATGTAGGCGGCATGTTGCGGCGCCTTCTTGTACTCGATACAAAGACCGATTTCGTGCAGCAGTGCCGCGTAGCGCAAGATCGGGCGACCATAGCGCTTGGAGAGGCGCCAGGCCGGCTGCAGCTGGGTGAACGCCTCGATGGCGGTATCACGCACCCGCTCGGCATGCTCCTTGTCCAGCTGGTAGCGGTTGATCAGGCTGTCGGCGGTGCGGTCACGGGCATCGCAGTCGTGATTGTTGCCGAGCAGGCCGTAGATCAAGCCTTCGCGCAGGGCACCACCCGCCAGGGTCATGCTCTCGATGTTCAGGGTTTCAAAGATGGCGATCAGGATGGCGAGGCCGGAGGGGAACACGGTCAGACGTTCGGCCGCCAGCCCTTCCAGCTGCAGCTGGTCGAGCTTGCCGCAGGCGATGGCCTGACCCATCAGCTCCTGCAGTTTCGGCAGGGTGACCCGCTCGCTCTTCCCCTGCGCCAGCATGATCTCCTGCAGCGCCTGTACCGTGCCGGAGGCACCGACGCAGGTGCGCCAGCCAAGGGCACGGTAATCATCCGCCACCTTCTCCAGCACGGCCTTCGCAGCGGTAATCGCCTGCTCGAAACGGGCTTCGGAGAGCTCGCCATCACCGAAGTGATTGTTGAGCCAGGTGACGCAGCCCATGTGCAGGCTGTTGAGCAGTTTCGCTTCGCTGTGCTCGCCAATCACTAGTTCGGTACTGGCACCGCCGATATCGATAACCAGTCGGTTGCCTTCCCCGGCGGAAGTCCAGGAGACCCCCTCATAGATGGTCTTGGCCTCTTCCTCGCCCGAGATGATCTCGATGCTGTGGTTGAGCACCCGTTCCGCTTCGCTGATGAACTCGTCGACGTTCGTAGCCAACCGCAGGGTGGCGGTACCCACTACCCGGATGTTGTCGGCCGGAATGTCCTGCAGCTGTTCGGCGAACAGGCGCAGACAGTCCCAGCCCCGCTCCATGGCGGTACGGCTGAGACGGAAGTCGGCATCAAGCCCGGCGGCGAGGCGAACCTTGCGTTTGACCTTGGCAACGGTGCGCAGGGCACCGGCGACCTCGCGCACCACCAGCATGTGAAAGCTGTTGGAGCCGAGGTCGATGGCGGCATAGAGAGGCGAGTTGTGCAACGGGCCTATCCTTTAGCTTTTGCGCGGCGGACGACGGCGGTTGTTGCTGTTGCCACCCTGGCGATCGCGCATGTTGCGGTTCACTGGTTGGCGGTTGCGGAACACCCGTTTCGGCGCGGTGACATCATCCAGCAGTGCTTCGCGATCATACTTGCTGACCGGGATCGGGTGGTGGATGTACTCCTCGATGGCCGGCAGGTTGAAGGCATAATCTTCACAGGCCAGGCTGATGGAGTGACCGCTCTTGCCGGCACGACCGGTACGACCGATACGGTGTACATAGTCCTCGGCATCGTCGGGCAGGTCATAGTTGAAGACGTGAGTCACGTCAGGGATGTGCAGACCACGGGCGGCCACGTCGGTGGCGACCAGAATGTCCAGCGCACCCTTGGTGAACTCTTCCAGGATCTTCATCCGCTTCTTCTGCGGCACGTCGCCGGTCAGCAGACCAACGCGGTGGCCGTCGTTTTCCAGCCAGGCATGGACGTCTTCACAGACATGCTTGGTGTTGGCGAAGACGATCGCTTTTTCCGGCCACTCCTCTTCCATCAGGGAGAGCAGCAGCAACATCTTGTCTTCGTTGGAGGGGTAGAACAGCTCCTCCTTGATCCGCACGCCGGTCATCTGCTCCGGCTCGACCTGCACATGTTCCGGGTGGTTCATGTGTTCGTAGGCCAGCTCCTGCACGCGTAGGGAGAGGGTGGCGGAGAACAGCATGCTCAGACGCTCGGTGGCGGGCGGCATGCGGCGGAACAGGAAGCGGATGTCCTTGATGAAGCCCAGATCGAACATACGATCCGCTTCGTCCAGAACCACGACCTGGATGTTGCTCAGGTCGATCACCTTGGACTTGAAGTAGTCGATGATGCGGCCGGTGGTGCCGATCAGGATGTCGACGCCCTGCTCCAGTACGGCCAGCTGCTTGTCGTAACCTTCGCCACCGTAGGCGAGGCCGAGTTTCAGGCCGGTAGAGGCGGAGATGCTGTCGGCATCGTTATAGATCTGTACTGCCAGCTCCCGGGTGGGTGCCATGATGATGGCTCTGGGTTGATTTACCAGACGGGGTTTGGTCAGTGGGTGGGTAAGAAGATAGTTGAAGGTGGCGGCCAGAAAGGCGATGGTTTTGCCGGTGCCTGTCTGTGCTTGCCCGGCGAGGTCATGGCCCTCTACCAGCAGTGGCAGGGACAGTGCCTGGATGGGCGTGCAATAATGAAATCCCTTTGCTTCCAGACCAGCCAGAACTTCGGGTTCGAGGCCCATTTGGGCGAATTTGTCGGTCGTTAAGTGTGTTTTGCTCATGGCGGTAGGTTATCAGGTTAGGCTTGCAATAATAAACAGGATCATTTCAAATAGGGCAACTATTGCCTTTATTGACGTGTCAATAAAGCCTTATTTACTGACTGGAGTTGGAGATGAGTGACAAGATTGTTCAGCTGAGCGATGCCAGCTTCGAGGCAGATGTAATCAAAGCCGATGGCGCCGTTCTGGTCGACTTCTGGGCCGAGTGGTGTGGTCCGTGCAAGATGATTGCCCCGATCCTGGAAGAAGTTGCCCAAGAGTACGAAGGTCGCGTGACCGTAGCCAAACTGAACATCGACCATAACTCTGATACTCCGCCCAAGTACGGCATTCGTGGTATCCCGACCCTCTTGCTGTTCAAGAATGGCGAAGTGGCAGCGACCAAGGTCGGTGCACTGTCCAAGACTCAGCTGAAAGAGTTCCTGGACGGCAACCTGTAATAATCGAAGAGGAGCGCATTGCAATAATGCGCTCCTTCTGTTTTATCACCTAGACGCTCATCCCGATTGGTGCTAGTTTATCGCTCGTTTGCTAACCTTTTTGCCTGACTCCATTGCTAGCCTGGCAAGTCAAATCCGATCAGCATCAATCCAGCAGACTGTCTCCTCATTTCAATCCTTGCTTACAGACTTTCACCACTATGAATCTGACTGAATTAAAGAACACTCCTGTGTCTGAGCTGGTCAAGCTCGGCGAATCCATGGGGTTGGAAAATCTGGCTCGGGCGCACAAGAAAGACATTATTTTCGCGATCCTCAAGGCGCACGCCAAGGGTGGCGAGGATATCTTTGGCGACGGTGTGCTGGAAATCCTGACCGACGGCTTCGGGTTCCTGCGCAGTGCTGACGGTTCTTACCTGGCGGGCCCGGACGATATCTACGTCTCCCCGAGCCAGATCCGCCGCTTCAACCTGCGTACCGGCGATACCATCTCCGGCAAGATCCGGCCGCCGAAAGAGGGCGAACGCTACTTCGCGCTGCTCAAGGTCAACGAGGTCAACTACGACCGTCCGGAAAACTCCCGCAACAAGATCCTGTTTGAAAACCTCACTCCGCTGCACGCCAACGAGCGTCTGCGCATGGAGCGGGGCAACGGTTCTACCGAAGACATCACTGCTCGCGTACTGGATCTGGCCTCCCCGATCGGTAAAGGTCAGCGTGGCCTCATCGTCGCACCGCCCAAGGCCGGTAAGACCATGCTGCTGCAGAACATCGCCCAGAGCATCGCTTACAACCATCCTGACTGCGAACTGATCGTCCTGCTGATCGACGAGCGTCCGGAAGAAGTGACCGAAATGCAGCGCATGGTTAAAGGTGAAGTGATCGCTTCCACCTTCGACGAGCCGGCATCCCGTCACGTTCAGGTCGCCGAGATGGTGATCGAGAAGGCCAAGCGTCTGGTCGAGCACAAGAAGGACGTGGTGATCCTGCTGGACTCCATCACCCGTCTGGCCCGTGCCTACAACACCGTTATCCCGTCATCCGGCAAGGTACTGACCGGTGGTGTGGACGCCAACGCCCTGCACCGTCCCAAGCGCTTCTTCGGCGCCGCGCGTAATGTTGAGGAGGGCGGCAGCCTGACCATCATCGCCACTGCGCTGATCGATACCGGTTCCAAGATGGACGAGGTTATCTACGAAGAGTTCAAGGGTACCGGCAACATGGAACTGCACCTCTCGCGCAAGATTGCCGAGAAGCGCGTCTATCCGGCTATCGACATCACCCGCTCAGGCACCCGTAAGGAAGAGCTGCTCACCTCCGGTGACGAGCTGCAGAAGATGTGGATCCTGCGTAAGATTGTCCACCCGATGGGCGAGATTGACGGTATCGAATTCCTCATCGACAAACTGGCGATGACCAAGACCAACGACGAGTTCTTCGACGCCATGCGGCGCCAGCAGAAATAAATCAGGTCAGAAAATGACAAAACCGCGGCCAAGGTCGCGGTTTTTGTTTATCTAAATTTCGGCCGACTGGGTAGTATGAAGCTTCGATGTCACAAGGATAGAGACGTCATGAGACCCGTTTACTGGTTACTGCCGGGATTGCTGTTCGGTATCCCGGCCTTTGCGCAGAGCGTGCCAGAGCCTCCTTCAGTGGAGGCTGCCGAGCTGGGCACCGATTTGCGCTATCTGTCGAATTGCCTGCAACAGGGGCAGTTTGCCGCTGTCGATTCCCTGCTGGCGACCCAGAGCCGCGAGCAGCGGGAGTATTTGCTGCTGCAACTGCTGCGCAATATCAGCGTGACCCGGCCGGCGTCCCCCGAACTGCACGCCTGGGTGGCCGCCCAGGCTGACAAGGCCCCCCGGTGGTTGGTCGAGCAGCGGGTTGACGGCTTTCTGGTTCAGCAACCCGCCTACGATTTTGCCGCTCAGGCCCGGCTGCTGCTGGGTCAGTGGCAGCAACTGGCGTGGCAGGCTGATTATCGCCAGCAACTGGAGCAGGGCACCTTCGGTTTCAAGTCGATCTACTACCGCGGTAACCCCGAGCTAGCTCGTCAGCAACAGGCGCTGCTGCAGGCCCTCGATCAGCTGCCGGTTTCCCTGCTGCAGCGCGAGAGCCGGACGTTGGCAGCCCAGAACATCTATCTGCCTGACAACCGTCTACTGAGTTATCTGCTGCAGCGCACCGGCGAACCGGCACTCTACAGCCGCCTCTGGCGCCAACCGGTGGATCAGGATGCTCTGGCAGCGCTGGCCACCATCAACCGCTTTCATCAGGGCAATGAGGCCAGCGAGCTGCTAATTGCCGCGAGCACCAATCCCCATCTGAAAGAGCCGGCCCTGCGCCAGCTGAGCGCTCTATCCCCCCTGCCGCAACAGGCAAGAAGCTACCTGCTTGGTGAACTGGCCAACCGGCAGTATGGATCTCTGGTGGCCGATCTGTTGATGGAGGTGGATGAACCATTGCTGCTATCGGCACTGGCCAAACGCCTTGGTCAACATGATCAGAACCTCATGACACCGACTCTCTTCCCCGATTCGGGTACACCGGAGAGGCGGCCAGGGTTATAATGCCTCACCTCCTGAATCTGGTTGGGAACCTGCATGAAATACAAGGACTTGCGTGATTTCGTCGCGCAGCTGGAACAAAACGGACAACTCAAGCGGATTACCCGCGAGATAGACCCCTATCTGGAGATGACCGAAATCAGCGACCGCACCCTGCGTGCGGGCGGCCCGGCTCTGCTGTTTGAAAATCCCAAAGGCTACACCATGCCGGTGTTGACCAACCTGTTTGGTACCCCGGATCGGGTCGCCATGGGGATGGGTCAGCCCGATGTGAGCGCCTTGCGTCAGGTCGGGGTATGGCTCTCCTATCTGAAGGAGCCGGAACCGCCTCGTGGCTTCAAGGAGCTGATGGAGAAGCTGCCGATCTTCAAGCAGGTGCTCAACATGCCGACCAAGCGCCTCTCTTCCGCCCCCTGCCAGCAGGTGGTGCAGGAGGGGGATGCGGTCGATCTCGACCAGATTCCGATCCAGCACTGCTGGCCGGGCGATGTGGCGCCGCTGGTTACCTGGGGTCTCACCATCACCCGCGGCCCCTACAAGAAGCGGCAGAACCTCGGTATCTACCGCCAGCAGAAGATCGGCAAGAACAAGCTGATCATGCGCTGGTTGGATCATCGCGGCGGAGCCATCGATTTTCGCGAGTGGCAGGAGGCCCATCCGGGCGAGCGCTTCCCGGTGGTGGTGGCGCTCGGTGCCGATCCGGCGACCATTCTCGGCGCCGTGACGCCAGTGCCGGATACCCTCTCCGAATACGCCTTTGCCGGTCTGCTGCGCGGCAGCCGTACCGAGGTGGTAAAAGCCATCAGCTGTGACCTGGAGGTGCCCGCCAGCGCAGAGATCGTGCTGGAAGGCTATCTGGAGCCGGGCGAGATGGCGCCGGAAGGCCCTTATGGCGACCACACCGGCTACTACAACGAGGTGGACGAGTTTCCGGTGTTCACCATCACCCACATGACGATGCGCAAGGATGCCATCTATCACAGCACCTACACCGGTCGTCCGCCCGATGAACCGGCAGTGCTGGGGCTGGCGCTGAATGAGGTGTTCGTACCGCTGTTGCAGAAGCAGTTCCCCGAGATCGTGGATTTCTATCTGCCGCCGGAGGGGTGCTCCTACCGGATGGCGGTGGTCACCATCAAGAAGCGCTACCCGGGCCACGCCAAGCGGGTGATGCTGGGGGTCTGGTCTTTCCTGCGCCAGTTCATGTATACCAAGTTCGTGGTGGTGTGTGATGACGACGTCAACGCCCGCGACTGGAAGGATGTGATCTGGGCCATTACCACCCGGATGGATCCGGCCCGCGATACCACCCTGATCGAACACACCCCGATCGACTATCTGGACTTCGCCTCGCCCATCTCCGGCCTGGGCTCCAAGATGGGGCTGGATGCTACCAACAAGTGGCCGGGGGAGACCAATCGCGAGTGGGGTCAGCCCATCGTGCAGGACGAGGCGGTGAAGCAGAAGATCGATGCCATCTGGGATGAGTTGAATATCCTCGGTTGAGGCGAAAATGGCCCGTTTGCTGCAAAAATGGATGAGATCCGCAGCGATTTGGGTATCCTCGACCAATGGGGCCAGCAGTGCTGGTCATCACCTGACAGTGAAACAATGAGCGAAGCGGGTCGAGCGAGCCCGCCACAAGGACAAGAATGCAACGTATCAAATGCCGCGTAGAGGAACTGCGCGAATATGTCGACACCATCTGGCATGTGGCCCTGACGCCGCAGCAAGAGGTCAGCTTCAAGCCGGGCCAGTATCTGCTGGTGGTGATGAGCGATTCGGACAAGCGTCCCTTCTCCATCGCCAACTCGCCGACCCGCCCGGGCGTGCTGGAGCTGCAGATCGGTGCGACTCCCGAGAACGCCTATGCCGGTCAGGTGCTGGCCCGCATGCGCGAACAGGGGGAGATCGAGGTCGAGCTGCCCGCCGGCAAGGCTTTCCTGCGCAACGAATCCCCCCGCCCGCTGATCCTGATGGCTGGCGGCACCGGTTTCTCCTATGCCAAAGCGATTCTGGAATACCTGATCGACAGCGGCAGCAAGCGTCCGGTCTTCTTCTACTGGGGCGTGCGTCAGGCGCACTGGCTCTACGAGCTGGAGCAGATGCAGCAGTGGGAGCGCGACTACGCGCCGCTCACCTTCATCCCGGTGGTACAGGAGCCGGAGAGTGACTGGAGTGGCCGTACCGGTCTGGTGCACAAGGCGATCATGGATGACTTCGTCAGCCTCCATGAGTACGACATCTATGTCGCCGGTCGCTTCGAGATGGCGGGAGCCGCCCGCGAGGAGTTCAAGATCCTCGGTGCCGAGCCGGAACGCATCTTCGGCGACGCCTACGAGTTCATCTGACAACCCGTTTGTGCTGCCAAAACCCCCGGTCAAGCCGGGGGTTTTGCTATGGTAGCGCGACCAGATCTGGATATTGTGGAGTTCGTCATTCAAGTCCATTTTTTTTCGCAATTTCAGGTATGAATGGCTACTAATTCCCTGCAGCTGGTGGCATCTTTGTGCGTGATTGTCGGCGGCAGGATAAGGATATCCCGGGATGGGGCGAGGAGGCGCTGTGTTAAGCGAAGAGGGAAGATCATCGACAGAAGATGCAAGGGGAGAGCAGGGCTCTGCGGAGCCAGCGGCGACCCTGATCTCCTCTTCCCGTATTGGTGAACTGACCCGGCTGCAGGCAGAAATTGCCGCCCTGAAGCATGAAAACAGCCTGCTGCAGGAGAAGCTCAATGCCGCCCTCGATGGTACCGGCATCTGCCTCTGGCAGGGGATTATTCCGACCGGCGAACTGCGGGTATTCAACCTGCAGAACTTTCAGGCCGGTGACATGGCCCCCCACTTCGACCAATGGAGCGCCAAGCTCCACCCCGACGATCGCGCCCACGCCATGGGCAGCTATTTCGATCATCTCGAGGGGAAAACCCCCTTCTACGAAGTCGAATACCGCACCATCAACCCGCAAGGGGAGGTCACCTGGCTCTGGGATCGGGGGCGGGTGGTCGATCGGGATGTCGATGGCAAGCCACTGCGGATCATGGGTTCCCATATCGACATCACCCAGCGCAAAGCCTATGAACAGAGGCTGGCCGAGCGGGCCAACAGTGATGCCCTGACCGGCCTGCTCAACCGGCAGGGGTTTGGCAAGGCGTTTGCTCAGCAGCAACATGACGGAGCAGGCGCGCTGCTCTTTATCGATCTGGACGATTTCAAGGGGATCAATGACCAGCTAGGTCATGCCTGTGGCGATCAGGTTTTGCAGCAGATGGCGGAGTGGTTGCGTCTCATCATGCCGGGTTCGGCCCTGTGCGGTCGCTACGGTGGCGACGAATTTGTGGTGCACCTCAGCCGGGAGGTCTCAAGCCATGCCCTGGCCGAGCTGGCCGATGCCCTGATTGGCCGGATGCAAAGCTATGTGCCCAGACCCGGTTGTTCGCAACGGGTCGGGCTCAGTATCGGCATCGCTTTGTGGGAGGGGGCATCGCTGTCGTTTCGTCAGGCACTTGAGGTGGCCGATCAGGCGATGTATGAGGCGAAGGCGCGCGGCAAACGGGCCTGGCACTTGCTGCGGGTGTGACGACAACCCGAGCCCCGTAAAGCAGAAACCCCAGCCATGCTGGGGTTTCCGTTATTCGCCTTTGGCGCCGAGCTGCTCTTCGAGTTGAGCCAGCTTGCTTTCGAGGGCGGCCAGTTTTTCCCGGGTACGCAGCAGAACCTTGGTCTGCACGTCGAACTCTTCACGGCTTACCAGATCCAGCTTGTTGAGCTGTGCCTGCAGTACCTGACGGATCTTCTTCTCGGCCTCTTCGCCCATACTGCGGATGCCGGGCGGCAGGGAGTTGTGTACCTGTTTGGCGATCTCTTCCAGTTTCTTCGGGTCGATCATGATGTCCTCCTTAAGCGTTGGTGGACATTCTACCGACAATTCCCATATTTTGCCGAGATCGCGGCAGCTTTTTACCATTGAGCCAGCGAACTTCGTAAGTGGCCAACAGCTCCCTGCTCAAGCAGTAACTGCGCAGACCATAAAAAACGCCGCCCTTCGGGGCGGCGTTGTTGTTTCTGCAGCAGCTGAAAAATCAGCCCGGCTGGTGGTTGCGATCAAGCCAGCCTTGCAGCAGGCCGACCAGCAGACCGGTCAGATGGGCGATATTGGCGGTGCTGGTGCCGAGCATGTCGAAGAAGCCGAGCACCATCCAGAACAGCATAAAGCCCATCAGCGCCGGTGGCAGAGTGAGGCCACAGGCCGGTTGCAGCTTGCTGCGCAGCCAGCAGTAGCCGAGCAGGGCATAGACCACGCCGGAGAGGCCGCCAAACAGCGGGCCGCTGGCGAAGAACTCGGCGATATTGGGCAGGGCGGCGCCCACCAGCAGCAGGATCAGCAGCTTGCCGCTGCCAAGACGCTGCTCGATCTGACCACCGAGATACCACCACCAGAGCAAGTTGAACACCAGATGGAGCACCGAGAAGTGGATGAAGGCCGGGGTAAAGTAGCGCCACGCCTGCCAGTCGGTGAACTGGGCCAGAGTCGGGTGAAATGCCAGCTCGTCGTAGATGGGCAGACCGATGGCATCGATCCCGTAGATGGCGAGACAGGCGATGATCACCACCAGCGTCAGTGGCCCCGCCTGATGGAGGAAATCGGTGACGGGATCCGTCATCCCCTTGCTGTAGTCGATGCGGGCATCAGCCCGGCCGGACTGCCAGGAGGCCTCCATATAGCGGGGGTGGTTCGGCTCGGCGAGGAAGCGTTTCACCTCCAGCTGGGCCTGAGCGAGGCGCTGCTCGTCAGCCAGCCAGATGGTGACCCCCAGCTCGGACTGGGTCAGCTCGCAGGAGATGCCCAGCGTCGCCAGATAGTCCACCAGCGCCTGCGCCATGCGGGCGTTGTCGAGCACCAGCAGCTGGATCATGCCTCGCCTGCCTCGATGGGAAACTCCCGGCGCCACGCCTCGAAGCCGCCATCCAGACTGTAGACCTCATCGTACCCCTGTTGCAGCAGGTATTGGGCGGCGCCCTGACTGCTGTTGCCGTG
This sequence comes from Aeromonas lacus, assembly GCF_000764665.1. Taxonomy (GTDB): domain Bacteria; phylum Pseudomonadota; class Gammaproteobacteria; order Enterobacterales; family Aeromonadaceae; genus Aeromonas; species Aeromonas lacus. Next base: position 34,276 of record NZ_JRGM01000015.1, on the reverse strand, counting down.
ATAGCACATCACGATGACCGGGGTGTCGAACTCCACCTCGTTCATAAAGCGCACCAGGGTGCCGTTGGTGAGGTGGAAGGCGCCGACCGCGTGGGCCGCTTCAAATGATTGCGGGTCGCGAATATCCACCAGACGGGCTTCACCCGCGCTCAGTTTCTGGTGGGCATCATGGGCACTGATATGGGCAAACTGGTCCATTGAGATGTCCTGCGAATAGGTTGATTACGGGTCAGTGTACCGCAAGCCGTGGCGCAAACTAACCCCACAAAAGATAAGGGAGCCTGTGGCTCCCTTGTCGATATGGCATGCAGGTCAGTGGGTTAACCGCCGAGATAAGCCTGCCGCACCGCCGGGTTGGCCAGCAGTGCCGCTCCCGTGTCCTGCAGCACCACGCGGCCGTTCTCCAGCACATAGCCGCGGTCGGCCAGCTTGAGCGCTTGGTTGGCGTTTTGCTCCACCAGAAAGATGGTCATCCCCTTCTGGCGCAGCTGCTCTATGGTGTCGAAGATCTGCTGGATGACGATGGGGGCCAGCCCCAGCGAGGGCTCGTCCAGCAGCAGCAGGCGAGGCTTGCTCATCAGGGCGCGGCCAATGGCCAGCATCTGCTGCTCGCCGCCGGACATGGTGCCGGCGCGCTGCTCCAGTCGCTCATGCAGGCGCGGGAACAGGGTAAACACCTGATCCAGCAGGCCATGCTGCTCGGCCTTGTCGACAAAGAAGGCGCCCATCAGCAGGTTCTCTTCCACCGTCAGGCGGGCAAAGATGCGGCGCCCCTCCGGCACCACGGCGATATCCTTGCGCATGATGCGGGCGGTGGAGAGCGAGTCTATCTGCTCCCCCTCGAACCAGATGGAGCCGCTGCTGGGCTTGGGTTCGCCACAGAGGGTCATCAACAGGGTGGTCTTGCCCGCGCCGTTGGCGCCGATCAGGGTGACGATTTCCCCCTCTTTCACCTCAACGCTGACATCGTGCAGTGCCTGAATTTTGCCGTAGTGGGTCGATACGTTGCGAAGTTCTAACATCTTGTGTTCCTTACGACTCGCCCAGATAGGCCTTGATCACTGCCGGATTGTTGCGGATTTCGTCCGGCTTGCCGTGGGCCAGCGGGGTGCCCTGACTGACCACGAAGATGCGGTTGGAGATACCCATCACCAGCTTCATATCGTGTTCGATCAGCAGCACCGAGACCCCGAATTCATCCCGCAGGGTCATGATGAGCTCATCCAGCTCGTCGGTCTCCTTCGGGTTGAGGCCGGCGGCCGGTTCATCCAGCATCAGCAGCTCGGGGCGGGTCGCCATGCAGCGGGCGATCTCGAGCCGCCGCTGCTGACCGTAGGCCAGGTTGCCGGCGGCGCGGTTGGAGAGATCCTTGAGCCCCACCTTATCCAGCCAGAAGGCGGCCTGTTCCAGCCCCTCCTCCTCGGCACGGCGGAAGGAAGGTGTCTTGAACAGCCCGGCCAGAAAGCCGGTGTTGAGGTGCCTGTGCTGGGCAACCAGCAGGTTCTCCACCGCTGTCATCTCCTTGAACAGCCGCACATGCTGGAAGGTGCGCACAATCCCCTTACGGGCGATGAGGTGACCGGGCAACCCCTGGATCTCCTCACCTTTGTAGCGGATGGTGCCGCCGCTCGGGCGGTAGAAGCCGGTCAGGCAGTTGAAAATGGTGGTCTTGCCTGCGCCATTGGGGCCGATGATGGAGATCACCTCGCCCTTGTCGATATCCAGCTTGACCCCGTTGACTGCCAGCAACCCTCCGAAGCGCATCGACAGATCAGAGACTTCCATTAACTTCTGATGAGTACTCATTTCTTCAACTCCAGATGCGGACGGGTCATCGGCAGCAAGCCCTGTGGCCGCCAGATCATCATGAACACCATCAAGAGGCCGAACATCAGCATGCGGTACTCGTTGAATTCGCGGGCCAGCTCGGGCAGTACAGTCATCACGATGGCAGCCAGCACCACCCCGATTTGCGAGCCCATACCGCCCAGCACCACGATGGCGAGCACGATGGCCGACTCGATAAAGACGAAGGATTCCGGGCTGATAAAGCCCTGCCGGGAGGCAAAGAAACTCCCCGCGAAGCCTGCGAAGGTGGCGCCGATGGTGAAGGCGGTCAGCTTGATGATGGTGGGGTTGAGCCCCAGCGATTTGCAGGCGATCTCGTCTTCCCGCAGCGCTTCCCAGGCGCGGCCCAGCGGCATGCGCAGCAGGCGGTTGATGACGAACAGGGTGGCGATCACCAGCACCAGCGCCATCAGATAGAGAAAAATCACCTTGTGGTTGGCGTTGTAGGCGATGCCGAAGAACTCGTGGAAGGTCTCGAAGCCACCATCCTTGACGGTGCGGTTGAACTCCAGCCCCCCCAGCGTCGGCTTGGGAATGCCGGAGATGCCGTTGGGGCCGCCGGTCAGGCTGGTCATGTTGTTGAGCAGGATGCGGATGATCTCGCCAAAGCCGAGGGTGACGATGGCCAGATAGTCCCCCCTCAGCCGCAGCACCGGGAAGCCGAGCAGGAAGCCGAACAGGGCTGCCAGACCACCGGCGATAGGCAGACACTCCCAGAAGCTCAGTCCGAAGTAGTTGTTGAGCAGGGCGTAGCTGTAGGCGCCGACCGCATAGAAGCCGACATAGCCGAGATCGAGCAGACCGGCGAGGCCGACTACCACGTTCAGACCCAGCCCCAGCATGATGTAAATCAGGGTGAGAGTGGCCAGATCGATGGCGCCGCGAGAGGCCATAAAGGGCCAGCTCACCGCAAACAGCAGTACCAGAATGGCGGTGGTGTTGTAGAGGCGCGGTGCTTCTTCCTGACTCGGCAGCACCAGCTTGCCGAAGCCGACCGAGAAGCCGCTTATGGAGGCCTGGAACAGCTTGGCAATCTGGCCGCGCAGCAGCTGGAACCAGAATACGAGGGTGGCGCCGCCCAGCAGCCAGGCCAGCGACACATCGAGGCGACTCACCACCAGCAGACGGGAGCCATCGGTCTCCAGCTTGAAGCCGAGCAGCCAGAAGGAGAGCACCAGCAGCACCAGGCTGGCGATGCAGGCATGGATGAATTGGCGTTTCATCATACTTTCTCCACTTCCGGGCGGCCCAGAATGCCGGTCGGCATAAAGAGCAGCACAAAGATGAGCAGGGCGAACGCCATCACATCCTTGTATTCGGTGCTGAGATAGCCGGCGGTGAGCGCTTCCACCACGCCGAGCAGCAGACCGCCCAGCACTGCGCCGGGAATGCTGCCGATACCGCCCAGTACCGCGGCAGTGAAGGCTTTCAGCCCGGCCATAAAGCCGAGATAGGGGTTGATGACGCCGTAGTACATGCCGAGCAGTACCCCGGCAACGGCGGCCAGCGCGGCCCCCAGCACGAAGGTGATGGAGATGACCACGTGGGTGTCTATCCCTAACAGGTTGGCCATCTTGATATCTTCCGAGCAGGCGCGGCAGGCGCGCCCCATGCGGGAGCGGCCGATGAACTGGGTCAGTGCCAGCATGGTCACGAAAGTGATGACGAAGATGATGAGCTGCATATAGGAGAGGCTGGCCTGAAAGCCGTCAGCCTCGCCCAGGGTCCAGCCGCCGGAGATGAGGCTGGGCATGGCGATATCCCGCGAGCCCTGTGCCATTCGCATCATGTTCTGCAGGAAGATCGACATGCCGATGGCGGAGATGAGGGGGATCAGCCGGTTGCCACCGCGCAGCGGCCGGTAGGCGACCCGCTCTATGGTCCAGCCATAGGTGCCGGTGATGACGATGCTGACCAGAAAGGCGCCGCCCAGCAGCAAAACGGTGCTGTCGATGCCCATCATCATGAGCCCCGCCATCACCATGAAAGCGACATAGGAGCCGATCATGTAAACCTCGCCGTGGGCGAAGTTGATCATGCCGATGATGCCATAGACCATGGTGTAGCCGATGGCGATCAACGCATAGGTGCTGCCTATGGTTAACCCGTTCAGCAACTGCTGAACGAGATAAAGGAGGTGTTCGGACATACTGCGTTCCCTGTACTTGCCCGCAAAGAGAGGAGGGGGCGAGTCGGCTCGCCCCCGATCGGCAGATTATTTGAGTTGGGTAGAGGTACCGTCAGCGTGCCACTGGAACACACCGAATTCGAAGCCTTTCAGGTCGCCGTTCGGTGCCCAGTTGAGCTGGCCCATCACGGTATCGACCGGCGCAGCCTTGATGGCGGCAGCAACGGCAGCCGGATCCTCGTCACCCGCCTTGGCGATACCGGCAGCCAGGGTTTGCACCGCGGCATAGGTAGTCCAGACGAACGGGCCGGAGGAGTCCTGACCCTTGGCCTTGAATGCCGCAACCAGCGGGGCGTTGGCCGGCACCAGATCATACTTGTTCGGCAGGGTTACCAGCAGGCCTTCGGAAGCCGGGCCACCGATGGCGGAGATGTCCTTGTTGCCCACCCCTTCCGGGCCCATGAACTTGGCCTTCAGACCCTTCTCGCCAGCCTGACGCAGGATCAGACCCAGCTCCGGGTGATAGCCGCCGTAGTAGACGAAATCGACGTTCTCTTTCTGCAGCTTGGCGATCAGGGCGGAGAAGTCCTTGTCACCGGCAGTGATGCCTTCAAACGCGACGACCTTGACGCCAGCCTTGTCCAGCGCCGCTTTCACGCTGGAGGCGATGCCTTCGCCATACTGCTTCTTGTCGTGGATAACGGCGACGCGCTTGGGTTTGACCTGCTCGATGATGTATTTGGCGGCAGTCGGGCCCTGATCGCTATCCAGACCGATGGTGCGCAGGGTCAGCTGGTAGCCACGCTCGGTGATCTTGGGGTTGGTGGAGGCGGGGGTGATCATCAGGATCCCCTCGTCTTCATAGATGTCGGAGGCGGGCAGGGTGTTGTCGGAGCAGAGGTGGCCGACCACGAATTTGACGCCGTCGTTCACTACCTTGTTGGCGACCGCGACGGCCTGCTTGGGATCGCAGGCATCGTCATAGACGATCGCTTCGATCTGCTTGCCCTTGATGCCGCCTGCCTTGTTGATCTGCTCGACCGCCATCTTGCCGCCGGTGAACTGCATGTCACCATACTGGGCGACCGGACCGGTGACCGGACCGGCGATGCCGATCTTGATGGTATCGGCGGCATGGGCCATGGAAACTGATCCAAACAGAGCCAAAGAAACCGCTGCCTTTACTGCCATTCTTCCAAAATTATTCATTGATTCATCCTTTAATCAGTGGATTGTTTCATTCCCGTGTGCCTTTCCGGATCCAGGTCCTGCATGTCCGGCAGTAGATAAGGTTCTATCATTCCTCGCGGGGCAATAACAAGATGTTAAAGATACTAACCAGAGGGGGTTGCGAGCGGGTATTTTGAAATAAATGACCTGTTTTAAAATGGCATTTAGAGTTTAATTTTGAAAGTTGATGTTAACATCTCGATAACCAGAGGCGGTCTGGATAAACGCCAGAGGATTAATCTGACGATATTTTACCCTGATGCTGCTCCCATTTTGACCACAATCCGTTTGCGCAAACAAAAATGAGCGCCTAAATTAGCCAGCATTGACAATTCCGTGGCAGAGCTCGTTAAAACCAAGCCTTTATTCGGGAAATCTGCTAATGTTCCGCCTTTGAAAGTCAGGAGACAGAGATGGCAACAATCAAGGATGTCGCCTCCCGTGCAGGCGTATCCATCTCCACCGTCTCACATGTGCTCAACCACACTCGCCGGGTCAGCGAAGACGCGACCCAGAAAGTGATTGAGGCGGTGGCAGAACTCAACTACGCGCCCAACTCGGTAGCGCGCAGTCTTAAAATAAATTCGACCAAAACCATCGGCATGCTGGTCACCACCAGCGTGAACCCCTTCTTTGCGGAAGTGGTGCAAGGGGTGGAAGCCTACTGCTTCGAGCAGGGCTACAGCCTGATCCTCTGCAACACCGAAAACCAGCCGCCCCGTCAGCAGCACTATCTGCGCATGCTGATGGAGAAGCGGGTGGATGGCCTGCTGGTGCTTGGTACCGATATCGACGCTCAGCTGCGCGACATGCTGCGTATCCACAAGAACGTGCCGCAGGTGGTGCTGGACTGGGGAACCGAGTGCGATTTCGCCAACGTTATCAATGACAACGCCCGCACCGGTGCGCGCATGGCCATGCGCTATCTGATGGAGCAGGGCCACCGCGACATCGTCTGCATCACGGGTCAGCTCTCCAAGCCGACCACCCAGCAGCGACTGGACGGGGTGCGCGATGCGCTGGGCGAACACGGTCTGACCCTGAAAGAGGAGCAGATCTTTGAAGGGGATTACGAGAGCCAGAGCGGTTTCGATGCCATGCAGCGCATCCTGACCCTGCAGCCTCGCCCGACTGCGGTCTTCGCCTTCGACGATCCCATGGCGATCGGCGCCATCTGCGCTGCCTGGGAGGCCGGGATCAAGGTGCCGGACGATATCTCCATCATCGGCTACGACGATGTGGAGATGGCGCGCTTCTCAAGCCCGCCGCTGACCACCATCCGCCATCCGAAGGCCGAACTGGGCCAGCTGGCGGTGAAGCATCTGGTCAGCCGGATCCGCAACAAGGAGCTGGAAGTGGAGTCGATGACGGTACAGCCGGAGCTGATCGTTCGTCGCTCGGTCAAGCCGCTGCGCTGATCCTGCCCTGTTTGCAACGAGAAACCCCCTCCATCGCGAGGGGGTTTCTGTTTTTACGAGCCAGCAAGGCAAGGGCGTGTCAGCTCTGTTTTATTGCGGGATCAGCCGGTAGACGGGCTCTTCATGCAGGCAGCCTGATTGCGTGAGTGCTTATACCAACGGACACCCTCGGGTGTCCGTTTTGTTTTGGCGTCAAGTTGGCTGCGGGCCGGGGAGACTTACTGGATAGAGACCGACAGGGTATGGGGCACCTGCTCGCCACGGCGTGCTGTGGCGCGCATCTGATAGACCTGGATCAGATACTTGCCCGAGGCAGGCAGCTTGCCCTGCCACTGCTCGCCGACTGCGCCCGAGCTGAGCGCTTCGGCCTGACCGGGCACGGCGCCGGGGGCAAAGACATTGAAGTTGGCATTGCTGCTGCCGGAGATGCCGACCGTCATGGTCTGGCCCGCTTTGGTGACCAGCGTGTAGTTGATGGTGTCATAGCCTGTGAAGGTGCCCTTGACCTCGGCGCTGTGAGCCCCCTTGGCGAACTGCACCGGCACGGTCGTCACCTTGTCGGCCGCCTGAGCACCGGTTGCCATGGCCAGAGTCAGCAAGGCGACCATTATGGATCTCTTCATCTCTCAGCCCCCTGTTTATTAACTTCATAATCAACAAAGCCTGCGGTTTCATGCCGGTAGCTTACCAGACGCGGCGTCATGACCCGGCAGCATCACCCAGTGTGGTCGTTTATGGCCAACGGGGCGCTATCTTTATGCGGCCAGCTATCCCATGGAGGCAAACGGATATGTGAGCCGGGCCGTGCTCCTGATACAGGCCGATCCGCAAAGAGGTCGTTTGGCCGCTAAGATGAGGTGAAGAGGAAAAATGGGAAATTAACCCTCTAAACTCAACACTGACACCGAACATGGACATGGACTCAAACTGACGAGGACGTTGTATGTTGTATCGCTGGCTTGCCCTCTACTCCCTTCGAACCTTCACCCTGTGGTGCGTTGCCCTGATAGTGCTCACCCTGTTTGCGACCAGCGTGCTGGATCAGCGCTTGAGCCGACAGCTGGCCGCCATGGATGAAGAGACCGCCCACCTCAATAGCTCCCAGAACCTGTTGCAGGAGCTGCGCTACCACACCACCCAGATCCAGCAGTTTCTGACCGATGCCTCCCTGACCGGTGATGACGGCTCGATGTCCGAGGCCCGCAGCCACTCTGACGCTGCGCAGGCACTGTTGCCTTCACTGATGGAGGACAAGCTTGATCTGCGGCAACTGCTGCAACAGCAGATGGCGGTAGGCCAGCAGATGGTTACCGCCTATCAGCAGCAGGGGGCCGAGGCGGGCAACCGGGTGATGAAAGCTGATGGTAGTGGCTTTGATGCAGTTTCCGCCTCCATCGCCGAACAGGTTGGCGGGGCGTTGCAGCGCCATGGGCAGGAGCTGGCCGACAATCGCGCATCCAACCTCGCGCTGCAAGAGAGTTTCGAAACCCAGATGGTGGCACTGCGTCTGCTCACCTGCCTGCTGGTGCTCGCCATTCTGGGCGTTCTGCTGCTCAAGGTATTGGTGCCGCTCAAGCAGCTGGATCGCAATCTCGAGAACCTGGCCCACGGCAGCAAGAACCTCACCTTTCGCCTGCCGGTGGTGGGAAAGGACGAGTTCGCCCGACTGGCGGTGACGTTTAACGACTTTATCGGCGATGTGGACCACATCATTGCCACCGTGCTGGGGGTGGCGGAGCAGAACAACCGCAAGAGCGGGGGCCTCAAGGAGCAGACTGACCGCACCCGGCAGGGGATGGTACAGGTGCAGACCAATACCGACATGCTGGCCACTGCCATCAACGAGATGGTCAGCACGGTGCAGGAGATCGCCCGCAACACCGAAGAGGCGCGGCTGGAGACTGAGCAGACCCAACGCGAGGCGCTTACCGGGCAGGGGCGGGTCGAAGAGGCGATGAGCATGATCCGCAAGGTGGCCAGCGGCATGGAGCAGGCGGCTGGCACCATCAACCGGCTGGAGCAGGAGAGCAACCAGATCGGCGAGATCGTCAACGCCATCCGCGCCATCTCCGAGCAGACCAACCTGCTGGCCCTCAACGCCGCCATCGAAGCGGCCCGCGCCGGTGAACAGGGGCGCGGCTTTGCGGTAGTGGCCGACGAGGTGCGCACCCTGGCGAGCCGTACCCAGAACGCCACCGTCGAGATCCAGCAGAAGATTGAGCAGTTGCAGCGACGCACCAGCGAAGCAGTCAGCACCATGCACGAGACCACCCGTCAGAGCGAACAGGCGGTGGTGCAGGCGGGTGAAGCGGGGCAGACCCTGCATGCCATCGTTTCGGCGGTCGAGCGCATTACCGGGCTCAACACCCAGATTGCCACCGCCGCCGAGCAACAGTCACAGGTGGCGGAAGAGACCAACCGCAGCGTAGTGGAGGTGGCCGATATCGCCCACCAGACGCTGGGGCTTACCTTGCAAAGTGCCCGCAGCGCTAAGGAGGTGGGCTTTGGCAGCGAAGAGATCCGCCTGCTCGGTAGCCAGTTCAAGGTCAGCCATCGCGTCGAGCAAGCGAATAACGAGGATATCGTTCACTGGAGCGAAGCGTTCAGCGTGCAGGTGGCCGAGGTTGACCGGCAGCATATCGGCCTGTTCGATGCCATGAACCAGCTCTACCACGCCATTCAGGATGGCAGTGGCGGCGATCAGGTCAAACAGCGGCTCGACCGGCTGGTGGGGCTGGCCAAACAGCACTTGCTGGACGAAGAGAAGCTGATGGAGCGGGCCGGATACAGCCAGCTCAGCGCCCACAAGGGGGTGCACGTCAAACTGCTGCAGGATCTGGATCGCCATCTGGTCAGCTTTGCCCGTGGCGAGCCCGATGCCGACTTGCACGTCGTCATGTTCCTCAAGAGCTGGCTGATCGACCATATCTTCCGGGTCGACAAACAGTACGTTCCCGAGCTGCATGCCGCCGGGATCCACTGATCCCGACGCTTGCCCAACGCAACCAAACGAATCGAGGCGCCCATGGCGCCTCGATTCGTTGATAGCAAAGCAGGAATCGCGGCAGCCGCTTACAGGCTGGTGAAATCCACTTCGGGCAGGGTTTCGAAGCCGGGGCGGGCAAACAGATAGCCCTGCATCAGGCTGATGCCTATCTCCCGCAGGCAGGCCATCTCTTCGCGGGTCTCGACCCCCTCCGCCAGCGGGGTGATCTGCAACTCGGCAAACAGGGCCAGACAGTGGCGCACTATGGCTTGCCGGATCGGGTCATGGTCGATGCCGCGCAGCAGGTGCATATCGAGCTTGACGATGTTGGGGCGAAAATCGGCCAGCAGGCTCAGGCCCGAATAACCGGCGCCAAAGTCATCGATCGCCGTCTTGAAGCCGAGCGCCTGATAGTGATCGACGATGCCGCGAATATGGCGGTTATCCAGCACCTGCTCCACCTCGGTGAATTCGAACATGATCTGCTCGATGGGAAAGAGATGCTCGCGGGCCGCCTGCAGGGTGGTGCGGATGCAGCGCTCCGGGCGGTAGACCGCATTGGGCAGAAAGTTGATGCTCAGCATGCCCCGCATATCGAGCCGGGCGGCCAGCGCGATGGCCTTGATCCGGCACAGCTGATCGAAGCGGTAGCGATTGCCATCGTTGACCCGGGCAATCACGCTCTGCGCCGGCTCGTTGTTGAGCCCCCGCACCAGCGCCTCATAGCCGAAGATGGTGCGCTTGCTGCAATCGACGATGGGCTGAAAGGCCATGGTGAAATCGAAGTCGAGATCTGCTTTCTCCTGACACAGCTGGCAGATGGCGGGGGACGGGGCGGCAGGTATATCCATGACTCTCCTCTCGGGGCGTGGCGGCGCTGGGGACTGACTCAAATGATAACAGCTTGGCTCAGTCGGCAGGGTAATTCCCCGGTAATACGCAGAACTCCCCCTGAAGAACCAAACGTGGCCCCGTTTTCTGCAAGATATGCGGCAAGGGCGGATGAGTGGGGGCTCCGCTTATTTGCCAGAGATCGGGCGATGCCCCGCTGGCACCTGTTATCGCCGCTGGTGGCCGCCAACTCCGCCAAGGTAGTCGGTATAAACGTAATTTATGGATTTTCGAATAATGACCCAATTTTTACTTATGCATGCTTGCTGTGTGCCCTGATGCCGCAGCGTGGCCCATCCACGGCCCGCAAAGGGCAATGGCCGATCTTTGGCAAACGGCATAGAGCGCCAGCCAATGCCCTGTAGGTTCGATTAGTGCAGCGTAATCGGACGCACGAGAGGCTTTGATTGCGGTTGTTGCCGTACAGCAGGGGCGGCCAGGGGGAGAATTCGGCTGGCCGTTATGGCGGGAGAATTGATTTACGCGAACGTCCGATTACGCCTGACGGCTAATCGAACCTACGGGTTGCCCCCTTCTCCCCTTGTGGGAGAAGGGTTGGGGATGAGGGGATGTTATGCCAATCTAAGGTCAATGCTGGGCTTATCGATGTTCGGCACCGACCGGTATGCTCCGCAAGCCACCGCTTTCTGTAGGTTCGATTAGCGCAACGTAATCGGACGAACGAGAGGATTTAGTTGCGGTTGTTGCCGTACAACAGGGGCGGCCAACTGGAGGTGAGAATTTGGTTGGTTGTGATGGCGGGAGAATCAATTTACGCGAACATCCGATTACGCCTAACGGCTAATCGAACCTACGGGCTTGATACCTGTGATATGTGGATAGGCGATTGAAATGCGCAGCGTTAAAATGTTTAATCTCATTTGGTGATCTCATTAGATATGGTGTCTTGTGTATAAAAAAATAGTAGGCGCAAGAAAAGATGTATTTCAAACAACAGCACTATGGCTTGCCATTTTAGTCCCGATTGTGTTGTCAGCTTTACTGTGGTTTGGGATATCGCATTTTGCCGCATTCGGTGTGTTTTTATCGGACATGTGGGCAACAATGAAATTGCCAATAGCTATAGCTTCTTTATCTATTCCATTAGCAACGTGGGTTATCGCAAATCATAGTTCAGCAAGAGTAACAGAAACGTTAGCCAATCAAGATCGTAAGCAATTATCAGATATTTATTTTGAACAAGAGAAGTTATTTGAGCGTATTTTGATTAGGAAAATTAAGCATTTGAACTTCAGGTACATAACGGCTGAGGATTTACCTGTTATTCATGCAACAATATTCGATTATAAAAATCTTCATAAAAATGGTTTTTTAAAAATAAGGTCAGACCTAAGTGATAAGATCAGAGAAATTACAGAAATAAACAGAGGAAACAGTCTTTTTTTCTATGACTCTTTTATAGAGGAAAAGAATGGCGGAAATGACTCTATTAGAATGCAGAATTTAACTTGTAGCTATATAGATATGTTAGCGAATAACTTAATGGTTCTTGCGGGTCATGTTGGCTGCAGAATGATCAAGGTAAATGACACTAGTCTTGAAACGTTATGCTCTGCATTTTTTGAGATTGAACATCTGGTTTCTGAAATAAAGAATTTTATAACAGATGACATTGAAGATTCATTTCTCACGGAAGATGACTATGAGTTATTTAATGCAATAATGGTTGTAACTGCAGAATATCATGGCGGTACGCCAGCAGAGTTGACAATCAGTAAAGTTGTTGAGTCTACGCATATGAAGGTTGTAATCAAACATTTCGCTAGTTCAGATTTACGTCGATTTGTATTTTCAGTGATGGATAAAATAATAAATGTTGTTAGAGAAACATCCAGCCATTTGAATATCATTCAGAGTGATGAAGAATATCTTTCATTGAAAATATTTCACAATAACCCTTCAGATTTTATAAAAGTATTTTTTACTAAACTCAATGATGAAAATGAATCTGTTGTTGGGGTTGTCTCAGTTGAGTGGAAAGATGAAAAGTACGATATCAGCGTAGTTTTTAAAGATGAAAAATATAATATAGGGCATAGTTTAAAAGAACAGGATCGATTCATTGCCGCGCTTCAATATCTCTCCAAGACTTTATATTTAACAAGCTCAGATGAAGAACCATTACATTCTTAGTCGGCAATAAAAAACGGCGCCATTGAGGCGCCGTTTTTAATATCACTCAACCCAACCAATATCACTGCAGCAGGGAGATATCCGCGACTTGCAGGAACAGGTTGCGCAGGTTGTTCAGCAGTGCCAGACGGTTGGCCTTGAGGGCTTCGTCGTCGGCCATCACCATCACCTCGTTGAAGAAGGTGTCGACCGGCTCGCGCAGGGCGGCCAGACGGGTGAGGGCAGCCTGATAGTCACCGGCAGCGAACAGCGGGGCCAGTTCGGCTTGCAGTTCGGCAACCTGGGTGGCCAGCGCCTTCTCGGCGGCATCGACCAGCAGTTCCGGTTTGACGGCAGTCGGCAGTTCGCCTTCGACCTTGGCCAGAATGTTGCTCACGCGCTTGTTGGCGGCAGCCAGTGCCAGTGCGGCATCCAGCGTGCGGAAGTGGCTGACGGCCTTGACGCGACGATCGAAGTCGAGCGGACGGGTCGGGCGGCGGGCCAGTACGGCCAGCACCACGTCGGCACCGATGCCTTCGTCCTGATAGGCGGCGCGGAAGCGGCCCAGCATAAAGTCGACCACGTCGGTGACGACGGTTTGGTTGGTCAGCTTGTCGCCGTAGACGCGTACCGCTTCTTCAACCAGTTCAACCAGATCCAGATCCAGCTGCTTCTCGGTCATGATGCGCAGGGCACCGATGGCGGCGCGACGCAGGGCGAACGGGTCCTTGTCACCCTTCGGCAGCATGCCGATGCCGAAGATACCGGCCAGGGTGTCGAACTTGTCGGCCAGCGCGACGGCGCAGGCAACCAGACCGGACGGCAGGGCATCGCCGGCAAAGCGCGGCATGTACTGCTCGTTGAGGGCCACGGCAACCGCTTCGTCTTCGCCATCGTGACGGGCGTAGTGCATCCCCATGACACCCTGGGTGTCGGTGAACTCGCCGACCATGTTGGTCATCAGGTCACACTTGGAGAGCAGACCGGCACGCTTGGCCTGAGTGACGTCGGCGCCGATACGCTCGGCAATAAAGCCGGCGACGGTCTCGATACGCTCGACCTTGGACTTGACGGTGCCCAGCTGTTGCTGGAACAGCACGGTTTCAAGGCGCGGCAGGCGGGAGGCCAGAGTCTGCTTGAGATCGGTCTTGAAGAAGAACTCGGCGTCAGAGAGACGGGGGCGAACCACCTTCTCGTTGCCGCTGATGATCTGGCTCGGGTCTTTGGACTCGATGTTGGTGACGAAGATGAACTTCGGCAGCAGCTTGCCGTTCTTGTCGTAGACCGGGAAGTACTTCTGGTCACCCTTCATGGTGTGTACCAGCGCTTCAGCGGGAACGGCCAGGAACTTCTCTTCGAAGTTGGCGGTCAGCACTACCGGCCACTCGACCAGTGCGGTCACTTCTTCCAGCAGGGCGTCGTCCAGATCGGCCACGCCACCGAAGGCGGCAGCGGCCGCTTCGACGTCAGCCTTGATCTTGGCCTTGCGCGCCATGAAGTCGGCAATCACCATGCCGCGCTCCTGCAGGATCTGCGGGTATTGGCTGGCGTTGTCGATGGTGAACTCGGGCTCGCCCATAAAGCGGTGACCGCGGATGGTGCGGGCAGAGTCGATACCCAGAATGTGAGCGGGAACCAGATCCCCATCCAGCAGCAGGGTCACGGTGAACACCGGACGCACGAACTGGATGGTCTTGTCGCCCCAGCGCATCATTTTCGGGATGGGCAGCTTGGCCAGTGCTTGGCTAACCAGCTCGCCCAGCAGATCTTTGGCCGGACGGCCTTCGACCTTGGCGGTGTGAACCAGCCACTCACCCTTGTCGGTGACCAGACGCTCCGCCTGATCAACGGTGATGCCGTTGCCACGGGCCCAGCCTTCGGCAGCCTTGGTCGGCTTGCCTTCGGCATCGAACGCCTGAGAGACGGCCGGGCCGCGCTTCTCGACGCTCTTGCTCGGCTGTTCGCCAGCCAGCTCGCTGACCTTCAGCGCCAGACGGCGCGGTGAGGCAAACCACTCGACGTCGCCGAAGGCCAGATCGGCCTTGGTCAGTTCGCTTTTGAGGTTGTCGGCAAAGGCTTCGGCCAGGGAGCGCAGGGCTTTGGGCGGCAGCTCAGCAGTACCGATCTCTACCAGAAATGTATGTTGTGCCATGTCCGTTCCTTAACCTTGCTTGTTCTCACTGCGCTGACACATAGGGAAGCCCAGCGCTTCGCGGGAGGCGTAGTATGCCTCTGCCACGGCCTTGGTCAGGGTGCGAATGCGCAGGATGTAGCGCTGACGCTCGGTGACCGAGATGGCCTTGCGGGCATCCAGCAGGTTGAAGGAGTGAGCGGCTTTGAGGATGCGCTCGTAGGCAGGCAGCGGCAGCGGTTTTTCCAGTGCCAGCAGATTCTGGGCTTCCTTCTCGTACTGCTCGAAGCAGTGGAACAGGAACTCCACATCGGCGTGTTCGAAGTTGTAGGTGGATTGCTCCACTTCGTTCTGGTGGAACACGTCGCCGTAGGTGGTCTTGCCCAGCGGGCCGTCAGACCAGACCAGATCGTAGACGCTGTCTACGCCCTGAATGTACATGGCCAGACGCTCGAGACCGTAGGTGATCTCGCCGGTGACCGGCTTGCACTCGAGGCCGCCAACCTGCTGGAAGTAGGTGAACTGGGTCACTTCCATGCCGTTCAGCCACACTTCCCAACCCAGACCCCAGGCACCCAGTGTCGGGTTTTCCCAGTTGTCTTCCACGAAGCGGATGTCGTGGATTTCAGGATCCATGCCCAGCTCTTTCAGGGAGCCCAGATAGAGTTCCTGAATATTGTCGGGGGAAGGTTTGATGATTACCTGGAACTGGTAGTAGTGCTGCAGGCGGTTCGGGTTTTCACCGTAGCGGCCGTCAGTCGGACGGCGGGACGGTTGCACGTAAGCGCAGGCGATGGGCTCCGGGCCCAGGGCACGCAGACAGGTCATGGGGTGGGAAGTACCGGCACCCACTTCCATATCCAGTGGCTGAATGATGGTACAGCCCTGGCGGGACCAATAGTCCTGCAGCTGCAGGATCAGGCCCTGAAAGGTTTTGACATCGAATTTTTGCATAATTTTTTTCGCGCGAAATGAAAATCAGAGCAAGATTTGCTGAATGTGAACCGAGGGAGTATACCGTCTGGCATGGTCGGATAATAGGCGAAATTGCAGCGGATTCGCGGGATGGTGCAGTGCTCTGGCTGGTCGGGCGGGATGTCCGGTATATGATGTGAGCAGTGCCGCCTGCAGAGTGGGTTGGGTAGGAGAAACCGCTGAAATAACGAGGGAGAGGAAATGGAACTGCGCTGCGCCTGGGTGACCAAAGACCCGGAATACATTGAATACCATGACAAACAGTGGGGCAGGCCGGTCTATGACGCCCGCGAGCTGTTTGCCAAGCTCTGCCTCGATGGCCAGCAGGCGGGGCTGTCGTGGATCACCATCCTCAAACGTACCGAGAGCTATTACCGCGCCTATGCCGACTTCGATCCTGCGTTTATCGTGCAGTTCGACGAGCAGGATGTGGAGCGGCTGATGCAGGACACCGGCATTATCCGCAACCGGCTCAAGGTGCAATCGATCATCAAAAACGCCCGCGCCTATCTGGCGCTGGAGGCCGAAGGCATCGACTTCGTGGATTATCTGTGGGGCTTTGTCGGCGGCGCCCCTATCGTCAACCAGCGCCAGGGCAATGGCGACATTCCTGCGACCTCACCGGAGTCGGATGCCATGTCCAAGGCGCTCAAGAAGCGTGGCTTCACTTTCGTCGGCAGCACCATCTGCTACGCCTTTATGCAGGCGGTGGGGATGGTGAACGATCATCTGGTCAGCTGCCCCTGCCATGCCGAATGCCTGCAGGCCGCCCGCCAACCCCGCACATAGTTCTGCCAAACCAGCCCCGAAAACAACAATGCCAGTCATGGCTGACTGGCATTGTCCTGCTTCCGGCAAGGTGAAGGGGGTTACTTTACCCCCGCCTTGATCATGCAGTCGCTGTACTGCTTGTCCACCCGGAAGATGTGGTTGAGCAGCCAGTTCTTGAGGAAGATGATCATCTCCATATTGCGCTCCTGCTCGTCGCCCCCTTCGCGGCGGATCAGGGCGCCCAGCTCGGCCAGCAGTTTGACGTGCTCCTGCTTGTGGCGTTGCAGATCGGGGTAGCAGGCCTGCTCCATGCTCTTCTCTTCATCGGCAAAGTGCTGGGTTGCCAGCTTGAGCAGCTCGTCCAGCCGCTGTTTGCGCTGCTGGGGCGAGCTGTTGTCGCGGACGGCGTGGTAGAAGCGGTTCATCGCCTCGAACAGCCCCTGATGCTGACGGTCCACGCTCGGCACGTTGACCATAAAGGATTCGTTCCAGTGCAGCAGATCTTGCTCGTTACCATTGTGGGGGTTTGAGTTGACCTCGAACTGATCGCTGACCAGACGGATCTCCTCATTGGCCTGATTGAGATCCCGGGTGTGGGTGCGGCTCTCGCGCGAAAGATCCAGACACTCGCGGGCGATGTTGGCGACCAGCATGACGTTGCGGTTGGTCTCTTCGGTCACCTTGGCCTGCTGTTCCGCCGCTGTAGCGATCTGGCCGTTCATGTCGGCAACCCGGGTGATCGCCTCGACGATGGCGTTCAGGGTCTCGCCGGTGCCGGCCGCCTGATTGACCGCCTGCTCGCTGACATTGCGGGTAGTGTGCATGGTGTTGACCGCATGGCGGGTGTTGTTCTGCAGCGCCTCGATCCGCTGCTGGATATCGACAGTGGCCGCCTGGGTACGGATGGCCAGCTGGCGCACCTCGTCGGCCACCACCGCAAAGCCGCGTCCCTGCTCGCCGGCCCGGGCCGCCTCGATGGCCGCGTTGAGGGCCAGCAGGTTGGTCTGTTCCGAGATGGTACGGATCACCTGCAAGATGTTGCCGATCTGGGTGCTCTCCTGATCCAGCTGGGTCACTTCCCCTGCCGATTGCTCGATATGGTCGGCAACCTGACGGATCAGGGCGATGGTCTGGCTCACCTGCTGCTGACCATCGTGGGCCTGCTGCTGGGTGAGCAGGGTATCCTGACTGGCCTGCTCGGTGTTGTGCTCGATATTGTGGACGGTAGCGGTCATTTCGTTGATGGCGGCCGCCAGCATGTCGGTGTTTTGCTGGGCTTGCTGCATGCTGTTGAAGGTGCTGCCGGAGTGGTTCATCAGCAGTGCCATCTTGTCATGGGTCTTGTGGGAAACCTGCTGCACCGAGCCGATCAGGCTGTCGATATTGTCGAGGAAGCGGTTGAACACCTTGGCCAGATAGGCGAATTCGTCCTGCCCCTGAATGCGCAGCCGGAAGGTAAGATTGTGGCTGCGATTGGCCAGCTCGACCAGCTGTGCCATCAGCTGCTGCAGGGGCTGCACGGTTTTGAGGTGGATCAGCAGCAGCATCAGCATGATAACGGCCAAGCTGACGAGCAGCAGGATCATATCCTGGCTCTGCAGGGTCTGGTTCTGATTTTCAATGGCGCGCTCCTGCTGCTGCAGTTGTTGCCGCTGCTGTTCGAGCGCCTGTTCGACGGCGCCGGAGATGCTATCGGTCAGTGCATCGAACCCCTGATCCGGCTCCTTCATCAGGCGGTTGCCTGCATCACGTCCCTCTTTGAGATAGGCATCGACCATCCGCTTGCCCACTTCCAGCTGACGGGTCAGCAGGGGGGTGAGGGCACTCTGCAACCCGGGCAGGGTGTCGAGTAGCTGACGAGCCGCCTGCGCATGCTGCTCTGCCTCGCCGATGGAGTCCTGCTCCCCCGATACGGCTGCATCGGTGAGGAATTGTTGTACCTGGGTGGTGTGGTAACGCAGCTCCTGCAGCGCTATCTGGACGTTGGTGATCTTGATGACTTCGCCCGGCAGCAGTCCGAGCTGGCTGGTCAATGTGCTGCGCCAGATGTTGCTCAAAATCATGGTCAGCAAGATGATGAGGCTTGCCCCCAGCAGCAGGCGCCGGATAGAAATATTGCGAAGCAGTGAAGACATGGAACCCTCGGATGCCCTATTGACAGTACCTTCAATAGTAGTCAATGGGGCCACCCTACGGCCTGCCTTTAATCACATATCCATTCTCTTCGTCAGGTTTTCCCCTCTGGTTCAGGGAAGATCCAGTTCAATCACCGATACTGCCCTTTTCTGCCCGGTGTGACTCTCTTTCTGCTGACGTCACACCTTGGCACACCTCTGGGGTAGAATGCCGCCCTTCAGTTTATCGAGTTGTTTTTTTGAGGTTTTTTCATGCATTTCAAGACTCTGGTTCCCGCAGTTGCACTGGCCGTTGCCCTGAGTGGCTGTACCACCAACCCCTACACTGGCGAATCCCAGACCTCCAAGGGCGCTTGGGGCGCGCTGGCCGGTGCCGCTGCCGGTGCCGCAGTAGGCGCGCTCTCCTCCAGCAAGGGTGACCGCAAGAAGGGTATCCTGACTGGCGTAGCCGCCGGTGCGGCGTTGGGTGGTGGTATCGGTTACTACATGGATGTGCAGGAGGCCAAGCTGCGCGAGAAGCTGCAGGGCACTGGCGTCAGCGTTACCCGTAATGGCAACGAGCTGATCCTCAACATGCCGAACAACGTCACCTTCGACAGCTCCAGCTCCCAGCTGAAAGCGGCTGGTGCCAACACCCTGTCCGGCGTGGCCATGGTGGTTGCCGAGTTCGACAAGACTCGCCTGAACGTAGTCGGTCACACCGACAGCACAGGTTCCCGCGATCTGAACATGAAGCTCTCCCGTGAGCGCGCCGATGCCGTTGCTGCCCAGCTGATTGGTCAGGGCGTTGCAGGCAGCCGTATCGCTACCACAGGTGTTGGCCCGGATCAGCCTATTGCAACCAACAGCACCGCAGCCGGCAAAGCCCAGAACCGCCGCGTCACCATTACCCTGACCCCGACTGCCTAAGTCGTTCGGGTTTCGGTAACGAAAAGGCCCCGCCAGTGATGGCGGGGCCTTTTTATTGGTGCCGCTGCAAGCA
The DNA here is from genome assembly GCF_000764665.1 of Aeromonas lacus. Classification (GTDB taxonomy): domain Bacteria; phylum Pseudomonadota; class Gammaproteobacteria; order Enterobacterales; family Aeromonadaceae; genus Aeromonas; species Aeromonas lacus. Next base: position 14,648 of record NZ_JRGM01000015.1, on the reverse strand, counting down.
ATGGCACCTTGTTCTTTGCTCCCTTCTCCCCTTGCGGGAGAAGGGCTGGGGGATGAGGGGGATAAGCCTCTTAGACCGCCGCAGTCAGCTGCACTTCCACCTTGTAGCCTTCATGGGCCAGACGGGCCTGTACACAGGCGCGTACCGGTGCGGTGCCAGCCGGGATCCAGGCATCCCACTGCTCGTTGAAGGCGGCGATGTCGCCAATGTCTTTGAGATAGATGTTGGCCATCAGGATCTTGTCGACGCCGGAGCCGTTGGCTTCCAGCAGGCGTTGCAGACTGGTCAGCACTTCGCGGGTCTGCTGGTGGATGTCGGCCTCTTCGCTGACGGGGACTTCCACCACATAGAGGGTGCCGTTGTGAATGACGACGTCAGACCAACGCTGGGTGGTGCCGATTCGGGTAATGGTTGTCATGGCGTGCTCCGGAAACGGGGGATTATTGACCCTTGCGGATCAGATAACGGTAGGGGGCCTGCTCTGTCTCGCTGGCGACCAGAGTGTGATCCATAAAGCGGCAGAAACTGGGGATGTCGCGGGTGGTTGAGGGATCGTCGGCACTGACCAGCAGGGTCTCCCCGTCAGCCATCAGCCGTACTTTTTTACGCACCATCATCACAGGCTCCGGGCAACGGAGCCCGATTGCGTCCAACTCGTGAGTTGCATCGCAGAATAAATCACTCATCTATCATCAACCTTCAACCTATTCGGCTGCCAATGATACTCAGGGCTAAAAAATAAGCAAACCATTGGCCTGTGCAACAGCATATGTAACCAAAATGTTATTGCAGGCTATCCAGCGCCTGCCGGACGAGTAATATAAAAATTGAACCATATTCAACAAGGAGGTGAATATGCAGGTCTCCTACGGCAGATTGCAGGCCTATGCAGGCATGGGGTTCTTGTCCTTCGCCATGATAGTGATGGGCAGCCCGATCGGGAATACCGGTACCTGGTTCGGTTCCATGGTGATGGTCGGGCTGGGGCTCTGGATTGAGCTCAGCGATTACTATGACGAGGATGAGGACGAAAACGATCAATCCTGACTTGATGACGATTCAACAACAAAGGCGGAGCAATCCGCCTTTGTCATTTCTGCCGTTTGGCAATTTGCCCGGATCAGCGGGTCGAGCGCATCGCCCGCTCCAGATGCAGCGCCGTCTGCTGCGGATTGGCTTTGGGGTCGTTGAAGAAGTTGCTCAGCACATCCAGAATCGCCTGACGCATATTGGTGGGAGTGGCCATCCCCTCTGCCATGCTGGGCAGCAGATTGTCCTGTTGCTCGGCGTGAAGGAAATCCTGATAGGAGCGGATGGCGCAGCGATCAAACTTGCTCATGTTTGGTTTGGTCAGCGCCGGAATCGACCCCTTTACCCGGTTGAACTCCTCCTGAAACTTCGGCGTCATCAGCAGCTGGGCCAGCTCCCCCTGCGCCTGCAGCTGGGCTGGATCCCGCTGTTTGAACATGGCGATGGAGTCGAGGTTGTAGCTGAATAGCCCGGTGCTGCCGGGGCTCGGCAGGCATTCGATATCTTCGCCCGGCCGGTAGTTGCCGGCGAGCAGCTCCCCCTTCACCCAGTCCCCCATCACCTGCATGGCGGCGCCGCCGCTCTCCAGCAGATTGGTGGCCTGATGCCATTTCAGTCCGGCGTACTTTTGCGGGACGTAGGCGCGCAGCTGCTGGAAGCGGGTCAGTACCCGTACCATGTCGGGGCCGGTCAGGGTGGCGCTGTCCTGTTCCACAAAGGCTTTGCGATAGAACTGCTTGCCCCCTTCACCGAGCGCCACCGTTTCAAACAGGACGGCCAGCTGCCAGGGCTCGTTGCCGATGGCGAGCGGAGTGATGCCCCGTTTTTTAAGCTTGTCGGCGACCGTCACGAACTGGGCCCAGTCGGTGGGAGGGGTGAGCTTTTGTTGCTCGAACACCTTGCGGTTGAGCCACAACCAGTTGACCCGGTGGATGCCGGTCGGCACCGCCATCAGGGCGCCGTTCTGGCTGAGGGTGGCCCGCACCATAGGCGGCATCTGGCTGTACCAGCCGAGGTGCTCCGCCATGGGGGTGAGATCGCGCAGAAAGCCGAGCCCGGCCCACTCCTTGAGTTCATACCCCTTGAGGTGGGCGGCCTCCGGCGGGTTGGCAGCCAGTGCCCGGCTTTTCAGCACCGTCATGGCACTCTTGCCGCCACCGCCCTGCACTGCAAAGTCGTTCCACTGGTTGCCCTTGGCGATCCACTCCGATTTGAGCACTTCGACCGCCTGTGCTTCGCCGCCGGAGGTCCACCAGTGCAGCACCTCCACCTGGGAGGCACAGGCAGAACCGGAGAGCAGGGCGAGCAGGGGGAGAGGGAACCACTTCATGAGAAGACTACCTTGGCAGTGAGAGGGTGGCCTGCAGGCCACCTTGCGGACGATTTTCCAGCACCAGATCGCCGCCGTGAGCGTGGGCGATGTTGCGGGCGATGCCGAGCCCGAGGCCGGTACCGGCCTGATCCGTGCTGAGCCGGTAATAGGGCTCGAAGATGCGCTCGAACTGGTCATCCGGCAGGCCGGGCCCCTCATCCATGATGAACAGGATCAGCATCTCCTCGTCATCCATGATGATGATGCGTACCCGCTGGCCATATTTGATGCCGTTGTCCACCAGATTGCCGATGCAGCGCTTGAGAGCCAGCAGCTTGCCGCGGTAGGGCCACTTGCAGTGCCCCTCGATGGTGAGGCGTTCGTCGTGGAGGTTGAGCGATTCGGCCATCTGCTCCAGCAGGGCGTTGATGTCGATCTCCTCGATGTTCTCGTGGATGTCGGTCTCTTTGACCGTCTGCAGCGCCCCTTTCACCATCAGCTCCAGTTCGTCGAGATCCTTGTTGAACTTGGCGATCTGTACCTCGTCGTCGAGCAGTTCGACCCGCAGCCGCAGCCGGGTAATGGGGGTCTTGAGGTCGTGGGAAATCGAGCTGAACAGTCGCTCTCTATCATCGATATAGCGGCGGATGCGGTGCTGCATGATGTTGAAGGCGCGGGTGGCCGCCACGATCTCGGAGGCACCCTCCTCCTTGAGCGAAGGCTGGTCGATATCCTTGCCGAGATTGACCGCCGCCTTGGCCAGCCGGCGCAGCGGCCGGGTCTGCCAGCGCACTAGCATAAAGGTGAAGAAGCAGAGGAACACCGTCATCAGGGCGATGAAGCGCACCTGATTGCTTGGCATGACGGTGTCATCCAAGGTCATGTAGGGAGCGGGTAGCAGGGCCGCCAGATAGAGCCACTCCCCCTTTTCTATTTCGATCTGGGTCACCAGCACCGGCGGATTGATGGGCTCGAGCGACAGGGTGTAGCGCGCCCAGGAGGAGGGGAGATCCGCCAGCAGGGTGTCGTTGTTGAATACGTGGAGATCTTCGGGCCGCGAGAAATCCACCTTGATCGCCATGGCATCGGAGAGCTTGCGGGTCAGCACTCCCTCCACCTCCTCCAGCACCAGCGTCTTGCGTTCGCTGTCGGGGATGGCGTTGATGTGGATCTCCTCTGCGTTCAGCGAGACAAAGAAGCGGCTGCCGCCCATGTTGCGCAGCTGGTCGAGGGCGATGTGACGATATTGCAGCGGCAGGGATTTGAAGAAGTTGACGGTGGAAGCGGCAGACATGGCGAGGTTGCGGGTGGTGCTGAGCATCCCCTCCAGCTCTCGCTTCTGGATCTGCTGCATCCAGATGCCGGTCAGAATGGTCTGGGAGAGCAGGATGGCCAGCAACAGCAGCAGGATCATCCGCGACAGCAGAGAGCGGGGCACCAGCGCCCCCCAGGACCACTTGTTGCTCATGGCAGTTCGTGTACCTCGGCAATCAGCATGTAGCCGCTACCGCGAATGGTCTTGATGATGCGCGGACTCTTGCCGTTGTCGCCCAGCTTCTGGCGCAAGCGGCTGATCTGCACGTCGATGCCGCGCTCCATCGGCAGGCTTTCGCGACCACGGGTGGCATCGGAGATGGTGTCGCGATCCAGCACCACGCCGGGTTGCTGCAGGAACATGCCGAGCAGCATGGCATCGCTGCCGGAGAGATCCAGCAGGCTGCCATCTTCGTGGGTCAGCTGGTGGCTCAGGGTGTCGAGGGTCCACTCGGCGAAGCGCAGGCGGCGGCTCGGCTCTTTCTCTTTTTCCGGCTGGCGAAATTCGGCGCGGCGCAGCAACGCCTTGATGCGGGCCTGCAGCTCGCGCGGGCTGAAGGGCTTGGCGATGTAGTCATCGGCGCCGAGCTCGAGGCCGATCACCCGATCCGCTTCGTCGGAGGCCGCAGTCAGCATGATGATGGGCACCTGGGAGGTGCGACGGATCTGCTGGCAGAGGGTAAAGCCATCCTCGCCGGGCATCATGATGTCCAGAATGATCAGGTCCGGGCTGTGCTGGGCGAGCTGCTCGCGCATCTCGTTGCCCTCTGCCGCCGTCAATACCTGAAAGCCCGCCCGGGTCAGGTATTCATTGAGCAGCTCGCGGATCTCTTGGTCGTCATCGACGATCAGCAGTTGTTTGCTCATTGACATATGTATGTGCATCCACCCATTTTTTTGTGCAGATTGAACCTGTCGGGGGAGCAAAAAGCAAGCAAGCCCCCCATCTAATGTGAGGTTTGGAGCAATAACCACCCATTGCCGGGTTTAAAACGAAAAAAGGCCGACCCAAACGGGACGGCCAATACCCAGCATCCGACTACAGGCCAGCACCCCGTGTGGCGATGGCCTCAGATTTGAAAAGGGGCCGGTAATGCCGGCCCCGAAAACGTTGATATTCGATCGAGTTGCTTGTGGATCACACCCGTTCGAATACGGTGGCGATGCCCTGACCCAGACCGATACACATGGTGGCAACCCCCAGCGTGGCATCCTTCTCCTCCATCAGATTGATGAGGGTGGTGGAGATGCGCGCGCCGGAGCAGCCGAGGGGGTGACCCAGCGCAATGGCGCCGCCGTTGAGGTTCACCTTCTCGTCCACCTGATCCTGCAGACCCAAATCCTTCACACAGGGCAGGGACTGGGCGGCAAACGCCTCGTTCAGCTCGAACAGGTCGATGTCGCCGATGGTCAGGCCGGCCCGTTTGAGCGCCTTCTGGGTGGCCGGTACCGGGCCGTAACCCATGATGGCGGCGTCGCAGCCGGCGATGGCCATGGCACGTACCTTGGCGCGCGGCGTGAGGCCGAGGGCCTTGGCACGATCCGAGCTCATCACCAGCATGGCGGCGGCGCCATCGGACAGGGCCGAGGAGCTGCCGGCGGTGACGGTGCCGTTGACCGGGTCAAACACCGGGCGCAACTGGCTCAGGGTTTCGACCGTGGTCTCCGGGCGGATCACCTCGTCGTAGTCGTAGAAGAAGCGGGCGCCGCTGGCGTCATGGCCTTCCAGCCCGACGATCTCCTTGGCAAAACGTCCTTCCACGGTGGCGGCATAGGCACGGCGATGGGAGCGGGCGGCAAACTCGTCCTGCTGCTGACGGCTGATGCCGTGCAGCTTGCCGAGCATCTCGGCGGTCAGCCCCATCATGCCGGAGGCTTTCGCCACCGATTTGGCCATGCCTGGGTGGAAGTCAACGCCGTGGCTCATCGGCACGTGACCCATGTGCTCAACGCCGCCGATGATGAAGATGTCCCCATCACCCACCTGAATGGCGCGGGAGGCATCATGCAGCGCCTGCATGGAGGAGCCACACAGACGGTTGACGGTGACCGCCCCCACCTGCTTCGGAATGCCGGCCAGCAGGGCGGCGTTGCGAGCGATGTTGAAGCCCTGCTCCAGGGTCTGCTGCACGCAGCCCCAGTAGATATCCTCGATCTCGTTCGGGTCGAGATTGGGGTTGCGCAGCAGGATGGATTTCATCAGGTGCGCGGACAGATCTTCTGCACGCACGTTGCGGAAGGCGCCGCCCTTGGACCGGCCCATCGGGGTCCGGATACAGTCGACAATGACTACGTCTTTCATGAATGGATCTCCTTTCCGCAATCAGTAGAAGGTTTTGCCCTGGGCGGCCATCTCGCGCAGCTTGTCGCTGACGCGGTAGAGCGGGCCCAAATCGGCATACTGGTCGGCCATGGCCACGTAGCGATCCAGACCAATGGTGTCCAGATAGCGGAACACGCCGCCGCGGAAGGGAGGGAAGCCCAGACCGTAGACCAGCGCGATGTCGGCTTCGGCTGGTGTGGCGACTATGCCCTCTTCCAGACAGAGCACCACCTCGTTGATCATCGGGATCATCATGCGAGCGATGATGGCTTCCTTGTCGAAATCCTGTTTCGGCTTGGCAATCGGGGCCAGCAGCTCGTAGCTAGCTGCGTCGGCCACCTTCTTCGGTTTGCCCTTCTTGTCCTGTTCGTAGGCGTAGAAGCCCTTGCCGTTCTTCTGGCCGAAGCGGCTGACCTCGTACATCACGTCGATGGCGGTACGGCCTTCCTTGCTCATGCGTGCCGGGAAGCCCTGCGCCATCACATCACCGGCATGGTGACCGGTGTCGATGCCGACCACGTCCAGCAGGTAGGCGGGGCCCATCGGCCAGCCGAACTCCTTCTCCATCACCTTGTCGACGGCGGCGAAGTCGGCGCCATCGGCGACCAGTTTGTTGAAGCCGAAGAAGTAGGGGAACAACACGCGGTTGACGAAGAAGCCCGGGCAGTCGTTGACCACCACCGGGGACTTGCCCATCGCGGCGGCGTAGGCCACCACACGGTTGATGGTTTCATCGGATGTCTGCTCGCCGCGAATGATCTCCACCAGTGGCATGCGGTGCACCGGGTTGAAGAAGTGCATGCCGCAGAAGTTCTGCGGGCGCTTCAGCCCCTTGGCCAGCAGGGATATGGGGATGGTGGAGGTGTTGCTGGCGAGCACGGCGTCTTCGCCAATGATCCCTTCTACTTCGCCCAGTACGGCGGCTTTCACCTTGGGATTCTCGACCACGGCTTCGACCACTACGTCCACGCCTTTGACGTTGTCATAGCTGAGGGTCGGGGTAATGGCGGAGAGCACCTGGCCCATCTTGATGCCGTCGATGCGGCCCTTTTCGAGCTGGCCGTTGAGCAGCTTGGTGGCTTCGCCCATGCCAAGTGCCAGCGCCTTCTCGTTGATGTCCTTCATCACCGCCGGAATGCCCTTGCTGGCAGACTGGTAGGCGATGCCGCCCCCCATGATGCCAGCACCCAGTACGGCAGCATGGCCGGTGGCCTTGCTCGCCTGCTTGGCAGCCTTCTTGGCCAGCGCCTTGATGTGTTGATCGTTCAGGAAGATGCCGACCAGCGCCTTGGCCACGTCGGTCTTGGCCAGCTTGATAAAGCCCTGCGCCTCAACGGCCAGCGCTTCGTCACGGCCCATGCCTGCGGCGGCCTCGACGGTTTTCACCGCTGTCATCGGCGCCGGATAGTGTTTGCCCGCCACGGCGGCAACCATGCCGGCAGCGGTGGTGAAGCTCATCATGGCTTCCAGTTTGGAGAGGCGCAGCGGCGCTTTTTTGGCGGCGCGACGGCTCTGCCAGTCCAGTTTGCCCGCGATGGCGTCTTTGATCATCTGCAGCGCAGCGCTGTGCAGCGCGTCGGGGGCGACCACGGCGTCGATGGCTCCCACCTTGAGGGCGTCATCGGCACGGTAATCCTTGCCGGTGGTGATCCACTCGAGCGCGTTGTCGGCGCCGATCACTCGCGGCAGACGGACTGTGCCGCCAAAGCCAGGCATGATGCCGAGTTTGGTCTCGGGCAGGCCGATTTTGGCTGTGGTATCAGCCAGACGGAAGTCGGTGGAGAGGATGGTCTCGCAGCCGCCGCCGAGCGCGTGGCCCTTGATGGCTGAGAGGGTCGGTACCGGCAGATCTTCGATGGCATTGAAGATGTCGTTGGCCTTTTTCAGCCAGCCGAGCAGATCTTCCTGCGGCAGATCGAACAGTTCCAGGAATTCGGTAATGTCGGCACCGACGATAAAGGCGTCTTTGCCAGAGGTGAGGATCAGACCTTTTAGTTCACGTTCTTGTTGTAATGCGGCGATCGCTTCGCTCAGGGAGAGCAGGGTAGCGCGATCCAGCTTGTTGACTGAACCCGGGGCATCAAACCTCAGTTCGGCAATGCCGTTTTCGAGGTAGCTGACCGACAGGGTTTCGCCTTGGTAGATCATGAGAGTGTCTCCTTGTTCCCACTCAGTGGGGAGTGGTGCTCCTTTATCCCCAGGAGGGGGTGAGGCTCACTATTGATCCAAAATGAGACAGTTTCAACACCTATTTAAAACATTTGTTTAACAGATCTCGAGTAAAAGCTCCTCATCACAAAACCGGCAAAAGAGAGGCGCCTTGCGGCGCCTCGGATGGATGTGAGTCTGTTATCAACTGGCCAGTTCCGGCCGGTTGCGATACTGGTTCAGCACCTCGGGATCGGCGAGGGCGTGGGTGTTGTTGACTGGTCTGTTGTGTACCACTTCCCGCACCGCCAGTTCGACGATCTTGCCGGACTTGGTGCGAGGGATGGCATCCACCTGCAGGATGCGGGCAGGCACGTGGCGGGCGGTGCAGTGTTGCTTTATTTGCTTGCGAATGCGCTCGCGCAGCGGTTCGTCCAGCTTGCAACCCGCCTTGAGCTTGACGAACAGCACCACCCGCTCGTCCTGTTGCCACTGCTGGCCGATGACGATGCTCTCCTCCACCTCGTCCAGCTGCTCGACATAGCGGTAGATCTCGCTGGTGCCGATCCGCACGCCGCCCGGGTTGAGGGTCGCGTCGGAGCGGCCGTAGAACAGAATGCCGCCGGTCGGGGTCAGCTCGATCCAGTCGCCATGGCACCAGATGTTGTCGAACCGCTCGAAGTAGGCGGCGTGGTACTTGTCGCCGTTTTCGTCGCCCCAGAAGTAGATGGGCTGGGCCGGAAACGGCTTGGTGCAGACCAGCTCGCCCTTCTCCCCCTGCACCGGCTGGCCCGCTTCGTTGAACACCTGCACCGCGAGGCCGAGTCCGCGCCCCTGACTCTCGCCGCGATAGACCGGGCTGAGGGGGTCGCCGATGACAAAGCAGGAGCAGATATCGGTGCCGCCCGAGATGGAGCTGAGTTGCACATTCTGTTTGATCTGCTGATAGACGTAGTCGAACCCCTCAGGCGACAGCACAGATCCGGTGCTGCAGATCAGCCGCAAGTGCGGCAAGTCGTGGCTCTTGATGGGGGCATAACCCTGCTTGTGCAGCGCGTCGAGATACTTGGCCGAGGTGCCGAACAAGCTGACCTGTTCGTCGCGGGCCAGATCCCACAGCACGTTGCCATCCGGGTAAAACGGCGAGCCATCGTAGAGCACCAGAGTGGCGCCGGAGGCGAGGGCGCTCACCAGCCAGTTCCACATCATCCAGCCGCAGGTGGTGAAGTAGAAGATCCGCTCCCCCGGTTTGATGTCGCAGTGCAGCTGGTGCTCTTTCAGGTGTTGCAGCAGGGTGCCGCCGATGCCGTGCACGATGCACTTGGGTTTGCCGGTGGTGCCGGAGGAGTAGAGGATGTAGAGCGGATCGTTGAAGGCCCTGGCCTCAAAGGTGAGCTGGGCGCCGTGCTGATTCGCCAGCAGTTGCTGCCAGTCGTGACCAAGCTGTAGCGGGTTGCCGAGCAGGGGGATCATCACCGTCTGCTCTATGCTGCCGAGCTGGCTCACCACGCTGGCGACCTTCTGCTGAATGTCGATCTCCTTGCCGTTATAGCGATAGCCATCCACGGCAAACAGCACTCGCGGCCGGGTCTGGCCGAAGCGCTCCACCACGCTGGCCTCGCCAAAGTCGGGGCTGGTGGAGGTCCAGATCGCGCCAAGGCTGGTGGTTGCCAGCATGGCCACCACGGTTTCCGGAATATTGGGCAGATAGGCGGCAACCACATCGCCACGACCAATCCCCTGATTGCGCAGCCATTGAGCCAGCCGGGCCACCTGATCACTCAGTTCACGCCAGCTAAGAGTGCGGCTTGGGCTCCCTTCGATGCGGGAGATGATGGCCGGGCTCTCGTCCTGGCGGCGCAGCAGGTTCTCGGCGAAGTTGAGACGGCTGTCGGGAAACCAGCGGGTACGCTGCATATCCTGACGGTTCTCCGCCACTATGTTGCCGAGCTCGCCCTTGACGCCGCAGTGCTGCCACACCAGCGGCCAGAAGCGGGTGGTCTTCTCCACCGACCATTGGTAAAGCTGCGGATAGTTCTGCAGTTGCAGGCCGTGGAAGCGGTTCACCTCAGCCATAAAGCGGTAGAGGTTGGATTGCTGCATCCCGAGCGGATCCGGTTGCCACAGGCAGAGGTTGTCCATGAGTAATCCCTGACTTCATGTATCTACCGGCAGTGTATTGAATTGTTTTTGATTTGTTAACGACTGGTTCTCTGTTGATAACAAACACGTTTGTAACGTATGCGTTACCTCACGAAGCGGCAGCTTGACGGGTCGAGCCGCCAAGCGCTTGATGTTATGCTGCAATCACATTCACCTCGGAGCAGGACGCCATGAGCAGCTACAGCCAACTTTTTGCCCAGCATCTCGACACTTTGCAGCAACGCACCCGCGATATCCTGCAGCAACAGGGACTTGGCGGGCTGGCCATCCACTCCGGCCAGACCCACCGCATCTTCCTCGATGATCAGGATTACCCGTTCAAGGTAAACCCGCACTTCAAGGCCTGGTTGCCGGTGCTGGACAATCCCCACTGCTGGCTGCTGGTGGACGGGGTGAACAAACCGGTGCTGCTGTTCTATCGTCCGGTCGATTTCTGGCACAAGGTGGCGGATCTGCCCAATGCCTTCTGGGTCGAGTTCTTCGATATCCGTTTCCTGACCCGGCCGGAACAAGTCGCCGATCATCTGCCAGCCAACAAGCAGGAGTGGGCCTATCTGGGCGGTCATCTGGAAGTGGCCGAGCTGCTGGGGCTAACCCAGCCCAATCCCGAGGCGGTGCTCAACTACCTGCATTATCACCGTGCCTACAAGACCCCCTACGAGCTGGAGTGTCTGCGCGAGGCGAACCGCATCGGTGTCCGTGGTCATATCGCGGCCAAGGACTCCTTTATGGCAGGGGCGAGCGAGTTCGAGATCAATCTGGCCTATATGAAGGCGGTCGGGCAGGGGGCCAACGAGGCGCCCTACGGCAATATCGTCGCCATAAACCGCAATGCGGCCATCCTGCACTACACCCATCTCTCGGCCGTGCGGGTGCCGGATGCTGAGCGTTACTCCTTCCTGATCGATGCAGGTGTCGATTTCCACGGTTATGCCTCCGATATCACCCGTACCTGGGCGTGGCGGCGCGGCGAGTTTGCCGATCTCATCGCGGCGCTGGATGCGCAGCAGCAGGAGATCATCGGCGAGATCAAACCGGGCCGTCGTTACAGCGAGCTGCATCTGCAGATGCACCACAAGCTGGCGCGCCTGTTGCAAGCGACCGAGCTGGTGGATATGTCGGTGGACGAGATGATCCACACCGGGGTGACCAACGTTTTCTTCCCCCATGGTCTAGGTCACTTCCTTGGCCTGCAGGTACACGATGCGGGCGGTTTCATGCAGGATGAGCGCGGCACCCATCTGGCGGCTCCTGAGCAGTTCCCCTATCTGCGTTGCACCCGGGTGATGGAGGTGGGCCAGGTGTTCACTATAGAGCCCGGTCTCTACTTCATCGACAGCCTGCTGGAGCCGCTGCGTCAGGGCGAACAGGGCAAGCGGGTCAACTGGAACAAGGTGGAGGCGCTGCGTCCGTTTGGTGGCATCCGCATCGAAGACAACGTGGTGCTGCATGCCAACGGGGTGGAGAACATGACCCGGCAAGCAGGGCTCTGATGGCGGCAGCCTATTCCATTCCGGCCGCTCCATTGGAGCTCAGCGAAGAGATCAAGAAGAGCCGTTTCATTACCCTGATTGCCCACACCCCGACCGTCGAGGCGGCCAAGGGGTGGGTCAACGAGATCAAGCGTCAACATCCGACCGCTCGCCATCACTGCTGGGCCTTTGTGGCGGGCGCGCCACAAGATAGTCAGGTCTATGGCTTCAGTGACGATGGCGAACCGTCCGGTACCGCGGGCAAGCCTATCCTCGCTCAGCTGATGGGCTCGGGGTATGGAGAGATCTGTGCCGTCGTGGTGCGTTACTACGGTGGTATCCAGCTTGGTACCGGCGGTCTGGTCAAGGCCTATGGTGGTGGCGTGGGGGCAGCCCTCAAGCAGCTGGTGACCGAACTCAAGGTGCCGCGAACTCCTTCCTCCATTCATTGCGACTATGGCGACATGGGCGTGGTCGAGTCACTGATCAGCAGCCACAACGGCGAACTGCTGGCTGCCGATTACGGCCAGCAGGTCACCCTGCAGGTGGCGTGGGAGTCTGCAGTCTGGGAGCGGGTTGACCGCGAATTAACCGACAGAACCCATGGACGGGTATCCCTTCAGCCTTTAGATGGCTAGAATCCATCGCTCTTTATCGTTTTGAAGTAGGAGCCGGAATGCACACCCTGAGCATTATTCGCATCGTTGGCCTGCTGGTTGCGCTATTCAGCTCGACCATGCTGCTGCCAGCGCTGGTTGCGTTTGGTTATCGGGATGGGGGTGGCGCCGAGTTCATCAAATCTTTCCTCATGGCCCTGTTGCTCGGGGTCGCGCTCTGGTTTCCCAACCGTTATCACAAGAAGGAGCTCAGAGCGAAAGAGGGTTTCCTCATTGTGGTGCTGTTCTGGGTGGTGCTGGGTAGCGTGGGGGCTGTGCCCTTTATTCTGAGCGATGCCCCGCATATGTCGGTGTCCGAGGCATTCTTTGAATCTTTCTCCGGCCTGACCACCACCGGCGCCACTGTGCTGACCGGGCTGGACAATCTGCCCAAGGCGTTCCTTTTTTACCGCCAGCTGCTGCAGTGGCTGGGGGGCATGGGGATCATAGTGTTGGCGGTCGCCGTGTTGCCGCTGCTGGGTATCGGGGGCATGCAGCTCTATCGTGCCGAGATCCCGGGCCCGGTCAAGGATACCAAGGTGACGCCGCGAATCGCTGAAACGGCCAAGGCGCTCTGGTTTATCTACCTGCTGCTGACCGCGCTCTGTGCCCTGGCCTACTGGCTGGCAGGGATGACGTTGTTCGATGCGGTGTGTCATTCGTTTTCGACCCTGTCGGTCGGTGGTTTCTCTACCCACGATGCCAGCATCGGTTTTTTCAACAGTCCGGTCATCAACCTGATTACCGTGGTGTTCCTGCTGCTGGCCAGCGTGAACTTTGCGCTCCACTTTACTGTCTTTTCCCATCGTCCGGTTCGGCTCGGGCGCTACCTCTATGACGCGGAGCTCAAGGTTTTTCTGGCCATCCAGGTGACCCTGGTGATGATCTGCTTTATCGCCTTGCTGACCCACGGGCACTACGCCACCTGGCAAGAAGCGCTCAACCACGGTCTGTTCCAGGCGGTCTCTCTGGGCACCACCACCGGCTATAGCACCACCACATATGCAGACTGGCCCTCTTTCCTGCCCATGCTGCTGATGTTCTCTGCCTTTATCGGCTGTTGTGCGGGCAGTACCGGTGGCGGTATCAAGGTGATGCGTTTCATGATCCTCTTTATGCAGGGGATGCGTGAACTGAAGCGGTTGGTTCACCCCAGAGCTATCTATACCCTGAAGCTGGGGAAGCGGGCTGTGCCCGAGCGTATCGTCGAGGCGGTGTGGGGCTACTTCGCCACCTATATCATCCTCTTCTTTATATTCATGTTGCTGTTGCTGATGACGGGGTTGAATGAAGTGACCGCATTCACCGCCGTGGCGGCTGCTTTTACCAACGTAGGCCCGGGGCTGGGAGAGGTCTCAGCCAATTTCGGGAATATTTCACCCGCTGCACAATGGGTACTGGTGTTGGCCATGTTGTTTGGTCGATTGGAAATTTTTACGCTTCTGGTACTGTTTACCCCTGCATTCTGGCGTAGTTGAGGTTGTTATGGACAAGATTCTGGTGCTTTATTCCTCTAGGGACGGTCAAACCCGTAAAATCATCGATGTCATGCTGGAGGATATGCCGGGATGCGAAGTGGTGATGCATGATTTGCACACCCTGCCCAAGTGCAATCTCAGCAAGTACAAGAAGGTGTTGATCGGCGCTTCTATCCGCTATGGCAACTTCCACCCCAGCCTGCTCAGTTTTATTCATGCCCACCATGAACAGCTGGAGGTCGCCAATGCCGCCTTCTTCTGCGTCAACCTGACCGCTCGCAAGCCCGAGAAGCAGACGCCGCAAACCAACGCCTATATGAAGAAGTTTCTGCGCCTCTCGCCTTGGAAGCCGAAAACCCTGGGGGTGTTTGCCGGTGCGCTGCAGTACTCTCGCTATAACTGGTGGCAGACCCGCATTATCCAGCTGATTATGAAGATCACTGGCGGCAGTACCGATACTACCAAGGACCTCGAATTTACCGATTGGGAAAAGGTGCGCAGCTTCGCTCGCGAATTCTGGTCAAAAAGGTAGCAACCTGATGTGAATTCAGGGTTTATTACCCGAAAGAGCCTCGCCGAAGCGGGGCTTTTGTTCAATTAAACAACGCTTGAACCGGAAAACTGCAAAAAGTGCCATTTTTTGCAGTTTTCCTCTTGTCATCGCGGCGCAGCTCCCTATAATGCGCCCCTACCAGCACGGCGGAACACGCCGGACTGATGAGCTAGCTTCCTAGTGAAGTGGGCGCCGAAAGA
>NZ_JRGM01000149.1 GCF_000764665.1 Aeromonas lacus | reverse complement strand
TAATTAAAAACACGTTTAAAAAATGCCTGCTATTTATTCCCGGTCTCTCGTGTTTGTTACTTTGGCGACAAATGACCCCGAAATGACCCGATGCGGGCAAGTCGTTCAAATTTCCGCCACATCCTGCGCCGGATTCTGGTATGATGCGCGCCCCTGGCGCCATGGCGCTGCCCGTTTTTCTCCGAAATAGAGCCTTTTTGTGAACAACAGCGAATTTAGCAGCCTGAACCTCTCCCCCGCCCTGCTCGAAAACCTCACCACTCTGGGTTATCTGCAGATGACCCCGATCCAGGCTCAGAGCCTGCCTCTGGTACTCGACGGCAAAGACTTGATCGCCAAGGCAAAAACCGGCAGCGGCAAGACCGCAGCCTTCGGCCTCGGCCTGCTCTCCAGCCTCGACGTCAACCGGCTCGAGGTACAGGCGCTGGTACTCTGCCCGACTCGCGAACTGGCGGATCAGGTGGCGACCGAGATCCGTCGTCTCGCCCGCACCCTGCCCAACGTCAAACTGGTGACCCTGTGCGGCGGCACCCCGACCGCACCGCAATCCGCCACCCTGAGCTTTGGCGCCCACATCGCCGTCGGCACCCCGGGCCGCATTCTCAAGCATCTGGAGCAGGGCACTCTGGAGCTGGACAGCCTCAAGACGCTGGTGCTGGATGAAGCGGATCGCATGCTGGACATGGGCTTTGGCGAAGATATCAACCGGGTCATCAGCCATGCCCCGCGGGATCGTCAGACCCTGCTCTTCTCCGCCACCTATCCCGAAGGGATCGCCCAGATGAGCCGCGGCGTGCAGCGCAATCCGGTCGAGGTCAGCGTAGAGGCGCTCCATGAAGAGAGCGCCATCGAACAGAAGCTCTATGAAGTACCGGCCGGTCAGCGGCTCGACGCGCTCACCTGGCTGCTGAGCCACTATCAGCCAGGCTCCTGCGTGGTGTTCTGCAACACCAAGCGGGCCTGCAACGATGTCGCCGACCATCTGGCAGCCAAGGGCTTCTCGGCACTGGCGCTGAACGGCGATCTGGAGCAGCGCGAGCGGGATCAGGTGCTGGTGCGTTTTGCCAACGGCAGCGCCACCATTCTGGTCGCCACCGACGTGGCGGCCCGCGGTCTCGACATCAAGGAGCTGGGCGCCGTCATCAACTACGAGCTCACCTATGACCCGGAAGTACACGTACACCGTATCGGTCGTACCGGCCGCGCCGGTCAGCAGGGTCTGGCCCTGAGCCTCTATCAGCCGAATGAAGCGCAGCGGGTAAACGTCATCGAGGAGTACCAGCAGGCACCGATGCCGCTGGGGGATCTCGAGGCCATCGGCCGTGCCATCAAACCGCTGGCGCCGCAGATGGTGACCCTCTCCATCGATGCGGGCCGCAAGACCAAGGTGCGCGCTGGCGATATCCTGGGTGCCCTGACCGGTGAAGGCGGCATTGCCGGTGCCGACGTCGGCAAGATCCAGATCTCCGAGCAGTACTCCTACGTCGCAGTCAAACAGAGCGTGGCCAAGGCAGCTCTCAAGCGGCTGCAGGAAGGCAAAATCAAGGGCCGCAGCTACCGCGCCCGCAAACTGGGCTAAGGTTCATCCTGCCCGGACACAGGCGCCGTCACGGCGCCTGTTTCATATCCATCAACGCCGCTATCCGGCCAGAGAGACAACATGCCCCGGACAACCCAGCCAGTCGTCAGCTGCCAGAATTGCGAAGCCTGCTGCTGCCGTCTCGAAGTGATGATCATTACCGATACCGGCGTGCCGGATCGCTATATCGAAGAGCGGGAAGGCGAGGTGCCGGTCATGCACCGACTGGAAGATGGCTGGTGCGCGGCGCTCGACCGCAACACCATGATGTGCCGCATCTATGAAGTTCGGCCGCTGATCTGCCGCGATTTCGAGATGGGGGAGCCCGACTGCATCGACGAGCGGGACAAGTGGTTTATCAACCTCAGTTGACGTGAGTGACTCGGCTGTTCACTTCGCAGAGCGATAACTCCTGCTCCAGCCAGCGGATGGCGGCCCCCTCCTGCTCGAAATAGCTCACCGCCCGAAACGGCAAGCCTTTGAAGATTTGATCGGCCAGATAGCGCTTGAATTCCCCCGACAACACAACCGCCAGAAAGAGACAGCCGTTCTCGGCGCACCAGCCAAACTGGCGGCGAAAACGGACCAGCACCTCGGGCCCGGCAGCTTCAAACTCGGTCTCTACCTCGACGATTCCCCAGGGATGCGCCGCCACCCCGGTCAGCTCACGGGCAAAGTGCGCTTCATAGCCGGCTGCCCCCGCCAGATTGAAGGGGCCGCTCGGCCGGCAGATCATCATCTGTCCCCTGCGCTCCATCTCGAACTGACCGTGCGGCTGCATCCTTGCGTCCCTCTTTTTATTGGCATCCGAAATCTGATTGTTACCATAACGTAATAATTTATATGGGAAAGTCCAGATAAATCCCGCCACCGTCCAGCCCTTGCAGGCCATGTTCTGTCGCGAATATCGCGCCAGCAGCACCGTCTCGAATGGTCAGACGAATAGCCAGAATGTGTGATTGCAGTTAACAAAACGTTGCTGCTATTATCCGCGCCACCACAAACCTTCCACCTACAGAAATGTTTGATCACTCAACAAGGACGGGCAATGAAAAGCAGGGATTCTAACCATTACCAGCGGATCTGGCGCTGGCACTTCTATGCAGGGCTCTTTGTCGCCCCCTTTCTGATCCTGCTGTCACTGACCGGGATCGTCTATCTGTTCAAACCCCAGCTCGACAACCTGATGTATCCCGAGTTAATGAAGGTTGCCCCTGTCAGTCAAACCCTGAGTGCCGACCAGCTGCTGGCCAAGGCGATGATCGCCATGCCGGACGCCAGCCTGCGTAAATACCTGCCGCCCGCCAGCCCGGATGCCAGCGCCCAGTTCATCGTCAATCAGGGGGAGCGCGAACTGACCCTGTTTCTCGATCCCGCCAGCGGCGCCCTGCTCGGCACCATGGATAACAAGTGGAATCTGCAAGCGGTCGCCCGAGCGCTACACGCCGAGCTGCTGCTCGGTACCACCGGAGATCGGCTGATCGAACTGGCTGCCGGCTGGGGCATAGTGTTGCTGCTGAGCGGCCTCTATCTCTGGTGGCCGCGCAAGGGGCCCGGCGTGGGCGGGATTCTCTGGCCCAGAGTCAGCCAGCGCGGCCGCCTCTGGTGGCGCGATCTGCACGCCGTAGTCGGCTTCTGGGGCGCAGGTTTCCTGCTGCTGCTGCTCTTGAGCGGCATGACCTGGACCGGCTTCTGGGGCGACCAGTTTGCCGCGGTCTGGAACCGCTTCCCGGCCGCCATGTGGAACGAGGTACCCAAATCGGCACCGCTGGCCCGCAGCCTGAATCAGGCCCATGAGCAGACCGTCCCCTGGGCGGTGGAGAACACCCCCATGCCCAGTTCGCAGCCGGTTGATGAGGGACACGATCACGGCGCCATGAACCACGGCGAGCACGAGGGAATGGTGATCGCCAGCCAGCGGATCCCGCTGCAACAAGTGGTGGATATCGCCAGTGCCCGGAAGGTGAGTCCGGGGTACAGCATCACCCCGCCGGTCGGCACCACCGGTGTCTATACCATCGCGATCTTTGCCGATGATCCGCACAACGACGCCACCCTGCATATCGATCAATACAGTGGCAAGGTGCTGGCCGATGTGCGCTGGCAGGATTACGGCCCGGTCGCCAAGACGGTGGAGAGTGGCGTCATGCTGCACATGGGCAAGCTCTACGGCTGGCCCCACCAGCTCGCCATGCTGCTCATCTGCCTGATGGTGCTGGCCAGTGCCGTGAGCGGCCTCTGGATCTGGTGGTGCCGCCGCCCGCAGGGCCGTCTCGCCGCACCGCCGCTGCCCGCCAAACTCCTGCCGATGCGTGGCGCCATCGCTCTGCTGATCCTGCTGGGCATTGCCTTCCCGCTGGTGGGCGGCTCGCTGATCGCCATCTGGCTGCTGGATACCCTGCTCTTCTCCCGCCGGACTCCGGCGCTGGCCAAGGCCAGCTGAACTGCGTCGATAACGATCAAAAAGGGCTCCCGTTCGGGAGCCCTTTTCATTTATCGCCGTTCCATCCAATACGTCAGGAGAGCGCCAACCCGATGGAGAGCAGCAGGCTGAACAGAAATGCGCTGATGGCGGTCTTCTTGAGCGCACCGGTCAGCACCTCGCCATCGAAGCTCTCGCGCAGGGTTTTGGCGGCATCGGTGAGCGGCTTCATGGCGGGCAGGAAGATCCACGGCCAGAAGCTGGCGGGCAAGGTCAGGATAAAGGCGATGGTCGCCAGCAGCGCCGCCCCCAGCAGAACCCAGTGATAGGCGATGGCACGATTGCGGCCAAGGCGTACCGCCAGAGTGATCTTGCCGCTGGCGGCATCGGTCTCGATATCGCGCACATTGTTGATGTTGAGCACCGCGGTCGCCAGCAGGCCACAGGCTGTCGCAGGGAGCAGCAGATCCAGCTCCAGTGTCTTGGTAAAGAGGTAGTAGGAGCCGAGTACCCCGAGCAGGCCAAAGAAGAGGAACACCGAGATGTCGCCAAAACCGCGGTAGCCATAAGGCGTCTTGCCAACCGTGTAGGTCACCGCCGCGACGATGGCCGCTCCGCCCAGCACCACGAAGGTGAGGATCTGTAACCACTGGCCACCAAAGGCGCAGCCGAGCAGCAGCAGGCCGCTGGCCACCGCCGCCAGCGCGGTCAACGCCATCGCCACACACATCTGCTTGCGGGTAATCAGGCCGGAAACGACCGCCCGTTGTGGCCCGATCCGCTCACCGTTGTCGGCACCGGAAACCGCATCGCCATAGTCGTTGGCCAGATTGGAGAGGATCTGCAGCAGGATGGCGGTCAACAGGGAGAGCGCCATGATGGTGCCATCGAAGGCACCGCGGCTGGCAGCCAGCCCGGAGCCCAGCAGGATGGAGGAGCAGGCGAGCGGCAAGGTGCGCAAACGCGCCGCCAGCAACCAAACAGATACGTTATTTGTCATATTGTGATGGCCAAACTATCGGATATTGATCGGATTAAGGGTTATCGAACCGGATTTGGGTATACTTGGCCCCTGAGAGTGCAGCACCCTCGGGCGATTTACATGGACGAATGGGCAGATAATATATAGGAAATCATCGCCTTTGGCATAAACCTACGGCATCCCGCTGCGGGATCAGCCGTTACTATCCGGCTCAGACAAGAATCCATGTTGGCTCAGACCCATATCAAGCAACAACTGGACGCCCTGCGTCACAGCAAGGCCAGCGGCTTCGTGCGGCTGCGTGTGACGTTCGAGATCCGCTCTTTTCTGGGCTGGCTCGCGGCGCAAACCCTCTATCCGCGTATCTATTGGCACGCTCGTGGCCAGAGCAGCCCCGAATATGTCGCGCTGGGCGCCATTCAGGAGCTGACTGCGCCGGAAGATATCCGTCAGGTATGCAGCAACACGGCAGAGCCCCATGATGACAGCCCCCGCTACTATGGCGGTCTGGCGTTCGACCCGACCCAGCCGGGCTGGCAGGGCTTTGGCGCCTGCCGTTTCGTGCTGCCCCGCATCGAGCTGGTGCGCCGCGGCGAGTGCGTCAGCCTCTGCCTCAACCTCTGGCTGACCGGCGACAATCTGGAGCAGGAGCTGCACGCGGCCGAAACCGCCCTCGACGCGCTGCAACCGGAAGCACCGCTGCCCCCGCTGCAAAAACAGCGCTGGCATCGTCACGACTGCCCCGGCCCCGAGCACTGGCAGACACTGGTGGAGCGAGTCACCGCCCCCGACTTTCAGGCCAGCACCCCCAAGGTGGTGCTATCGCGCGAAAGCGTGCTGACCAGCCAGCACGACGCCGGCCAGATCAATCCCTGGGCCATGCTGGATCAGTGGGCCAACCACGCACAGGATTGCTTCCACTTCGGTTTTCAATTCTCCCCCGAGCAAGCCTTTATCGCCTGCTCCCCCGAGCGGCTCTACCGCCGCGAGGAGCGTCACCTCTTTACCGAGGCGCTGGCGGGCACCATTCGTCGCTCCGGCGACGAGGCGACCGATGAAGCGTTGGCCACCGAGCTGCTCACCGACAGCAAAAACCGGCTGGAGAACCGGCTGGTTCACGCCGACATCCTGAGCCGGCTGGCCCCGCTGGCCCACGATGCCACCCTGACCGAGCCGCGCATCCTTAAATTACGCCTGCTGCAGCACCTCAAGTGCGATATCGAGGCCGAGCTCAAGCCCGGCGTCTGTGACTGGCAGCTGCTCGACGCCCTCCACCCGACTCCCGCGGTGGGCGGTGCCCCCCGCGAGGCGGCGCTCGCCTTTATCCGCGAGTTCGAGCCCTACGAGCGCGGCTGGTATGCCGGCGCCTGCGGCATGCTGAGCCGGGAAACCTCGGAGTTTTCGGTCGCCATCCGCAGCGCCCGCATCCAGCCCGGCAGCGTCACCCTGTTTGCCGGTGCCGGTATCGTCGCCGGTTCCGAGCCTGCCGCCGAATGGGCCGAGCTCGACAACAAGATCGCCAATGTGCTCTCCCTGCTGGGATAGTCATTTACCCTTTTCACGCCACGAGAGCCCCTATGCCCACCCGTAAAGAGCCAGCCAGCGAAGTGTTTGCCTGCCGCCCGTTTTCAAATCAGCACGCCACCTTCAACCACGTCTGGTCCTCCCTTTTGCTGGAGGAGCTCTTTCGCCTCGGCGTGCGCGATCTGGTGCTGGCTCCCGGCTCCCGCTCCGCGCCGCTGACCATGGCGGCTGCGGCACATCAGGGCTTTCGCCGCCACCTGCACTTTGACGAACGCGGCCTCGGCTTTATGGCGCTCGGGCTGGCCAAGGGAAGCAATCGTCCGGTGGCGGTGATCATGACCTCGGGCACCGCGGTTGCCAACCTCTGGCCCGCGGTAGCCGAAGCCCAGCTCACCGGCGTACCGCTCATCATTCTCTCCGCCGATCGCCCCCACGAGCTTATCGACAACGGCGCCAATCAGGCGATCGACCAGCAGGGGATCTTCGGCCGCTACCCCATCTATCAGCAGAACCTGCCGAGCCCCACCCCGACCATTCCAGCGGCGTTTGTGCTGAGCTCGGTGGATCAGGCGCTGGCCAGACAGGCACTCACCCCCGGGGTGGTGCACTTCAACTGCATGTACCCCGAGCCTCTCTACCCGGGCGAGCACTATCAGGATTTCTCCGACTATCTGGCCCCCCTCGGCAACTGGCTCAGCTCGCACAAGCCCTGGAGCCCGTGGCAGCAGAGCGAACCGACCTGCCCCCTTCAGGCGGAGTGGGAAAGCTTTCGGCAAAAACGCGGCATCATTGTTGCCGGTCGCATTACCGACCCGCAGCAAGCAGAGGCTGCCGCCGAACTGGCGGAGCGACTTGGCTGGCCGCTGCTGGCCGATATCCAGAGCCAGCTACGCTTCGATCGCCGCAATCTGATCGAACTGGATCTCGCCCTCAACAATGGTGCAGTGGCCGCCGAGCTGGGCCGCGCCGAAGTGCTGCTGCAATTTGGCGCCCGACTGGTCTCCAAGCGGCTTGGCCAGTTCATCAAGCAGCAGGCGTGGCACGACTACTGGCTGGTGGATCCGCAGCCGGCGCGGCTCGACCCCGACTACCGGCTGCGCAACCGCCTGCTCTGCAGTGCTGGCGCCTTTGCCTCTGCCCATCCGATCACGTCCAGCGAGGCTCCCTGGCATCGGCTGCACGCGCTGCTGCAACCAGTCGGTCAGGCGATAGCCGCCGCCTGCGATCGTTTCTCCGAGCTCGGGATCTGCCATCGCATCAATAACCTTATCGAGGGGCAGCTCTTTGTCGGCAACAGCATGCCGGCCCGGTTGATGGACATGCTCGGCGAAACGGGCAAGGGGCCGAGCCGGGTGATGACCAACCGCGGCGCCTCCGGCATCGACGGCCTCATCGCCACCGCTTACGGATTCGCGCAAAGCAGCAACCAGCCCACCACCCTGCTGATCGGCGATCTGAGCGCCCTGCACGATCTCAACAGCCTTGCCCTGCTCAGCAAGGCAAGCCAGCCGCTGGTGGTGATCCTGCTCAACAACGATGGCGGCAGCATCTTTCGCATGTTGCCGGTGCCCACTGAAGGGGAGCTGCTGGAGAGCTACTACCGGCTGCCCCACGGCCTCGGGTTTGACCATGCCGCCGCCATGTTTGGCCTCGCCTACCGCGCGCCGACGACCCTGGCCGAGTTCGAGCAGGAGTACGGTTTAGCCCTCAAGGGTGGCGTTACCCTGATCGAGATCAGGGTACCGAGCGAGCAGGTGGCCGATGATCTCAAGGCGCTGGGAGCGACCATCCGTGAGCTGTAACGACACACCGCTGGTTCTGCTGCACGGTCTGCTCGGCGATAGCAGCGACTGGCAACCGGTCATCGACCGCCTGCCCGGCCACCACTGCATTGCCCTCGACCTGCCGGGTCACGGCCTGCATCACGAGCTGCGGGTCAACGACTTCGAGCAAAGTCACCAGTGGCTGTGCCGCGAGCTCGCCAGTCGCGGTATCGAGCGCTACCTGCTGGTCGGCTACTCGCTGGGCGGGCGACTGGCCCTCTACCACGCCAGCCGTGAGCCGGCGGGGCTGTTGGGACTGCTGCTGGAGAACTGCCACCCGGGACTGCCAGCCGGTGAGCGGGCCGCCCGCATCACCCACGATGAGAGTTGGGCAGAGCGCTTCGAGCGCGAGCCCTTGGCTGACGTGCTGGCAGACTGGTATCGGCAGGGCGTTTTTGCCGATCTCGATGAGGCAACCCGTGCTCGCCAGATCGCTCGCCGCCTTGGCAACAACGGCAAGGCCGTGGCCGCCATGCTGCGCGCCACCTCCCTTGGCAAGCAGCCGGATCTCGCTTCCTGGCTGGCGCAAGGCGAGTTGCCAGTCACTTATGTGAGCGGCAAGCGGGATCACAAATTCCATCAGCTGGCTTGCCTCATGGCGAGTCAGCATCGCAAAATCAACCACTTGGAGCTGGATGGCGGCCACAACCTGCATGCCCACCAGCCCGAGGCTTTTGCCCGACTCCTTGCGGAGTGGGTCAACCAACAACAAGAAGAGAAGAGTCATGATTGAAGCAATGACTGAAGCGGAACTCTACGCACCTGTCGAGTGGCGTGATTGCTCCGCCGGTTACGAGGACATCCTCTATCACAAGTCCGGCGATGGCATTGCCAAGATCACTATCAACCGCCCCCAGGTGCGCAACGCCTTCCGTCCCCGCACCGTCAAAGAGATGCTGCAGGCGCTGGCCGATGCCCGTTATGACGATCAGGTCGGTACCATCATCCTGACCGGTTTCGGCGAGAAGGCCTTCTGCGCCGGCGGCGACCAGAAGATCCGTGGCGACTACGGTGGCTATCGCGATGACGAGGGGACTCATCACCTCAACGTGCTCGACTTCCAGCGCGACATCCGCACCTGCCCGAAACCGGTGGTGGCCATGGTGGCCGGCTATGCGGTCGGTGGCGGCCACGTGCTGCACATGATGTGTGACCTGACCATCGCCGCCGACAACGCCCAGTTTGGCCAGACCGGCCCGAAAGTAGGTTCCTTCGACGGCGGTTGGGGCGCCTCCTACATGGCCCGCATCGTCGGCCAGAAGAAAGCCCGCGAGATCTGGTTCCTCTGCCGCATGTACGATGCCCAGCAAGCCCTCGACATGGGTCTGGTCAACACCGTCGTGCCGCTGGCGGATCTGGAGCGCGAAACCGTGCGCTGGTGCCGCGAGATGCTGCAAAACAGCCCGATGGCGCTGCGCTGCCTGAAGGCGGCCCTCAACGCCGATTGTGACGGTCAGGCAGGGTTGCAGGAGCTGGCTGGCAATGCCACCATGCTGTTTTACATGACAGAAGAGGGTCAGGAAGGGCGCAACGCGTTCAACGAAAAACGCCGTCCCGACTTCTCCAAATACAAGCGGAACCCCTGATGACACTAGCCCTTTATCGCTATCAACTGCCTTTTACCCAGCCACTGACCTTTCACGGCAAGGTGGAGGTGGCGCGAGAGGGGCTGTTGGTGCGCATCAACGACGGCTGGGGGGAAATTGCCCCCCTGCCCGGCTTCTCGCAAGAGAGCCTGCAACAGGCGGAGCAGGAAGCGCTCGCTGCTCTGGCGGCCCTGGCCGCCGGAGATACCCCGAATCCCGTGCTGCCGTCGGTGCAATTTGGCCTCGACTGCGCACGCCGCAAATGGCCGGAGCAGAGCAACCCGCTGCCCGCGCCTTACCCTCTTATTCAGGGCTCGCCGCAAGAGCTGCTGAAAAACTGGAAAGAGTGGCTCCACAGCACGCCCAGCAAGGCCAAGCTGAAGGTGGCCCGCTATCCGATGCGTGACGAGCTGGCGCTGATCCGCCTGCTGTGCGATCGGGTGCCCTCTCTCAAACTGGTACTGGATGCCAACCAGGGCTGGACCCGCGAGGAGGCATGGACCTTCTGCGGCCATCTCGACCCGAACCGCATCGAGTATCTGGAAGACCCTTGCGCCGACTTCGCCGATATCGCCTTCGTTGCCAACCGCACCGGCATGCCGGTGGCGCTGGACGAACTCTTGGCGCAGGACAAGCCGTGGGAGCCCATCCCGCAGCTGAAGGCGCTGGTGCTCAAACCCACCCTGCTCGGCTCGCTCGCCAACATCGAAGCGCTGGTCAACCGCGCCCGCGAGCTGCGGCTCAAGGTGATCATCTCCTCCTGCTTCGAGTCGGGTCTCGGGCTGAATCAGCTATCCCGTCTGGCAGGTGAGTGGGCGCCGGAGCAGGCTCCCGGTCTCGATACCCGCCGCTGGATGGCGGGGGATCTGCTGGGGGAAGATGGCAAACCGGATCTGAGCCGACTGGAGCAACTGTATTACCGTGATTGACCCCTCCCGTTCACCCGAACAGACACCTTGCCCGGTACGCCACCGGGCAATCACAGCCCCGAACCGCATTGCCATCCACGCCGCCTCGCCCCTCAGTTATCGCCAGCTCGATTCCCGCCTCAACAGCCTGTGCCAACAGCTGGAACAGGCCGGAGTGCGCCGTGGCGATCATCTGGCAGCGGTAGTGCGCGGCGCTCAGCAGGATGTGCTGCTGGCGTGGGCCTGCGTGCGCAGCGGCATCATCTTCTGTCCACTCAATCCCGCCTTTCCGCCGGCGCGGCAGGCCGAGCTGGCAACCCTGCTCGATGCCACTGCCTTCTGGTCGGCTGGCGAGATCCCGGCGGGCAGCTGGCAGTCCTTGCGCCTCGACTTCGTCCATGAGCAGGCAGCAGACGAAAGCGACTGCATGCTGGAGCCAGCCCGGCTCAACAACATGATCCTCACCTCGGGCTCCAGCGGTACGCCGAAGGCTGTGGTACACCGGCTGGCCAACCATCTGGCTTCGGCTCGTGGTTCAACCGCCCTTATCCCCCTCGATCAGGCGTGTGGCTGGCTGCTCTCGCTGCCGCTGTTCCATGTCGGCGGTTACGCCATCCTGTTTCGGGTCTTTCTGGCGGGCGCCACTCTGGTGCTGGACGATCGCAGTCAGCCGCTCAAGGCGCGGCTTGAACAGCAACCCATAACTCACCTCTCGCTGGTGCCGACCCAGCTCTGGCGCCTGCTGGCAGAGGGCTTTGACCCCGCCCGCACTCGCCTGCGCGAGCTGCTGCTCGGCGGTGCTGCCATCCCGCAGCCGCTGGTGAGCCGTCTCTGCGCCATGGGGCTCGAACCCAAGGTGAGTTATGGCCTCTCCGAGATGGGCAGTCAGGTTTGCACCACCATCCCCGGCAATGCCGGTGTGGTCGGGCACCCGCTGCCGGGACGGGAGGTGTGCATCAGGGAGCAGGAGATCTGCGTGCGCGGCGCAACCCTGTTTGTCGGTTACTACCGCGATGGAACTCTCGATCTGCCGCTTGATGGCGATGGCTGGTTTCATACCCGCGACAAGGGGCACGTCACCGAGAGCGGCGAACTGGTGGTAGAGGGGCGACTCGACAACCTCTTCATCTCGGGGGGAGAAAACATCCAGCCCGAGACCATCGAACAGCGTCTGGTGGATCACCCGGCCGTCGCCCAGGCACTGGTAGTGCCGGTGCCAAGCGACGAGTGGGGCCAGCGCCCCGCCGCCTTTATCGACTGGCATGGTGAGCCGGTCCCCTACCCCGAGCTGGCAACCTGGATCCGCGCCACCCTGCCCGGCTTTATGGTGCCCGACCGCTGGCTCCCCTGGCCCGTACAAGCTGGCGGTCTCAAACCCCAGCGCAAACTGTTTCAACAGTGGGCCATTGAATAACCGAAGAGCGGTGGTTGACCCAACCGACAGGAGTAACAGCGGTGACCGGATGTGATGTTGCTCCCGTTTTCGTGATTTCATCCCATACATGAAAATGTCTCATGTGAGCCTTTACTACTGCTGAAGCGCCCTCATACCACCCACCCTGAAAATAAATCACATCTTATTGATTTTTATCTTTTTTAAATCAATATTGATGTTCTTTTGAATCCCTATAAATTGCCTGTCGGTTACAACGCAGACAATAACAAGGGATAAAAATGAATCGTTCAGGTTCCGGGTGGCTGCTATTGGCAGCACCTCTGCTTTTTGCCTCCTCAACACAGGCCAACTACTCCCCCAGCGACTGGCAGCAGTATCAGCTGACCGGGGAGTCGAGCCGGCAACTCGCCGCGCGCATCACCGAGATCACCTACGAGCTCAAGGCTCGCAGCACCAGCGCTCCCTATCAGCAGCTCAGGGTCTATCGCCGCTTTGACTGGCAGGGAAGCGACCTCGCGGCCCTCGCCGAGCAGCAGTGTGGCGAGCCCCAGCTCAGGGTGGAATCCGGCTGGCAGATCCGCTTCGTCCGCTGCGAAGATCGGGTTCCGGCCGGCAAGCGGATCCCCGCCAGCAGTTATGACTTCGGCTATGGCATGAAACAGGGCCGCTGGGAGCAGCTGGCCGGGACGCCGACCGCCCCCCGCCAGGATCGTCTGCCACTCCCCTCAGCAGTGATCCTGGGGCAGAGCGAGCGCGAACTTGACCGCTGCGAGCTCAACGCACAGGGGCGCTGCGCCGAGCCGGAGTGGCACTACCAGCCACAGGATTGGCAACAGCTGCATGTGCTGGAAGAGAGCCCCAGCGAACGGGATGGTCGGCTGGAGCAGATCTTCTTCCGCCTGCAACCGAACAGCGGCTCTCAGGCGGCCGCTCAGGTGAGCGAGATCCACGTCTGGCGCCGTTATCAGTGGCAACTCGATCAGCTCACGCCACAGCAGGAGTGCGACGAACCGCAGGAGCGCAAGGAGGGGACCAACACCATCCGCTATCGCATCTGCCGTCAGGTCATCCCGGCCGGCAGCAACGTTGCCGTAACCCTCAAGGACAGTGGTTACCAATACTCGATCGCCGGGGCCGAGTGGCAGCCGCTGCCGGAAACCGACGAGTGGCAGGAGAGCCGGGTACTCAATCGCCCCATCATCCTTGATAGCAAGGAGGAGCAGCTGGAGTGCCGCCGCGCCAACGGCCGCACCTGCTCGGAGCCCGAGCAACCCGATACGGATCTGCTCGATGCCGACGCCGCCAAGCTGGTGGCCGATGTGAGCGGGCAGAACAGCCCCGCGTGGCAGCCGGACTATGGTCACGACGATGCCAAGCTGATGGCGGTGGTGCGCGGCATGCGTGCCCTGCTAGCGGCCAATCAGCCGACCCATCCGGCGATGGACAAACTGCTCTACTATGTGCGCGCCCACAACTATCACGGCGGCATCAAGCAGGAGAGCGATCTGGTTGCCCGCGCACTGGCGAGCGTCATGATTGACCTGCTCAACCACCCCTTGCTGCTTGGGGCGGAACCGCAGGATCAAGCGGGAACCGTGCTGGAAGCGTGGAGCGTGGCCGCTCAGGGGCAGCTGGGACAGGAAGCCTTCCGGCAAAGCGCAGCGCCCATGCTGGCCCAGCTCAATCAGGCGCTTGCCTATGCCGTGCAACATGCGGCACAGATCAATGGCCACAAACCCTGGGCTGACGGGCTGTTCGAACTGCTCAATCTGGTCGATCAGAGCGCATCCTATGGCCAGCAGGCGGACTTCACCGCCACCTTGCTGGCGCAGGAAACCGCTATCCGCCAGAACCTGCGCCTGCTCGGCATGAGCGAGCTGGCACTCTGGAAGCAGCGTGACGGTTCACGGGATCTATTTATCTTCAACAACATCCTCGATGCCCACAGCCGCCTCTATCAGATGATGCGCTACACCAGACCGGACGAGGCAAACAACTATCGCCAGCAACTCGACCGCGATGTCATCGCCATCATGCGCCAGCACGGCCTGGTTCCGGGAGGCAACCAGCCCGCGGCCCTGCTGGAAGAGGTCTCCCTCACCCTCTCCAGCTACTACCTCACCTACACGGATCGCACCAGCGAAGCCTGTGTCAGCGGCGAGTTTGCCGGGCTCTGCACCCCAATCCGCATGGAGGATATCCTGCCCTTCGAGCACACCTGTTCACCGACCCTGCGCTTGCGCGCCCAGGATCTTACCCAGGCTCAGGCCGAAGGGATCTGTCGCGAGCTGGGTGAGGAAGAGCAGCATTTCCACCAGCTGATGGAAACCGGCGAACAACCGGTAGCGGATGATCACAACGAGGCACTGGAGCTGGTGATCTTCAACTCCTCCGCCGACTGGAGCCGGTACGGCGGCGCCCTCTTTGGCGTCTCCACCGACAATGGCGGCATCTACATCGAGGGAGATCCGGCTCGCCCCGGCAATCAGGCCCGCTTCTTTGCCTATGAGGCCGAGTGGAAACGCCCTGCCTTCCAGGTGTGGAACCTGCGCCACGAGTACGTCCACTATCTCGACGGCCGCTTCAACCAGTACGGCAGCTTTGGCCACTATCCCCTCAATCGCACCACCTGGTGGGCCGAGGGGGTGGCGGAGTACATCGCCCATGGCCAGTGCTTTGCCAGAGGTCTGGACAATGTGAGCAACCGCCCCGCCAACCAGCGGCCGACTCTGGCATCCATCCTGCACCTTGATTACGACCAGGGGGGCGAGATGGTCTACTCCTGGTCCTATACGGTGCACCGCTTCCTCAACGATACCGGTCGCAATGCCAGCTGGCTGGCGATGACGCAGGCACTGCGCAATCCGGATCGGCAGCAGGCGCTGAGCGACTTCGAGGCGGAGCTCGACAAGCTGATCGCCAATGACAGCGCAGCCTATCAGGAGTGGCTGAGCCGGGATCTGCTGCCCTGGTGGCAAGCCAACAAGGAGTCGGAAGCCTGCAAGGCCAATGACTCGGCTCACTGAGCCGGGCCTGAAAACGTCGAGGGGCTGCCAGCGCAGCCCCTCTTTATATCCGTGATTTCCTGCGACAAGCTCTGCCCCAATGCGTCCCGCTACTGCTATCAAGCCTGACGCCAACAGCCGAGTTGTAATAGAATGCCAAAAGCCATTCCCAATTTCAGACCCAAACCGCATCGCGCATGAAGAAGTTTGCCAAGATCCTCCTCGCCTGCCTGCTGTCACTGCTGGCCCTGATTGCCTCGGTGCTGGCCTATAGCGAGTGGATCGTCTCGGATGCACGCCACTACACCTTCGACAAGGTGAGCGACGTGCCATACAACCGGGTTGCCGTGGTGCTGGGCACCTCCAAATACCTCTCGGGCGGTGGCCCCAACCACTACTTCAAATACCGCATCAAGGCGGCGGCCGAGCTCTACAACAATGCCAAGGTGGACTACATCCTGGTCTCCGGCGACAACGCTACCCTGCAGTACAACGAACCGCGCCAGATGCGACGCGCCCTGATCAAGTCAGGGATCCCGGCCTCCGCCATCTACATGGATTTCGCCGGCTTCCGCACCCTCGACTCTGTGGTCAGAGCCAAAGAGGTATTCGGTCAGGAGCGCTTTACCGTGGTCTCTCAGGGCTTTCACAACGAGCGGGCCATCTTTATTGCCCGTCACTTTGGTATCGATGCGGTCGGCTTCAACGCCGATGATCCCAGCGCCTATCAGGGCATCCGCACCCGGATCCGCGAGGTGTTTGCCCGGGTGATGGGACTGGTCGATCTCTACGTGCTGGACAAGGGGCCCAAGTTTCTCGGCGAACCCGTCCATATCGGTCTGCCGATCCCCTGCCTGTCGCTCAGCACCATCGGCACTGTGCAGCCCTGCATCAAACCGCCCAAGCCTGCCGAAGAGCCGGCCAAACCGGCTATCGAACTGCCGGTTGCCCCCTCTGCAGCCAGTGCCAGCGTTGCCTCCTGAGCGTGACGCTTGATCAGGAAAAACCTGCCTGACCTTCAGATAACCAGTGAAAACAAAACGGCCACCCCCTGGGGTGGCCGTTTTCTCTTGGCTAATCCGCTATCAGATATTGTTGGCGGGTGAAGGGAGCGCTATCCCCAGCAGCATATGATCCATCATCCCCACCATCCGCCCAATCTCGGGTTTGGTGATGGTATCGTTCGCCCCCAGTTGCAGCGCCTTCTGGCGGTTGTCATCGCTCATCAACGAGGAGAACATCACGATGGGCATCTCCTTGTAGGAGGGGGTCTCCCGCAGCCGCTTGAGCAGGTGCATGCCGTCCATGCGCGGCATCTCCACATCGGTGATCACCGCGTTGACGAAGCCAGAGACCGGCATCCTCTCCTCTTGGGCCAGACGATCGAAATCCGTCATCATCTCCAGCCCCTCTCCCCCGTCCTTGGCCGTTATCACGTTATAGCCGGCGGTGCGCAGGGTCGTTTCGATCATCTTGCGGATAAAGGCCGAGTCATCCACCACCAGAATGGTTTTGCCCTGACGCAGCGCCATCATGCGATCGTCGATGATCACCTTGCGATCCTGGGTGACGTCGTACTTCTCCATGCTGAGCTCGGGGTTGATGTCGGCGATGATCTTCTCGAAATCGAGGATCATGATGAGGTTGCCATCGCGCCTGACCACCGCCACCACGCAGTCGTTCTCCCCCGCCTCCAGAAACTGGCTGGGTGACTCCACATCCTCCCAGGAGACCCGGTGAATCCGGCTGACGCTGTCGATGAGAAAGCCATTGGCCATCTTGTTGAAGTCGGTGACGATCACCACCTTGTGGCTTGGGTCCGGGTTGGTCTTGATGCCGAGCCACCCCGCCAGATCCACCAGCGGGATGAGACGATCCCGCAGGGAGAATACCCCCACCATGTGGCGCTGGGCATTGGGGTAATCGGTGGTTTCGGGCACCCGGATCACCTCGCGCACCTTGGCGACGTTGATCCCGTAGTAGGCGATCTTCTCGCGCCCGTCCGGCAGCTGTTTCTTGAGGTGAAATTCGATGATCTCGAGCTCGTTGGTGCCGCTCTCGGTCAGAATGGATTTACGCTCTTCCCCGTCTTTGGCCATCATGGTGACTCTCATGCTCTGGTTGCGCAGGCAGCACTCCGCTGCGGTTTTCCCTCAGTATAGGAATGGAATTCGCCCAGCGGCTCGGATCTCGGCAAGATTGCAGCCTTAACCGCTTGATCCCGCAGGCTGGCACAATCGTATCTGCCAATCAGGACAAAATTTGCGTGATGGTGAACCCCACCATGCGCTCATAAGGAGCCTGAGATGAGTGAAGGTATCGTCGTGATTGGAGCTTCTGGCGGTATCGGGGCAGCTCTGGTGGCACACTGGTTGGCGGCTGGTGTCGGGCCAGTGATTGCCATCAGTCGTCAGCCCGCACCTGCTGGCCTCTCATCGCCGGCCTTGCACTGGCTATATTGTGATTACAGCGATGAGCAGATGACAGAAGTGGTGGCCCGCATCGCGGAATTGGCGCCGAGACCGCATCGGGTGGTGATCTGCAACGGCATCCTGCATCAGGGGGAGATCCAGCCGGAGAAGCGGCTCGAAGCACTCAATCTCGCGGCCATGACCCACCTCTACCAGACCAACGCCTTGCTGCCGCTGCGCTGGATCAGCCAGTTGTTACCGCTGTTTGGCCGCGAGCCTTGCACTCTGGCCGTTCTCAGCGCCCGGGTCGGCAGCATTGGCGACAACCGCGCTGGCGGCTGGTATGGCTATCGCACATCCAAAGCCGCCCTCAACATGCTGCTCAAGTGTGCCGCCATCGAGCTGGCCCGGCGGGCTCCTGGCGTCAAATTGCTGGCCTTCCATCCCGGCACCGTGGATACCCCGCTCTCCCGCCCGTTTCACGCCAATGTACCGGCGGGAAATGTGCAGAGTCCCGAGCAGGTCGCCGGCCATCTGGTTAACCTGATGAGCCGGCTGCAACCGGATAGTGAACTGAGCTTTCTCGACTGGCAGGGCAAACCTATCGAGTGGTAGGGGAGCTCAAGAGACGCGCCAGCAGTGCCCGCAGCGCCTTGATAACTGCGGGCTTGCCCGCCAGTTGCAACCTCGCAGCCAGCGCCCCCCACTCTGCGTATTGCCAGATGGTGGCGATCAGCAGATACCGCTCGTCAGAAGTGAGTGAAGCCAGCCGAGCCAGATGGCGTGCCAGCCACAACTGCAGGCTGGATTGGCTCAGTTCGAACGGCTTGTGATGCAGGGCAAAGCACTCAATCTCGTCGCGCTCGAACTCGCCAAGCTCCGGCTCAGTGACGGTACTGCCTTGCAGGCATTGCCATACCAGCTCGGGATCCAACGCGCTCAACTCACCCGCCAGCAGGGTCGGCAGCTGGCGTACAAAACGCTGCTGCCACTGATCCAGCTCGGGCTCATACTCGGGTTTCAGCGCTTTGAGCAGCAGGGCGGCGTGGCAGCCGCTGGCGGCATCCCGCTGCAAACCGATGCGCAGCACCGTCAACCCGGCCTTGCGCCAGAAGGGGAGCAGGTCAGCGCTGGCCGAAAAGGCAGAGCCGAGGTAGTCGATACCAATCTGGCGATAGTGCTTCTCAAGCTTGCCAAGCAGCAGCGAACCCAGACCGTGGCGATGCAGCTCGGGATGGATGGCGATACGCATCGCCCGGGCGTAACTGCGCGCCCCCGCCGTTTTGAAACCGGCATGGGCCAGCAACGACTGGGGCAGCAAATGGCCACGCGGACGGCGTCGACCGGCCCAGATCGCCTCGGCAAGTTCAGGGTCTATCCCCCCTTCCCGCGCCACCAAGGCCACTCCCAGCAGGCTCTCATCCTGCTCCAGCAGATGGATGTCGAGATCCGGGCTCTCCAGCAGGGATCGGAGATCGCTCGGCGTGGTCTGGTAGTGAGCCAGCACCAGCAGGCCGAACAGCTGGTTGAGCAACGCCTCGTCGCTCGCCAGCGCCTCCTGACTGACCAGACGCCAGTTCGGGCTGGTCGGCGGCAAGGGAGTTGCCACTTCGGCATTGAGACCGAGCAGGCGGAAAATCAGCGGCTCCAGCGGATCGCGCTCACTCCAGCGAATGGGCTCAGAGAGGTGGATCTCCTGCCACTCCGGGGTCTGGCTATCGAGCACCCGCTTGAAGCGCAGGTGAAAGCCGCGCCCCGTCCCTTCGTAACCGTGTTCGGTGGTGGCAAATACGATGCGGCTGTGACGGGCCAGCATGGCTTCAAGCAGCGGGGTAGGAATGGCGGCAGCTTCATCCACCAGCAGCAGATCGGGATTAATCGCCTCGTGCACCAGCCGATCCGGCGAGCAGTAGCTCAGCCCGGTCAGTTGTTCCGGCGTAGTATCTAACCCGCGAGCGGCATGGGCAAACAGGGTCGCCGCTGTCGCTTGTGAGGGGGCCGTCACCACTATGTTCAGCCCGGGCTGCTGGCGCAGCAGCTCGGCGGCAGCCAGCCCCAGCAGCGCACTCTTGCCCCGACCGCGGTCAGCGCTCAGCACCAGCGGCCGACGACGATGACCGTGCAACACCTTGTGGATGGCGGGCAGTGCCCGTGCCTGATCGCAGCTCAGCCTGCGCTCCGGCCCAAGCGGTTGCCACGGCTGCGAGCAAACCGGCGGCTCCAGCGAGAGGGCAGGATCCCCCGCCAGCAACCGCACCAGCCGGGCGATAAAGCCGTGACCGGCCCGACTCGCCTCCTCCGGCTGGGCCACCAGCCGAATCCGGTCGGGATCCGGCCATGCGGGCCACTGCGCTCTGGGCGGGGTCAGCAGCAACAGCAAGCCACCGGCGCGCAGAGTGCCCGCCAACGCCCCGAAGGCATCGGGATGAAAGCCGCTGAAGGCGTTGAACACCAGCGTGTCGCACTCCTGACCGAGCCGCTGCAGCGCCTTGGCGGCGGGTTGCGGGGCATAGCACTCGGGCCCGGCGCCCAGCCAGAAGATGTGCTCGCCGAGCAGGGATTGGGCGCGGGCAATGCACTCAGCCTCCTCCCCCTCCAGCCAGATCAGCCGCCGCTCGCCGGAGCGGGCCAGCGCCTCGCGCAGGCTGTTGAGCTCTGACGGCGTCATGAAGCTTGGCTGTCAGCCGGTTTGCGGGGCTCGAACATGCGATCCCCCATCTGATCGATAAAGGTGTGAGCCTTCTGCACCATGAAGCGCTCGGCATCGGCCGGGTTGGCAAACAGATCGGAGCGGATAAAGCGGTGGGTTTGCAGCACGCCGTCCACCTCTTTGGTGATGCGGCCTGCCAGCCGGTACTGGCCACCTTCGGCCATGGGTTCCGGATAGATGAGATAGCCGGCATATTCGGTGGGAGTGACTTCCGCAGCCTTGGCTGGCTCGCCCCCGAACAGGGCGCTGAACAGTTTCTTGAGCATGATGGTTCCCTCTGTATCAGGGCATTCTCCCCAAGGGGGTGACAAGTGGCAAGCGGGGGATCTTATTACCAATGGTTATTTGCATTGCGAACCACTCTCATTTAGATTTCACTCAATTTCATATGAGGTAATCCACCATGTACGTCTGTTTGTGCCGCGGCATCACAGATACCCAGATCCGCAAGGCGGTGCAGTCAGGTAGCAGCGAGTTCCGCCAGCTCAAGCAGTCGCTCGAGGTGGGCGCCCAGTGCGGCAAGTGCGTGCGCATGACCATGGAGATCATCGCCGCCGAGCTCGACAAGATGGAGCAGGAGCAAACCCCGCTCTACTACGAAGTGGCCTGATCCGCCACCATCCCGAAGTCGTCATGTTTCTCGACTAAGCTCTGATGATTGCCACCTCAGGCACGAACCAAGGAGCACTGTCGATGAAAGGAGACCCCAAGATCATTGCCCACCTCAACAAGGTGCTGGCCAATGAGCTGATAGCCATCAACCAATACTTCCTGCACGCCCGCATCTACGATGACTGGGGCCTCAAGGCGCTCGGGCACAAGGAGTACCACGAATCCATCGACGAGATGAAGCACGCCGACGAGCTGGTCAAACGGGTGCTGTTTCTCGAAGGGCTGCCCAACCTGCAGGATCTCGGCAAGCTGCGCATCGGTGAAACGGTGGAAGAGATGCTGCGCTGCGACCTCTCGCTGGAGATGGATGCCATCCCAGACCTGAAAGTGGCCATCGCCTACGCCGAATCGGTGCAGGATTACATCAGCCGCGACCTGTTTCAGGAGATCCTGGAAGATGAGGAGGAGCATGTGGACTGGCTGGAGACCCAGCTCGATCTCATCGATCGCATCGGGCTGGAGAACTACCAGCAGGCGCAGCTGCACCACGGATCCTGACCCTCCAAAGAACTCAAATGAAGAGACCCGCTGCTGGCGGGTCTCTTCATTTGGGCCACCATTGCCCGAAAACTTTCTGTCAGGATCACAGTTAATACGCCCGACACAGCATCTGTCATGGCTTTCGATTAGGATACGGCTCAATTCCAATCACAATGCTACGGATACCTTCATGGAACAGATTGCACGCGAGATGGCTCCCCACAAGCGGGTGGCACTGGTCGCTCACGACAACATGAAAACCCCTCTGCTGAACTGGGTCATGCGCCGCAAGGAGGAGCTCAAGCTCCACCACCTCTATGCCACCGGCACCACCGGCACCATGCTCGGCAAAAAGGCCGAGTTGCCCATCACCTGCCTCTTCTCCGGCCCCATGGGTGGCGACCAGCAGCTTGGCGCCCTGATTGCCGAAGGGAAGATCGACGTGCTGATCTTCTTCTGGGATCCCCTCAATGCGGTGCCGCACGATCCGGATGTGAAAGCGCTGCTGCGACTGGCTGCGGTGTGGAACATCCCGGTTGCCACCAACGAAGCGACCGCCGACTTCATCATGGACAGCCCCCATATGCGGCAGGCATTCAGCGTGCAGATCCCGGACTACGCCGGCTACCTCAAGGCACGTACCGAGTAACAGATCCGCCGGATACACCAAGGGCCGCAGCAAGCGGCCCTTGGTGTATCCGGGGATAGCCCTTGGTCAGCACGAATTAACCGGAAGATCGGCCAGCGGGATTTGCCAGCCCTGATGAAACAAGCCGCTGGCGTGGTCGCGCGACTATTTCACCAGCGCAACAAGCTAATTTTACAGCCAGCATTTCTTGAAACAATCTTGTTTAGCGCTGACGCCTGTCACTCTGGCAGTCAGACGAGAGCAACCCCCCGATCCTCCCTTTGGCCGCTCACAGCGCCCGGGCGAGGATCCGCGCCACCTGATCCGTATCGATATCCTGCTGCTCCCCGAGTGCGGTACGCCCGACCCGCTTGAGGTTGGAACAGACCGCCGGAATGCAGCTTTCGCTCAGACCATAGTCAGAGAGCCGGGTACCAAGCCCCATCTGCTGGAAGAACTGTTCGGTGCGGATGATCGCCTCTTCGATGCGCAAGGCATAATCCTCGCGGCTGGAGTGCCACACCCGCTCGGCAAACTGGGCCAGCTTCTCCTGCTTCTGCGCTGCCCGCTCCCGCAGCAGGGCGGGCAGCACCACCGCCAGACTCTGGCCGTGGTCGAGCCCGTAAAGCGCCGTCAGCTGATGGCCGATGGCGTGGGAGGCCCAATCCTGCGGCACCCCGCAACCGATAAGACCGTTGAGCGCCAGACTGGCCGCCCACATCAGATTGGCCCGCACCTGATAGTTGGTCGGCTCCGCCAGCGCTTTGGGGCCATTCTCCACCAGCACCTGCAGCAGCCCCTCCGCCAGTCTGTCCTGCACCTCGCCCCCCACCGGGAAGGTGAGGTACTGCTCGGCGATATGGACGAAGGCGTCCACCACGCCATTGCCGGTCTGGCGCGGCGGCAGGCTGTAGGTGGTGGTCGGGTCGAGCACCGCAAACTGCGGCTGCACTAGCGGGCTTCTGAAGGAGATCTTCACATCCCCCCGGCTCACCACCGAAGTGGGATTGCTCTCGGAGCCGGTCGCCGGCAGGGTCAGCACGCAGCCCATCGGCAGCGCCTTGTGCACGCTCGCCTGCTTGCCGCAGATGTCCCAGGGATCATCCCCCTCGTAGCAGGCGGCGGCCGCGACAAACTTGGTGCCATCGACTACCGAGCCGCCACCGACCGCCAGCAGGAAGTCGATGCGCTCGCGTTTCACCTGCGCCACCGCCTCCATCAACAGCTCGAATCTGGGGTTGGCGCTGATGCCGGAAAACTCCTGCCACGTCACCCCCTCCAGCGCCCGGGTCAACTGCTCATACACCCCGTTCTGCTTGATGCTGCCACCGCCGTAGAGCACCAGCAGCCGGCTGCCGGGCGGGATCAGTTCGGGCAGGCTGGCGATCTGCCCCTCGCCGAAACAGATGCGGGTCGGATTGGCATATTGGAAGTTGTACACGGCGGACTCCTCGACTGGCTCAATGCGCGGACATTGTGCGCCTGTGGGGAGGTGAGGTCAAAAGAGGTGGCAGAAGCTTGCCCATCGGCGGTCGACACTGGCCCATCTGTGCCGACCGGGTATCTCACACAACAGTGACGGGATCAGGCGGTTTTGGCCTCATCTTTGGATGAGCTCTTCTTGCCGGTCAGGCGATCCATCGCCTCTTTCAGCATCGCATCTTTCTGCTCGTTGAGCGGCTTGCTCTGCTCAGCCCGCTCTTCCGGCGTCAGCTTCTTGTTGTCGGCGATAGCCTTGAGTTTGTCTTCTATCTCGTTGAATTTTTTGCGATCAAACCCGAGCGCCTTGTCCACCAGCTGCTGCACCACGCCCCCCTTGTCGGAGCTCATGTCGAGCGCCGGCGGCAGCTTGCTGTTCTTGGCCAGATGTTCATAGGTGAGCACCTGCTGGGCCTGACCGGTCATGCGCTGGGTGGAGAGGCTGACCATCTCCTCCCAGCCACCACCCTGACCACCGCTACTGGCACTGTTGAGGGTGGCGAGGGCGCGGTTGTTGGAGGCGCTCTGGGCAAGCTGCTGGCTGTAGGGTTTGATATCCATGAAGACTCCCGTTCTGTGTGCCGACCCGCCGGAGCGGGCTGACTGAATGCGGCGGTATGGGGTCTGGCCCCACCTTTGACAATAAAACCAGCAAGTTACAGGCCAACTTGTCAGATTGGTCGAGATCCCCGCTCTGGCAAGCCTGCCAGCGGTTACAGCCCCGACGCAGCGTCAGAATCATGACTCATCCGCTGCTTTTACCCCGATTTCCGACACATACCGCTGCCCCAAAAACACTGCACCATATAAACCGCAGGAACGCTCCGTCGATCACAAAACAAACAACCAGCGAGGCATACAATTTTGGCGCACCATCGGGCAAGCAAGCAGCGTTATGGATGATATGTTTGCGAATTCAACCAGATGCAGACCTGTCTACCGTC
Organism: Aeromonas lacus; assembly: GCF_000764665.1. Lineage (GTDB taxonomy): Bacteria > Pseudomonadota > Gammaproteobacteria > Enterobacterales > Aeromonadaceae > Aeromonas > Aeromonas lacus. The sequence continues at coordinate 23,640 of NZ_JRGM01000149.1, read as the reverse complement.
GGATCTCCGACCCAGTCCGGTTACTCCCGGCCGCTTCTCCCGCCCCCTGACGCGCATCCACCGCAACCTTTCGGGCATAACTATGAAAAAACACACCTTGAGTCTTCTCTCCGCCACCCTGCTCACCCTGCTTGGCACCAGTGCCGACGCCTGTACCGGCCTTATCGTCGGCAAGGGGGCCAGTGCCGATGGCAGCGTGATGATCGCCAGAAACGAGGATTTTGGCGTCAACAACTGGAACAAGTACCTCGCCTTCCGGCCCGCGCAGCAAAATGAGGGCAAGGTCTGGAAACTGGGTAACGGGCTGGAAGTGCCGATGCCCAAGGCGTTTTTCGCCTACTCCGCCATTCGTGACTGGGATGCGACGTCCAGTGACCCGGACGGCAAGTATTACGAGGAGCGCGGCATCAACGAGTTCAACGTCGCCATCTCGGCCACCACCAGCGCCGAGGTCAACGACAAGGCCCAGAAAGCGGATCCGCTAATCGAGAAGGGAGTGATTGAAGCCATCATCCCGACCCTGATCCTGCCGCAGGCCAAAACGGCCAAAGAGGGGGTCGAGCTGCTTGGCCGCTATGTGGAGCAATATGGCGCCGGTGAGGGCAACAGCCTCTATCTGGCGGATGTGAACGAGGCCTGGCTGATGGAGATCGGCTCCGGCCACCACTGGATTGCGGTACGGGTGCCGGACGACAGCTACGCCATGGTGGCCAACGGCCTGCGGATCCACGGTGTCGCTCTCGACAGCGCCGATGTGCTGCACTCGCCCAAACTGCTGGAGTTCGTACGCGAGCACAAACTGCTGGATAACGCCGATCCGAAAGAGTTCAACTTCGCCAAGGCGTTCGGGGTCATCGCTGACCCGTATAACGTGGATCGGGAGTGGCTCGGCCAGAAAATGCTGACCGCCAGCCACCCGCAGCCGACCCGGCAGGCGCAATATCCGCTGTTCATGAAGCCGGATGCCCCTATCGCCGTGCAGGACGTGGCCAAGCTGCTGAGCGCCACCTATGACGGCACGCCACTGGCCGGCAAGGCGGAGCGGCCGATCCGCATCGATCGCCAGCTCGAATCCCACGTCATCCAGCTGCGCAAGGAGATGCCCAAAGAGCTGCAGGGATTGATCTGGCAGAGCTACGGCGTGCTGGCTGAATCCGTGATGGTGCCGCTCTACAACACCCTGGAATCCTACCCCCTACCCTATCGCACCGGCAGCGACAGCTACTCCGATGATTCCGCCTACTGGCAGTTCCGCAGCCTGACCGCGCTGGCCAGCGCCGATCCGGACAAGTACCTGCCGCTGCTGCGCGGCGTCTGGAGCAAGGAGAGCAGCAAGATTTACAAGGAGGTGGCGCTGCTCGACAAGAGCCTGAAACAGGCCTACGCCAGCGACAAGGCTACCGCCATCGGGCTGGCTGCCGACTACTCCTATGGTCAGTTGGAGCAGACCTATCAGATGGCCAAAACGCTGCGCTACAAGCTGATGACAGATCTGACCAAGCGCACCGAGAAGAAGTATTCGCCGGAGGAGTTCAAGAAGATCATGAGCCTGTAATCGGCTCGCCAACGCAAAGAGGCTCCCAAGGGAGCCTCTTTCGTTTCAGCCAATGCAGCGATCAGCGACGGCTGATATTGAGCGGGCCGAAGGTCTGCGCCACCGGCATGATCTCGATGCTGTTGATGTTGACATGGGCCGGTTGCTGGCTCACCCAGAGCACGGTATTGGCGATATCTTCCGGCTGGATCGCCTCCACCCCCTGATAGACGGAGGCCGCCTTGGCATCGTCACCGTGGAAGCGTACGTTGGAGAACTCGGTGCCGCCGCACAGGCCCGGCTCCACGTTGGTGACGCGGATGGCGGTGCCCGCCAGATCGGCACGCAGGTTGAGGCTGAACTGCTTCACGAACGCCTTGGTGGCGCCGTAGACGTTGCCGCCCGGATAGGGGTAGGTACCGGCGATGGAGCCGATATTGATGACGTGGCCGCGATTGCGCGCCACCATGCCCGGCAGCAGCAGGCGGGTGAGCAGGGTCAGACCGCTGATGTTGGTGGCAATCATCTGCTCCCAATCTTCCAGATCCGCCTTGTGGGCCGGCTCCAGCCCCAGCGCCAGACCGGCGTTGTTGACCAGCAGATCCACCTCGCGCCACTCGGCTGGCAGAGCGGCGATGGCAGCACGGGTGGCCGCCTTGTCCTGCACGTCGAACGCCAGCGGCAGGAACTGCTTGCCCAGCTCGTCAGCCAGCGCAGCCAGCCGCTCGGCGCGGCGGCCGGTACCGATCACCTTGTAGCCCGCCTGCACCAGCTGACGGCTGATGGACTCACCAAAACCGGACGAGGCGCCCGTTACCATTGCTATCATCTGAACCTCCATTATCTCAACCGATATTGTTATTTATGTTGTTGAAACGAATCTGATTTATTCATCGCTCAATTCACGTCCGGTCGCCTTGCGCCAGATAAATACCGCCAGATGGAGCAGCAACAGGCCCGATCCACCCAGCGCAAACAGCAGACCGGTGAGGGCGTTGACCGAGGTGTCGGCGCCACACCACCACCAGACCAGCCAGCCGACCAGGCCGATGGCAAAGGTCTGGCCGGCGCAGAGCGGGCAGCGCCCCAGCTTGGCCCTGATGGCGGTGGCGAGGCAGTTGTCGCAGCTCATCCCCTCTCCTCTTCTCTCCTCTCTCCGGCCAGCTTAAGCACCAGCCGATGGGCATGCTGACCCAGGCCATAGTAGTCGGGCAGCCGCTGGGTGGCTTTGAACCCCAGCCCACGGTAGAGCGCCAGCGCTTCGGCGTTGGCATCCGCCACCTCCAGCCGGATCGCCCCCCAGCCAGCCTCCTGTCCTTCGCGGATCACCTGCTCCAGCAGGCGCCGCGCCCAGCCCTGACGGCGGATGGTCCAGCGAATGGCGAGGGTCTGCACGATGAGGCGATCCCACCCCTTGTGCTCCAGCAGGCAGAGATAGCCCATCAGCTGCTCCTTCTCATCCAGCACCAGCAGGGTGCGGCCTCTGGCCTGGGCGAGCAGATAGTGCCAGCGACTGCGGCCAAAGGCGACCTCGGGAGGAAAACAGTAGCGTTCCAGTTTAACGATGGCGCCCAAATCGTTGGGTCGGGCGGCGCGGACGGTCAACACGGGGAGTCCTTGTTCGGTTATTTATCCTCAGCACCAAAAATGCGACTTGTATCACAAGTTACCAAGGCAGAATATTAGGCACTGTAACCTCTTGTTTCCCCTCGCGCCATTGTCGTGCTTTCCGGTGCATCGAAGCCCACTGGGGATCCTGCCGCTTAAGGCAGTTTCATCTGTGGAGCCGAAAATATGAGTACCTACGTCATCGTCGAAGAGCTGGGCGACTGGCCCTGCCATGCCGATTATCTGCTGACTGCCCGCACCTACCTGCAACACGGGGTGCCCACCACCGGCGGCCGCCCCCGCATCATCAACCTCTGCCGCAATCTGGAACACCTGAGCGCTGGCTACTACTGCTCACTGCTGGCCCAGGCCCGCGGCCACCACTGTCTGCCGGGTTTGCAGGCCATCAGCCAGTTGCAACCCCAACAGCCACCGGCCAAGCTGTGGCGAAAATTGCAGGGCTGGCTGGCCCAGCAGAGCGAGGACCGAATCCGGGTACGCGCCATCTTCGGCCAGTGCGAACAGAGCGAGCTGGCGGGGCTGGCCCGCTACTACTACGGCCTCAGCCAGCTGCCGCTGCAGGAGCTGACCCTCAAGCGCGGCCGCCACGGCTGGTCGGTGCGCCAGCAGCAGAGCCTGTCGCCGCTGGCGCTGAGCCCAAGCGAGAAAGAGCTGATGCTGCACCACGCCCAGGCACTGGTGGGGACCGGCGACGAGGAGCAGGCAGCGCCGCTCTATCAGCTCGCCATTCTGGTCGACCCCAACGACGGCCGCGCCAGCAGTGATGCAGTGGCGCTGGATCGCTTTATCAAAGCGGCCGCGGCGCAGGGGATCCGGGCAGAGATCCTGGCGCCGTCCGCCATCGAGCGGCTGCCGGAGTTCGACACCCTCTGGCTGCGCTCCGAGACAGCGGTCGGCCACTACACCTTCGAATTTGCCCGCCGCGCCGAACAGCTGAAGATGCCGGTGATCGACAGCTCCCGCGCCATCCTCGCCTGCAGCAACAAGCTCTATCTCTACGAGCTGATGGTACGCAGCGGGGTGCCCATGCCGCCCACCATGGTGGTGACCCGCCGCGGCCGCCACCACGTTGACGAGCTGGTGCAGCGGCTCGGCCTGCCGCTGATGGTGAAGGTACCCGACGGGGCGCAGGGGCGGGATCTCGCCATGGCCAGCGACGAGCAGCAGCTGGCTCGCCTGTTGGACGAGGGGCTGGGGAGATCCGCCCTGCTGCTGGTGCAGAGCCGGATCCCCGCCGAGTTCGACTGGCGCATCGGCTTTCTCGATGGCTCGCCGCTGTTTGCCTGCCGCCGTTTCCGGCCCGAGCCCGGCAACCGCATCCGCCGCCGCAAGCACCCCCTCGACATGAGCCGGATCGAGGCGCTGCCGCTCAATGAGGTGCCGGAGCGGGTGTTGCAGACCGCCCGCCGCGCCGTTCATCAGCTCGGCAACGGCCTGTTCGGGGTCGATCTGCGCCAGCAGGGGCGTGACTGCGTGCTGCTGGAAATCATCGACAATCCCTGGATACGTGGCGATATTGAGGACAGAGAGGCAAAGGACCTCTACGAGCGCCTCGCCCGGGCTTTCCGCCAGCGGCTGGAGAACCGGGGGCAGAGCGCGGCCGGATAACAACAAGCATCGATTGCAGAGGTGGATATGATGACGACTGATTGGTGGGACATTGCGCCCCTTGGCTGGGAAAACATCCTGGTCTGTCTGGTGTGTGGCACTCTGGTGGGGCTGGAGCGCCAGCTGCGCGGCAAGCCGGTCGGCATCCGCACCTCCTCGCTCATCATCCTCGGCACCTACTGCTTTCTCGCCATCGGTGCCGCCCTCAGCCCCCAGAGTGCCGATCAGGCGCGGGTACTGGGCCAACTTATCACCGGCATCGGCTTTCTCGGCGCCGGGGTGATGATGACCCGGGATGGTCAGGTACTGGGGGTCACCTCCGCCGCCACTGTCTGGATGTTGGCCGCCCTCGGCGCCCTCATCGGCATGCAGATGCTCCATCAGGCGCTGCTGCTCACCGGCGTCACCCTCTCCATTCTGGTCGGCGTCGACTATCTGGAGACCAGCTTCAAGAGCCTGCGCCGCGGGGTACACAACCGGCTGGAGAGCTGGCGCAATGGCAATGGTCACCCACCAGCCGCTCCCCGCCCGGATGATCTGGGCAGCGGCATCGAGAAGTAGGACGACGTCGCAACGGGCATCGCCATGAAAAAGGGCTCCGTTATGGAGCCCTTTGCATTGGGTCGTGGTCGCGCTATTGCAGCAACAGGAAGCGGCCGGTGAGGGGTGGCAACGCCACCGTCACGCTGCTGCCACCGATGGCCAGACTCTCGCCGCTCTGCAGATCCACCAGCGCACTGCCGCTGCGCAGTTTGCCGACCGGCAGTGCATAGCTCAGGGGCGCGCTCGAGACGTTGAGCAGGTAGACGATCTGCTCTGCCGCCGTCTCCTTGATGTCGCCATAGAGGCTCCCCTCGGCCACCAGCTTGACCCGATCCCCCTGATAGAGGGCGGGGTGTTTGGCACGCAGAGCCAGCAGCTGGCTGAGCCACTGCTTGAGTTCTGCCTGTTCACTGCCCGGCACAAAGCCGGTGACTGCGGGTACCTTGCCGTCGCTGCGGGCCACGTGATCGTCGCAAAGTCCCAACGCCGCGCAGTCACCGCCCACCTTGGCGGCAAAGCCAGGCACCTCGTCGCCAAACTCCTCGCCGTAGTAGAGGGTGATGGGGCCGGAGCGGGCAGCGAGGAAGCTGAAGGCGGCCTTGTGGCGCTGCCAGTACTCCGCCGGATTGAAGTTGCCTCGCTCCAGCAGATCGCCGAAACGCACCAGATCGTGGTTGCCCAGCATCAGGTTCGGCATGGCGTGGCTCGGGTAATTCTCCACCTTGTTCCAGCTGGCGTCGAGCACGCTGGCCCCCTGCCCGCCCTTGCCGGACTCCTCCACCGCCAGCGCCTGCACCAGGCCATAGCGCAGCGGGAAGTCGAACGCCGAAGAGAGCGCCGGGTTGTCGCTGCTGCCGTAAGCCTGGGCGCGGATCTCGTCGGCCCCCTTCCACACCTCGCCCACCATGTAGCCGAGGGTGCCCCACTGCTGACCGGCCGCCTTGCGCGCCGCGCTGGCCAGCTCCACCTCGCGGCGAATGGCGCGCCACTCATCGAGGTTCAGCTGATAGGCCTGATCGAGGCGCCAGCCATCGATGCCGTACTGCTCGATCCAGTAGCGGGCCACCTCCTTGAAGTAGGCGAGACTCTGGGGCTGACTGTAATCCACCAGCTGACCCGGATAACCGGCACCGCCGCTCTTGAGGGCGGGCAGCAAGCCGGCCGGTGAAGGCTTGCTCACCCCCACCTTGTTGACGTGGCCAAACACCCCGTCGAGGAAGACGTAGAGGCCGCGCTGGTGCGCCCCGTCCACCAGCTTTTTCAGCTGGGCATTGCTGCCGAAGTTGGGATCGACGTTGAAGAAGTCGCAGGCGAAGTAGCCGGTGGCATCGAGCTTGTCATCACCCCCTTGCCCTGCGCAGGAGTCGAACACGGGGGTGAGCCAGATGGCGTTGACGTTGAGGCTCTTGATGTGGTCGAGGCTGTCGATGATCCCCTGCAGATCACCGTTGTGGCGGGAGGGGCCGTAACCGACGCCGTAGTTGGCGCTGCCATCACCGTCGACGAAGGACTCCACCATCACCTGATAGATGCGCAGATTGCAGGCGAGTTGCTCATCGCCGTAGCAGGCCCGACTGGCCGTGGCGACCGGAGGGTGAGTGACCGGCGGATTGACGACGGGAGGCGTACTCCCCCCGCCAGAACTTCCACTGCCGCCGCAAGCGGCGAGTAACAGGGCGGCCCCGATGAGGCCGCCATAACGCAACGTTCCCTGTTTCATTGTCATGTTCCCGCTGTGAGCACAAGTGTCTGAATGCACCTGCTTTTCGCCATGATAGCGAGCGCTCGCAGAGGGGTCTGTGACTGAAAACGTTACCCGCTCGTCTTGCTCAGAGCACGCCGTCGGAGGCAAAACGGTAGTTGACCGAGATCCAGTAGGCACGACCCGGCTCGGGAATGCGGCCGCTCTGCTCATAGCCCAACCCGGCCTGACTGCTGTGTACCGACTTGGAGAGGTGCTCGTAGTAGAAGGTGTCGAACAGGTTGTCTACCCCGGCCGAGAGCTGCCACCCCTTGGCAAACTGCCAGGCGCCGCTCAGGTTCATGGTGAAGAAGCCCGGGGTCTCGCCCTGATCCTGACCGGCGACCGTGCCGGAGCCCACATCCACCCGATCCTGCGCCGCCACGGCGCGCCCCAGCAGGGTGAAACTCAGCGCTTCGTCCGGCTGCCAGCCCAGCGCCAGCTTGCCATCGAGGGGCGGCATCTGGGCCAGCGGTTTGTTGTCGCTCTGGTTTTCGCCGTAGACCACCGCCAGACCACCATCGAGACGCCACTGCTCGGCAAACTGCCAGCGCCCCTCCAGCTCGCCGCCCCGGGTCTGGGCATCGATGTTGCGCACCTGGTTCGACTTGCTGTTGTAGAGCAGGTAATCCTTGATGTTGGCGCTAAAGAGGGAGAGGGTCAGATCCAGCTCGCGGCTGCGCAAAGCCAGACCCGCATCCCACTGGCGGCTGCGCTCCGGGTTGAGGGTGAACGGGGTGCTGTCCTTGTTGCGCTCCCAGTAGTCCGGCGCCCGCTCTGCCTGTCCCCACGCCAGATAGCTGGACCAGCGGGGCGACCACTGATACTCGTAGCGACCAAAACCGCTGTCGAGGTGCTCGGTCTCGCTGTAGAGGGTCTGATCACCCGCACCATAACGGGTGGTCTCGACCCGATCCTGACGATAACCCCCCTTGTAGCTGTGGGCCCCCTGCTGGCGCCCCAGCTCGGCAAAGCCGCCCTGCTGCTCGAAACGCAGGGTGCGCTGGCGATCCTTGGTGGCATAGTCGACGCCACTCCGGCTGCGGTGCTGATCCCGGTTGCTGTCGAGCCCGGCTGTCAGCAACCAGTCGGCTGGCAGAGCGATGTCGTTGGCCCAGCGCCCACCGGTGTTGCGGCGATCCGGGTTGGAGAGCATCTTCATGCCGCTGCTTGGCCGCAGACTGAAGTTGTCCATGATGTGGTCGATGTAGTTGTCCCACAGGGTCAGCTCGCTGCGCTGCCAGTGAGTGGTGATCTCCTCCTGCTTGAGCTTCAGCCCGAAGGATTCGCGATCAAACATGGGGCCATCCATGGTGCGGTCCGCATAGGCGGCGCGGGCATTGCTGCGCTCGGCGGTGAGTTCCAGCCAGGTGTGCTCCCCTGGCGTCCAGCCCAACTGGGCGGTGCCGTTCTCGCGGCGATAGAAAGAGCGTACCTTGTTGCCATGGCCATCGCGGTAATCGTCGCTGTCGGAGTGGGTGAACTGACCGCGCAGATAACCATCGGTCGAGCCTGCCGTCATGTCGACCATCTGGTCATCGCGGCCGAAGCTGCCAAAGAGGGCCGAGGCGTCGCTCTTGAAGCCCGGCGCCATAAACTCGGGTTTGTCCCGCTCAAACAGCACAGTTCCCGCCAGGGTGGCCCCCTGCTCGAGGGATTGCGGCCCCTTGAGCACGCGGATCCTGTCAAAGGATTGGGGGAACACATAGGCGGTGGGCGGGTCCATGCGGCCGCCACAGCCACCAGCCAACATGCCGCCATCCATCTGCACGTTGAGGCGGGACATCCCCATCCCCCGCAGCACGGGATCGCCACCCAGCCCCCCCTTGCGCACCATGCTCATGCCGGTGACGTTTTTGAGATAACCGGCACCATCGGCCGCCGGCATGGGAGAGCCGGGTTTCTTGGGATCGAGGGTGACCTCCAGGGTGCTGGCGGGGCGACTCGCCACGACCACCATGGTTTCCGGTTGCTGAATCTGCTCCTGCCCGGCGGCGCCGTGACAGGCCAACCCTCCCACCAGCAGGGCAAGGGGTGTGCGCATATGACAAGCCATACATTTTCCTTATGTATTTGTTTGTTATGTTTTTTTCATCTTGCCAGCCAAACCTTTCAGCAAGAGAAAGGTTTGGACTCTGGTCGCAAAAAAGGCCTGCTGCATGAGTGCGGCAAGCCTTGATCAGACGAAACAAAGCCAGGTTGGCAAAATGTTGCGCTGTTTTTACCCAATTTGATTCAGGAAGGCAAACGCCCAAACATTCCAGTAACAGGAATCTGGCGTTGGCTCACAAAAAGCAGGGATTAGCGGAAGGCTTCCCGCTCGTCCATCGGCATGATGAGGTGATAAACCTCATGGGCGGATAGCGTGCAGCCGACCGGCCACTCCAGCTGGTGGTGGCGGTTGATGAAGACCCGGGCGCAATGACGTTCCGTCTCCAGCGCAGCAAACAGCGGCTGACCTCGCCACGGGGTCAGATCCAGCACGCCAGTTGTGCCATCCGACAACACCAGAAACAGGCGCCATCCCTGCAAATAGTCGACATCGATAAAGACCGGCATCCTTCGGCTCCATCCAGATAATTCGCGGCAATTATAAATAGCCGTCATGGCGCTATTCGCGTGCCTGCTCACACTTCCGGCAGCAGGTTATGCTGTGTGCAATGGCGGTCTGATGTCACACTTTTGCATAAGCAGCACGCAATTTATCTCTTTTACAGCGAGCGGCTCGCAACCTTCTCCCCATCTCCTTGTCATATCTCCCAACAAAACAAAAAAAGCATCTGTGGACAGATGCTTACAGGCTCAATCAGGAACAACCATGACAACTCTGAAACAGCGGCTAGGCCCGTTCTGGCCTTTTGCCGTCTTCTGTGCGCTTGCCCTTGGCTCTCTGACTCTCAGCCGTATTGCGCTGGGTCTCTGGCAACTGGAGCGGGTCGATGCCGTCGCCGGCTGGCAGGAGATGCTGCTGCAAGGGATCCGGGTCGATTTTGCCACTCTCTGCTGGCTCTGGGGTGTCCCGGCCATGTTTACCCTGCTGCTGGCCGGGCCTCACACCATCGGTCGGGGCTGGATGCAGCTGATGCGCGTCTGGCTGACCGTCGGGCTCTGGCTGATGCTTTTCCTCGAGATCTCCACCCCCTCGTTTGTCACCGAATATGGCGTGCGTCCCAATCGCCTCTATGTGGAGTACCTCATCTATCCGAAGGAGGTGCTCTCCATGCTGTGGGCGGGCCGCAAAGCCGAGCTGCTGCTGGCGGTGGTCTTCAGTGGCGCCGTGCTGACCGGGGGCTGGTGGCTGAGTGGCCGTCTGCTGCGCGATCTCAGCTTCCCGCGCTGGTACTGGCGGCCCGCCTTCGCCCTGCTCATTCTGGCCATAGGTTTTCTCGGTGCCCGCTCCAGCCTGGGCCACCGCGCCCTGAACCCGGCCATGGTCGCCTTTGCCGAGGATCCGCTGGTCAACTCGCTCACAGTCAACTCCGCCTACTCCCTCTTCTTTGCCATCAAACAGATGGGCGCCGAGGAGGATGCCGGCCAGTTTTACGGCGAGATGGCAGACAAGCAGATCATCGAGCTTGTGCGTCAGGAGAGCGGCCGGGCCGCCCATGAGTTCAGCTCCGACACCTTGCCGAGCCAGACCTTCAACGAAGCCAGCTACAGCGGCAAACCGAAGAATCTGGTGATCCTGCTGCAGGAGAGCCTCGGCGCCCAGTTCGTTGGCTCCCTCGGTGGCCTGCCGCTCACCCCCAACATCGATGCCTTGTCGAAAGAGGGTTGGGCCTTCGAGCAGCTCTACGCCACCGGCACCCGCTCGGTGCGCGGCATCGAGGCAGTGCTGACCGGCTTCACGCCGACCCCGGCGCAGGCCGTGGTCAAACTAGGCAAGAGCCAGACCAACTTCTTCACCATCGCCGATCTACTCAAACAAAGGGGCTACGACACCAGCTTTATCTACGGCGGCGAGAGCCACTTCGACAACATGCGCAGCTTCTTCCTTGGCAACGGCTTCACCACCATCGTCGAGCAGAAGGATTTCACCAACCCGGTCTTCAAGGGATCATGGGGCGCCTCCGACGAAGATCTGATGAGCAAGGCTGACGAAACCTTCAGAGAGCTGCACAAACAGGGCAAGCCTTTCTTCAGCCTGGTGTTCAGCTCCAGCAACCACGACCCGTTCGAATTTCCCGACAATCGCATCGCCCTCTATGAGCAGCCCAAGCAGACTCGCAACAACGCGGCCAAGTATGCGGATTACTCCATTGGCGAGTTCTTCAAGAAGGCGAAACAGTCCGAATACTGGAAGGACACCCTGTTCCTTGTCATCGCCGATCACGACAGCAGGGTCGGTGGCGCCAGTCTGGTGCCCATTCCCCGCTTCCATATTCCGGGGGTTATCGTGGGCGACGGCATAGCGCCGAGAAAGGATCCGCGCATCGTCAGCCAGATCGACATGGCACCGACCCTGCTCTCCCTGATGGGGATCAGTGCCGACTATCCGATGCTTGGCAAGGATCTCACCCGCATGCCCGCCGACTGGCCGGGGCGCGCCATCATGCAGTACGACAAGAACTTTGCCCTGATGCGCGGCCAGGATGTGGTGATCCTGCAACCGGAACGTCCGGCGGAAGGGTATCGTTATGACGACGCCACCGAAACGCTGACGCCGGTGGCACAACCAGCCGCCATGAAAGAGGCAACGCTGGGGCTGGCGCTCTGGGGCAGCCTGGCTTATCAGAAGGGACTCTACCGGACGGCTAAAGATGAGCGAACAGCCGCTGCCGAGCAGGCGCCATCAACCAGCGAAACCAGATAGAAAAAAAACCGCCGAAAGGCGGTTTTTTTCACACTGGCGTTATGGCTGGGGGAAACAGGGCAGCGAGCGGCTGAACCTGTGCTCGAACACCAGCGAGGTCTCGAGGTGCACCACCTCTTCGCGGGAGGTGAAGTGATCGAAAACGAAGTTGCGCAGGTGCTCGGTATCGGCCACGCAGAGGTGCACCAGGAAATCATCCTTGCCCCCCATGTGGAACAGGCTGATCACCTCGGGCAACACCAGAATGGCATCGCGAAAATCGTCGATGATCTGGCGGCTATGGCGGGCCAGTTGCAGGGAGACCATGGCCTGAATGTGACCACCGAGGGCCTGATAATCGACCTCGCAGTGCGCCCCTTTGAGCACCCCGTCCTGTTGCAGCTTGCGTACCCGTTCCAGACAGGTGGAGGGAGCAACCCCCACCAGCGCGGCCAGATCCTTGTTGGTCATGCCTGCATCCCGAAACAGATGGGCCAGGATATCCAAATCCAGTTGATCCAGATTTCTCATCTTCACTCCTCTAACCGCTCAATTTTTTAGACTCTGCCCGTAAACCGGGCCAAACACAACGGCCATTGACATCCCCCCCGCCCTGCCTATGCTTGGCGCCATTCGCCGGGCTCGGTAAACCGGCCACCACACGAGGATCCGCCATGCACCCGTTTCATCCCTTCTGGAGCCTGGAGCTTCCCCGCGTCGATGGTCAGCTGCTGCTGACCCCCTGTCCGGGCACCCAGCAGGTGCCGCTGACTCTCGCCCTCGACCAGCTGCGACTGGCCGGTGCCCACGCAGTCATCACCCTGATGACTGACACCGAACTGGCTCGCTTCGACCTCGCCCACCTTGGCGTGCAGGTAGAACAAGAGGGAATGCGCTGGTTCCACCTTCCCATCGAAGATGATCAGGCCCCCGACTCCCGTTTCGAGCAGAGCTGGCAGCAACTTCTGCCCCGGCTGATCGAGCTGCTGCGCGATGGCAAGCATCTGGTCATCCACTGCAAGGGGGGAAGCGGTCGCACCGGACTGCTGGCCGCCCTTCTGCTGATCTCCCTTGGCCAGCCCCTCGACGAGGCAATGGCCACCGTCAAGGCCCACAGGCCCAAGGCATTCACTCTGGATACCCACCGCCACTGGCTGCAACAGCAGGCCGAACGGCTTGAGAGCAACGCCTGAACTACTTGCCGCTCTGGTCGTAGGTAAAGACCTTGCCGATATCCTCCACCCTGTAGCTGGTGAGCTGATAGACGTAGTAGTTGAGCCAGTTGGAGAACAGCAGATGGCCGTGGCTGCGCCAGCTGGCGCGCGGGGTCTGGCTCGGGTCGTTGTTCGGGTAGTAGTTGACCGGGATGATGGGGTCGAGCCCCGCAGCCAGATCCCGGCGATATTCACCGTCGAGGGTCAACGCATCGTACTCGGGATGGCCGGTCACGAAGACCTGACGACAATCCTTGGTGGCCGCCAGATAGACTCCCGCCTCTGCTGATTCAGCGAAAATCTGCAGATCGGTGTGAGCGCGGATCAGGTCGCAGTCGAACGCAGCATAGCGGGAGTGAGGCGCTACAAACTCATCATCAAAGCCGCGCAGCAGCGGCTCGTGTTCGTCAAGGCGGTGGTGATGATAGACACCGGAGAGCTTCTCGCCCCGGGTCTGCTTCTCCATGCCATACAGGGCTTTAAGCGCCGCCTGCACTGCCCAGCAGAGGAACAGGGTGGAGGTCACATGCTGATGGGACCACTCGATGATCTCGACGATGCGCGGCCAGTAAACCACCTCCTCGAACTCCACCAGCCCGAGCGGCGCCCCGGTGATGATCATGCCGTCATAGTTGTTGCCACGCACCTGCTCGAAGTCGTGATAGAAGTTCTCCAGATGCGCCTGCGGCGTGTTCTTCGACTCCCGATCGTCGATGCGCAGCAGATCCACATCCACCTGCAGCGGCGAGTTGGAGAGCATCCGCATCAGCTGGATCTCGGTCTCAATCTTCTTGGGCATCAAATTGAGGATCAACACCCGCAGCGGGCGGATGTTCTGGGTGACGGCCCGTGATTCCGTCATCACGAAGATGTTCTCCTGCCCCAGCACTTCGGCGGCGGGTAACTGGTCCGGGATCTTGATCGGCATGCTTACTCCCTGTACTGCATCGGTAAATATGTCTGGACATCCAGAAGCCTATAATAAAGCGCTCACCCTGTCATCAGATACCTTTTGTATTCACCCTCGCCTTTGACTAGCATACGGCTCAGTATCTCCCCTGCATCCAAGATAATGACCGGTATCAAGATTTCCGTAGATCGACTGCAAGTCGGCAACTATGTATCCCTGCCACTGGGGTGGCGCGAACACCCGTTCCTGTTTTCCAGCTTCAAAATCAAGAATGAAGAAGAGATCGAACTGATCCGTCGCTTGGGCCTGAAACTGGTGACCATCATTCCCGACAAGAGCGATGTACCGCCCAAGCCGCTCGACCAGGCACATGCCGCCACCCAGCCATCGGAAAACGCCGACGCAGCCCAGCGTCAGGCCCAGATGCAGCAAGAGAAGGATCGCCGCATCGAGCAGTTGCAGCTCTATCGCCGCAATCTGCAGCAGTGCGAAAAGCAGTTCCAGCAATCGCTGGCGCAGGTGCGCAGCGTGATGAGCAAGATCCAGTCACGCCCCCTCAACGCCATCGGCGAGGCGCAGGAGCTGGTCAACGCCATGACCGAGCAGCTGCTCTCGGTAGACGAGATGGTGCTCCATCTGGTCTCTGACGGCGAGGATGGCAACAACCTCTACTTCCACTCCCTCAATGTGAGCGTACTCAGCATGCTGCTGGCCAAGGAGTGCTGCATGACGGCCGACGAGATCCGCCAGGTCGGCATGGGGGCCCTGTTCCACGACATCGGTAAATTGAAGATCCCGAGCCAGATCCTGCGCAAGACCGAGCCGCTGACCAAGCCTGAGCAAAACCTGATGGCCCAGCACCCGCGCTACGGGCTGGATCTGCTCAATCTGGCCAAGGATTTTCCGGCCGAGGCCAAGGGCATAGTGCTGCACCACCACGAATATCTGGATGGCAGCGGCCCGGAGGGGCTCAAGAAGGGGCAGCTCGATCCGCTCACCCAGATGGTCTCCCTCATCAACGAATACGATAACCTCTGCCACATGCAGGCCAAGGTGCCCTACTCGGCCCTGAGCGGTCTCTACAAGCAGCGCAAGGCCCAGTTCAATCCGGAGTACCTCAGCATGCTGATCCGGCTGATGGGGATCTACCCGCCCGGCAGCGTGGTGCAGCTCTCCAACGGTCAGGTCGGGCTGGTGATGTCGGTCAACGCCTCCCGTCTGCTCTACCCCTCGGTGCTGGTGTACGATCCGCGTATCCCGCGTCAGGAGGCGGCCATCATCGACCTGCAGCAGGCCGAGCTCTCCATCGCCAAGGTGATCCATCCCAAGCGGTTGCCGCCAGCGGTGTTTGAGTACCTCAATCCGCGCACCCGGATCAGTTACTACTTCGAGCACAACAAGCCCTGATCCCCGCAGGCCAGTAGCCATCTCTTTTCCCCGTTTCAGCACAAGGAGCCCGCCATGCGTATCGAGATCATCAGCACCGGAGACGAGATAGTGACGGGACTGGTGGTGGATACCAATGCCGCCTGGCTCAGCGCCCTGCTGCTGGAACAGGGCTGGCAGGTGCGCCGCCGCCTGACGGTGGGGGACAACCTCGCCGACCTGAAAAGCGTGCTTCAGGAGAGCGCCAGCCGCGCCGAGGTGGTGCTGGTGTGTGGCGGACTCGGCCCCACTGCCGACGATCTCACCGCACAGGCTGCGGCCGAGGCTTTCGGCCAACCACTCACCCTGTTTCCGGACTGGCTCGCCACCATCGAAGCACGCTACGCCAGCCGGGGCCGCCCCATGCCAACCAGCAATGCCAAACAGGCCTGGCTGCCACAGGATTGCGAAATCCTCGACAACCCGGTCGGTACTGCCTGCGGCTTTGTGGTGACGCACACTGGCCATCAGGGTCTAAGCCAGCTCTTCTTCACCCCGGGCGTCCCCTTCGAATTCAAACAGATGGTGCGCGAACAGATCTTGCCGCGCCTCAAGGTGCTGGCTGGCGCCCGGACCGACACCGAGCTGCGCCGTTTCTACACTTTCGGCGTCTCCGAGTCAGCCCTCAGCGATATGCTGGATTCGGCCCCTTGGCCCACCGGGATCGAGCTAGGCTACCGCTCATCGATGCCACTCATCGAGCTGAAACTGATCGGCCACGGCGCCAGCACGGCAGACATGGATGCAGCCGAAGCGCGACTGCTCGCCACCATCGAGCCTTGGCTGGTCGGCAGAGGGGATATCGAGCCGGCGCAGCAGATCCTCGCTCTGCTGGGAGAGAAAGCACTCACTCTGTATGAATGTGAGAGCCGGGGGGCCTTGCTTGCCATGTGTCATGAATACGCCGCGCTGGAGGCCAGCTTTAGCAGCACCTTGAGCTGCGAGCTTGCCCAGCTATCGGGCACTCTCCATGGAGTGAGTCTGACCATAGGCCGGGCAGGGCCGGACGGCGTGCCGCTGCTGCTCTGCGCCGATGGGCAACCGTTTGGTCAGACCCTCAAGGTCAACCACCCGGATCCCGAGAGCCGCCGCAAGATCCTCGCCTTTGCCGCCCTCGACATGCTGCGCCGCCATCTGCAGGGATTGCCGGTACTGGCCGATTACCTCACCCTGACCAGAATGGCCCAGCTCGGCGACTGACCTACGCTGCAAACAAATCCTGAATCTTCTGCACCGCACAGGCTCGTTTCCATGATCCGGCCTCGGGCCGGGTCATCTCCAATCAGCACTGTCATTTCTTACGATCCCGTCACCCATTTGCACTCAATCCATTGACCTTCCAGCAGAAATATCCAAATACTGCACACTCTTCGGCTCAGTGATTCGCTTTATCCATCATTGAGAGATTTAATGACAGTAGAGGGGCACTTCCCTCTCCCACCCAGCAAGGAGAGCCGGTGTTAAGCAAAGAGTGGCTGCTGCTATCAAGTGACATGGATCAGGTCTGCCTGCGCATCGCGCCGGGTCTCACCAAACCTGTCACCGAACAGGATGTGCAGACCTTGCTGCTCGCCTCCAACTGCCGCCGCTATCAACCTCTGACGGAAGGGATCAAGCAGTCGGTAGCCCTGCTCAACATGCTGCAAGGCAACCCTGCCACCTCTGTTCCAACGACTCCCATCCCCATCGCCAAGCGGCACGATGCCAAGGTGCTTATTCTGGTCGAGAAAGACCGGATGAGTGCCAGCGCCCAAATCACCGCTGACTGGGGTGGCAAGTATCTGACCCTCGAACAGCTGCAAGAGGCGATCTCCATCAGCGAGGTGAAGCAGGGGGTCAGCGAGGCTCTGCTTGCTACCGCCATCCTCTCCGCCAAAGAAGCGGCCCCCGGCAGCATGCTGAAACTGGTCATCGCCCGCGGCCAGGCCGCCGTCAACGGTCAGGATACCCGCTACGAGCGGCTGGTAGAGACTCCAGCCGAACGTATTCTCAAACCTCAGGCGCTGGATCATGGCCGGGTCGACCTGAGGGATCTCGGCTCCATCGTCACCGTCAAGGCAGGTGCCCAGCTGATGCGCCGTCACCCGGCAACTCAGGGCGTCCCCGGCTTCACCGTGACCGGTCAGGAGCTTCCCGCCAAGCATGGCAAAGACAGCCCGATGAGCGCCGGAGAGGGCACCTTCTTCTCGCCCGATGACCCGGACCTGCTGATTGCGAGCCGCGCAGGTCTCCCCTGTCAGGAGAAGGCGGGAATGAAGGTGGATGAGGTGCTGAGCGTGAAGCGGGTGGATGCCCGCCACGGTCACATCACCTTTGAGGGAGGACTCATCGTCAATGATGATGTCAATCCGGGTATGAAGATCTCGGTCAGCGGTGACATCGTCATCGGTGGCTTTATCGAAGGGGGCTGGATTGAAGCGGGGGGAACTATCACGGTGCGTCATGGCATCATTGGTCGGCGCAATGAACAGGGCGAGTACCTCTGCCAACTCAACGCGCAGGGGGAGATCCACGCCAGCTATGCTCAGTATGCCCAGCTGGAGGCCGGCGGCGATATCCAGATCCAGACCCAGCTCAGCCACTGCTACAGCCGCAGCGGTCAGGACATCAAGGTAGGTGACGGCGGGATGCGCAAAGGGAACCTCCTGGGAGGGCTCGCCATAGCCAACCGGCTCATCATCTCTCCTGTGCTCGGTGCATCGGCCGGCAACCATACCAAGCTGCAGATCCTCGGCGGCTACTTTACCCACAAGGAGCAGGAGCATCAGCTCAAGCAGCAGCAACAGCTCTGTCAGGAGCAGCTCGACAAGATCAAGGAGCTGGTAATGCGGCTGGTGCAACTCCCCACTGAAAAACGCAATCCCGATACCCTGCGCAAACTCAAACCAATCCGCGAGCGCCATCAGCAGGAGCTCCGCCAGCTGGAAGAGCAGCTGGCCGCCAACCACGAAGAGCTGCAAAAGCTGATGGCAGAGATGGACATCATCGCCACCCAGCATCTCTTCCCCGGTGTCGAGGTAGAGATGGCCCATCACCACAACCGGGTCGATATCGAACACGGCCCCATCCATTTCTGCATCCGGGAAGATCAACTTCAGATGATCCCCTATGAGGCGCATAAATAGGTCAAGCTGACCCTATTCATATCAGTAGCAACCGTGATCCGGCCGCCGATTTTCGCTACACTCGCCACTTCCCAGGCCCCATTGGGCGGGCCGCCCAGACTCAGGTAGTGAATGATGTACAAGCTGATCGCATTGGATATGGATGGCACCCTGCTCAACCCGCAAGGCCAGATTACTCCCCGCACCCACGCCGCCATCACGGCTGCTCGTGCCAAAGGTGTCACCGTGGTACTGGCCTCTGGCCGGCCGCTGGAGGGGATGAGTCGTTATCTGGTCGAACTCGGCCTCACCGGGGAGCATGACTATGTCATCTGCTACAACGGCGCCTTGGTACAGCAGGTTGCCGATCAGCGCATCATCCGCAGCCAGCTGCTGACCGGCAGCGATGCCAGCGCCGTCGCCAAACTGGCCGACGAGCTGGAGGTGAACGTCCACGGCTTCTCCGTCACCAAGGGGCTTATCAGCCCGCGCGTCAGCCGTTACACCGAGCATGAATCCCGTCTGATCGGCATGCCGATTAATCTGATCGATTTTGCTACCCTGCCGGCCGACGAGCAGATCATGAAGGTGATGATGATCGACGAGCCCCCCCAGCTCGCCCGCGCCATAGAGCGCCTGCCCGCAGAGCTCTATGAGCGCTACACAGTGGTGCAGAGCGCTCCCTTCTTCCTCGAATTCATGAACAAGCAGAGCAACAAGGGGACAGGGGTTGCCGCACTGGCCGATCACCTTGGTCTGACCGCCGAGCAGGTGATCTGCGTCGGGGATGCTGGCAATGACCACCATATGATCGAATACGCAGGACTGGGTGTCGCCATGGGTAACGCCACCGATGAGATCAAGGCGCTGGCCCAGCATACGACGGCTTGCAACGATGAAGATGGCGTGGCTCAGGTGATTGAACAGTTCATCCTGAACGCCTGACGAGTCAGCGAGAACGCTGTATTCAATAAGAAAATAAAACGGGGAGGCTTCACAGCCTCCCCGTTTTTATCTCTGTCAGCCACTCACTGAGTGGCCAGACACTGGGTATGGGAACCCGGTTGCAGATAGGGGATCAGCAGCGGCGCCATTCCCTTGAGCACCTGCACCGGCAACGCGGAAGTGAACCGGAACTTGTCCGATTGACTGCCCGGCACATAAGCCGTCAGCGTGCCGAAGTGATCATCCCCCAGATAGAAGACGAAAGTCGCGGTACGGTTGCGAGCCTGTGAGCTGGTCACATTGCCATAACGCCCGACCGTCTCGATCCGGTTGTCACCGGTCCCCGTCTTGCCGCCCATTGCCAGCAGGGTGCCATCTGGCATGGTAAAGGCGCCGGCAATCCGCTTCGCCGTCCCCCCTTCGACAACCTTGGAGAGTGCATTGCGCAGCGCTGTCGCCACCTCGGCCGGCAAGACGCGCGTTCCTTCGGTATGAGTCGGATCGAACTCGGTCTCGAAAGGGGTTCCTCTGGCAAACGAGAGATGTTCGATGCGCAGCGTCGGTACCCGGATACCGCCATTCTGGATAATCCCCATCAACTCGGCCAAGGCTGCCGGACGATCGCCTGAGCTGCCCAACGCGGTCGCCAGCGACGGCACCAGATGGTCGAACGGATAGCCCAGCCGCGCCCAGCGTTGATGGATATCGAGGAAGGCCTCAACCTCCAGCATGGTGCGGATACGGCTGTCACGGGCACTGCGGTGACGGGTCTTGAACAGCCAGCTGTAAACCTCCTGGCGCTCGTCACGGCTTGCCGCAACCGCATCGGCAAAGGTCGCCTTGTCAAACTCCCTAAGGTAGGAGAGCAGCCACAGCTCCAGCGGGTGCACCCGCGCGATGTAGCCCTGATCAGGCAGTGAATACTTGCCGGGGCCGTAACTGACATAGAGCTGCTCGACCCGTTTTGCACTCAGCTTCTCATTTGGAAGTCGCTTGGCAATGAAGGCGGAGAAGGTCGCCAGGTCGGCATCCGGCATCAGATAGCGGTGAACCGCCGCCAGACGCACAGCACTTGGCTTCAACCCATCCAGGAAGGTATCGAGCTGATCATCGGCGCTCTTGCCGTGATACTTGCGCCAGAAGCGCAGCAGATAGGTCTGACCCTCCTTGTCGGCAAATTTCGCCAGATACTCCTGACGGCGGGGATCCTTGTCATCCTTGAGCAGTTGAGCACGGTTCCCCTCCTTGTAGAGGCTGTAACGCACGATGTCGCGCAGCAGGCGGACAAACGGCAGGTTGATGGACTCGCGCAGCGCATCGCGGATAGCCGGGATGCGACCGTTATCCTCTTTGCGGAAGTTGTTGAAGGTGTGCATGCCACCACCGGTAAAGAAACCTTCGCTGGGGCTCGCTGAGTATTGGCGATCCAGCGCGGCTTCCAGCATCAGGGGCAGGCTCTTGTCCTTCGCCGTCATCAGATAGGAGATGGCCCAACGGCTGAGGTTATCCTGAGACGCATCAGCCAGTTTGCGCAGACTCGCAGCCGGCATGTCGGCATAGTTGTCATGCAGCTCGGCGACTATCTCCAGATACGTGGTCAGTACCCGCAGCTTGGCAGTGGAGCCCAGCTCCAGCTTGGAACCTTCGTTGATGTCGAACGGCTGATCGGTGTTGTCGGTCTGAACCCGTACCTTGAACCCTTCCGGCGACTTCTCGAACAGGGTGAAGCTATAGCGCACATCACCGGTCTTCTCTGGCGAAAGCAGGCGCTCACCAAACAGACCAACCTGTGCCGCAAAAGTGGGGTCGGCGAGCTGCTGCAGATAGTGAGAAATCTCGTTCTGCAACGGCATATTGAGGCTGGTCTCTGCGGTCAGATCCATCCGGTCGAGATCGTAAAGTTGCACCCCGAGCTGTCGGCTAAGACGGGTACGCGCCACCTGCAACCCCTTGCTGTTATTGACCTTGGTCACCGCCGGAGATTGCAAAAAGTCACGGAAAGTCACCTTGGCCTTGAGGGCAGCTTCCATCAGCGGAGGCGTAATCATCCCCTCCTGCACAAACAGGCGCAGATAGCTGTCGGTCAGCGTCGCCAGTGAGCTCCGTCCCTGAGCCAGATAGTAGGAGGGACGACGGTGGGCGATCATCAGAGACACCACCTGACGCAACGCAAGCCCCTGCTCTGCCAGCGAGGCATTCTGGTTGCGAGCCGGATCCAGCAGACGGTTCACATCCTCGACATTGGCACCAAACCAGACCCAGAGGCCATCACCCAACCCATGCACCTCGCCGTAGCCGGGAGCTGCAGAAAGGGGCACCGAGTTGAGATAAGCCCATGCTACCAGTTTGCGCGCCTCCAGTGTTTCTGGCCCAAGACGATAAGCTCGCACGCTGGCAGATGCCATCTGGCGGATCTTCTCGGTGGGGGACATGGTCAAACCGTCAGGTGAGTGACGATACTTCTCCACCTGAGTTGCTAGGGTACTGCCGCCAGCAGATTGATCCTGCATATCCAGCGCTTTGCCTACCTGAGAAACTGCCGCTTTGGCAAAACGGGGCCAATCCACAGCCGGGTTGGCCAACGGCTCCTCATTGCTCAGCAGGTCGCGGTTCTCGATAAAGAGCAGCGACTGGATGATGAGCGGCGGGATCGAGGCAAAATCCGGATAGTGATGGGTCGGATACCGGAACTGGTAGAAAGGCTCGGCGCGACAATCATAGAGCGACAGCCCGGCCTGAACCTTCTCGGTATAGGGGACAAAGAAGCCGCGCTTGGCGTAGTCGTAGAGCGCATCGGAGAAATGCACTTGCTTGCTGACCTGATAGCCTCGCTGCAGTAGCCGCTCCTGCATCATTGGCAGTTGTACGTAGCCAAGTCGCTTGTCGAACGGGCCATCTTCAGGGAAAGCGATCTGCTTGCTCTGACCGGGCTCAACCTGATAGGTGAGCTTGGCGGCATAGCGCGAGATCTCCTGAGATTGCAGCTTCGAGGTTTTCATCTCGTAGCCAACCAGAGCGATCACAGCCCCAAGACACGCGAGGAAGAGGAAACAAAACAGCCAGCGCCACCAGGAACGACGCTTGCGCTTGGGGTTCCCGTCCGTGCTCTGGACAGATGAATCTTGAGATGCCACTTGTGTCAAATCCGTCTGTTCTGATGCGCCCATAAAAGCCCCACCATGGTTGCGCAATTTATTGTGTTTCAATCAA
The DNA here is from genome assembly GCF_000764665.1 of Aeromonas lacus. Taxonomy (GTDB): domain Bacteria; phylum Pseudomonadota; class Gammaproteobacteria; order Enterobacterales; family Aeromonadaceae; genus Aeromonas; species Aeromonas lacus. The sequence goes on along the minus strand of NZ_JRGM01000149.1, from coordinate 985 downwards.
GCTTAGTCGTTTCAAGTCAATGGCTTGAAACTATTGACCGCTTTGCATTGATGGTAACAGGGCAACTCTAAAAAGGGGAGCCGATTGTTGCAGGAGTGTCAGAGATCAGAGCTGATAACAAAACACCGGCCAATGGCCGGTGTTGTTTAACAAGGTAAGCGAAGCATTACTTGTGGGAACTCATGCTCTTCAGCTTGGTGCTCAGCTCTTTACGCTCTTTGGAGAGCTCAGCATTCTTGATGATGTGGTCATCCACGCGCTCCTCATAGTCAGTACGCATGTTGGCGATGATGGCCTGCACTTCATCAATGCTCATACCCGGCTTGATATAGTCACTCAAGTTATCGAGCAGCAGTACACGCTTCTGGTTGTCACGGATCTTCTTCTCGTTATCCGCAATTTCACGCTTGAGTTTGTTCTGGCGACGGGACATACGCACATATTCCAGTACATCGCTGAAGGTGGACTTGTTTACTTGTTCCATATCGATACCACTAGCTTAAGGTTGATAAAAACTGGCCAAGTTACACCTGAAACCCGGCAAACTCGGCGCGGGACAGGCAAACTCAAGATGCCCTTACTCTACCGAGTTATAAGCGAGATACAACCCTAATCGCGCACCGCAAGCCAAAAGCAGACCAGTAAAAAGAAACAAGCAGGTTGAATTTACAGACGACAAAGCCCGGTTATGTAACCGGGCTTTTCTATCGATTCAGACATGCAACGCTGTGGCCAACGTGAAAATTTCCCATAGCAAAAAGGCCTTCCCATTCAGGAAGGCCTTCAAATTAGTGGCGGAGCGGACGGGACTCGAACCCGCGACCCCCGGCGTGACAGGCCGGTATTCTAACCGACTGAACTACCGCTCCGCTGTCTGGTTAGCATTTTGCTAAATTGTCTGCTGCTTCTTTTGAGGTGTCATCCTCGCAGCCAGTGATGTGATTCTTCACATCGCTGTTTAATTGTGTGCCTGGCAGTGTCCTAC
>NZ_JRGM01000148.1 GCF_000764665.1 Aeromonas lacus | reverse complement strand
GCGTGCTGACGTTGGTGCAGACCGTGACCGATGCGGATGGCGACCGTGCCAGCGCGTCTGTAGACCTGGGTGCCAACGGCGTGTTCCGCTTCGAGGATGACGGCCCGCGTGCCGGGCTGGCAGAAGAAGCCCCGCGTCTTGGTGCGACCGTGGACGAGAGTCTGGTCAGTCTGGGCGGTGTTGGCAGTGACGGGGTGGCCAGTGCCAGCTTGAGTGCGGCCAATGTGCAGGCCCAGTTCGCGCCGGCCTTCGGGGCGGATGGGCAAGGCAGTATCGGCTACAGCCTGGCGCTGACCGGCAGCAACGTGGCGAGCGGCCTGTATGCGGTTGACCCGCTGGCCGCTAATGGCAAGGGCGCGGCCATCGAACTCAATCAGGTGGGCAACGTCATCACCGGCAGTGTCGGTACGGTGAACTACTTCACCCTGACCATCAACCCGAGCACCGGGGAAGTGACGCTGGCCCTGCTGGACAACGTCTGGCATGGCGACACCACCAGTGCAGATGACAGCGTGGCGCTGACCTTGGACCGCGGCGTGCTGACGTTGGTGCAAACTGTGACCGACGCCGATGGCGATAGCGCCAGCGCGTCAGTGGACCTTGGCGCCAATGGCGTGTTCCGCTTTGAAGATGACGGTCCCAAAGCAAGCAATGTGCAGGCTGCATTGGTACTTGACGATGAAGGTCTTGGTGGCGGGATCAATGGCGGTTCTGGTGATGTCGCAGGGGCCAATACCAGCGTCAACGGCAACCTGAGTTATCAGGCCGGGGCTGATGGCCTCAAGTTGCTTGAGCTCTCCGGCCCGACTTCGTTGGGAAGTGAAAGCGTAACCTCCACGTGGGATGCACAAAGCGGAACCTTGTCTATCAGTTCCACTCGGGGTGTCTTGATGACGGTCACCATTACTGACCCGATCACTGGTGCCTACTCGGTGAAACTTCTGCAGCCCTTGATGCACACAGGGGTCGATACCGAAGATAATCTAACCCTCAATGTGGGCTACAAGGTGACAGATGGTGACGGGGATAGTGCCAGTGGCGTACTTGCCGTCACCATTAACGATGATACGCCGACAATCCAGGTGGGTGAGCTGTCCCTGACTTCCTCAGTCACCTTCCTGGGTAGCAACGCCGGTTATTCAAATAGCTATGGCTACTACATCAAAGGTGATGATGGCACCCCGTTGTCCGGTAAAGTCATCTGGGCAAATGTTCACAGTCAGAGTGTGGGAAGCCAGACAGATATCAGTTCGCTGGATCCTGCTCATACCGGATTCTTTGTTATCCCCAATGGCGGTGCCAATCCCGGTCTTGTAGATGGTGCCGCTGTCACCTTCCAGTTGATTAATGGCAAGTGGCAGGCATTCGTTGGCAGTACTGCGTTGAGTGGTGCCGATGGTGCCAACATCGTGTTCAGCGATGCGAGCCTTAACCCTGGCGGTTCACATTTGCAGGATACTGGTAGCGCAGGCAACCAGAACTGGGAGGATATGACCCTCAACTCGGATTACGACTACAACGATGTCAGCACCACTGTGACTTGGGGCGGTGCTGTGCAGTTGCAGGTCGATGAGTCGAGCCTCAATCATGATGCAACAGCTGACTTCAGTGGTGTGTTCAACGTACAGCCGGGGGCAGATGGTCTGGGTGCCCAGAGCTACAGCCTGAATGTACAAAATGCCAGCTCTGGTCTGATTGATACCGCCACTGGTGAGCAAGTTCAGTTGAGCATGAATGGTTCGACCCTCGAAGGACGCACTGCCACCACTGGCCAGCTGGTATTTAGCCTCACGGTCGACGGTAGCGGCAAGGTGACCCTTGATCAGCTGCGGGCTGTAGTTCACCCAACCTCTGATCCTGATGAAGCTACCTTTCTGGGCTCTGGCCACGTGAATTTGACTTTGACCGTCACCGATAAGGATGGAGATCACGCAAGCGGGGTTCTGGATATCGGTAAGGTCATCAGCTTCAAGGACGATGGTCCGAGTATC
>NZ_JRGM01000147.1 GCF_000764665.1 Aeromonas lacus | reverse complement strand
GCGCAGTAATAATATCTGCTTGAGTATATTTTTTATCACTGTCGTTTAATCCAACTACTTCTAATGAATCAGATATTCCGAAAGCTATGTATCTATTCCCATTGTGAATTACATTAGCCATACATAGAATGTCATGGACCATTGCAGCCATATTGTTGTGGAATTTTTGCTTGAAGTCCCACCAGAGACCTTCTTTACCTTTTGAGAGTAAGTCATTAATAATGCTATTCATTTAATAAAACCATGAAGTAATGTAAATTGTATTTTGTAATTGTCGTCAGTTTACCTTCAAATATGACCTCAATGGAACTATTTACATGCTTATAAGCTGAACTCGCATGTTGGGCTTCGCAGGCTCAGCACCAACTTACCGATTGTGTAGGTTGTGGCTGAGCGCAGCGAAGCCCAACGTTTACCGCGTAATCTATTTTTTCCTTCCCCTCATCCCCGACCCTTCTCCCGCAAGGGGAGAAGGGAGATTTAGTTCCGTCGCTTCACACGCCATTGCCAACGCCATATCCCTGATGCTGGATGATCCCCTCTCCCTCCGGGAGAGGGCTAGGGTGAGGGGGCGGGTTGCCACAATGCCCACTTCGTAAAATCGGGTAGGGTGCAATGAACGAAGTGAATTGCACCGCCCATATTTATCTTGCAAAATGGTGGGATACTTTTCGTTTTTAATGATAAATCAGGCAGTAAAATGACAATTCATAGTTTTAAAAGCGAACGGCGCAAGAACATGCTGCTTGGGGGGAGTTTTTTATTGCTGCTGGTTCTATGGTTTTCAACCTTACTATTCTCATTCAGATTGTCACATAAAACAGTGATTACTGACTCAGTTCCAGAGTTGCTCACCTATATTACTATAAGTGCGCTGCTTGGATTGGTTGGTGCGATATTCACTGCTTTTCGATGTCCCGGGCGCGACGCATTAAAATATATCATGAAAGCCTTTGGTAATTGTTTTTTTATGATGTTTATAACGTCATGGAATGGCTATGATATGTACGTCTATTTTTATCCAGATAAAATAATTAGTTATGACACGGAATATAAAGTGGTTCACCCCGGACCATCCAAAGGTAAATACGGGCATTGTGAGGCAGGATTAAAGATAAAAGATAAACATACTGGGTATTGGTTCAATATTTGTTACAGTAATAATAAGCTTGGAAAGGAACGGATTCGGGATTATGGTGAGGTATGGGTGAAAACTCGGGTTAATGAGGCTGGGTCATACCTGGAGAGCTACAAGGTATATCCAGAAAAATCTTATTTTTCTATCCCCTCACCGCCAACCGCTCTCCAGCAACTAAATAAGAGGGTAATCTCGTTCCCGCGCCCAGATTAAGTTTCTCTAATCGAACTGGTGTGGTTGGCGATCATATTTCCGATGCCGCTTTATCCCCTCTCCCTGTGGGAGAGGGGAGGGTGAGGGCGAGGGCGAGTAGGGTGCAAAGAACGAAGTGAATTGCACCGCTGATATTGAGCTGGCAAAAGGTGTAATGCGCTTCACTTATTACACCCTACATAGACGCTCTGCCTATTTGCCTCCTGTCTATTCCCCATCACGGCGGCCACTGCGCATCGGTCAGCAAATGGGTTGCACTTGAGTCACGCGTCGCTGACGCCCTGAACGGCCCATTTATCATGCAGTGCGAGCAGCCGATAACCGGATAGCAGGGGGAGAGTGGCATTCTGGCTGACAGGATTTTCGCCGTGTGCCAAGGTAGCGCTTCACGCCGACTCGACAAGGCCGTTTGGTGGGCAGGCAAGAGTGACGCAGGCAAGAAGAGAGGATGAGTTCATATGGGCAAAGAGAGTGATCCGGTCAGGATCTCCGACCTCAGCGAGTCTGTGGTGCACGGGATTCTGGAGGTGATCAGCGATGGCATCTGGGATTGGCATGCCAATACCGGCTTTGTCTATCGCAATCCTGGCTGGTATCAGATGCTGGGCTATGAACCGCACTCCCTTGGCAATACCGTCTTTACCTGGGAGAGCGTGATCCATCCCGACGATATGGCGGCGGTGATGGCGAAGTTCGATCTCTGCCTCAATGGCAGTGCCCATGAGTATCACGCCGAGTATCGTTGCCGCACCCGCGATGGTAGCTACCTCTGGATTGAGGATTGCGGCCACATTATTGCCCGCAATCCCGATGGCTCGGTGGCAAGGATGATAGGCGCCCATCGCAATATCCACGCCAGCAAGCTGCTGCAAGAGCAGTTGGAGCTGCGCAACCACTCGCTGGAGCAGTTGATCGCCGAGCGCACCGCCGAGCTGGCGCGCCTCAACGATGAGTTGCAACGCAAAGTGGACGAGAATCGCCTGCTGGCAGAGACCGATGCGCTGATCGGCGCCGCCAGCCGTTATCGGCTGGAGCGGGCGTTGCAGCTGGAGTGCGAGCGGGCACGGCGCTTCCATCAGCCCTTCACGGTGATCGCCATGGATGTGGACAACTTCAAGCAGATCAACGACAGCTATGGCCACTACGCCGGGGATCAGACCCTGATCAACATAGTGGCGCTGATCCGCCGCCATATTCGCGAGATCGATCTGCTGGCCCGCTGGGGCGGTGACGAATTTATGGTGGTGCTGCCCAATACCCGTCATGCCGAGGCGCAACTGGTGGCGAGCAAGTTCCAGCTGTTGTTGCAGCGTGAGACGATCTGCCCTCACGGCTCGGCGACCCTGAGTTTCGGGCTGGCGGAGTATGAGTCGGATGAGCAGAAGGAGAGCCTGATGGTTCGTGCCGATCGGGCGCTTTATCAGGCCAAGCTGCAGGGCAAGAACCGGATCTGCTGAGCGCGGGACGGCAAATGGAAAGGGCCGCAGGCGTGAAACCTGCGGCCCTTTTGCATGGGAACGCGGCCGCCTTAGAAGTGGTAGCGAATGCCCAGCTTGAGGGTGTCGAGGGAGTAGTGATCGTCACCCAGAGTCATGGCGTTGAACTGGCGCTCGTAACCGATCCCGGCGGAGATGTGGTCGTTGAAGGCGTAGTCGATGCCCACTTCCAGATTGGGGTGAACGGTACCCTTGGTCTCGCTGCGACGCATTTGGCCACTCATGCCGAGGATGGTGGCGTTGCCGATCATCTCGACTTCGGTGCTGGTGTAGGCCACGCCCGGCTTGGCGTAGGCGCTGAAGCCCCAGGCTAGCGGCTGGCTCAGCTTGGCGGCCAGGCTGATGCTGCGGGTGTCGATGGTGGTGTCGGTGAAACCGGTCAGGCCCGGGCTGGTGACCCACATCAGCTGGCTCATGCGCTGGGCATGCAGACCGCTTTCGATGGCCAGCCAGTCGTTGAGGTGGTAGCCGACGATCAGGCTGCCACCGTCGAGCTGGTCGTCGATGATGTTGGCGTCGTGCGCTCGCTGGGCCACGCCATCCAGATCCATTTTGGAGGTGGTGAGATCCAGACCGAGATACCAGCCCTCGGCACACGCGGCGCCGCTGAGGGTGAGACCGAGCAGGGAGAGGGCAACTGCACTGTTAAACTTGTTCATGGATTATCTGTCCTGATGTGTGAACTGCGTGTGATTGAACTCTTTCATCCATGAAAGTTATTAATATTTCCTGCACTCCTGTATTCGAGGCGGCGCAGTATAGTCAGCTCGTTTTTCAATAACAACCCGTGTGCCGGTTGTGATTTCTTACAAATAAAAATCGGCATAAACAATAACTGGGTAATTAATGATTAATTTAGAGTTATCACTTTATTTATAAATTACCAAAATAAGCGAAATAACCGTGACCGGGCTATTTCCTGGCCGATCGGCCGGAGGGGGTTGATATCCCTTGGGTTTCTTTTTCGCTCCGCAAGGGGTTCCAGATTGCAAACTGAATGATGATTAATCAGTTGTAAATGTCATCGATTGCCAACTTTTTGTTGTTATTTTGACCGGTCGGATCTCGTCGCTGGTGGCCAAAATTTTTTGGCTGGCTGCGTTTTTTATCTGCAAAAGGCGATATTTGACTCTCTTTGTTGCTGCCTTTTTGCTCGCCAATGGTCGCTTTTGCTGTATGCCGTTCATCTACGCTCTGGTTGTCCCGGGAGGGAAGAGGGCCGACCGGGCGGAACCCGACCGGCCGGTTGGCCACGGCGCCGTTTGCCGATGGGTGAGACGAAAAAGGGGGCGGGCAGGGTGAGTCGCTATTTTATGAGGGGGCGCACAGTGGCCAGACGACAAGTTTGAAGGGCTCCACATTCTGATTATCCGGAGTGTGTTAGGGAAATATTTTTCCGAGCCATCCGTTATTGATTAAATCTTTATTATTGCGGCGCTGGTCACATCGACAAATTCTATTTGCCGGGTGCGGCTGATACGCTGCCGAATCCCGATTATGAGAAATTACAAACAGATGTAATTGGGCCGTCACGGGTGCTGCAACAAGGATAAGGAATATGTCGACAATATTGATTCTGGTGGTGGTGGGGCTGGTCGCCTACGCCATGCTCAAGCGGTTCAATCCGCAGGCGACCTTGCTGACCGCGGGTCTGGTGCTGCTGGCGTATGCCCAGTGGGCGGGGATCAACCCGATCCTGCCCGCCGAGAACAGTCAGGGCTTCTGGTTCTTCGATCTGTGGGAGAAGTTCGCCATGGTGACCAACTCCCGCCTCGCTTCCACCGGTCTGACCCTGGTGGCGATTGCCGGGGTGGCCACTTACCTCAACCAGATCGGCGCCTCGGCGGCGCTGGTGAAGGCCACTTCCCGCCCCATCATGGCGCTGAAGAACCCCTATGTACTGCTGGCGATCATCCTGCTGCTGGTCTCCATCCTCTATGTCTTTATCACCGGGGCGACCTCGCTCTCCCTGCTGTTGATGGGCACCCTCTATCCGCTGCTGCGCAACGCCGGGATCAGCGCCAAGACGGCGGTGGCTACCATCGTCATCCCCACTGCGTGGGAATTTGGCCCCGGCCAGATCAATGCGGTGATTGGGGCCAAGGCGATCAATATCGAGGTGATGCCGTTTGTGGTGAACCATCAGCTGTTGTTCCAGATCGCGCTGCTGGTGATCATCCCCTTCGTCAATATCGCGTGGCAGCGCTACTGTGACCGTAAGGATGGCCATGACACCGCCGCCGAGCGGGGCAAGTATCTGCACGAGCTGGAGGCAAAACACGAGAACACCCCGGGCTACTACGCCCTGCTGCCGGTGATCCCCTTCGTCTTTCTGTTCGGCTTCTCCGAGCTGTTTGTCAGCGCCATCAAGATGACCATTCCGGTGGCCATGATGTCCACCATGACCCTCTGCATCATCATCGAGGCGCTGCGCTACCGCTCCCTCAACAAGGCGTTCGCCAACTTCGAGGCCTGGCTGACCGGTACCGGGATGATCTTCGGCAGCGTGCTGACTCTGATGCTGGCCGCCGAGTTCTTCTCCGCCGGTCTCACCAATATCGGCGCCATCACCCAGCTGATCGATCTGGCCAAGTCGTTCGAGCTCAACCCGCTCGGGCTGTCGCTGGTCTTCTCGCTCTTTATCCTGCTGACCGCCTTTATCACCGGCTCGGGCAACGCCCCGGTGATGGCGTTTATTCCCATCGTGCCGCTGGTCTCCAGCCAGTTCGACATCAACCCGCTGTTGCTGCTGGTGCCGATCCTGTTCGCCGCCGGCATTGGCCGCACCATCTCGCCGGTGGCGGGGGTGATCATCACGGTTTCCGGCATCGCCAACCTGAGCCCGGTGGATGTGGTGAAGCGCACCTTCGTGCCCATGATGGCGAGTATGGCGGTGGTGATGGCGCTGACGGCCATTCGCTATATCTGATTGGGTTGCATTGCGCTGACGCCTGCCCTGTGGCAGGCGTTTTTCATGGCGCAAAAAAGAGTAGAGCGGTGCTTTTGCAAGCGCCGCTCAAGATCAGGAAAAAGGAAAAACCTTGCGGTTTAAAGATACAAATTTGGAAGCAAACAATCGATTTCTAAACCAGGAAGGGTCTTGAATTCGATACGACAAAAGTATGCGTGATGAGCTATGCAGCACTAGCAAAATGTTTTCCGGTTCAAGGATATGCGCTGGCAGGTATCAGATTTTGCGACCGTTGGCCGGAACTGGTCAGGCTTCGGCGCCATTTCAGCCGTTTACGAGCGACCACGATCTTTTTGGTGTCAATATCTGAGCCTTGACGGTAAAAATAGAGGCGACCCCGCTGCGGCATAACCATGCAGTCACGATGCAACTACAAGGATGAGTCCCGTGAGCTACAGCCAGACCCTGGCCACCCAGATCCTCGACACCCTGAAGAAGACCCTGACCGACAAGGGGATCCGTTATCAGACGCTGGCGGAGGCGATGGGCGTCTCCATCGCGACCGTGAAACGGATGATGAACAAGCCTTCCCTGCCGTTCGATACCCTGCTGGAGATCTGCCATCTGGTGGGGCTCTCGTTCGAGGAGCTGCTGGATCGCACTCAGGACGCCCAGAGCCGCCGCGCCGTCTTCACCCAGGAGCAGGACGAGGCGTTTCACCACGAGCCGGGGCTCTACGCCTTTCTCGCCAATATCTTTTGGCGCGACAAGACGCTGATCGACCTGAAGCGGGAGTACGGCCTGACCGATGCCTCCTGCTACCTCTATCTGCGCAAGCTGGAGAAGCTCGGCATTTTGCAGCTCGGTATCGACAACAGCTACCACTTCCTGATCAGCGAGCGGATCAGCTTCGAGCAGCACAGCCGCTTCGCCCGCCAGCAGGCGCGGCAGGCGATGTCGATGCTGGGGGAGTATCTGGTGGAGAACATGCACAAGTCGAACAACTATCTGGCGCTCTGCCAGCTCCATCTCAACGAGAGCGAGGCGATGGGGCTGATCGAACGGATGAAGGAGTACTGGCATCAGGAGCTCAAGCTCAACCGCCCCGCCATCGGCCCGCAGGAGCACCGCAAGACCTACACCATGTCGCTACAACTGGCCGACTGCGGCTATCAGAGCTTTGACGACATGATCCCCAATATCGACAACTGATCCCGGTGGATCCTGCGGGATCAGCGTCTGCTCGTGAGCCTGAGCGTGGCTACTCTGCCAGTTGAACGGGCTGCGCTTTGGCGATGATGGGTTGCAACGCCCGGGTATCGAGGCAGATGCGGATGGCATCGGGTCGCCAGTGTTCGATATCGCAATCCACCAGAGCGCCCCGCTCGTCATAGTTGACCCGCACCAGCCGCAGCACCGCGCTCCCCTCCGCCAGATTGAGGGCGCGGGCGATGGCGCCGCGCGCCGCCGAGGGGGTGATCTCGAGACTCGCGCCGCCCTGGCCTATGCCATAGCGCTGCTGATAGAGCTCGGTGAGGGAGCTGGCCAGCGGTGCGCTGGCGATATCGGGAAAGCGGCTGGCCAGCAGATGGTGGCTGACGTGGAGCACCGGGCGGCCGTCGATCAGGCGCAGGCGGCGAATTTCATAAAGTGGAGTGAAGGGATCCAGCCCCATCCAGCGGCACAGCTCGCTGCTGGCAAGTTCGCTACCGTGGGCCAGCACCCGGGTCTCGGCGGTGCGCTGCTGCTCGCCGATCCACTGGTGAAAGTGGGTGTGGATGGCGGGATCGTAGGTGAGGCGGGGCGGCGCCACGAACCAGCCGCGCCGCTCGGCCCGGTAGATAAGGCCATCCGCTTCGAGGCTGGAGAGCGCCTCCTTGATGGTGATGCGGGTGGTGGCGAAGCGCTCGCTCAGGGCCCGCTCGGCGGGCAGCTGCTGCCCCGCCGCCAGCTGGCCGCTGCCGATATAGCGGCGCAGGGTCTGGCAAATCTGTTCACACTTGGAGGCGCGGCCATCTGCCGCTACCCGTTCGCTCAATCTCGGTTCAATCACGCTCATGTCCCTGTCGCTCATTCTGGCTGCGCGGGCTGGCTTAGCCCTTGTTGGTTCAGCCCTTGCTGGAGTAGTCCAGCTTCACTTGGGTTCAGAGTTGTAACCGCTGTGGATGACAGCGACATGACAGGGCAATTGTCATCAAACTGCCATCAAAGCGCCCCGCGACCGTCATATTTCCCCTCTAGCATCCCTCTCGAACCTTAACTGACCTAGTCCAGAGGGATGGGATGATGAAAAGCGTGATCGCAAGTGCACTGGCTCTGGTGGCCATCAGCCAACCGCTGTTTGCCGCCGAGAATATCGCGGATCTTGAGAAGGCCGCTCGCGGCGAAGGGCAACTCAGCAGTATCGGCATGCCCGACAGCTGGGCCAACTGGAAGGATACCTGGCAGCAGCTGGGCAACATCTACGGCATCAAGCATCAGGATACCGACATGAGCTCGGCGCAGGAGATCGCCAAGTTCGCCGCCGAGAAGGCCAACGCCACCGCCGATATCGGCGACGTGGGCGGCGCCTTCGGTCCGGTGGCGGTCAAGCAGGGAGTCACCCAGCCCTACAAGCCCTCCACCTGGGCCGACATCCCCAACTGGGCCAAGGACGCCGACGGTCACTGGATGCTGGCTTATACCGGCACCATCGCCTTCCTGATCAACAAGGATCTGGTCAAGGCCGCTCCCACCAGCTGGCAATCCCTGCTGGGCGGCAACTACAAGGTGACCCTGGGTGATGTGGGCGTTGCCTCTCAGGCCAACAACGGCGTGCTGGCGGCAGCCTATGCCACCGGTGGCAGCGAGAAGAATCTCAAGCCTGCGCTGGAGCTGTTCGGCAAGCTGGCCCAGCAGGGTCGCCTGTCGCTGAACGACCCGACCATCGCCAACATCGAGAAGGGCGAGGTGGAAGTGGGTGTGCTGTGGGACTTCAACGCCCTCAACTACCGCGACCAGATCGACCCCAAGAAGTTTGAGGTCGTGATCCCGAGCGACGGCTCCGTCATCGCCGGTTACACCACCATCATCAACAAGTGGGCCAAGAACCCCAACGCCGCCAAGCTGGCGCGGGAATACATCCTCTCCGACGCCGGTCAGATCAACCTGGCGCGCGGCTATGCCCGCCCGATCCGCAGCAACGTTGCGCTGCCGGATGATGTGAAGGCCAAGCTGTTGCCGGCCGAGCAGTATGCCAAGGCCAAGCCGGTGCAGGATCACGCCGCCTGGGAGCAAAGCTCCAAGGCCCTGCCGCGTCAGTGGCAAGAGAACGTCATGATCTACATGCAGTAAGGAGCGGCCAGTGCAACACAAGGTGATAGTGGTACTTGTGGATGGCCTCTCTGCCGGGGTAGCCCATGGGATGGGCTACCTCGCAGGCATGGTGGAGGCGGAGCGCGGCCTCTATACGACCCTCAGCTGCGCCCTGCCATCCCTCTCCCGGCCTCTCTACGAGTGCATCCTGACCGGCGTACCGCCGGTGGCGAGCGGCATCACCCACAACGGGGTGAGTCGTCTCAGTCTGCATGACTCCATTTTCCATCTGGCCCGCGCCGCGGGTAAACGCACCGCAGCGGCGGCCTACTACTGGGTGAGCGAGCTCTACAACAAGAGCCCCTGGCTGGCGGCCCGCGATCGCTTTACCCACGATGAGCAGCTGCCTATCCAGCACGGCTGCTTCTACTGGGATGACAACTACCCCGACAGCCATCTGCTGATGGATGGCGAGTGGCTGCGCAGCCAGTACGATCCCGATTTTCTGCTGATCCACCCGATGGGGGTGGACGATGCGGGCCACAAGTTTGGCCTCGATTCGCGCCAGTACCGCAATCAGGCGCGCCGGATGGATAGCCTGTTGGCCGACCTGCTGCCCCAGTGGCTGGCGGAGGGGTATCAGGTGGTGATCACCTCGGATCACGGCATGAATAACGATCTGAGCCACGGTGGCACCCTGCCGGAAGAGCGCACCGTGCCGCTCTGGCTGTTTGGCGATGCCTTCGTCGAGCGCTGGCCGGATGGGGTGGTGATCGCCCAGACCCAGCTTTGTGCCCTGATGGCAGATCTGCTGGGGGTTTCCCACGACAAGCCGGCAGCGCCACCGCTGCTCAAGGCCGCCTTTATGCGCGAGGTGCACTGATGATGCCTGCAACCACCGAGATCCTCGAGGATCAACCCGTGGCAACCAAGCAGAAGGTGCGCCACCACTGGCTGCCCGCGCTGGTGCTGCTGCCGTTTATCCTGCTGATGATCCTGTTCCAGCTCGCCCCCATGGTGTGGGTGCTGGTGGGCAGTTTTCAGACCCCCGATGGCTGGGGCCTCGACTACTACCGGGAGATCCTGAGCTCCCCCTTCTACCTGCAATCGTTCGCCAACTCGTTGCGCATCGCCGGTATCGCCAGTCTGGCTGGCCTTGCCATCGGCACCCTCGGGGCAGCCGCGCTGCGCCACAGCGGTGAGCGGGTCAAGCGGGTGCTGCTGGCCTTTGTCACCATGACCGGCAACTTCAGCGGGGTGCCGCTGGCGTTCGCCTTCATCATCATTCTCGGCATCAATGGTGCGGTGACCCTGCTGCTGAAATCCTGGGGATTGATCGACGGTTTCAACCTCTACTCGGGCAGCGGCCTTATCCTCATCTACACCTACTTCCAGATCCCGCTCGCCCTGCTGCTGCTCTATCCGGCGTTCGATGCGCTGCAGGATGAGTGGCCGCAAGCGGCCGCGCTGCTGGGGGCGAGCAAGGGGCAGTATGTGTGGCACGTGGCGCTGCCGGTGCTGACGCCTGCGCTGCTCGGCACCCTGATCATCCTTTTTGCCAACGCGGTGGGGGCCTATGCCTCCGCCTACGCCCTCACTACCGGCAACTTCAATCTGGTGACCATCCGGGTGGCCAGTCTGGTCTCTGGCGACATCTTCCTCGAGCCCAATATGGCGGCGGCGCTGGCGGTGATCCTGATGGTGCTGCTGGGGGTAGTGACGGCCGCCAACCAGTGGCTGCTGAAAAAGAGCTATGTGAACAAGGGGCAATCCCATGCATGATTTGACGCCGCGCTGGCCCAAGTGGATGTTGGGTGGGCTGGTCGCCACCCTGTTGCTGCCGCTGCTGGCTACCTTTCTCTACTCCATTTCCACCCGCTGGGGAGCCACCCTGCTGCCGGACGGTTTCACTCTCGACTGGTATCTCAAGCTGTGGGGCGATCCGCGCTTTCTCGCGGCGTTTGGCCGCAGCCTCCTGGTCTGCTTCGCCACCCTGCTGCTGGGCACTCTGGTGCTGGTACCCACCGTGCTGGTGGTAGCCTACTACTTCCCCAAGCTGGATCCCTGGATGAACCTGCTGATCCTGCTCCCCTTCGCGGTGCCACCAGTTGTCTCCTCGGTGGGGCTGCTGCAGATCTACGCCGACGGCGTTCTGCCTATTATCGGCACGCCGTGGATCCTGATCGGCACCTGGTTCACCGTGGTGCTCCCCTTCATGTACCGGGCGTTGGCCAACAGCCTGCAAGGGGTACCGCTGAAAGATCTGATGGATGCCGCCCACCTGCTGGGGGCAAGTAGTCGTCGTGCCTTCCTGCTGGTGGTGATCCCCTGTCTGCGCAAGGGGCTGCTGGCGGCGCTGTTTCTCTCGCTCTCCTTCCTGCTCGGCGAGTTCGTGTTTGCCAACATGCTGGTGGGCACCCGTTACGAGACCCTGCAGGTCTACCTCTACAACATGCGCGCCACCTCGGGCCACTTCACCAGCGCGCTGGTGATGAGCTATTTCCTGCTGACCCTGCTGCTCACCTGGGCGGCGAACAGATTTCATCGGTGAATCAACATGTTCCATCTAGAAGTGAATCAACTGCACAAATCCTACGGCGACACCAAAGTGTTCGAGGGGATCGAATTCGGTATCCGCAAGGGGGAGCTGGTGACCCTGCTCGGCCCCTCCGGCTGTGGCAAGTCCACCCTGCTGCGGGCGCTGGCGGGGCTCACCCCGGTGGATGGCGGTCAGGTGCGGGTGGCCGGTGAGGACATTACCTGGCAGGCGCCCCAGAAGCGGGGCATCGGCATGGTGTTCCAGAGCTATGCGCTGTTCCCCAACATGACGGTGTGGGACAACGTTGCCTTCGGCCTCAAGATGAAGCCCCAGCCGGGACGGGATCTCGCCGCCAGCGTGCAGGAGGCGCTGGAGCTGGTGGAGCTGACCGGCTTCGAGCGCCGCTATCCGGCCGAGCTCTCCGGTGGCCAGCGTCAGCGGGTGGCGCTGGCCCGAGCTCTGGTGGTGCAGCCGAGGATCCTGCTGCTGGATGAGCCGCTCTCGGCGCTGGATGCCCGCATCCGCCGCAGCCTGCGCCAGCAGATCCGCGAGATCCAGCAGCGCCTTGAGCTCACCACCATCTTCGTGACCCACGATCAGGAGGAGGCGCTTACCATGTCGGATCGGATCTTCCTGATGAACAAGGGATCCATCGTCCAGAGCGGCACGCCGGAGGAGATCTATACCCGTCCCGCCAGCGAGTTTGTGGCGAGCTTTATCGGCAACTACAACCTGCTTGGCGCAGAGCAGGGCAAGTCGCTGTTTGGCCCCCGTTTTCAGGGCAAGCTGGCGCTGCGACCCGAGTCCCTCTCTCTGCTGCCCGCTGGCGCTCACAGCGAGGAACCGAACCTGCCGGGGGTGATCAGCGGGCAACAGCTGCTCGGCAACGTCATCCGCTATCAGGTGACCTGCGAGGCAGGCGTGCTGACGGTGGATTGTCTCAACCGCTCGGCCCGCGAGCTGCTGCCGGTAGGGCGCGCCGTGACGCTGGTGGTGGCCCGGGATCAACTCTGTGAGGTAGCATGAGGCTGCATTTCATTTCCATTTTCACTGCGAGGAGCGCCCATGGCACTGGCACTGTTTGATCTGGACGAAACCCTGATTGCCGGGGATTCCGCCAGCCTCTGGCTGGAGTACATGGTGGCCGAGGAGCTGGCCCCCGCCAGCATGATCGCCGAGGAGCAGGGGATGATGTCCCTCTACCATCAGGGCAAGATGGACATGCACCAGTACATGGCCTTCACCCTGCAACCGCTGGCAGGCAAGACGCGCCAGTGGCTCGACTCGCTCTGTAGCCGCTTTGCCGAGCAGGTGCTGCGCGAGCGCATCTATCCCGAGGGGTTGGCACGTATCGAGTGGCACCGCCAGCGTGGCGACGAGCTGGTGCTTATCTCCGCCTCCGGCGAACATCTGGTGGCCCCCATGGCGCGGATGCTGGGGATGGATCACTGCGTCGCCATCCTGCTCGATGAAGAGTCCGGCATGCTGACCGGCCATACCCGCGGCACCCTCAGTTTTCGCGAGGGCAAGGTGGCCCGCATCAACCAGCTCTTTGCCGGGCGAGAGCAGCTCTGGCAGGGGAGCTTTGGTTACAGCGACTCCCACAACGATCTGCCCATGCTGCGGGCGGTAACCCATCCCCACGGGGTCAATCCAGCGCCTGCACTGCGTCAGCAGGCCGAAGAGCTGGGCTGGCCCGTGCTGGAGTGGCAGCTTTGAACACCGGATGGTGGCGATGAAAAAGTGGCGATGAAAAAGAGAGAGGCCGGAAGGCCTCTCTCTTTTTATCTGAGTGCTGCTGATGGCTGTCATGCCTCGTTGGCGCGTAGCGGCTCCTCGTCAGATGCCTTGTCCGCGGGACGCGGTTCATCCGGTAGCGCTGTCTGCTCGCCGTTTTGCGGGAAACAGATGCGGTTTTTCCCCTCCCGCTTGGCGCGATAAACGGCGTTGTCTGCCAGCTCAATCAGGTCTTTGCCCGACATGCCTTGTTTGCTGAAGGCGACGCCACCACTGATGGTGATGGTGAGATCCACCTCGCGCCACTCCAGCTGCTCCACCCCGATCCGGAAGGTCTCCAGCAGGGAGGGGAGCATGGGTTGATCCTCGCCGTAGCGGAAGATGAGCACCAGCTCCTCGCCACCGTAGCGGCAGAACCAGCCCCAGTCGTGGAACAGCCGCATGCCGAGTTTACCCACCCGCTTGAGCACCACGTCACCGGTCTGGTGGCCGAAGGTGTCGTTGACCCGCTTGAAGTTGTCGAGATCGAACATCACCAGCCCGAAGGGTTGGCCCTGCTTGATCTGCTGTTGCAGGCACTCGTCAAAGAAGCGGCGGTTGTAGAGGCCGGTGAGCTTGTCCTGATTGGCTTGCAGCCGGATCTGGGCGAAGTCCTGGCTGGCGGCATCCATCTCTTCGTAGACCTTGGCCAGCTCCAGCATGCGGCGGCCGTTGTAGGCGATACCGCCGGAGCGGCTGGCCCGGATCAGCAGGGTGATCTCGCCCAGCATGCGGCGGAAGTAGCGTGACCAGAGCATGGCGAGCAGCAGATAGAGTACGCAGGCAACGCCAATCATCAGCTGCACGTTGACGGAGACGCTGTCGATCACCCGTTCCATGCTGGCGGTAGGCTCGACGCTGAGCAGGATCCAGCGCTGCTCGGGAATGCGGTTGTAGGCGACCATCTGGCCGTTTGCCTCATCGAGGAAGAAGCCCTGATCGCCCTTCATCCGTGCCAGCCATGTGGGGTCGGCCAGCGGCTTGAAGACGCGGGCGCGGTCCGGGTGGGCCAGCACCAGACCTTCGTGGTTGACCAGCATCTGGTAACCCCGCCCGTCATGATAATCCGCACCGCGTTTGTTGTTGAGCCAGCTGGCAAGGGGGGTTAGCTGGGTGTCGAGGGAGAGCACACCGACCCGTTTGCCGTCTGGGGTCAGGATGACCCGGGCCAGCGCCATGGTGAGGGTGCCGAGGGCGTAGTCGTAGTAGGGATCGGTAAAGACAATCTGGCCGGGATGGCTGGCCGCCAGTTTGTACCAGGGGCGAACCCGGGGATCGAACCTTTCGTCAGCCTGCCATGCCGGGTGGATCAGCATCTTGCGATACTCGGTGCCGACATAGACATAGTCGAGCTCCATCACCTTGTGATAGGCCCGCCACGACTGCAGATAGTGCTCGCCATTGCGAATGGTCGGCTCAATGAAGTCCTGATAATTTACCTGCTGGTAAATCAGCGTAAACTGGCGTTTGAGCGTCTCCAGATAGGGTTCGAGCAGGGTGTGCAGATATTGGGTATTGCGGGCTACCAGGTTTTGTTCCTGCTCGTTGCGCAGGGTGCGCTCCATATGCAGGTAGTAGATGCTGCCCAGCAGCAAAACAGGGATAAAGAGCAGGAGGAGGCCCAACCGCATGCGGGAGATTAATGACCACGTATTCCTGGACGTACCGCGGGGCATGAAGAGATCCTTTTCAGCTCGAGTGAGACCAGCATATATGATGGCGTTCGGCTCGTCTAAAGGCAGGATGTGAGAATTTGCTGATGCTCAATCATTCTCTGCTCTGCCATCTCCATGACGGCAGCATTATTCTGCTGCTGCTCGCCCTGTGCATCGAATACCTCATTTTCCGCCGCGGGCTCAACATGGTGCGGGTGCGCCGTCTGTTGGTGGTGGACGGGGTCTCGGCACTGGCCCTGTTCGGCATCTTTGCCACCGGTTGTCTGCTGGCGCTCGAACATGCCGGCTCGCTGGCGGCTCTCTTTGCCCACCCGGCTCACGGCATGCAGACCCTGCTCTTTCTGGTGATCGTGGGATCGCTCGATTACCCCAGCCGCCTCTTCTACCGTTGGCGCCGCTCCCTGCGCCTGGGGCGGGCGCCGATGATCTCCATCCAGCAGCAATTCCGGGTGATCTGGATCCTGCGTGGCAACATGCTGCTGGTACTGCTCTTCGCCCTGCTGGTAAAACATCCACTGCCATAAAGACAAGAGGGTGGTGAGACGGGTATCTTGGATCAGATAACCCGCAAAACGCTGATTTAAGGATGAATCATCATGCGTTCCAATCTGATGTTGCTGATGGCTGCCACCATCTGGGGCATGGGCTTTGTCGCCCAGCGTCTCGGGATGGATCATATGGGGCCATACACCTTCAACGGCCTGCGCTTTCTGCTCGGCGCCCTCTCTCTGCTGCCGCTGCTCTGGTGGCTCAAATCCCGACAACCTGTTGCCGTCACGGGCGACCATCGCCAGCTGCTGACCGGTGGTGTGCTGGCCGGGCTGGTGCTGTTCTGTGCCGCCTCCCTGCAACAGGTGGGGCTGCTCTACACTACGGCAGCCAAGGCCGGTTTCATCACCGGGCTCTACATCATTCTGGTGCCAGTACTGGGGCTACTGCTGCGCCACAAGAGTGGCCTCAATACCTGGATCGGCGCCATCATCGCGCTGGCCGGTCTCTATGTGTTGAGCGTCACCGACGAGTTCACCATCGGCTTTGGCGATCTGCTGCAGGTGGTCGGTGCCCTGTTCTGGGCCGTGCACCTGCTGCTGGTGGATCACTACTCCAACCGGGTTGCCCCCATCAAGCTCGCCGGGGTGCAGTTCGTGGTCTGCGGCCTGCTCAGCCTCGCCACTGCTTTTGTTATCGAAACCCCGACGTTAAGCGGCGCAGTGGCCGGTTGGCAGGCGCTGCTCTATGCCGGGCTGGTGTCGGTCGGGGTCGGTTATACCCTGCAGGTGGTGGGGCAGCGCGGCGCTCATCCGGCCCACGCCGCCATCATCCTCAGTCTGGAGACTGTCTTTGCCGCCGTGGGTGGCGTATTGTTGCTGGATGAAACGCTGGATGAGCGCGCCATTGCCGGTTGCGCCCTGATGCTGGCGGGGATGCTCATTTCTCAGATCCGGCTGCGCTGGTGGTGGAAGTCGCGTCGGGACAAGGTGCCTGCGACCAAGTAGACCGCGCTCGCTGCATAACAAAACGCCCCGACAGTCGGGGCGTTTTGCATGGTGGTAGTTCGGGTCAAGGGTGCTGATCCAGCTCGCGCTCCAGCTCTACCGCCTTTTGACGGGCTGGATGGGTATTGAGGCGCTGCCAGTAGGCTTGCAGGTGCGGGAAGTTGGCCAGCTGGCCGCTTTGCGCCAGCAGATCCACCAGAAAGGAGTTCATGATGTCGGCGCCGGAGAGGCGCTCCCCCACCAGATAGTGGCGATTCGCCAGTACCTCATTGAGGTAGCCCAGCACCTTGGCACACTCCGCCTTGGCGTAGTCCGGCAGGAAGCGCATCGGGCTGCCATCCTTGCGCACGAACATGTCGAGCAGCAGTGGCAGAATGCCCGAGCTCTCGGCAAAGTGAAGCCACTGCAGGTATTCGGGATACTCCGGGCTATCTGGTGCCGGTGCCAGCCGATCTGGGGCGTAGCGGGCAATCAGGTACTCGGTGATGGCGCCCGATTCCGCCAATACCCGACCGTCAAACTCGATGACCGGCGATTTGCCGAGGGGGTGGATGGCCTTGAGCTCGGGCGGTGCCAGAAAGGTGGTGGCATCGCGCTGATACGTCTTGATCTCATAGGGCTGGCCCAGCTCTTCAAGCAGCCAGATGATGCGTTGGGAGCGGGATTTGTTCAGGTGGTGCAGGACTATCATAACGACCTCGATTCGGTGGCAGGATGGGGTGTACGAATGGGCGAGGGGGGCGGTTCACCGGCAGTAAAAAGAGAGCGGGCTGATGCCCGCTCCCTCGTTGACTGACTCAGGCCTCCAGCGCCTGATCCAGATCCGCCAGAATGTCCTCGATCGCCTCGATCCCGACCGACAGCCGGATCATCTCGGGTTTTACGCCAGCCTTGGCCTGCTCCTCCTCGCTCAGCTGGCGATGAGTGGTGGAGGCGGGGTGGCAGGCCAGCGACTTGGCATCGCCGATATTGACCAGCCGCTTGAAGATCTTGAGCGCATCGTAGAATCGCACGCCCGCTTCATAACCATCCTTCAGACCGAACGAGAGGATGGCCGAGGGGCGACCGGTCATGTACTTCTCTGCCAGCAGATAGTGGGGGTGACCCGGCAGACCGGCATAGCTGACCCAGGCCACCTTGGGGTGATGCTTGAGGTGGTTGGCGACCCGCAGGGCGTTGTCGACGTGGCGCTCCATGCGCAGGCTCAGGGTCTCCAGCCCCTGCAACAGCAGGAAGGCGTTCATCGGCGCCAGCGCCGCGCCGGTATTGCGCAGCGGCACGGTGCGTACCCGCCCGATAAAGGCGGCCGGGCCAAAGGCCTCGGTATAGACCACCCCGTGGTAGGAGGGCTCGGGTTTGGTCAGTTGGGGGAAGCGCTCGGCGTGATCCGCCCAGGGGAACTTGCCCGAATCGACGATGACGCCACCCAGCGAGTTGCCGTGGCCGCCGACATATTTGGTGAGGCTGTGGACGACGATGTCGGCGCCGTGCTCGATCGGTTTGCACAGCACCGGGGTGGCGACCGTGTTGTCGACAATCAGCGGCACGCCACGGGCATGGGCCGCCTTGGCCAGCGCGGCCAGATCGACGATGTTGCCCGCCGGGTTGCCGATGCTCTCGCAGTAGACCGCCTTGGTCTTGTCGTCGATCAGGGCGGCGATGGCCTCGGCGCTGTCATCCCTGGCGAAGCGCACCTCGACCCCGAAACTCGGCAGCATGTGGGCGAACAGGGTGTAGGTGCCACCATAGAGCTGGGGCGTGGAGACGATGTTGTCACCGGCGGCGGTCAGCGCCTGAATGGCGTAGGTTATGGCGGCGGAACCTGCCGAGACCACCAGCGCGGCGATCCCCCCTTCCAGCGCGGCCATCCGCTGCTCCAGCACATCGTTGGTGGGGTTCATGATGCGGGTGTAGATGTTGCCCGGCACCGCCAGATTGAACAGATCCGCCCCGTGTTGGGCGCTGTCGAACTCGTAGGCCACCGTCTGGTAGATGGGCACGGCGACCGCCTTGGTGGTGGGGTCGTTGGAAAAGCCGTGGTGCAGGGCCAGGGTCGCATCTTTCATCACACACTCCTTGTTGGATGTTGCTTATGGCATTTATAGATGGATAGACGTCCAATCTATCAGGCCCGTGGCCGATGTAAACAGCAAGATCCGGCAAAGCAATTGCTCCCGCAGGGGATGCCCGTCCCGAGTGGCTGGCACGGCTCGCACTCAGAGGCGGCGGCGATACTCCTTGTCATCGATCTGGTTCATATCCCACTGCATCAGGCGGTTGAGCTGCTGCATGGGATCTTCGATAAACGGCAGCGGGCGTGGCAGGATCCGCTTGAAGTAACGGCGCAGGATCTGCTGGATCCGGTTCGGTTTTGGCTCGATGTGATGGCTCATGATGAGACTCCTTATGATGTTGCTCAGCGTCATCGTCAGTATTGAGTTAAAATGCGGAAGTAAAAACTGATGACTTACAGCAACAGGATTTCCTCTTTTATGCCGACCGGTCGCCTCTATCAGCAATTTCAACGACTCGCCCAGCTGCTTGGCAGCGACGAGCGGGAGATCAGTCTCGCCGAGGTGGCGGAGCTGCTCTGCTGCACCCCGCGCAATGCTCGCCTGTTGTTGCGCCGTATGCAGGATCAGGGCTGGCTCAACTGGACGGCGGAAGCTGGGCGGGGTCGGCGTTCCAGGCTCACCCTGCTCGACAGTCAGGAGAGCCTGACCCGGCGCCGCTTGCGGGATCTGCTCAGTCAGGGCCAGCTGGCGCAGGCGGTGCGGCTGGCGGAGGATCGCCTCGATCTGCTCACCCCGCTGCTGATCGAGCAGCTGGGTCAGGCCACCCGCGAGGGACGCCAGATCCTGCGAGTGCCCTACTACCGGCCACTGCCGCAGTTGCTGCCCACCGGCCCGATGCGTCGCTCTGAAGTGCATCTCAGTCGCCAGATCTTCAACGGCCTCACCCGGCGAAATGAGGAAAATGGGGAAATCGAGGGCGATCTGGCTCACCACTGGGAGCAGGTCGGCCTCTGCCACTGGCGTTTCTACCTGCGCCCGGCGGTGCGCTTTCACCACGGTCGCGAGCTGGTGGTGGAGGATGTGATGGAGAGTCTGCTGGCCTTGCGGGATCGCCCGCTGTTCGCCCATCTGGCACGTCTGGAGAGCCCCTGGCCGCGTACCCTGGATCTCTATCTCGACAGCCCGGATCCTCTGCTGCCCGACCTGCTGGCCGAGCCGGTGGCGGCCATTTTGCCGCGTGAGCTCAAGGGGGAGGCGGGCTTTGCCCTGCAACCGGTGGGCACCGGCCCCTATCGGGTGATCGCCAACGACCCGCTTCAACTGCGCCTCGCCGCTTTTGACGACTACTTCGGTCTGCGCGCTCTGCTCGACGAGATCGACATCTGGATGCTGCCGGAGCTGGCGGAGCGGTTGGAGAGCCACCTGCAGCTGGGTCGCGACAGCCCGGAGCTTGGCTCCATGCGCGGCGAGTCGGAGCTCGAATCGGGTTGCTACTTCCTGCTGCAGGATGAGCGCTCCTGCGCCTTGCAGGATCCTGCGCTGCGCTACTGGATCATTCAGCTGCTCAGTCCGGTAGCCCTGATGGGACGGGTTGCCCCCGAGCTGCAACGGGGCTGGACCAGCGCCCTCGGCATGCTGCCCCACTGGCGTGAGACGCTGCCACCGCCGCAGCCCCGGCCACAGAGCCTGCCACAGCGGCTGGTGCTCGCCTGCTTCAACCAGCATATCGAGTTCAACGAGTGTGCCGGCGCCATGGCCGATCTGCTAGGGTCGCAGGGAATTGAGCTGGAGGTGCGCACCCTTGATTACGGCCGCTGGGTGAGTGGTGAGGATGAGGATGTGGATCTCTGGCTTGGTACTCTCAACCTTGAGCATGAGGGGCCCTTTGCCCCCTACGGCTGGTTGCTGGGCACTCCGCTGCTGCGCCGGGTGTGGGCCAGTCAGCTGCCGTTGTGGCAGGGGTTGACGCAGTGGCGCGCCAGCAGCTCCGAACCCGGCCCGCGTGCCCTGATGGCCCGGGTGCAGCAGCAGGGCTGGTTTGTGCCGCTGTTTCACCACTGGCTTGAGCTGGAGAGCCGTACCGGCGTGCACGGGGTGCGGATGACGGCGCTCGGCTGGTTCGATTTTCGCAGCGCCTGGCTGCGACCCGAGCTGGTTGGTCAGGCACAGGGCGATGGCGGGGAGCTTGAGTCCTGATGCGGGGCGCGTTAGCCTGAGCGCGGTTCAACGACAAGGAGTCACCCGCCATGCTGGAAATGCAGATCCAACCCCGCTTTCAGGAGACTGATGCCCTCGGTCACATCAACAATACGGTGCCGGCGGTCTGGTTTGAGTCAGCGCGGGATCCCCTGTTCCGGATCTTTTCGCCCGAGCTGGATGTGCATGACTGGCACCTGATCATCGCGGGCTATACGGTGCAGTTCAAACGGGAGCTGTTCTACGGCCAGCCGGTCACCATCAAGACCGGTGTGCGCCGCATCGGCAGCAGCTCCTTCACCATCTGGCAGGAAGCCTGGCAGCAGGGGGAGCTGGCCGTCACCGGCGAGACGACCCTGATCCATTTTGACTATCGGGCACGGCAATCCATCCCTCTGAGCGAGACTCACCGGGAGGGGCTGCGGGCCTGGTTGATAGAGAGTTAACCCGGGCCTTTCGGCCAACACACAGGACACATATGCGCAATACCGTGATCGCTCTGAGCCTCGGCTTGGGGCTGGGGCTCTGCTCCCTGCCGTCTCTGGCGGCAACTCTTGCCGAACAGTTCTCCCTGATGGAAAAGGGGGCCGCCAGTGCCCTCGATACCCGTCTCTTCAGCCACGACGGCGTCGACATCAAGGCCTGGGTCGATGGCACCCCCGTCATCATCGCCGTGCCCATTATGAATGAGCTGGGCAAGCTGGAGGGGGAGAGCCGCTACTACTTCAAGGGCGGCAAGCTGTTCGGGGTGAAAGAGCCCGCTGCCCAGTTCGCCTTTGACGACAGTGGCAAGCTGACCCGGTGGCTGGACGAAAAGGGGCAACCTGCCGAGTTCGTCAGCAAGATGAGCATGCAGCAGCGTCAGGAGTGGCTCACCAAACGGGCCGCCGAGCTGAGCAAGCTCTTTGCCCCCGGTGCTGTCGAACAGAAGGCCGCCAAGGGCAGCGTCAAGCTCAAGGGGGCGGAGCTCGCCCACTGGCTCTGCAACGGCAAGCTGATGGAGCTGGCTGGTGGCGACAAGGTGATCTTCGAGCAGGAGAAGCTGAAGATTGGCGAACAGGGGATCGCGGGCGATGTCTCCTTGCGTCAGGAGAAGGGTTGGCAGGAGCTGAGCCTCAAGTGCGAGGTGCAGGGCAATCAGGTGACTCGCCTCACCTGGCAGCCGCTGCCGGCGACCAACAAGCCGCAATAAGCGCACCACAACAAGGGGCCCATCGCGGGCCCCTTGTCATTGGTTTACTGTTCCCCCAGCTTCATCCGGGTGAGCGCTTCGACCCGGCGCCACTGCTGTGGCTCGAACCAGCGGGCCAGCAGCTCCTGCTGCTGTTCGGTTCTGGCGGTGGCGGGTAACTGCCCCAGCTCGGCCAGATAGCCATTGAGCTGCTCCTTGAATCCCTGCCGATCCTGTTCGAGCTGATGCATCCTATCCACCGCTTCCGGCCCCGCCTTCTCAAGCAACAGGGCATCCCGTCTGGCTGGCTCCATCTGCTCCAGCGCCTGCAGCTCGCCCAGCAGGCGGCCGTTGGCTTCGGCCTCCTGAAACCACTGGGGCTGCGCCGCCAGCCAGAGCTCCAGCTCGTTGGCCAGCATCTGCTTGTCGCCATCCTTTGCCTCCGCCAGCGCCTTGCGGCGCAGGGTCCACTGCTCCATTAACCTATCTTCGGCAAACAGCAGCTCCTGTTCAGTCGGGGTGAAGCTCTGCTGGCGCAGTTGCTCCCGCTCGTCGAAGAGGATTTGCAGGCTGGCGAGGGTGATATCGGTGGGCACAGTCAGGCTGCTCTGGGCCGAGATAAAGGTGCGATAGCGCTCCTGCAGCTCATCGGCAGCCTCTTGCACGGGATCGTGGTGATGGTTGCTGGCGGCAGGTACGCCTTGCTGGCGAGCCACCTGCGCAGTCGGTGCCGCCGACCAGAGCAGCACGCCGCCGATCAGCAGGGCGATGGCGCAGAGGACGGCGAGCAGGGTGACGACCCTCATAGTCCCAGCTCCTTGAGGCGGTGGGCATGGTCGCGATAGAGGGTGACCGGGTCGGTTTCAAACAGGTGGTGGATGCCGAAGGACTGGTTCACCTCATCCAGATGGTTCATCCGGTAGTCGGTGCCGATCACCTTGCCGAGGTGGCTGCTGCAGACGCCAACCAGCCCGTCATTGGGCTCCTTGAAGAAGGTGCCGGTCAGCGCCAGCGCCGGATCCACCGGGTCCAGAATATTGGTCATGTTGCCGCGCCCGCTCCAGGAGAAGTAGTAGACGCCGTTGGCCGCCTGCATCGGGCCCTCGCCGCAATACTGGCTGGGCAGCCCTTCCGGATAGCGCTGGTTGAACTGGTTGGCTCCCTTGCTGGTGAGGGCATCGAGCGCGGCGACCGGATCCTGCGGCAGCTGACTTCCCCCCGAGAGGAGAGAGATGACACCGGAGAGCGCATGGGCAGCTGCGGCCGCCAGCTTCTCGGCGGCTGAGTCGGGCGCCGCATTGGCGCGCACCAGATCGGCGATGTCAGAGCCGTAGTTCACCCCGCCCACGCTGGTGGCCGAAGCGACCAGCTCGGGGGCGACCGAGGCGACATAACGAATGGTGGGGCCGCCGTGGGAGTGGCCGATCAGATTGACCTTCTCGGCGCCGGTGGCGGCCAGCAGCAGTTCGATCTGGGCGAGCAGCTGCTCCCCCCGCTGCTCGGAGCTGGCGGTAGCCGATACCTGAGCCACGTAGACCTTGGCGCCATCGCGGCTGAGGGCTTGCGGAATGCCGTAGAAGTAGTCGACCCCGAGCAGCTTGTCGAAGCCGAACAGGCCGTGCACCAGCACTATGGGGTAGCGGGTCTGGGTATATCCGCTGGCGTGCGCCAGCATGGGCAGGGTGCAGAGCAGCACCAGAAGCCATCTCTTCATCATCAGCATCCTTGTCTATTTGTAAGGGGTTGTGAGGTGGGGCGGACTCCATGTTCGCCGGTGCCAGTATGGTGGCTGATTGAGAAACGGGCTGTGAGGGGGATCGCAAGTTGGGATTCAAAAGAGATTGTGGCCATCCCTGGCCAGCGGTTGAGGCGGGGAGGCGCCCTTGTGATGCCTCCCCGGCCAAACGGGGATCACTGCCACATCACCAGCCGGTACTGTTTCTTACCCCGGCGCAGCAGCAGGTAGCGGCCGAACAGCCGGTCGGCCGCCGTCAGTTGCTCATCCTGACGGATCTCGCCGTTGAGGCTGATGGCCCCCGCCGACAGCAGCTCGCGGGCGATGCGCTTCGAGTTGGCCAGACCGCTCTCCACCAGCAGGGTTACCAGATCTGTTTCCCCCTCGATACGGCAGCTCGGCATGCCATCCTGCGCCAGCTGGGCGAGATCGCTCTCGCCGAGGCGGGCCACCTCGCCGCTGAACAGCAATTCGCTGATGCGCTGCACCGCCGCCAGCGCCCCCTTGCCGTGCACCAGCTCGGTCAGCTCGTCGGCCAGCACCTGCTGGGCCAGTTTGCGTCCTTGCCGCGTGGCATCCTCTGCCTCCAGCGCATCAATCTCGGCCAGTGGCATAAAGCTGTAGTAGCGCAGGAAGCGGTAGACATCCTCATCCGCGGTGCCGAGCCAGAACTGGTAGAAGGCGTAGGGTGAGGTGAGCGCAGGATCCAGCCAGATTGCGCCCCCTTCGGTCTTGCCGAACTTGGTGCCGTCCGCCTTGGTGATAAGGGGCAGGGTCATGCCGTGCACCTGCGCCTGATGAAGGCGGCGGGTGAGATCCATGCCACTGGTGATATTGCCCCACTGGTCGTTGCCGCCAATCTGCAGGGTGCAGCCGAGTCGCTGGTGCAGCACCGCAAAGTCGTAGGATTGCAGCAGGGCGTAGGAGAACTCGGTGAACGAGATGCCCTGATCCGGACGAGCCAGCCGCTGGCGCACCGACTCCCGCGCCAGCATGGCGTTGACCGAGAAGTGCTTGCCGATGTCGCGCAGAAAATCGAGAGCGGACATCTGCCCCATCCAGTCGGCGTTGTTGACCAGTTGCGGTGCCGCCAGCCCTTCGCTCGCTGGCAGCAGCGCTCTTATCTGGGCCGACAGGCTGGCTACCCAGCCCTGCACCGTCTCGGTGCTGTTGAGGTTGCGCTCGGTCGCCTTGAAGCTGGGATCGCCGATAAGGCCGGTGGCACCGCCCACCAGCGCCACCGGGGTGTGGCCCGCCAGCTGAAAACGGCGCAGCATCAGCAGCGGCACCAGATGGCCGATATGCAGGCTGCCGGCAGTGGGATCGAACCCGCAGTAGACTGTGCGCGGGGTGGCAAGATGGTCGGCCAGCGCCGCCGGGTCGGAATTCTGGGCCACCAGGCCGCGTCGGGTCAGCTCATCGAGCAGGTGGGGGTTGATCATGGGTTCTCCAACAGCAAGGGGAAAAGCCCACATCCTCGCCGCTCTGGCCTGCGCCGAATATGTCCCCCAGGGGACAGTTTTGCCACTCTCGTGCTAGCATCCGGCCATCGTGTGACCATCGCACGATCATTGCGGGGAGCCAGCCCGCCATCCGGAAGCCATCGCCATGAACCAGCACCCATGATCCAGACTCTTGCCACAGATGCCATGACCCGCAGCATGACCGAGGTGGTCGATGCCCTGCACGGCAGTGCCTTTCCGGCGGCGCTGGTGCGCCTCATCCAGCAGCAGGTGGCGTTTGACTGTGCCCTGCTGCTCGGGGTGGGACAGCGCCCCGTCTACCTCTACGACAACCTGCACCACCAGCGGGCGCTGCTGTTCGATCGCTACCTCACCCGCCACTTCAGCCAGGATCCCTTTATGCAGGCGCTGGAACAGGGTCTGGAGGCCGGGGTCTGGACTCTGGCGCAGGTCTCCCAAGGGCGGCTAGATCCCGAGTATCGCCACCACTTCTATCAGGCCACCGGCTGGCAGGAGGAGGTGGGGCTGATCCTGCCGGTACGCGACGGCCTCACCCTGATGCTGTTTTTGGGGCGGCTCGACAAGCGCAGCACCCTCAGCCGTGATGAGCTGGCCCGGCTGGCAGCGCTGTTTCCACTGGTGCATTCGCTGTGCCGCCAGCACTGGCGGGAAGAGGGCTCGCTGCTGGCACAGAGTCCGGCACTGCCGGGTGGCGCCGATCTCAAGGCGACGGTGAAGCAGGCCATCGCCAGCGTGGGGGGCGCAAGCCTCACCCGCCGCGAGCGTCAGGTGGCGGGATTGCTGTTGCAGGGGCTGGATACCGAGGCCATTGCCGGTGCGCTCGGCATCGGCAGCGGCACGGTGAAGAATCATCGCAAGCACCTCTATGCCAAGCTGCATCTGCGCTCGCGGGCCGAGTTGTTCCGCTTCTTCCTCAATCACCTCATTACGGCGCCGGTGGCTGTCAGCGAAGGGGGGTAACAGGAAATAAAGAGCCCGCCAGGTGGCGGGCTGCGGGGCTATTCGATGTGGGTAGGCTGGCTGTCGGCGCTGTGCGGGGGGTTAAGGTGTTCATAGCGGGCGATCAGCCGCTTGAACTCGTCCCCTTGCCTGACCTTGTCGAGCGCCTGCTGGATTCTGGCAACCTCGTTTTTGTCCGCTTGCGGGTTGAAGGCAAAGCAGTTGTCCTGCTCTTCCAGTACCGCCACGGTAACGAAATCATCGGGTTTGAAGCCCAGCTCTTGCAGCTGGTGAAACAGCATCACCTCGTTGCCGGCCACCAGATCGGTGCGGGCCATGATGAGCTGGCGCACCACCTGATCCATCCGTTCCACTGACATCAGATTGAGCGGGCTGACTCCCCGGTTGAGCAGCAGCTGCTCACCTACATCTGCCTGCATCACCCCGATCTGTAGCTTGGCGAGATCCGCCTTGCCGGTCACTTTGGGGGTATCCTTCTTGCGGCCGATCAGCGCCACCCGGGAGTAGCTGATGGGGCAGACCCAGAGAAAGTGGGGAGCCCGTTCTTTGGTGTGAGCCGTGGTGAAAAGAACGGCCTCCGGCTGCTGGGTCAGCAGATACCAGCCCCGTGCCCAGGGCAGAAAATGGATCGGCTGAACAGGTTCGCCCAGCTCGCGCCAGATGAGACGAAGGAGTTCGACAGCCATCCCCACCGGTTGGCCATTTTTGTCCTGCCCGTTGAGGGGCATGTTCTGCTCCGAGTAGTAGATGAAGGCATGGGCAGGGAGCGCGACAAGCAGGGCAAAACCGAGCAGAGCAGAGAGCAGACGACGCATGACACACTCCTTGTGCGGATAAGACCGTGATTAACTAACAGTCTATGTGGCCTTTGCCACAACTTCATGATCAGATTGCACGATATTGCCACCCGGTATGGCGGAAAGTAACAGGCCACCTTGCGGTGGCCTGTGGCATTACTTGAGCAGGGCTTCCATTTCGGCTTCTGCCTTGGCGCGGGCTTTGGCCTCTGCCTCTTTGGCGGCATCGGCTACGCTCTCGCCCGCCGTATGGCTGGCGGCACTCACCTGCTGCGTGGCGGTAGCAGCTGCGCTGCTGACGGCCTGTTTGACGGGCTCCACGGCGGCCTTGGTTGCTGCTGGTGCTGTGGTCGCGACAGCGCTGCTGAGGGCCTCCACGGCGGCCTTGGTTGCTGCTGGTGCTGCGGTCGCGACAGCGCTGCTGACTGCCTGTTTGGCGGGTTCAACGGCGGCCTTGGTTGCTGCCGGTGCTGCGGTCGCGACTGCGTTGCTGACTGCCTGTTTGGCGGGTTCAACGGCGGCCTTGGTTGCTGCTGGTGCTGCGGTAGCGACAGCGCTGCTGACCGCCTGTTTGGCGGGCTCGACCGCGGCTTTGGTGGCTGCTGGTGCTGTGGTGGCCGCTGTACTGCTCGCAGCCTGACTGGTTTGGGCTAGCGCAGCTTTGGTTTCCTGAACGGTCGCGGTGGTGCTGGCGACAGCTTGTTTGGCCGGAGCGACCGCGGTCGTGGCACTCTTGGCTGCACCGGTTACGCCAGTGGTAGCGGCCTGGGTGGCTTGTCCGGTCAGCTTGCTGGTGGTGCCGCTGATCGCCTGCGTGGCGCTATTGGTCAGGGAGTCGGTGACGCTGCGGGTGGCGTTGCCGATCGCACCGCCCAGCGAGAAAGGGGCGGCGGCACTCGAGCTGGCACTGTTACCCGTCAGCGCGTTGCCGGTGGTGGCAAGGGGGGTAGCCGCAGCCTGCCAGCTCTGCATGGCGGTTGGCCAGACTGGAGTGGTGCCCGCCAGATTCTCGCCGAAGGTCTGGGTGGTGCCATCCCCTTTTTGCAGCAGCACGGACATCTGGTTGGTCTGCGAGTTCCAGACCATACCCGCCTGTTTGGCGATGTCGGGCACCGGGGCATACTCGGAGAGCACGTAGAAGAGCGGCCCCTCCTGCTGCAGCTTGTTGGCAGTTTTGAGCAGCTGCATGGTGGTGTCGTAGTTGGGGCCAAGGATGGCAGTCATCCGATCCTTGACGAGAGGCTGTTCGAACAGGTTCGCCTCATTGGGATCGAAGCCGACCAGTGGCTTGAGCAGGGCCCACATCAACTGGCTGGTGGGGCTCATCATCAGCAGAGGGGCAACACAGGCGGACAACATCAGGCTCAGGCAGGCCGCCTTGAGCAACGGCATGATACGCATTGGGATAATATCCAAATAACGATTTGATAAATAAGGTTATATTTTGTCTTGAACGGACAAAGTCACCGGAATTTGACGGCTGACGACAAGAGATAGTCAGCGGGCGCAGGCAGGCTACCATATTGGTTCCGGAATACCAGTCGGCCTTGCATTTGCCGGTAAAGTAAACACGCGGTATGGTCGCTCCCTATTGGCTGAGCTCACCGAAGTAAAGGAAGAGTCCATGAAAAATCGAGTTCTTTGGCTGCTGGCATCCTGCTGGTTGTTACCCGTTCATGCAGCTACCGATACCAAGGTTGCTGGCGAGGGGAGCAGTACCCAGCTGGTATTGCCGCTCGGCTCCCTGCCGGAGCGGGTCTGCTGGTTTCAGGATCAGAAGTACTCGCAGGGCGCCCGTATTCTGCAGGGGGATATCTGGCTGGAGTGTGGCCCGCAGAACGATCTGGAGAGCAATGGCCCGCTGGTCTGGCGTTCGGCGGTGACCGTATTGCCGGCGACCCGCGATGATCGACAACAAAAAACGATTTCGGTTGGTCAGTGACCCTTTTCTTGATCCAGCTAAAGACAAGGGCGTGATCCCTGTCGCATAATGCTGCTCCTTCTTCTCATGGCTGGAACCTAAGAAATGGCTCGTCGCTCTTCCAATGCACAACGTCGTCGCAGTAGCTGGTGGTACAAACGCCTGTTGGCAAGGGAGCGGCAAGAGCGCGAAGCGCGTTCTGTCCGTGATTGATACAGAAGTGAAAAACGGAGCCTCGGCTCCGTTTTTGTTATGTGTTGCCGTCAAATCCAGCCAGTTTGCCCCATTGCCAATGGCTTGATGCCACGTATCCCCAAGGAGCTGATGCCGTGAAAGTCGAAGTTGTTCCCTACCGTCCCCAATGGCCAGCCCTCTTCCAGACAGAAGCAGAACAACTGCGCAGCCTGCTGGATGACTTTCTGCTCGCAGTGCACCATATCGGCAGCACCTCGGTCAGCGGACTGGCGGCCAAGCCCATCATAGATATCCTGCTGGAGGTCTCCTCGCTGGAGCGGCTAGACCTGCAAAACGGTCTGTTGGAAGTAATGGGGTATGAAGCGATGGGGGAGTGCGGCATCTCGCGGCGTCGCTATTTTCGCAAGGGCGGCGATGAGAGGACACATCAGATCCATGCCTTCTTGCAGGGGGATCCCCATGTCGTTCGTCATCTGGCCTTTCGTGATTATCTCAGGGCTCATCCTGCCATCTGCCGGGAGTATGCCGCCCTGAAAGAGACGGTTGCAGCGCAGTGTGAGAACCGGATCGAGCGCTATTGCGAGGGCAAGAACGACTTTGTGAAAGAGCACGAGGCGAAAGCGCTGAGCTGGCTGGCCAGCAGGCGATAAAAAACTGGTGTCGTACCTCAGCCACGGCCCGGCGAATAAGTGGGCTTGGGGGATGTGCAAATCAGCCGGATATTGCATGATTGACGTTTCGAGAAGGAGCCTCATATGCCGATTACCATCCGTCATGCCGAACCCGCCGATGCCCCCGCCTTGCGGGATCTTCACGCCATGCCCAATGCCCAGGCGGGCACCTTGCAACTGCCCTATCCCGCGCTGGGTGTGTGGCAACAGCGGCTGGAGCAGAGCGGTGCGGTAGCGCTTGTTGCCGAGGTAGAGGGTCTGCTGGTAGGCTCTATCGGGTTATTGACCGAGCCCAAACCCAGACGCAAGCATGTGGCCAGTATTGGAATGGGAGTGCGTGATGACTGGGCTGGCAAGGGGGTTGGTTCTGCCCTGATGGCTGCGGCGCTGGATCTGGCAGATAACTGGCTCAACCTGCACCGGATTGAATTGACGGTTTTCGTCGATAACGAAGCGGCGCTGGCGCTCTATCGTAAGTTCGGCTTTGTGGAGGAGGGGCGGGCCCACGACTATGCCTTCCGCCAAGGGCGCTATGTGGATGTGTTCTATATGGCCAGAGTCGCGGGGGGCGCCAGTCGCTAACAGCATGGTCGATTATCAGGCCAGATTGCGCCCGGTGATCCGGGCGCTGGAGCAGAATCCCGAGCTCTGCCTCAGTGAGGCGGCCAGTCTCGCCTCACTCTCCAGCTATCACTTTCATCGGGTCTTTACCGCCGTCACCGGCGAGACGCCTGCCGAGATGCAGCGCCGCCTGCGGCTGGAGCGGGCGGCTCGCTCTCTTTGCTACAGCCGCGACCCGGTGACCGAGATTGCCTTCTCGGCCGGTTTTGCCAGCTCGCAGGCCTTTGCCAAGGCGTTTCGCAAGCAGTTTGCCATGACGCCGGGGGCGCTGCGCCAGCAACCCTCACTGCTGCAACTGAGCAAGAATGGACACGCGGCCGCCCGCGAGGCTGGTTATGCTGAAAGCCGTTCCCATGAAAGGAGGCAACCGATGAAAACCGAACAGATGGCACCGCGCACCCTGGCCTATATCCGGGTGACCGGCCCTTATGGCACTGGTTATGAGCCGGTATGTGATCAGCTCTACCAGTGGTCGGCCGAGCAGGGGCTGGCCGAGGGGGAGTGGATCTTTATCTACCACGACAACCCCGAAATCACCGCACCCCAGCAGTGCCGCACCGATATCTGCGTCACCGTTCCGGCGGGTACCAAAGGCAGTGGCAATGTGGAGATCCAGCAGCTGGCGGGTGGCCGTTATGGCCAGTCACGTTTCACCGTGACCGACCCGGCCCAATATTCCGTGCTCTGGCAGCAGCATATCGGTGAGGTGGTGGCGGCCGGTTTCGAATTTGATGATCGACCCTGTTTCGAGCTCTATCACAGCTTCGATCCGGTGACCAAGGTCGCGGATGTGAGCTTCTGCTCCAGCCTCAAGGGGTAAGGGCGAGAGAGCAAAACGGGTTTGTGCAGATACACAAGAGCCGGACACTGCCCGGCTCTTGTGTATCTGGCGGTTGGGGTAGCACTTAGCGCTGGAACCCCTTCTGGGCGAACTTGGGTCGGGCGTTCATGATCTGCTCCACCTGTTCGTCGCTCATCTTGCCACGCGACAGCCCCAGCACCTTGTAGGTGAGCAGCGGTCTGGCGGGCAGGGCAATCATCAGGGCGCGGATCTGGTTCTCGTCCTCTTTCTCGCGCGTCGGTTTGCCGTAGGCGTAAGTGAGGACGCCGGCATCCATCAGGTTTTTGACGGCGGGCTCGGTGATCGGCAGGTTTATGACGCTTTTGCGCTGCAGCACGAACTCGCGCAGCACTGCCTTCTCGTTGAAATCGAGGAAGCTGATCATCTGGGCCAATTGATCCTGCTGGCGGCGTGCTTGCCACTCGTCACAGGCCCACTCCCAGGCGATCAGGAAGCCCTGACTGCAGAAGTAGGAGATGGCGATCAGCATACCGACTCCCAGCCAGGCCGCGTGGGTCGTGGCCCACTGGCTGACGGCACCCTTCATCAGTCCGGCCGGAAACAGCAAAATGATGCTGCAACAGAGCAACAACCAGACCATCATCCAGTTGAGGCGGTTCAGTTGATAGAAATGTTGGATCCACCGTTTCATTGTTCATCCTTCCCAAACTGTTGTGGATAGTGAACTACCTACAGCAATCGGTGTGCCAACAGCGCAATGACGGCGGGGAGGGGGGCTGGCGAGGTTACATTCCCTTACAAATTATTGAATGAGTTATCATTAATTTGTCTTGTGAGGCGGCGGTCGAGTTGGTAAAACGTCCCCTCAGTCATTGGGGAGTAGCAACCCGCCCGCATTCCGGGCCGGGCCCATGTCAACACTCTTGGATCCTCGTATCCATGGCATGGGCGGCGATAGGCACTATCGCTCTGCAAGACCTTTGGCCTCGATATGCACGCCAGCCGGGCGAGCCATGTCGGGTCCATCGGTTATTCTGCTCGCCTGGCGGTATCTATTATGTTGATTACCCTGCTGTTATTTCTCGTCTCTGCGGTCACCATCTACCTTGCTTGCGAATACTTCGTCAACGGCATCGAGTGGACCGGCCACCACTTCAAACTCTCGCAAAGCGCCACCGGTTCCCTGCTGGCGGCACTGGGTACGGCGCTGCCCGAGTGCATTGTCACCCTCACCGCCCTGTTGATGGGCAACACGACCGCCCAGCAAGAGATCGGCATCGGTGCCGCCCTTGGCGGGCCGCTGGTGCTGGCGACCATCGGCTATGCGGCGGTTGGCCTCACCCTGCTGCTTTGCATGGGGCGTACCGAACGGGCCATCGATGGCGAGGTGCAGCGCGAGATTGGCCGGGATCAGCGCTGGTTTATCGGCATCTTTCTGGTGGCAACCGCGCTGGGGCTGGTCGCTTTCACCGGCAAGAGCTGGCTGGCCCCGCTCTTCCTGCTGGTCTACCTCGTCTATGTAAGGCGCGAGCTGAAACAGGCTGACAGCCACGAAGTCGAATTGCCGGAGCCCCTCAAGCTGGCTCCAAATGCCGGGATCCCGCCTCTTGGCAAGGTGTTGCTGCAGACGCTGGCTGCGTTGGTGGTGGTGGCGCTGGCGGCCCAGCTGTTTGTCCATCAGCTGGAGAGCATGGGCGAGCTGTTTGGCCTCTCGCCGGTGCTGGCGGCCCTGCTGTTGAGTCCGGTGGCGACCGAGATGCCGGAGCTGATGAACGTGCTGATCTGGGTGCGGCAGGGCAAGAACCGGCTGGCGCTGGCCAATATCTCCGGGGCCATGATGATCCAGGGCACTATCCCCAAGGCGTTCTGCTTGCTCTTTACCCCCTGGTTGCTGGATGGCGCCATGATGGCCTCCTCGCTGGTGACGTTGCTGGCGGTGGGGTTGCTCTGGTGGGGGTTCAGAAAGGGAACCATGACCGCCGGACGGCTGGCGCTGGTCGGTCTGCTCTATCTCGGTTTTTGCGGCTGGCTGCTGGTGAGCTGAAGCGGAAAGCGCGGATATGAAAAAGCCCCCTTGGCAGGGGGGCTTTGTTGTATCGGTTGGGGCGGTGCTTACAGCGCGGCGATTTCGGCCTGCTGGGCTTCCAGCTTGGTCAGCTGGAGACGGTAATCTTCCAGCTTCTCGCGCTCTTTGGCGATGACCGCTTCCGGCGCCTTGGCGACGAAGGCTTCGTTGCCGAGCTTGCCTTCGATGCGACCACACTCGCCGACCAGACGGGCAACCTCTTTGGCCAGACGGGCCAGTTCGGCATCCTTGTCGATGAGACCGGCCATCGGGATCATCAGCTCGGTCGCACCGATCAGCTTTTTCACTGACAGGGGCGCCACTTCACCTTCGCTAAGTACGCGGATGGATTCCAGACGGGCCAGCGACTTGAGGAAGGCCTCGTTGTCAGCGGCGCGCTGGGCATCCTTGGCATCGCACTGGAGCAGCACGTTGAGGGGCACGCTCGGTGCCACGTTCATCTCGGCGCGGATGTTGCGGATGCTGACGATAAACTCCTTCACCCACTCCTGATCCGCCATCGCGGCTTCGTCCACCTTGGCGGCGTCGAACTCCGGGAAGGCCTGAATCATGATGGTGTCGGCGTGTACGCCAGCCAGCGGAGCCACCGATTTCCAGATGGTCTCGGTGATGAACGGGATGATCGGGTGTGCCAGACGCAGCAGGGTTTCCAGCACGGTCACCAGGGTATGGCGGGCAGCGCGCTGCTCGGCCTCGGAACCCTTGGTCAGTACCGGCTTGGTCAGCTCCAGATACCAGTCACAGAACTGGTTCCAGATAAACTCGTACAGCACGCCAGCGGCGATGTCGAAGCGGTAGGTATCGAGGGCGGTACGGAAGTCACGGATGGCCACTTGCAGCTGGGACTGGATCCAGCGATCCGCCAGACTGAACTGCATCTCGCCGCCGTTGAAGCCACAATCCTGATCTTCGGTGTTCATCAGCACATAGCGGGAGGCGTTCCACAACTTGTTGCAGAAGTTGTTGTAGCCATCCAGGCGCTTCATGTCCCAGTTGATGTCACGACCGGTAGAGGCCAGCGCTGCCAGAGTGAAGCGCAGGGCGTCGGTGCCGTGGGCATCGATCCCTTCCGGGAACTGCTTGGCGGTACGCTTGGCGATCTTCTCGGCCATCTGCGGTTGCATCATGTTGCCGGTGCGCTTCTCCAGCAGATCTTCCAGCGAGATACCGTCGATCATGTCGAGGGGGTCCAGCACGTTGCCCTTGGACTTGGACATCTTCTGGCCTTCTTCGTCACGGATCAGACCAGTGATGTAGACGGTCTTGAACGGGACTTGCGGCTGGCCGTTTTCGTCCTTGATGAAGTGCATGGTCATCATGATCATCCGGGCAATCCAGAAGAAGATGATGTCGAAACCGCTCATCAGCACGTCGGTCGGGTGGAAGGTCTTGAGCGCTTCGGTGTTGTTCGGCCAGCCCAGGGTGGAGAAGGTCCACAGGGCGGAGCTGAACCAGGTGTCGAGCACGTCTTCGTCCTGACGCAGGGTGGTCACAGACGGGATGCTGTGCTTGGCACGCACTTCCGCCTCGTCACGGCCCACGTAGACATTGCCGGCGTCGTCATACCATGCCGGGATGCGGTGACCCCACCACAGCTGACGGGAGACGCACCAGTCCTGAATGTCGCGCATCCAGGAGAAATACATGTTTTCGTACTGTTTCGGCACGAACTGGATGCGGCCATCTTCCACCGCCTCGATGGCGGTCTTGGCCATGGGCGCCACGCGCACGTACCACTGGTCGGTCAGCATCGGCTCGATGGGCACGCCACCGCGATCGCCGTAAGGCTGTTGCAGTACGTGATCCTTGATCTCGTCCAGCAGACCCAGCTCTTCCAGCTTGGCCAGAATCGCTTTACGGGCAGCGAAGCGCTCCAGACCGGCGAACTCGGCCGGCAGGGCGGCATCGTAGGCGTTGCAGGGGTTGCCGTTGGTGTCGACCACTTCGGCCTCGGCACGCACATGGGCGTCCAGAGTGAAGATGTTGATCATCGGCAGGCTGTGGCGCTTGCCCACTTCGTTATCGTTGAAGTCGTGGGCCGGGGTGATCTTCACGCAACCGGTGCCTTTCTCCATGTCGGCGTGTTCGTCGGCAACGATGGGGATCAGACGGTTCACCAGCGGCAGCAGGATGTGCTGGCCGATCAGCGCCTTGTAGCGCGGATCTTCCGGGTTCACTGCCACGGCGGTATCACCCAGCATGGTCTCCGGACGGGTGGTGGCGACGATCAGGTAATCCTTGCCTTCGGCGGTCTTGGCTCCATTGGCCAGCGGATAACGCAGGTGCCACATGTGACCCTTGATTTCGCGGTTCTCCACTTCCAGATCTGAGATGGCGGTGTTGAGTTTCGGATCCCAGTTCACCAGACGCTTGCCGCGGTACATCAGGCCATCTTCGTAAAGACGGACAAACACTTCCTGCACGGCGGCGGAGAGACCCTCATCCATGGTGAAGCGCTCGCGCTCCCAATCCACGGAGTCGCCCAGACGGCGCATCTGGCGGGTGATGGTGCCACCGGACTCTTCCTTCCACTGCCAAATCTTGTCGATGAAGGCATCACGGCCGTAATCGTGGCGAGTCTTGCCCTCTTCTGCCGCGATCTTGCGCTCAACCACCATCTGGGTGGCGATACCGGCGTGGTCGGTACCTGCCTGCCACAGGGTGTTCTTGCCCTGCATGCGGTTGTAGCGGATCAGGGTATCCATCAGGGTTTGCTGGAAGGCGTGACCCATGTGCAGGCTGCCGGTGACGTTCGGCGGCGGGATCATGATGCAGAAGGAGTCTTTGCTGGTGTCGCCGTGGGGCTTGAAGTAACCCTGGGCTTCCCAGTGCTGATAGAGCGCCTGTTCGATGGCGTTGTGATTAAAAGTCTTTTCCATGGTCTCGCCGTAATCTGGATGGATGGAGTCTGGTGTTGATTCGTCGTGGATCACAGGCGGCACAGTCAGGGCTGCGCCGGATCCGGTGCGGCAAGGACGGGCTGATCCCTCATCTCGAGGGCATGGCCTGCCTGGCGATAGTGCTTGTAGCGCTCGCGGGCTTGCTGCTTTTGTGTTTCATCAGTGGGGACAAAATCTACCACTTGAGCGAAGTGTCCTGCAAACAAAGGTGTCGCTGTGGCCAGATTGATGAGGCGGGCGTAGCGCCGTTTCGGTGGCTGATAGCCGATCTCCACCGGGGCCATGCCGCTTTCGCCTTGCAGCTGGTGCGGCACGAAGCGCTCCGGCGGCAGTTGCCACAACAGCTCGTCCAGACGCAGGGCTTGCGCTTCATCATCGCACAACAGGTAGATATGGCCCGCGCCCCACGACTCGGCAGCCAGAGTGCAGGCCAGTCGCTCGACCGCAGAGGCCTGCGCGTCATCCTGTTCGCTCATCAGGTAAAAGGTCACTTGGCTCATCAGGTTGATCCCGTTTTGCGGTGACGGACTGTTGACCGCCTCATGAGGCTTGCGGGGTGTTTCCCCACTCGCAACTCACTGATTCAAGAATGAAACAAGGAAGAGGCGGGCCTCTTCCTTGTGGTTCAGGGTAACGCCAACCCTTCCGATGCAGCCATCGGCAGGGGTCGGAGAGTTACTCTTTCTCTTCGATATCCACGCCAGCCCGGTTCAGCAGGAACTGGGTCAGCAGTGGCACCGGACGACCGGTGGAGCCTTTGTCCTTGCCACTCTTCCAGGCGGTCCCGGCGATATCCAGGTGGGCCCAGTTGTACTTCTTGGTGAAGCGTGACAGGAAGGCGGCCGCGGTGATGGTACCGGCCGGACGACCGCCGATGTTGGCCATGTCGGCAAACGGGCTGTCGATCTGCTCCTGATACTCGTCAAACAGCGGCAGACGCCAGGCGCGATCACCCGCCTGTTCGGAGGCGTTGAGCAGCTCATGGGCCAGCGGGTTGTGGTTGGCCAGCAGACCCGAGGTGTGGTGACCCAGCGCGATGACGCAGGCGCCGGTCAGGGTCGCCACGTCGATCACGGTATCCGGCTCGAAGCGATCCACATAGGTGAGGGCATCGCACAGTACCAGACGGCCTTCCGCATCGGTGTTGAGCACTTCGATGGTCTGGCCGGACATGGAGGTGAGGATGTCACCCGGACGATAGGCGTTGCCACCCGGCATGTTCTCGCAGCCTGCCAGCACGCCGACCACGTTGATCGGCAACTGCAGCAGCGCCAGCGCATGCATGGTACCGAGCACGGAGGCGGCGCCACCCATGTCGTACTTCATCTCGTCCATGCCGTCGGCCGGCTTGATGGAGATGCCGCCGGAGTCGAAGGTCAGCCCCTTGCCGACCAGCACGATGGGCTTGGCATCCGGATGACCCTTGTATTCGATGATGGCCATCATGGCTTCGTTGTCGGAGCCGCGGGCCACCGCCAGATAGGAGTTCATGCCAAGCTCGGCCATCTCCTGCTCACCCACCACCTTGGTGGTGATGTTGTCGTAGGCATCGGCCAGACGACGGGCCTGGGAGGCGAGATAGGCCGGATTGCAGACGTTGGGCGGCATGTTCGCCACGTCGCGGCAGACCCGCACACCCTTGGCCACGGCCAGACCGTGAGCGATGGCTTTTTCACCAATGGTCAGTTCCCGACGCGTCGGCACGTTGAATACCAGCTTGCGCAGCGGGCGACGTGGCTCGGCCTTGTTGGTCTTGAACTGATCAAAGCTGTAGAGGCCCGCCTTGGTGGTTTCTACCGCCTGGCGCACCTTCCAATAGGTATCCCGACCCTTGACGTGCAGCTCGGTCAGGAAGCAGACCGCTTCCATGGAGCCGGTTTCGTTCAGGGTGGTGATGGTCTTGTTGATGATCTGCTTGTACTGGCGTTCGTCGAGTTCCCGCTCCTTGCCGCATCCGACCAGCAGTACGCGCTCGCTGAGCACGCCCGGTACTTGATGCAGCAGCAGCATCTGGCCTGGTTTCCCTTCCAGGTCGCCACGGCGCAGCAGCGAACTGATATAGCCATCGCTGATCTTGTCCAGTTGTTCGGCAACCGGAGAGAGGCGACGAGGCTCAAATACGCCGACTACGACGCAGGCGCTCCGTTGCTTCTCTGGACTGCCACTCTTTACACTGAACTCCATGGAATCTCCTACATCCTAAAGACAAAAGGCACCTTTTATTGAATAATGCGGTGCTTGTTGGGGTATCAGAGGCGGAGCGAACAGCCACTGGCTCCGCAGTTTAAACTGGTAAAAATCCAATATACGGCCCTATTTTTCAGGCATTCGACTAAAAACACAAGTTTACTTGGGAATGACTGTGATCGTTTTCCGATATTTGTTCAGGGAAACCCTGAAAACCCAGCTGGCAGTGTTATTCGTGTTGCTGCTTATCTTTGTCAGCCAGCAATTTATCCAGATTATTGGCGACGCTGCCGAGGGCGAGGTGCCGACACGTCTGGTCTCCACCCTGCTGCTGCTCAACCTGCCCAACATGGCGCTGTTGATGCTGCCAATCAGCCTGTTTTTGGCCATCTTGTTCGCTCACGGGCGCCTCTATGCCGAAAGCGAGATGACGGTGATGCATGCGGTGGGTTTCAGCCACCGTTTCGTGATGCGCAATGCCATGTTTCTGGCGCTGCTGACAGCCGCTGTCGCCGCCTTCAATACCGGCTGGATCGCCCCGCAGGCGAAGGAGCGCGAGTATCAGGTGATCGACGAGTTCAAGGCTGACCCCGGGATCTCCTTCCTGCAGGCAGGCCGTTTCATGGAGCTCGACAAGGGGCGCCTGGTTGCCTACATCCAGGATTTGAATGATAACGGCTCCAAACTGCACAAAATCTTCGTGCTGCAGCGACCCGAAGGGAACAATCCTCCCTCTGTGGTGGTGGCATCCGAAGGGGTGGTGACGGTTGATGCCAACGGTTTGCAGTGGCTGACCCTGACCGATGGTTCCCGCTACGAGGGCAACTTCTCCGGCAAGCAGTTCCAGGTCTCCGATTTTCGCGAGTACGGCCTGATCATTCGCCAGCAGGAGATGGAGCGCTCCAACCGCAAGGCGGCAGCCAAACCGACCATGGAACTGTTCGGCACTCAGGACAACTCCATGATGGCGGAGCTGCAGTGGCGCCTCTCTTTACCGCTTTCCATTCCGGTGCTGACCCTGCTGGTGGTACCGCTGGCGCGGGTCAATCCCCGTCAGGGCCGTTATGCCAAGTTGTTGCCGGCCATCATGCTCTATCTCTCTTACTTCCTGCTGCTCAGTGCCGCCCGCTCGGCCATCGACAGCGGCCGGTTACCCTACTGGCCAGGGATGTTCCTGGTTCCGCTCGGTTACCTGCTTTTCATCGGTTTGCCCCTCAACCTGCAGGGCACCAGCTGGTGGAACGGGGTGAAAGGGCGTTATTTCAACAGAAAATCAGCATGATGCTGCAACATAGGAACTTCTGCTGATGTTTGGCATTCTCGACAGATATATCGGCCGGGTCATCTTCATGTCGATCCTGCTGTGTGAGATCACGTTGGTTGGCCTTGCGGGCCTGATTAAGTACGTGGAGCAGCTGCGCTCGGTCGGTGAGGGCAACTACGACATGATCAATGCCCTCTACTATGTGCTGCTCTCCATGCCGAAAGAGGCGGTGCTGTTCTTCCCGCTGGCTGCTCTGTTGGGCGGTCTGATCGGTCTGGGTCAGCTGGCGACCAGCTCCGAGCTGGTGGTGATGCAGGCGGCTGGTCGCTCCAAGATCAGTATCGTGATGGCGGCGCTCAAGACCGCGATCCCGCTGATGATCCTGGTGTTGCTGATGGGGGAGTATGTGGCCCCCGTCGCCAAGCGAATGGCTGATGATATCCGTGCCGGCGCCATCTCCGAAGGGCGGTTGACTGTATCTGCCTACGGGGTGTGGGCTCGCGATGGCAACAACTTCGTCAATATCAACGGGGTGCGCAACGATGGCGCACTGACCGGTATTACCCTCTACCGCTTTACCCCCGAGCGCAAGATGATCGATGTGGTTCAGGCGCAGGAGGGGACGTTTGAACAGCACCACTGGCTGCTCAAACAGGTGCAGGTTACCCGCTTTGATGATCCGACGCGGGTGCAGAGCGAACAGCATGCCCAGATGGAATGGAGCTCAGAACTGACGCCCAAGCAGCTTGGGGTGGTGAGTATCGATCCGGAGAACCTTTCGATCTCTGGCCTGCGCGACTACATCGGCTATCTGGATGCCAACAAGCAAGATGCCGGCCGCTACAAGCTGGAGATGTGGCGCAAGTTGCTGGCACCCCTCTCGGTGGTGGCGATGATCCTGCTGGCCTCCTCTTTTATCTTTGGCCCGCTGCGCTCGGTGAGCATGGGCGCGCGGATGCTGATGGGGATCATGACCGGCTTTGCGGTCTACGTGAGTGATCGGGTATTTGGCCCTGTTACTCTGGTCTACTCGGTTCCTCCGATCCTGGCGGCGATTGCCCCCAGCCTGCTTTTTGGCGGCATATCGCTCTACATCCTCGGCCGCAAACAGTAGCGGTTCTGGAATGTAAAAAGGGCACCTTTCGGTGCCCTTTTTCGTTCCTGTCGAGCAAGGTTTACTTGTTCAGCAGTTCCAGATTTTCCTGTTTGCTCAATACCACGACTCGGCACTCTGCCCAGATATCCTGGAAAGCACGCGGCTCTTTGCGGTTGAAGAGGCACATTAGATTGCCAAGGCCGAAGGCGGCGGTGGCGAGCCGGATCAGCGCCTGAGTGATGCGGATATTGCTGCCATCTTCGTTCTGGATGCGCAGCCGCCAGGCCCGCATGCCGATGGTCTGGCCGGCGCGAGTCCAGAACCAGGTGTAGAAACCGCAGATGACGAAGGCGAGCCACAGGGTATAGATCAGGCTCAGGGGGTGGCGGGTCAGCAACCAGACAGTATCTTCACCTGCCGGCACGCTGGCCATGCCGGTGACCAGCAGCAGTTTGGCGACTCCCATACCGATGAAACCGGCAATGACGAGCAGCGAAGTGACGACCAGATAGTCGTAGATGAGGGCTCCCAGGCGACGCAGCAGACCTGCTGACGGGTACTGCATTGCCGCAGGCTTGGAGGGGGTTTGTTGGACTTTTTTATGCTTGGCCATCGTTTTTATTCCATTAAAAGGATGGCGGCATTCTATGTAACTGATCTGGTGTCGGCAAGGCGTTGAATAAATGAACAAACAGGAGTGTTCAATCGAAAAACACCTTGCATGGCATCCAGCCATTCGTATAATCCCTCGCAGTTGCCCGGGTGGCGAAATCGGTAGACGCAGCGGATTCAAAATCCGCCGGTGAATAACCGTGTCGGTTCGAGTCCGACCCCGGGCACCATCAAATTCATGACAAAAGGCCATCAGCAATGATGGCCTTTTGTTTTTTCCGCTTTTTATTTCTCGACGCTCTGCATGGCGGGAGCAGCTTTTTTCCCCTCTTTTAACTCGCCCGCTTGTCCCTCTCTTTTCTTGCCGCCAGAAAGCTTCTTTTTTCTGTCTGTATTTTGCCAGTTCGAACGTAATAAATTGTTCTGGCAAAGATATTTATCCCCACAGGGCAAATAGCAATGTGCCAAAAGCGCCGCCAAAGAGCATCAGGGCGACGGCTTTGGGTGAACCGTGCAGCTTGGTCCACATAAAGAGGCTGGTGAGGGCGAGCAGCAGCAGCGCCAGCGCGGCGAGATCGCCAAACAGTTGCCAGCCAAGGCCAGTCCCCATGCCGCGATGCAG
This sequence comes from Aeromonas lacus, assembly GCF_000764665.1. Classification (GTDB taxonomy): domain Bacteria; phylum Pseudomonadota; class Gammaproteobacteria; order Enterobacterales; family Aeromonadaceae; genus Aeromonas; species Aeromonas lacus. The sequence continues at coordinate 152,214 of NZ_JRGM01000147.1, read as the reverse complement.
TCGGTTGAGGGTGGCGGCAAAGTTGGCCTGCTGCAGGTCAGTGCGTACCAGCAGGGTGCCCTCGACATAGCTGGCGGCTACGCTGTGGGTGAGGGTGACGCCACGCATCTCCCAGCGGGCGGGCAGGATCAGTTCGCCGGATGGTGTCGGCAGTCGCTGGGCTGGGGTGATCATGGCGCGCCCATCCTTGAATCCGTCCGCGTAGCGTTGCTGCAGCAGACTCTTCAGCTCATCGGGGCTGGCCAGCGGTGCGGCCAGCCCTATCTCTTCGCTCGACTTGACGGTATGGGGGCCGGGTAGCGGCAATACGGCCCTGTGCTGCAACCAGAGCCCGGTAATGCCATAGAGCAGCATCAGGGTAAGGGTGAAAAATCCGGCCCAGGCGTGGAGGCGACGCACCCATTTGTTGTTGTGAAGGGGAATTCTTTTGCGTTTCATCATGTGTGTTTCATAAAAAAACTGGCCAGCAAGGGCTGGCCAGTGAGGATGGTCGGTTAGAGGGATCAGAAACGGTAGCTGCCGGTCAGCATCAGCTGACGGGGCGTTCCCGGCATGATCTGGGTGGCGCCGGTGGCGCTGACGAAGTACTCGTGGTCGGTCAGGTTCTCCGCGCTCAGCTCGGCTTCCCACTGCTGCCAGCGGTAACCGGCACGGGCATCGAAGCGAGCGTAGCCGGGCAACACTGTGGTGTTGGCGTTGTCGGCAAAGCGATCGCCCACCGCTGTCATCCCTGCCTCGCCAAACCAGCCCTGTTTGCCGCTCTGGTAGCCGGCGAACAGTTGGCCATTCTGGCGGGATACGTTCATCGGCCGTTTGCCCTGCAGATCGGCATCCGCCTTGACCTGCTCGGCATCCTGAATGGCGATACCGCCACGCAGATAGAGCTCGTCGGTCAGCTGGGCGCGGGCGCTCAGCTCGACACCGTCGGTACGCTGCAATCCGGTCAGGATCACCTTGGTGGGATCCAGCGGATCCTTGCTGCGTTTGTTGTACATCTCCAGCCGGTAGACAGAGAGAGTTGTCGCCAGCCGGCCATTCAGCCAGTCGCTCTTGACGCCCCCTTCGTAGAGACGGGTGTGCTGCGGCTCCAGATGATTGTTGGGATCTCCCGGAGTGAACCCGATCAGCTCGCCGCCCACCGGGGTAAAGGTCTTGCTGTAGGAGACATAGAACGCATGCTCCTCAAGGGGATTCCATACCAGGCCGAGGCGCGGACTCAGGCTGGTGACCGAGAGGGTCTCCTCCTTGTTGAGGTCGTTGCGGCGGCTGGTGACGGTGAAGTCGTCGCGACGCAGCCCGCCCACCAGATGCCAGTCGCCCAAGCTGAGCTGATCCTGCAGATAGATACCGTTGCCACGCACCTTGTGGTTGGCATCGCTGGAGAGCTTCATCGGGCCGTTGTAGCTGGGCAGCGAGCCCGGGTCATAGAGGCTGCCGGGCGCAATGGTGGCGGCATTCTGATAGAGCTTGGGCGTGCGTGCCTGCCAATCCTGCTCCAAACCGATCAGCAGACGATGCTCGACGGGGCCGCTCTGCAGCTGACCTTCTACCTCGGTGTTGCTGATCAGGTTTTTGGCCTTCAAATCCTGCTGCCAGCGGGAGCGGGTCACCTTGTCCCCTTTCACGCTGGTGACATAGGTGTTGTCGAACTGGCTGTCGAGGGTGGTGTAAGCGAGCTGCTGGCGCAGTTGCCACTGATCGTTGATATCCCAGGAGAGGCGGGAGCGGGTCGACTGCACCACATCGTTGATGAAGTCGCGGCTGGTGTCGCTGTAAACATACTCTCGTGGCACATCTGCCGGTCGGCCATTGGCGCCGGGGATACCGCGATCCGGCATGCGGTTGTGCTCGTTGCGCTCGAACTGTACCAGCCAGTTGAGGTTGTCGCTGATCTCCCAGTTGGCTGACGGTGCCAGCAGGGTGCGTTTGCCGGTTACTCCGTTGCGGAAACTTTCTTTGTCCTCCTGCGCCATGTTGAGGCGCAGTTGCAGCTGCTCGCTCGCTTCACCATTGAGGTCTGCGGCCAGCCGCTGAGTGTCGAAACTGCCGACCCGGGCTGTGACGCTGGAGGCCTGTCCCTTTTGCGGTGTCTTGCTGACCCGGTTCACTATGCCACCCGTGCTGCCACGGCCGTAGAGCACGGCTGCCGGCCCTTTCAATACTTCGACCCGTTCGATATTGCCGAGATCGCGGGTGTACTGCATGTCATCGCGAAATCCGTCGAGATAGAAGTCGTTGCTGGCGCTGAAGCCACGGATATTGACCCCGTCGAAGCGGGTGTCACCGCTGGCGTTGACCCCGGGAATGCCGGCCAGAGCTTCGCTCAGGGTGGGCTGGCCGAAGGCAGTCAGCTCGCTTGCCTTGACGCTGTCGATGGCTTGCGGAACCAGTTTTGCCGGCGTGCTGGTGCGGGTCGCCGTCGCGACCTCCTCGTGCTGGCTGCGCTTGCCGACGACCGTCATGGTTTCATCGGCAGCCAGGGCATGAAGGGCTGTACCGAACAGTGCCAGCGAGATGAGGGTTCTGCGAAAGTGAGGGTGCTGCATATTCAATTTGACTCGTGAAGGTGCGACCTGACGGCCTGAACTTGTTGATTTAATTGTAATTAGTATCTTGCCCGAAAAATCGGGATGCCAATGATATTGATTTTCATTTGTATGGCAAGGTGAAAATGGAGGTGTGTAGTGGAAGATAAACGCGGGTGATGGGATGGCGAGCTGTGCGAGGAGACTGGCCCGCAAGGGGCGGGCCGGAGAACGAAATTACTGGGTACGCAGCAACCAGCGGGTCGCAGGCAAGGTAGCCAGCAGGCGATAGACAAGCAGGGAGATGACCAGCAGCAGTGGCACCTTGACCAACTCCCATAAAATGGAAGCGTTCTGCGGGCCAAAGGTGAAGATCCATACCACCAGCATCATGTGCAGACAATAAAGGCCCAGCACCTTGGGGGATTGACGGGCGAGCCAGCTCCCCTTGCCCCAGTCAGGATGGGCCAGCAACAGGCCAAAGAGGCCGACAGCCCAGGGTACGGAACCGAGCAGAAAATCGTGGCGAGTCAGCGGGATACCGGAAAAAGCGCGCAGAACGCAGGCTTCCAGCCCATAGAGCGCGAGTCCTCCCAGCAGTAGCCACCATCCGCTGCGGGCCGACGGTTGCCACTGCTGCTGGCGCAATCGGGCCCCCAGTGCCACAAACAGCAGGGAGAAGAAGGGGCCGTTGCGGGTGAGCAATACCCACTCCTCCCCCAGTAATGGTTTGGCATAGGAACCACCGAGCAGTGCCAGCAGGTAGAGCCCGGCACCCAGCATGAGGGCGAGTCCCGGTTTGCCAAGCCACTGGCAAAACGCCAGCAGGGTGACCGCCAGGATCAGTGCCGGCAGGAACCAGAGGTGGATCATGCCGCCGACCAGCCAGCGATTGACTGTATCTCCGAGCTGGAACTGCCACTGTGCGTTGAGGGAGTTCAGATAACCCTGCTCGATGGCACTCAGCGGGTTGAAGGGCACCAGCAGGTAGACGAGGCTCCAGACCAGCCAGAGCTGGAGCAGGGGGAGGCAGTAACGCCATGCCACGCTCATCGGTGCTCCAGCACTCAGCTTGGGTTGCAGAAAGTAGCCGGCACAGAGAAAAAATAGCGGTACGGCAAAGCGGCAGAGCTGGTTGATGATGCCGCTGAGCCAGAGGTAGCTCTCGCTACTCCACAGCGTGGGGTCGAAGGGGTGAGCGAAAGGGGATACGTGAATGGTCATCACGGCCAATATGGCGATTACCCGCCCACACTCGATACTGGATATGCGCATATTGCTTGCTCGAGGTTACAGGGGTGAGCCCGCACGCTAAGAGTGTGGTGTTTGATTTACAACTCATTGATTCCGTTAATGTGAATCACACTATTGAGCGGTTACATTTCGTAACGGGGTGGCGGAGAGGGTTACTTGGGGTGTGATCTGGCCCCCGTTTACGATGGCCATAGCCGGCATGAAAAAAGCGAGGCAGTAGCCTCGCTTTTTGAGTTTGCAGGATGGATTACTCGCGCAACATGGCGCTCTGGTTGGCTGCCAGGGTTGTTCTGCCAGAGCTCTCCAGCCATGTCCTGATCCGCTTGGCATCGGCCACCCGGTCGTTGGTGGTTTCGGCGTTTAGCAGCACCATGATCACCGGCTCGCTGTTCACCCTGGTGCCCAGCACCAGACAACGACCCGCTTCGCGGATATAGCCGGTTTTGGAGAGGGTAAACTCCCACTGCCCCTCGCGTACCAGCCGGTTGGAGTTGCGATAGTGGAGCTGGCTCTTGTTGGTTCGCACATAGCTCTGATCGTCGGTGGAGTATTGGCGGATCAGCGGATAGGCAGCGGCGGCTGCCGCAAGCTTGGCCAAGTCCTGGGCGGTAGAGACATTGCGCGGGGTGAGACCGGTGCTGTCTGCATAGTGGGTGTTCCACATCCCCAGCATGCGAGCCTTGGCATTCATCGCCTCGACGAAGGCGCGCAGACCGCCCGGGTAGTTGCGTCCCAGCGCTGAGGCGGCACGGTTCTCCGACGACATCAGGGCGATATGGAGCATCTCGGCCCGGCTCAGTTTCGAACCGATGGCCAACCGTGAACCTGTGCCTTTGATACGATCAACATCCGCATTGGTGACGGTGAGGGTTTCATTGAGGCGCTGGTTGGCATCCAGCACCACCAGCGCGGTCATCAGCTTGGTGAGAGAGGCGATGGGCATCACCCGATTGCCGTTGTGCTCGGAGAGCACTTCACCTGTTCTGTGGTTGGCGACCACGAAAGCGGCCGAATTGAGGTTGGGAATATCCCTTCGCTCCAGAAAGCTGTGATTGCTGCTGGCGGAAAAGGGGTTGGCGTGGGCACTGTCCATAGCGGCCGGCAGCATTACTGCGCCAAGCAACAGGGGAAGAAGGGAACGCATCATCATGATCTGCTCTACCGGACAAAAAACAGGGATATCTCGGTAAGTTATATGTCGTGAATTGGCGCTTCACAATGATTCTCACCTTGATATTGATAATTTGCTGCGTTGTAGCTGTTTAGACCATGATTTGAGTATCCAAAAAGGTCTCTTTTGCGTCTTTTACAGGCTGTTTTAGCTGATGTTGAAGGAAAAAACGGGGCCCGAAGGCCCCGCTGGGTATCAGGATGAAATGGCCGATCAGTGGGCATCTTCCTGCTTGATTTTGAATCGCATGGAGATGATGACGAACAGCACCGGGCCTATGATGGTCCAGACGCCGGTCGAGATATCGCCGGAGATAAAGGGGGCGACCACGGTAAAGACGTTGCCGAATGCCACCAGGATCAGGCTGACAATGGTAGCCAGCAGTACCGAGCGCGAGCTCTTGAAGAAGATCAGATCCTTCTCCAGTGCCGGGTTGTGACGATAGCGATACCAGGCGTAGATGAGGAACATGTAGGGCAGGGTCATGCCGACGTTGGTCATGGTGATGATCAGTTCATAGAGGGCGGCGGCCCCTTCCGGATTGATCAGGGTGAAGATGGATTTGGCAGCGATGAAGATGCAGACCACCCAGGCCTGAACCTTGAGGGCCTCGACGCGAACGCCATTCTGGTTTTCACGCTGGAAGCGCTCCGGCCAGAAGTAGCTCGGGGTGCCGGTGATGAACTGACGCAGCGGCGCGTAGGAGAGGGCGATAAAGGCGCCCAGATAGCTCAGGAACATGCCAAGGCCGGCAAAGCGCATGAAGAGCTGGCCCAGCCACTCGCCACCCAGATGACGACCCAGCTCCAGCATGATGATGAAGAGGGCTGAGAGGGAGGTGATCCCCTCGGCCGGGAAATCGCTCCAGCGCATGATGGAGCCGACCGCCAGAAAGCCGATGATGTAGCAGAGCACGATGAAGGCGCCGGAGAGGAAGATGCCACGCTTGAGATCGCGCTCGGGATCTTCCAGCTCGTCAGCCACACCGGCCATCGCCTCGACGCCACCGTAGGCAAAGATGGCGAATACCATGAAGCCGAGGAAGGGGATGATGTCGTTGAAGGCGGCATTGGGGGAAGAGGTCAGCGATGCCTCGGTGAAGGGCTCCTGCAGGGTCATGCCGCTCACGGTGAAGGTCAGGACGCCGCCAACCAGCAACAGCACGTTGAGGGCTACGACTGAGAGGCCGCCGATGGCTGCTACCTTGGCAAAACGGGCGCTACCAAAGGTGATGAGCTTGGTCACGATGGCCACCAGCGCAATGGCAACGACGCCCAGAATGAAGGGGCCAAAGTCGATGCCGGTGCCCAGAGTGACCGGGATAACGGTGATATCGCGGCCAAACAGCATGAAGGAGAGGGGCACCCACATGGAGAGTGCCTTGCCGAACATCCAGATGACGTAGGAGGCGAACCACATGGTCAGCCCGATAAAGGCGTAACGGGTCGAGACCGAGTGGCGCATCCAGGTAAAGATGCCGCCAGCCTCTTTGCGAAAACCGGTACCGAACTCAATCATCATCAAGATAAAGGGGATGAAAAAGAACAGACCGCCGACCACGAACATCGGAATGGCGGCATATCCCATGCGGTAGAAACCGATCCCGATATTAGTAACGCCAAATACCGATGTGAGTATCATCAATATAAAGGCACCCAATTTCAGCTTTTTTGCTGACATATAAAACTCCCTGCTGGTGCAGCATTTTAAATAATCAAAAATTAAACATATCAAGCTGGATAAATTAATTATCCGGAGTGCATCAGCCTGTCGCGGTGCGACAGGCACAAACGTTCAGCCACAGATCGGTTGGTGGCCGCAAATCACTGTTTGACGAACCTGCATGGTGAATGCCATGGAGAGAAGGGGTGGTGCTGCCAAGCATTGAATGGACGCAATTTTATCATTAACGGCATCGAATTGGTAAGTTAGCCATATGGTTCTCAATCATATCGAAATAGCAATGCCAGTTAATTAATACGTTGCGGATGTAATAATTTACGATTGTGGCACATCTATTTTTTGCTCGATATCCGCGAATAGATAAACGCATAGTTTGTCGACAGATTTAAAAGCAAATGAAAATTGATTCTCTTATCCGAGGCGAGTCAGCAGCACGCCACCGGTAATAATGGCGGCTGCAGTCAGGCGGGCTCGCCCCAGCGGTTCTTTCAGCAGCCAGACCGAGAGCAGCATGGCAAACAACACGCTGCTTTCGCGCAGGGCGGCAACCACGCCGATGGGAGCCTGGGTCATGGCCCAGATGACGATACCGTAGGCGATCAGGGACATGGCTCCTCCTGTCGCGCCTGCTGCTGCATGCCGGCGGATTTGGCGCCAGGTGTTGCGCTTCTGGTGGACGATCAGTACCAGCAACATCACCAGACCTGTACAGGCGAACAACCAGAGGGTATAGCGTACCGGTTCGCCACCAGCACGTGCGCCGGCGCCATCCGAGAGGGTATAAGTCGCCGTGAACATGGCGGTGATCAGTGCCGCCCGAACCGCTTTGCTGCCAAGGCGTTGCTGTCCCCCTCGCCAGGCCATCAGCAAGACTCCCATGATCAGCACGCAGGCGCCGACGATACCGCCGTAGCCCGGATAGTCGCCGAGCAGCATGGCACTTAACACCATGGCGAGCAGCGGGGCGCTGCCGCGGGCGAGCGGATAGATCTGGCCAAAGTCGCCCTGATTGTAGGCATGACTGAGAAAGAGGCAGTAACCGGTGTGGAGCAAAATCGAGAGGCCTAGCCAGGGCAGTTCAGCCTGTGATGGCAACCCCATTGGCAGCAGGGCGACTGCGGCAATCAACCCGGAGAAGAGGGCGACCAGCGAAATGCCGACCAGTCGCTCCTCACCGATTTTGACAAGGGCATTCCAGCTGGCATGGAGCAGGGCTGCCAGCAGCACGGCAAAGAAGACGATGGTACTCATGGGTGGCGCCTCGAATCCGGGAGCCGATATCATACCCGAACGGCACCTGCCGCGCCGGGATCTCCATCAAGGGATTGGTTGGGCGATCGCTCTTATTGCCCACTTTGGCGCAGTTTACCGAGGGGACCCAGCACCAGCTTGGGGTTGGCATCGAACTTCAGGGCGATATCCTGCAGCGGGATGCCCTGCTGGTTGAGGTGGATGATGTCGGCGGCCATCTTGCCCAGCAGTTTGTAGCTGCTGATGGTACCGACTGTGCAGCCGTGCTGGACGAAGAGCTCGGCGCTGCAGATGGTGGGGATGCCCGCTTCGTTCAGGACGCTCAGTAGACGGGGAGCGATGGAGAGCAGGTAGCTGTCCGCAGCCAGAAAGACGATGTCGTTGCTGGCGTCTTGCTGCAGTCGCTTCAGCTCACTGTCGAGCCGCTTGGGATCCGGGGCAATCCGCCAGGGGACCACCTGCCAGTCGTAGCGTCTGGCCTCGGAGATGAGCATGTCGGTGATGAGGCGGGTGTTCTGCTCCCGCGGGTTGAAGGGGACGAGGAGCCGTTTACCGGCGGGCAGGTACTTGCTGGCATTGGCCAGCTGCAGCGCCATCGGCACCATGTTGCTGGTGCCTGCCACCATCTTGTTCCGATTTTTGTCCTTTGCCAGAAAACCGGCACCTGCCGGATCCGAGACCACGCTGAAGATGAGGGGCTTGCGATCGGCCAGCAGGCTCTTGGTCATGGCGGTAGCAGTGGTGCCGAAGGTGTAGATGTAGTCGTAGCTGGCCAGCTTGGGCTCAATTTGCTGGCGCAGCATGGCCGCCAGCGTGGCGCGATCCTGCGCCGCATCGAAGGTAGTGAAGGTGGGCTGATAGCCAAGGCGCAGCAGCTCTTCGCGAAAACCGGCTTCGGCCGCAGTCTCGCCGCGCCAGAGCACCATGGCGATCGAGAGTGCATGGGCCGGCAGAGCCAGCAAAAGCAGGAGTGCAGCAAGCTGTTTCAACATCATCCAGCCTCGTGTCGTACAAACATCACCTGTTGAGCCTAGGCCAGTTTGTCGCTGCGTGAACAAAGCAAAAAGCGCGATGGCATGCCATCGCGCTTTTGGTATCCATCCTGACCCGATTAGAAGTCGTAACGGGCAGCCAGCTGGAAGTCATCCTTGTTGGCAGTCGCAGTACCGGCCACGCTGTCCAGATTGTTGATGCGGTACTCGCCGATAACGCGCAGGTTCTTGTTGAACTTGTACTGGGCGCCCAGGGTGTAGTAGTCCACGTTGTCCTTCTTGACGCCCGCCTTGTCCTGCTCCTGCTTGTTCCACAGTGCCATTAGACCGAAGCCGTTCTCGAAGTTGTAGCCCAGCGCGGCTTCCCAGCCGGTGTGGTCGGTGCCGGTGGCCAGGAAGTCGCTGCCGTCGGCATAACTGAGGGCGGCGTAGGCAGCCTTGTTGTCGTACTTGGCAGAGATGATAAACAGCTTGGCATCACTCTCGCCGCTCTTGTCGCGAATGCCGACGTTGTAGGCAGTACCCAGCGACAGATTGAACGGGAAGGTATAGGCCACGGCAGCACCGTAGGCGGCATCGCTATCCTTGCTGGTAGTCTGCTCGGTGTCGCCGCCGTCGAACTTGTAGCTGGTATCGAGCTGGAAGCCGTTGAACAGGCCAGAGTATTTCAGCACGGAACCGGCACGGTTGGTGGCGAAGGTGTCGGTCTTGGCACCCAGCGCATCGTTGCCGTAGCCATCGGAGAGGGATACGTCGGTCCAGTCAGCCAGGAAGCCGGGAGCCCCTTTCTGACGGCCGAAGGTGACGCTACCCCAGTCTGCGCCTACGCCGGCAAAGGCCAGACGGGTACGCAGGTTGTCGGAGTTCTCGCTGATGGTCTTCTCGCTGTCGTTGATATACATCTGCACTTCGTACTGGGCCAGCGCTTTCAGACCGCTCTGGATCTGGGTCTCGGCTTTGGCTCCGAAGCGGACAAACTGGTTGGCGCCCTGCTTGGCACTGTAATCCTGAGTGCCGTTAGGGTGGGTGGCATCGACGCCTTCTTTCTTGTCACCGAAGAACTGACCGGCATAGATGCGGCCATAGAGATCCAGCAAAGAGGTGTCGTTTTTATACACTTCAACGGCTTGAGCCTGGAAGGCGGCAGTCAGCGCCAGTGCCACTACAGTCAGCTTTTTCATCTTAATCCCTTGTGTTGCAAGCTTTTGTTTGGAAGACGGGGCCATCCTAGGGAGGGGGGATGACAGCGGGGTGACAGTTGTATGAAGAGTCGATGGCAGTTGGGTTGCAATTGGATGAATTGGCTACATTTATGCGCCTGTCAGCTACTTTTGTGCGCAAAGGTTTGCCCTTGTGGTAGAATGCCGCCCGTTTTCGAGCTCCATAGGTTGGATATGCGATGAGACGTGAACTGGCAATCGAGTTTTCCCGAGTGACGGAAGCGGCTGCACTGGCTGGCTACAAGTGGCTCGGACGTGGTGACAAGAATATCGCCGATGGGGCGGCCGTTGCGGCCATGCGCCACATTCTCAACCAGATCGAGATCGATGGTGAGATTGTGATCGGCGAAGGTGAAATTGATGAAGCGCCGATGCTCTACATCGGCGAGAAGGTCGGTACCGGGCATGGCGACGCGGTGGATATCGCGGTCGATCCCATCGAGGGTACCCGCATGACCGCCATGGGTCAGGCCAATGCACTGGCCGTGCTGGCGGTGGGCGACAAGGGCTCCTTCCTGAAAGCGCCCGACATGTACATGGAAAAGCTGATCGTCGGCCCCAAAGCCAAAGGCGCCATCGACCTGAATCAGGCTCTCGAGCTGAACCTCAAGGCTGTGGCCAAGGCGCTGGGCAAGCCGCTCTCCCGTCTGACTGTCATTACCTTGGCCAAGCCGCGTCATGACAAGGCGATCAAGGAGATGCAGGGGCTGGGTGTGCGGGTGTTCGCCATTCCCGATGGTGACGTCGCAGCCTCCATCCTGACCTGTCTGCCGGACAGCGAAGTGGACATGCTGTACGGCATCGGCGGCGCGCCAGAAGGAGTGATCTCCGCTGCGGTGATCCGCGCGCTGGATGGCGACATGCAGGCCCGTCTGATCCCGCGTCACCGGGTCAAGGGCGACAGCCCCGAGGTGATCGCGCTGGGCGAGCAGGAGATTGCTCGCTGCGAAGCGCTCGGCATCGACGTCAACAAGGTGCTCAAGCTGGAAGACATGGCGAAGAATGACAACGTCATCTTCTCCGCCACCGGCATCACCAAGGGTGATCTGCTGGACGGCATCACCAGCGATGGCGTGATGGCGACCACCGAGACCCTGCTGATCCGTGGCAAGTCGCGCACCATCCGCCGTATCAAGTCGATCCATTACCTTGAGCGCAAAGACAGCGTAGTGCGCGACATTATTCTGTGATGTAGTGAATACTGGTCGGCGGCAAGTCCCGTACTATGTGCCGTCGCATCAAGTCGATCCATTATCTGGAACGCAAAGACAGCGTGGTTCGCGACATCATCCTGTGATGATGGCTCTGCCCGCCATGCGGTAGTGAATCAAGCCCGATCGCCTCGCGGTCGGGCTTTTTGCTGCCTGCCCTCTACGTTTGTCATCTGGCCTGGGCTATGGTGGCAGAGAGTCCGACAGTGCAGGTTGATCCTGTGACAGGAGTGGGTTGTATGGAGTGTCGTTCCGGTTGCGGTGCCTGTTGCATCGCTCCCAGTATCAGCAGTGCCATCCCCGGCATGCCCGATGGCAAACCGGCTGGCGTCCCCTGCATCCAGCTTGATGCGCGCCTTGGCTGCAAGATCTTCGGCCAGCCAGAGCGGCCGGCGGTATGTGGCGGCTTTCGTCCGATGGCAGATGTGTGCGGTAGCCACCGCGCCGAGGCAATCTGGCTGATTGGTGAGCTGGAGCGGCTCACCACCTGACGAGAGCAGAACAAAGAGATAAAAAAAGAGGCCGCATTGTGCGGCCTCTTTGTCTTTTTGGTGTTTGCAGTCAGAGGATCAGAGCCCCGCCAGATCCAGCGCCTGACGGTAGTACTCGTTGGCCTTGTTGGTAAGGCGGCGCTTGTCCATCACCTGACCGAGCGCGTGGTAGACGGCGGCACTGGGCGCCTTCTCCACCTGCTGTTCCAGCAGCTTCTGGGCCTCGTCCAGCTGGCCGGCCAGCAGATAGAGTTGGGCCAGCGCGTTGTCGACCTCCGGCTGCCCCTGCTGTTTTTGCAGCAGTGCCAGCAGCGGCTGGTAGTTGTCGAGTTTCAGCTTGGGCAGACGGCTCAGCAGCTGCGGCATGACCTGCTTGCGCAGCGCCTCCTGCCAGAGGCTGGCCGCTTCGCTGTCGGCACCCAGCCCGCGCAGCAGATCGCCGTAGCTGGCCAGCAGCTCAGGTTCGAGGCGCAGCTTGCGCGGCAGCTCCTGCCACACCGCCTTGAGGGTCTCCAGATTGCTCGCTGCCTGCTGCAGACGGCCATTCCACGCCTGTTGCAGCAGCTCCTCTTCCTGTTTCGGGGTCAGCTTGCCCACCTTGTGCAGGGTGGGGATAAGGTCGCACAGGGCCGCCCAGTCGTGGCGGGCCAGATGCACCTGACGCAGCTGATCCAGCACCATGGGATGGCGCGGGTTGAGGGCGTAGACCGACTCCAGCATCGCCAGCGCGGTATCGTACTGGCCCTGCTCGATCTGCAGCTGGGTCTGGGTCAGGGTGAGCGCCAGCTCGGCCTTGGGGTTCTCCTCCTGAGCTTTTTGCAGATATTGATCCCGGCGGACATCGTCACCACGGGCCTGGGCCGCCTTGGCGGCGCTCAGATAGTTGAGCAGCGGGGTGTCGCTGTTGCTGGCGCCCTTGAGCATCAGCTTTTCGGCCTGGCTGTAGTGACCTTCGGCCATGGCCAGGGTGGCGGCCACGGTCTGCTGATTGGCCTTGCGACGACGACGGGAGCCGTACCAGCCGAGGGTCTTGCGGCGCAGGCCGAACACCCGGCCCAGCAGCCACTCGACGATAAGCAGCGCGCCGTAGAACAGTACAGCCAGGATCACCGCGCTGGTGACGGAAGATTCGATGGTGTAGTTGCCGAGCGCAATCAGGACATAGCCCTTGTTGCCTGACGCCTGTGGGCCGAAGATCAGCCCTGCGACCATGACGGCAACCAGAATGATAATGCGGATCATGGGGCCCCCTTAGCTGCTGGCCAGAATGCGTTGCAGGCGTTCGGTCAGCACCTGCTCCAGCATCGCCTGGGTCTTGAACTGCTCCGGATAGCTGATCTGGATCTGCTCGCCCTTGAGCTTGTCGAGCTCACCCTGCATGTAGTGAGTGGCGCTGTTGTCGGTATCGAAGTACTGGGTCAGCCAGCGCTGAGCCTTGTCGATGCTGTCCTCATAGAGGGACTGCTGTTCGCGGTAGACGGCGAGTTGCGCCTGCAGCAGCTTGGTCTTGAGGTTCTCGCGCAGGAAAAATTCCTGCTGTGGCGAGAGCAGGGCTTCCACGGCGCCATCGCGGCGACGGATGGTGATGAAGTTTTCGGTGAACTTGACCCAGTTCTTCTTCAGGTTGCTCTCCCACTCGTCAGGATTGGTGCTGACCGCCTGATCCTGCTCTTGTTTGGCTTCCGGCATGTTGACGGCGGAGAGCGGGAGCAGCTCGATCTGGTCTTCGAGGGCGGCAAGCTTGAGAGTAAGCCCTTCACGGTCGATGCGCGGCATCCCCTTGAGCTTGGTGATATCTTCGGCCAGTGCCTTGCGGATCGGCATCAGGCTGGGGTCGTTGAGGGCGGCAATACGCTCGTCGGCGTTGCCGAGCAGGGTGATGGCAGAGACAAGGTCATGTTCCAGCCAGAGCTTGCGGCCCGCCATGCGCACCAGATACTCGGATTCGGCCAGCATCCAGTCGTTGGGGCGCTTGTCGTTGAGATCCAGTACCCGGTTCTGCAGCCCCTGCATCTCGCCCTGCAGCCGTTGCTGGGTCTGGCCCAGCGCGGCCAGTTGTTCGGCATCCTTGCTGTTGCTTTGGTCAATCTTGCTCATGGCGCTGGCCAGCTGCTGTTTGAGCTGGGCCAGTTCGGCCTGCTGGGCCACCGCATTCTTGTGACCGTGCAGATAGAGACCACCGGTCAGGCCAAGGGCCAGCAGGATGGCGACCCCTCCCAGAACGGCACCGGAGCGGCTCTTGCTGCCATTGACCACCGTGGTCGGCTGGGGTGTGACCTGGGATTCTTGTTGTGCTGTCATTCCATCTTCCTCAGTTCCAGTGCGGCCATCAGGGCCTGGTTGGATGCACCTTGGGCAATCGTGATATGGATAAAGCCCGCAGCGCTGGCCATCTCGGCCACGCGCGGACTGGGGACCACCAGCAGGCGGTCAAAAAGCCAGGGCTGCTGGCTGGTGGGAACCAGCTCCAGCAGGCGTTGCAACAGTTCACCACTGGTTACAAGCAGGCTGTCGAGCCCGGCTGCCTGCCAGTGGCTGGTCAATGCTTCCCCGTCAAACTCGGGGTAGTGGCGCTCGTAGGCGGCACAATAGTGCACCAGAGCACCGCGTGAGGCCAGCGTGCTGGCGATGAGATCCCGCCCGCCATTGCCGCGCAGGATCACTACCCGCTTACCGCTCACCTGTTGTAGTTCGGGCAAGGCCAGCAGTCCCTCGCTGCGCGGGTCGTCCGGACAGATCGCCTGCACGCCCACCTCGGCAAAGGCATCGGCACTCGCCTGACCCACTGCGAAGTACTCAATATGTGGCCAGGTCAGACCAGTTTGCAACAGAAAATCGTGTGCAAAATGAACGGCATGGATGCTGACGGCGATAACGATGTCAGCGTCTTGCAGCATGTCGGCCAAGCGGGGGAGGTCGCTGCCCGCGACCGTTTCCAGCAACGGGCAGCAGAGTGGTGCATGACCGAGCTGGCGCAGCAACTGCGCCAGCTCGGTGGCCTGAGCGGCCGGACGCACCACCAGCGGGATCATGCGCGGTAGACCTCGGCCAGGATCTCGTCGGCGCCAGCCGCCAGCAGGCGCTGTGCCAGCGTCTCTCCCAGCGCTTCGCCTTCGCTCACCGGGCCGCGGATTTCGTCGCGGATGACGCGGGTGCCATCCGGGCTGCCCACCAGACCGCGTAGCCAGATCTGCTCGCCGTCGACCAGTGCATAGGCACCGATAGGCACCTGACATCCCCCTTGCAGGGCGCGGTTCATGGCTCGCTCGGTCAGCACCCGGGCCCGGGTCTCGGCGTGCTCCAGCGGCGCCAGCAGTGCGTGCAGCTCGTGATCGTCGAGGCGGCATTCGATGCCGACAGCCCCCTGACCGTTGGCCGGCAGGCTCTGCTCCGGCTCGATAAAGGCGGTGATGCGGTGCGCCATCTCCAGTCGTTTCAGACCGGCGGCCGCCAGAATGATGGCGTCGTATTCACCGGCATCCAGCTTGGCGAGGCGGGTGTTGACGTTGCCGCGCAGATCCCGGATCACCAGGTCGGGGCGGGCTGCACGCAGCTGGCACTGGCGGCGCAGGCTGGAGGTGCCGACCACGGCTCCTTGCGGCAGCTCGGTAATGGCCTTGAAGCGGTTGGAGACAAAGGCATCGCGCGGATCTTCCCGCACGCAGATGGTGTGCAGACCGAGCCCCTCGGGGAACTCCACCGGCACGTCTTTCATGGAGTGGACGGCGATGTCGGCACGTCCTTCCAGCATGGCGGTCTCCAGCTCCTTGACGAACAACCCCTTGCCGCCCACTTTGGCCAGCGGAGTATCGAGGATCTTGTCACCCTGAGTGCTCATCGGTACCAGTTCGACCTGCAACTCTGGATGCAGGGCTTCAAGCTGGTCTTTTACAAAGTTGGCCTGCCACAGGGCCAGCGGGCTCTTGCGAGTGGCAATTTTCAGGGTTCGGGCTGCCATATCAATCAGTTGTTTCATTTTTAGAAGGAAATCGATATTACCACCCTTTGCCCGGGCTTTCATGGCGGAGCCGGCAAAAGCGGGCTCAAGCTCAAAAATGGAGGCTGAAAATGATTTTCATTAAGTTGAAGCGATTGATTAATTCATTGAAATAATTGAAATTTAACCGTTTCCCCTGATACCACCTGTGGTCGTACCAGAAATAATCCGGTGATTCGCTGTCGGCTTGTTTACCACTGCTGTTTGCATTGTTAACATGATCACACTTTTTTGACGTATCCCGCTTTTGGTGCGTCATTTTCACCTTGGTGATAGGCAGGGCATTGCTGGAAAAACTCGACACGCTGGTTGCGCGTTATGACGGTATTACCCGTCTCAAGACGCAACGGGCGCTGGGCCTCATGAGTCGCTACGGGCAGCAGGTATTTCAACTGCTGCCGGTCATGCTGCACTTCAATCATCCCCTGTTGCCTGGCTATGTTTCCGGTGATGTCCCTCATGGCATCTGGAGTTTCAGCACCACCCCGGAACAGCAAGCCTTCATCGATGACCTCTGCCAGAATGCCAATTGCCTGAACGGGCTTGCGACCCATGACCGAGCCATTCAAGGGCTCTACTCCATGGGCAGTACCTCCTCCATCGGTCAGTGCTGTCACTCGGACCTCGATATCTGGGTCTGCCACGTAGCCGGTTTGTCGCAGACGCGGCTCGATCTGCTGGAGCAGAGGTGCCAGCAACTCTCCAAGTGGGCGGAACAGCGCGGGGTCGATCTCAACTTCTTCCTGATCCCGGAAGACAAGTTCCGCCAGACCAATGATGCCGAGATGCAGGGGGAGAGCTGTGGCAGCGCCCAGCACCTGCTGCTGCTCGACGAGTTCTACCGCAGCGCCATGCACATCGCCGGCAAGCGGCTTATCTGGTATCTGGTGCCCGTCGAATATGACGACCACTACGACGAATATGTGAACGGGCTGTTCGAGAGCGGGCAGCTCGATCAGGATGACTGGCTCGATCTGGGCAGTTTTAACCGGATCCCGGCCGAGGAGTATTTCGGCTCGGCCCTGTGGCAGCTCTACAAGGGGATCGACTCTCCCTATAAAGCCGTGCTCAAGTCGGTACTGATGGAAGCCTACTCCCATGAGTACCCCAATACCCGCCTGCTCTCGATGATTGGCCGCGACTGGTTCCAGCACAACGAGGGGATGCACTACCGGCTCGACAACTACTGCCTGATGCTGGACAAGGTGACCAACTACCTCAAGTCCATCGGTGACATGGCGCGGCTCGATCTGGTGCGTCGCTGTTTCTACCTCAAGGTGTGTGATGGCCTCAGCCATCCCAAGGACGAGCACTCTCCCGAGTGGCGTCGCGAGCAGATGAGCCAGCTGGTCTCTTACTGGGGCTGGAGTCAGGAGAAGCTGTACCACCTCGATCACCGCCACGAGTGGAAGGTCGAGGAGGTGAAGATCGCCCATGCCGAGTTGCTGGAAGCCCTGATGCAGAGCTACCGCAACCTGATCCAGTTCGCCCGTCGCAACAACATCAGCGAGTCGATCAACCCGGAAGATATAGGCATCCTGTCGCGCAAGCTCTATGCCGCTTTCGAGAGCCTGCCGGGCAAGGTGCAGCGGGTTAACCTCAAGATAGCGCCGGATCTGAGTGAGCCGGATCTCAGCTTCGTGCAGGTGCCGCACGGTCGGCTCAACCGCGCTGGCTGGTATCTCTACAAGCATTCGCTGGAGCCGGTGGACATCATTGGCCGCGCGCCGCTCGAGTTCAACGGTTACATCAGCAAGTTGGTCTCCTGGGCCTATTTCAACGATCTGCTGACGCCCCAGTCGCGGGTTCACCTGTTCAATCAGGGGTCGGATCTGCACATCGACAATCTGCACCAGTTCTGTCGCGATCTCTCCGGCTGCTTCCCCGAGAAGTACCCGCTCGCCACCAACCTGGCGCTCAGTCGGCCGTGCGAGATCCGTCAGCTCTCCATCTTCCTCAACCTGGAGATGGACCCGACCAGCCACTGGGTCGGGCAGGTGATCGAGTTCGACGCCAACACAGTGGATGTCTTCTCGTTTGGTCGCAATCAGGAGTGTCTGGTCGGTTCGGTGGATCTGGTCTATCGCAACTCCTGGAGCGAGATCCGTACCCTCCATTTTCAGGGGGACGAGGCGGTGGTCGATGCCCTTACCACCATCCTCGGCAAGATGCATCAGGATGCCGCCGCCCCCGAGATGATCGAGGTGTTCTGCTACAGCCAGCACTTCCGCTCTCTGGTGCGCTCCCGCTTCCAGACCCTGGTGGCGGAGTGTATCGACCTGCGCCTGGCCCGCGACAAGCAGCAGTTGGTCAAGACCATGGCGCTCGGCCGCGAGAAGTACGGCATCTTCTTCGAACGGCGCGGGGTGTCGGTGAAGAAGCTGGAGAACGCCATCGACTTCTACCGCCACATCTCCCACAACAAGCTGGATCACCTGCCGCTGCGGCTCGACAAGACCCACAGCCAGCATTTGCCGAGTATCGTCGATGCCTATGCCAGCGAGGGGTTGGTGCAGTTCTTCTTCGATACCCGGGATGCGGGCACCAACATCTATATCCTCGATGAGGCGAACCGGGTCGAGATCTACCAGCACTTTGCCGGCAACAAGGATGAGCTGGTCTCCGGCGTAAACCGCTTCTACACCTCCAATCACGAGCGCTTCAGCGACGACGGTCAGTTCATCAACTTCAACCTGCCCCAGTACTACGAGATAGTGCAGCACAATGGCGAGCTGGCGGTTATTCCCTACCGCAGCCAGGGGGCGGGGCGTGAACAGATACCGCCGACCCGCGATGTGGGTTAGCCGCTGCGGATTGAGAGCCCAGCAATAAAAACGGCCTGCAGTTGCAGGCCGTTTGCTTTTGCGGTTGCTCAGGCGCCGAGGCGGGCCAGCAGCCAGCTGCGAATGTCGCCCAGCTGCGGGCGGCAGATCTCGTGGCGCATCGGGTACTCGTGCCACTCGGGGGCGAGCCCTATCTCTTCCAGCCGGTTCTTGGCATCCCAACCTAGCGACAGGCTCACCACATCGTCGTAGATGCCGTGCATGTAGCAGATGGGCAGGGTGCGAGCGGCCTCGCTCATCTCATCTGCCAGCTTGTCGGGGGCGGCCAGATAGGTGGACATGCAGAGCAGACCCGCCAGCGTTGCCTGATAGCGCAGCGCGGTGAAGGAGGCAATCACCCCGCCCTGAGAGAAGCCCGCCAGCACGATATGCTCGGGGGCAAACCCTTCGGCGACCAGCTGATCCAGCAGAGCGCTGATCTGACTGGCTGATTCACGGACATGGGACTCCACGGCCCGCTCAGCGGGCTCCTCGAAGCTTTTGATGTCGTACCAGCCGCGCATCTTGTAGCCCATGTTGATGGTGATTGGGCGCTCCGGCGCATCCGGCAGCAGGTGACGCACCGGTAAGCTGGCGGGCAGATCCAGCGCATCCACCAGCGGGGCGAGGCCGGCACCGGAATCACCCAGCCCGTGCAGCCAGATCACCGCGTGACGGGCGCCCTGTGGATGGATGTCAATCATGGGAACACCACGGGTTCACCAGCCTGAGCGGTGCAGGATTTGCTCAGCAGTGCCTTGAGCTCATGGCCGAAACGGTTGTCGATCCAGGTTTCCCCCTGCAGTTCGAAGTGGAAGCCGTTCTCGCGGGTGGCGACCCAAATCTGGTGCAGCGGCTCCTGCTTGTTGATGATGACCTTGGTCTTGTTCTCGAACACGAGGGTCAGGACACCCCCGTTGCGCTCGCAGTCGATATCCGGATACCCCTCGTCGAGCGTGTCCTCCACATACTGGAAAAAGGCGTCGGTCAGGGCGTGATACTCGTGATCCTTCATCGGTTTATCCTGTTGCTTTTAACAATGTGAGTGCGATTATAGAGGGCCAAAATTTTTTTCGCAGCGAACCATTATGATTACCCAGTTCACCAAGTGTCTGCTTGCTACTCTTCTTTCCCTCGGGTTGGCCGCCTGCGGTCTGAAGGGGCCGCTCTACATGCCGCCTCCCGAGCAACCCCAGAGCCAGAGTACACCGCAAGCGGCACAGCCTGCGACCCCTGCGGCAACCAACGAGGCCGCGCCGCAATAATGCCGCACCCATTCTAGGAAGGAACCGCCCCCTTGGATCACTTTAACTACGATGCCGATGGCCAGCTTCAGGCCGAGCAAACCTCGCTGCAACAGCTTGCCGAGCAGTACGGTACCCCGCTTTATGTCTACTCCCGCGCCACCCTTGAACGTCACTGGCACGCTTTTGACAAGGCCGCGGGCGATATTCCCCACCTGATCTGCTATGCAGTCAAGGCCAACTCCAACCTGGCGTTGCTCAACCTGCTGGCTCGACTGGGGTCAGGGTTTGACATCGTCTCCGGTGGCGAGTTGTCACGGGTGCTGGCGGCGGGCGGCGATCCGCGCAAAGTAGTCTTCTCCGGGGTGGCCAAGAGCGAGGCCGAAATGCGCCTCGCGCTGGAAAAAGAGATCCTCTGCTTCAATCTGGAGTCGGAAGCGGAGCTGGAGCGCCTCAACCGGGTGGCGGGCAGCATGGGCAAAAAGGCGCCAGTATCGGTGCGGGTCAATCCGGATATCGATGCCGGTACCCACCCCTATATCTCGACCGGCCTCAAGCAGAACAAGTTCGGCATCCCCATCGAGCTCGCCCCTGCCATCTATCGCAAGGCGGCGGCGATGGAACATATCGAGATCGTCGGGGTGGATTGCCATATCGGCTCGCAACTCACTGAATTGAATCCCTTTATGGAAGCAGCGGACAAGCTGCTGCGGCTCATCGACGGTCTGGCGGCGGAAGGTATTCATATCCACCATCTGGATGTGGGTGGCGGCCTTGGAGTCAACTACGGTTCCGAGCAGCCACCGCACCCGACCGAGTATGCCGAAGCGCTCAAGCAGAAGCTGGCAGGGCGGGAGCTGACCCTGCTGTTCGAGCCGGGCCGCGCCATCGTCGCCAATGCCGGCGTATTGCTGACCCGGGTTGAGTATCTGAAACCGGGCGAGACCCGCAACTTCGCGCTGATTGATGCCGGCATGAACGACATGCTGCGTCCCTCGCTCTATGGCGCCTGGATGAACATCATCGAGGTGGATAGTCGTGCCGGCCATCCCCCTGCGCTCTATGACGTGGTGGGGCCGGTGTGCGAGACCGGTGACTTCCTTGGCAAGGAGCGCACCTTGGCCATCGCCGAGGGTTCGCTGCTGGCGGTGCGCTCGGCCGGTGCCTACGGCTTTACCATGTCATCCAACTACAACACCCGTCCTCGTGCCGCCGAAGTGCTGGTGGACGGTACGCAATCGTTCCTCATCAGAGAGCGCGAGCAGTTGACCGATCTCTGGCGCGGTGAGCACTTGCTGCCTTAAGCTGCCTTTAAAAAGTGCCTTGAGCGCGCGCCCAAAAACAGGAACGCACGATGTTGATAGATTTTTCCAAGATGCACGGGCTGGGAAACGACTTCATGGTGGTGGACGGTGTCACCCAGAAGATCTTTTTCAGCAACGACGTCATCAAGAAGCTGGCGGATCGCCACTTCGGGGTCGGTTTTGACCAGCTGCTGCTGGTGGAGCCCCCCTATGACCCCGAGCTCGATTTTCACTACCGTATCTTCAATGCCGATGGCAGCGAGGTGGAGCAGTGCGGCAATGGCGCCCGCTGTTTCGCCCGCTTCGTGCGTCTCAAGGGGTTGATCAACCGCGATCGCATCGCGGTCAGCACGGCGCGCGGTCGCATCGTGTTGCAGCTGGAGGGGGAGAATCAGGTCACGGTCAACATGGGAGTGCCCCAGTTCGAGCCGGGCAAGATCCCGTTCCGGGCCCAGAAGGCAGAGAAAACCTATCTGCTGCGGGCGCAGGAACATACCGTGATGTGCGGCGCCGTCTCCATGGGCAACCCCCACTGCGTCATCGAGGTGCCGTCGGTGGCCGATGCGCCGGTGGCGACACTGGGGCCTATCATGGAGCGTCACGAGCGTTTTCCCGAGCGGGTCAACGTCGGCTTCATGGAGATGGTCAACGCCACCGAGATCAAGCTGCGGGTGTTCGAACGCGGGGTGGGGGAGACCCTCGCCTGCGGTACCGGCGCCTGTGCGGCCGCAGTCATCGGCATGAGCCAAGGCAAGCTCAAGGAGCGGGTCACTGTCAGCCTGCCGGGCGGCAAACTGACCATCGCCTGGAAAGGGCCGGGCCAGCCGGTCTATATGACCGGGCCGGCCGAACATGTCTTTGATGGCCAGATCGACGTATAAAGCAGTTATTCCGATTGATAGCGGTTCAGGCGGCAGGAGCCATACTCCCGCTGCCCATGATGTCGGGGCCAGTCCCCTTTCTCTGATGGATCAACCAAGTTATGAGTGAACTCAAACGGCAGGAGCAACTGGTGGACGAAGCCGCCGTGCTGGAGTACCTGGCCCGTTACCCCGAGTTTTTCCAGCGCCACGGTGCCGTGCTGGACAGGATCCGCATTCCCCACGAGCGCAAAGGCTCGGTCTCGCTGGTCGAACGCCAGCTGGATCGCCAGCGCGAGCGGATCGAACAGCTGGAGCAGGAGATCACCGAACTGATGGGGATCGCCAGCGAGAACGAGCGGATCTTCCGGGTCTATGCCGATCTCTATGGCGAGCTCTATGGCTGCCAGACCCTGTTCGAGGTGAGTGCCGTGATGGGCAAGGCCTTCGTCCAGCGGCTGCGGCTGACCGGTCTGCGGCT
Organism: Aeromonas lacus; assembly: GCF_000764665.1. Lineage (GTDB taxonomy): Bacteria > Pseudomonadota > Gammaproteobacteria > Enterobacterales > Aeromonadaceae > Aeromonas > Aeromonas lacus. Next base: position 129,708 of record NZ_JRGM01000147.1, on the reverse strand, counting down.
CTGGCTCAACCCGAAAAAGTTTCAGTTAAGCGGCCCTGAGGCGCGCTTTCTGGCCGAGGGCAAACAGCTGGAACAGCTGCTGGGTCAACGTTTGCCGGGGCAGGATTACTACTTCGGCCGTCTGAACCAGAGCGAGAAGCAGGCGCTGTTTGGTCACGACGTGCTGGTCAACTCGGTCGCTCTGATGCGGCTCGGCGATCTCGGTGTGTTGGCCTTTGCCAGCTCGGATCCCAGCCACTTCACTCCGCACAACGACACCCTGTTGCTGGGCCAGCTGGGCCGACTGCTGCAACTGCGGCTGCCAGAGCTGGCGCATGGCTAGGGCGCCCGCCAAGGCGCCTACTGTTGCCGAACCACTGCCGTCCGGATTGGCTGACGATCTGGCGGCATTCATCGAATATCTGAGGGTCGAGCGCCAGCTCAGCCCTCACACCCGCAGCAACTATCAGGCCCATCTGGAGGCGATGACCGCCGCGCTGGTGAAGCTGGGGCTCGAAACGTGGAGCCGTCTTGAGGCGAGTCAGGTTCGGACTCTGGTGACCCGGATGCACAAAGAGGGGCTGGCGCCCCGTTCGCTTGCCACCAAGGTCTCCGCTCTGCGCAGCTTCTGTGACTGGCAGGTGCGGCAGGGGCGGCTGGTGGCCAATCCGGCCCGCGGCATTGTGACCCCCAAGCAGGGTCGGCCACTGCCGAAAAACCTCGATGTGGACGAGATGCACCAGCTGCTCAACATTACCGACGAGCAGGATCCGCTGGCGGTACGGGATCGCGCCATCATGGAGCTGATGTACTCCTCCGGCTTGCGCCTCGCCGAGCTGGTCGGGCTCAATCTGGTGGATGTGAAACTCGACGACCGTCAGCTCAGGGTGACCGGTAAAGGCTCCCGCGAGCGGGTGCTGCCTATCGGCCGGATGGCGGTGGAGTGGCTGCACAAGTGGCTCAAGGTGCGACCCCTGCTGGCGGGCACCGAGAGTGAGGCGCTGTTTGTATCCAGCCGCCAGCAGCGGCTGTCGGCCCGCTCGGTACAGGCCCGCCTCGATGGCTGGGGCAACAAGCAGGCGCTTAATGCCCATGTCCATCCCCACAAGCTGCGCCACAGCTTTGCCACCCACATGCTGGAGTCCTCCGGCGATCTGCGGGCGGTGCAGGAGCTGCTGGGTCACGCTGATCTCTCAACTACCCAGATCTACACCCACCTCGACTTCCAGCATCTGGCCAAGGTCTACGACAGCGCTCACCCGAGGGCCAAGCGGGATCCCGAATCGCAGGAAGATGAATAACGGGCTGTGCGCCCCCGTTGCAGAGGAGAGTCCATGCACTTCTATCGCCGCTGGCAGCCGGTTGCCGCCATCTCGTTTGATCTCGACGATACCCTCTATGACAACGGCCCTGCCATCGAGCGGGCCGAGCAGTGGATGCTGAGCTACCTGCGCAGCGAATATCTGGCCACCGCCATGCTCGACAAGCCGCGTTGGCTGGAGCTCAAACGCGCGGTGCTGCTGGCTCGGCCCGAGCTGCGCCACGATGTCAGTCTGGCGCGCCAGCAGACCATCTGTACCGCCATGATGGAGGGGGGGATGCCGGCGGCGCAGGCTGGACGCGCCGCCGAAGAGGTATTTGCCGCCTTTCTGGCCGAGCGCTCGAAAATCGAGGTGAGCGATGCGACTCATGAGCTGCTGGCCCGGCTGGCGGCACGCTATCCGCTGGTGGTCATCACCAATGGCAATCTGGATCTGGCTCAGGCAGGGCTTGAGCCCTATTTCACTCTGGTCTGCAAGGCGGGGATAAATGCCAGAATGAAGCCGGCACCGGATATGTTTGAGCAGACCCGCAGCGCCCTCAAGCTGCCTGTGGAGCGGATCCTCCATGTGGGGGATCATCCCGAGACCGATGTACTTGGGGCTCGCCTGCACGGTTTTCGCGCCGCCTGGCTCAACGAGCGGCAGCAGCCATGGCAGCAGTTGCAGCAACTGCCGGATGTAGAGCTGAGCGCGCTGGGAGAGCTGGCCGAGCTGCTGTTGTGAAGGTTGCCGGGCTGGTGAGGGAATGAGGGGGAGTAGTATGGCGGAGCTGTCGTCACAACTCCGCCAGAGGTTGCCTTATCTGCCGCCAAACAGCTTCATCAGCTTGTCGAGGAGATCCAGCTGTTGCGGTGGATGCTTCATGGACTCTGCCTCGCGATCCAGCAGCGCCTGCTGCTCCTGCTGACGATCGCTCAGCACCCGATAAAGGGGCTCGACCAGCGATTCGCGTTGAGCAACCAGCGCCTGGAACATCGCCTGATTGATGCGATAGGTCTCCACCGTGGCGAGCGCCCGTACCGTAAAGGTGCTGGGCTCGCCGGTGAGCAGGCTCAGCTCGCCAAAGAAGTCACCCGCCCCGAGCGTGCCGAGTTTCAACTCTTTTCCCTCCGCATTGACCAGCATCTCGGCCTCACCCTTGACCAGCACGAAGAGCCAGCTTGACACCTCTCCCTGCTCCAGCATGACGTCACCGCTGACGAAGGGGGCGAATTTCACCTGATCGGCCAGCTGAAGCAGCTCGTTCTCCTGCAACATGGCAAACAGCGGCAGCTTGCGCAACGTATCGGTACGCTCGGCGGTATGGCGTTTGTGGCGCGCATCCAGATGTTGCTTCTCCTTGGCCATAAAGACGTTGAAGATCGGCGGAGTGAGGCGCCTGTCATTGCGACGCAAGGCTGCATCGATGAGGCTGCGTACCATGGAGTCGGTGGGATCATCGCGGGCCAGGTCGGTCAGCCAGTAGCGCACCGCATAGCGGGCGATCCCCCCTTCGACGTTCATCAGCAGGCAGTCCGGTTGGGGATGCTTGGCGACGCAGGGCAGCTTGGTCTCCCGCAGGGACTTCTCGATAAGGGCGATGATCTGGGTCGGCAGGGTATCCAGCGTCAGATCGAACCAGACCCAGCGTCGCCACTGGAGCGGTTCGCCACGGCGACGGCCGAGCACAGTGAAACGCTGCTTGAGCAGGTGACTGTTGGGGATGACCACTGTCTCCCAGTTGCGGGTCTCGATGGTGGTGGCGCGCCAATTGATCTCGACGACGCGCCCCTGGGTGGTGTCCACCTGCAGCCAGTCACCGATGGAGATGGAGCTGTCGAGCTGGATCGAGACCCCAGCCAGCAGGTTGCCAAGGGTGTCCTGCATGGCAAAGGCGATGACGGCGGTGATCACCGCCGAGGTGGTGACTATCTCTCCCAGCGCCATGCCGGAAGCGTAGAGGCGAAACAGCCCCCAGCCGATGTAGCCGATGGTGATGACGATGTCGGCGATGATCCGCGGGATCTTCACGTGACAGAGCGGCAGCAGGAATTCGAACAGCAGGATCCCCCATATCTTCACCATCACCAGCCCTGCCAGCAGGGTGGAGATTTCAACCAGCAGATGGTGGGGGAGCGGCAGCTTGAACCAGCCTCCTTCCAGCTGGATCAGGACGATGACCACAATGCTCATCATCACGAAACCAAGCTCGGAGAGCAGCTCCCGTCGTTCGCCGGGGCGGCGCCAGAAGTGCACCAGCATGAGCGACAGGGTGAGCAGGGTCCAAAACGGGTGTTCACCGATCCAGAGCAGGGTCGGTAGCGCAGTGAGATTATCGCCAAACATAGCAGCCCCTTGGCATTGTTTACCTCCAGCATAGCTGTTCCATGGCGGAGAAATGGTGCGCCGATGCGCCATTTTATTTATGCTGCACTCAATTGCTTCAGGGAGGTCTTCCAGTGCAATTTTCAAAGAAAATCATCTGCTTGATGGCGCTCTTGCCGTTGGCAGGCTGTGACCTGCTGGTGGATCGCTATCGGGTTGAGTTCAGGGATGGATCCTGGCGCGAGATTGCTATTACCCCCTTCTCCAGCGAGGCGCGCTGGCGCGAGGGATGTGCGACTGGCGAGGTGCTGAGCGACATGACGGTACCCATCAAGCGTGGCGACAAGGTGAATGGTCGTGAGCAGCTGTTGATTGGAGGGGAGAAATTCGAGCTGGATGACAGCAATCTCTATCGCAGCAATGGCATGGTATTCGGCCAGTCGCCGGACCATATCCAGCGCGGCCTGAAAGGGCTGGATGCCTGTCGTGGCCTGCGCCTCGAACGAGGGGGGATGCCCAAGCTCAAGGCGCGCGGGTTTGGCGAGTGATTACGTCTTGCTGGTGACCGCCTGGCGCTTGCGGCAGGCATCGCCAAAAGCCTCGAAGATCTTGATGGAGTAGGGATTTTCCCTCGCTTTCCACTCCGGATGCCACTGCACAGCCAGCAGGAAGGGGGAGATGACAGGGGCGTGGATAGCCTCGATCAGACCATCCTCGGCATGGGCCAGCGGTTCCAGCCCGCTGCCCAGTGTCTTGATCCCCTGTCCGTGCAACGAGTTGACCGCAATGCTCTCTTCGCCCATCAGGTCGGCAAACCAGCTGCCAGAGACCAGATTGATCTGGTGGCTCTCTCCATACTGCTCGTCTACCGGATCGTCCGAATCTTCCCGATGATCGTCGTATCCCGGCTCGCTATAGACCTTCTGGTGGATATCTCCACCCAGCGCCACGTTGATCTCCTGCATGCCGCGGCAGATGCCGAGGATCGGCAGTCCGCGCTCCAGCGCCCCCTTGATGAGCGGCAGATCGAACAGATCGCGATCCCTGTCCTGCTGTTTTTCCGGAGTGAGGTTCTCCTGGCCATAGAGGGTGGGGTCTATGTTGGAACCTGCCCCGCTCAGGTAGACGCCATCGGCCAGATCCAGATACTGCTCCAGATCGGCGGTGCCGCAGCAGGTGGGCACCAGCAGTGGGACACAGTGGCTGAGTTCGACCAGCGGCGTGATGTATTTGTGGGTCATCACCTGATAGGCGTGGCCGTTGCGGGGCTGGGCGCCCATGGTCATCAATACGACGGGTTTACGGTTGGGAGGGAGTGAAGGCGTTGGCATAGGGCACCTGAGTTATCCTTGGCGTTGAATTCGCATCCTGCGCCTTGGGCAGACCCTTGCACATAAACCGGACAAGGGCATGCCTCAAAGCATGGTCAAGGGATCCCGTGTCGGCCCGGGGGCAGAATCGTCGGTCAGCCTCGGCAACGACAGCCTGGATCCTGCTTCCAGTCTGCCAAGGCCGTTCAATATGTCAAACAAAATGATGCAAAAATGTTAATGGTTGTGACTTGCATCTTCGCCAAGTAGCCTATTTTTGGCCATTCCAAGCCATCGCTTTGCATAAAACTGCTGCATTGTGGTGGATATATTAAACGAGGTGTGTGTTGTGATGTGGGCGGGAGTAGCGGGGCGTGCATAAAAAAACGCCTCCGCAAGGGGAGGCGTTTTTCGGGGATCACAGCAGGTCTTCGATCTCGCCGCGCAGATACTGGTACATTTCGCGGTAGGCGACCGGCGGCTTGTTCAGCTCCCGCTCCTTGTTGGCGGAACGGATCAGCTGGCGCAGTTTCTGGCGATCCAGCTCGTGGAACTGGGACATCAGCTCGTTGAGGGCGCTGTCACCTTCGGTGATCAGGCGCTCGCGCCACTGCTCCAGCCGGTGCAGGCGGGCATTCACGGTGGAGTGGCGGTTCTTGATGATGGAGAGCGCTTCGGCGATCGGCTCTACATCCCGGCTGCGCATCAGGCGGCCGATGAACTGCAGGTGACGGCGGAAGGACTCATCCTTCTTCGGCTTGAGCTTGCGGCCCAGCTCGACCGCTTCTGCCAGCTCTTCATCCAGCGGGATCTTCTCCAGCTCGCTGTGGCTGAGGGAGACAATCTCTTCCCCCATCTTCTGCAGGGCTTCGGCATCGCGCTTGAGCTGGCTCTTGCTGGGGCCCCAATCTTCCCACTCGTTGTCGTCTTGATGGTGACTCATCGGTCTCTTGATTCCTGTCATTCACGTTTGGTGGATATGTTACCAGCTTCTCCCGCTGGGCGCAGGGGTCTGATATGCTTAGCCCCTTTCCTTCCTTCATACAGATGTGAGTTATGGATCAGCAAGACCAAATCCGCCAGGATCAAGCCCATCTCGAGGCCGTGGTTGCCGAGGCTCTGGATATTGCCAAAGGACTGGGCGCTTCGCTGGCCGAAGTCTCCATCAGCAAGCAGACCGGACTGTCGGTCAACACCCGCGGTTGTGAACTGGAAAGCATTGAATTCAACAAGGACGGCGCGCTCGGTATCGCCGTCTATCGCGATGGCTGCAAAGGCTCCTCTTCCACCACAGACCTGAGCCGTCCCGCCATCCGTGCCGCCGTTGAAGCGGCGATGGAGATTGCCCGCCATACATCACCCGATGCCTGTGCCGGTCTGGCAGATGCCGAACTGTTGGCCTGGGATGCGCCCGATCTGCAGCTGTGCCACCCGGTGGCGCTGGATCCCCAATACGGTATCGAGCTGGCTACCGAGTGCGAGCGCTTGGCGCTGGGTCGCGATGCCCGCATCAAGCACTCCGACGGGGCCGGTTTCTCCAGCCACCTAGGCATCAAGGTCTATGGCAACAGCCACGGTTTCGTCAAAGGCTATGCAGCCTCGCGCAACTCCCTGAGCTGCGTGCTGATCGGCGAGCAGGATGGCGACATGCAGCGCGATTATGGCTACTCCTCCAGCCGAACCCTCGACGGGCTCTGGAGCCCGCAGCGTATCGCCGACGAGGCGGTGGAGCGTACCCTCTCCCGCCTTGGCGCCCGCAAGATTGCGACCTGCCAGGCTCCGGTCATGTTCCATCCCGATACCGCCTCCGGTCTGTGGGGTCATCTGGTGATGGCAATCAGTGGGGGCAACCTCTATCGCAAGTCGAGTTTCCTGCTGGACAAGCTGGGCAAGCAGATCCTGCCCGAGTGGCTGACTATCCAGGAGTTCCCCCACCTGCTGGGCGGCCTGGCCAGTACCCCGTTTGATGGCGAAGGGGTGCGCACTCGCGACATGGACATAGTGCGCAACGGCGAGCTGATGAGCTGGCTGCTCACCTCCTACTCCGCCCGCAAACTGGGGCTGACCAGTACCGGCCACGCCGGTGGCATCCATAACTGGCAGGTCTCCAGCACAGGTCAGGACTTCAATGGCATGCTCAAGGAGATGGGCACCGGCTTGCTGGTGACCGAGCTGATGGGGCAGGGGGTCAACATCGTCAATGGCGACTACTCCCGCGGTGCCGCCGGTTTCTGGGTTGAGAATGGCGAGATCGTCTATCCGGTCGAGGAGATCACCATTGCCGGCAATCTGGCAGATATGTTCAGTCACATAGTGGCTGTGGGTAGCGATGAAGATGAGCGCTCCAGCCTCAAGACCGGCTCGGTGCTGGTGGAGAGGATGAAGCTGGCGGGTCACTGATCCCCGATTTCTGCCGAGCTGAAACAATGAAAAAGGCCCCTCGCAATGCGAGGGGCCTTTTTGTTAGCCAGTGCTCAGGGACGGTAATCAGCCCTTGATGCGCTCGATGCGACCACCCAGACCTTGCAGCTTCTGCTCGATGTTCTCGTAGCCACGGTCGATGTGGTAGATGCGGTCGACGATGGTGGAACCTTCAGCCACGAAGCCGGCCAGAACCAGGCTGGCAGAGGCGCGCAGATCGGTTGCCATCACCTGGGCACCCTTGAGCTGAGCGGTGTCGCGGCAGATGGCCACGTTGCCCTGCAACTCGATGTCGGCGCCCATCCGTACCAGCTCGGGAACGTGCATGAAGCGGTTCTCGAAGATGGTCTCGGTGATCATGCCGGTGCCTTGGGCCACCGCATTCAGCACGGTGAACTGGGCTTGCATGTCGGTCGGGAATGCCGGGTAGGGGGCAGTCTTGATGGTGACCGGCTTGAGGGTGCGGCCAGTCATGTCGAGGGTGATCCAGTCTTCACCCTTCTCAATCAGGGCGCCAGCCTCTTCCAGCTTGACCAGAACCGCTTCCAGCAGGGTCGGGTCGGTGTTGCGACAGGTGATCTTGCCGCCGGTAACCGCTGCGCCCACCAGGAAGGTACCGGTTTCGATACGGTCAGGCTGGACGCTGTAGCTGCCGCCGTGCAGACGCTTGACGCCGTCGATGGTCAGGGTATCGGTGCCTGCGCCCTGGATCTTGGCGCCCAGCGCGTTGAGGAAGTGGGCCAGATCGACCACTTCCGGCTCGCGCGCGGCGTTTTCGATCACGGTACGGCCTTCTGCCAGGGTGGCGGCCATCATCAGGTTTTCGGTACCGGTGACGGAGACCATATCCATCAGGATGTGGGCACCCTTCAGGCGACCGTCAACGCGGGCCTTGATGTAGCCATCCTCGATGGTGATCTTGGCGCCCATCAGTTCCAGACCGTGGACGTGCAGGTTGACCGGACGGGCACCGATGGCGCAGCCGCCGGGCAGGGAGACGTCGGCAGCACCGAAACGCGCGGCCAGCGGGCCCAGCGCCAGAATTGAGGCGCGCATGGTCTTCACCAGCTCGTAGGGGGCAACGTGGTTGTTCACGGCACCGGTCAGCACGGTCACATTGCCGTTAACCTTGGTGGTGGCACCCAGCATCTCCAGCAGCTTGATGGTGGTGCCCACGTCTTTCAGGCGCGGTACGTTGGAGAGGTGAACCTCTTCATCACAGAGCAGGGTTGCGAACAGGATCGGCAGCGCGGCGTTTTTAGCACCGGAGATGGTCACTTCGCCGTTGAGAGTACAACGACCATCGATTTTGAATTTGTCCATTTTCTACTTGGTTACCAAATCAGGAGGGCATTAGGAATTTACGTTCGCGTTTCCACTCGGCGTCGGTGAACGCCTTGATGGAGAGGGCGTGAATGGCGTTGCTGGCGATCTTGTCCATCAGCGGGGCATAGATGGCCTGCTGTTTCTTGACCCGGCTCATGCCGTCAAACATGTCACCAACGGCGATCACCTGATAGTGACTACCGTCCCCTTTGACATGGACTTCGGACAATGGCAGAGCCTCGAGGAGTATCGCTTCAATTTCAGAGACTTGCATTATGCGTCCTCAGTTGTGAGCGGAGTTGACTGAAACAAACCGGCCACCCCGTAGAGGTTGGCCAGGGTATAGAAATCACTGGAGGCGCCCACCAGTTGCGGTGTGGCGCCTCGTGCGAAAGCGGCTTTAGCCCATTTGACCAGCAGTGCCAGCCCGGCGGAGTCGAGGGTGGTAACCCCCCCCAGCTCGAGCCGGTCATCCTGCCACCACTCGTCGCGGCGTTGCCACAGGTCCTTGACCTGTGGCGCTTGCAGATCACCGCTCAGGATCATTTCTTGAGTACCAGCGGTTTGGCATTGTGCTCGTTTAGCTGCTTGATCACGGCGTCGATGCCATTCTGGCGGATGAGGCCGCCCAGCTCGCTCTGCTTGGCGGAGAGCAGGCTGATCCCCTCGGCCACCATGTCGAAGGCTTTCCACTCGCCGGTCTTGTTGTTCTTGCGCAGCTTGAACTCGAGGAAGATATCCGGCTTGCCAGCCTCTTTCACGCTGACATTGACGGCGGTGATGTTGCTGGTACCCGGCGCCTTGCCCGGCTCGACCTTGACGGTCTGCTTGTCGAAGTGGGCCAGCGCGTCGGCGTAGGAGCTCACCATGTACTCGGTAAAGGCGGCGACGAAGGCGTCACGCTGGGCCGGGGTGGTCTCCTTGATCTGGTTGCCCAGCACCTTGTAGGCGGCGAAGCGGTTGTCCACATAGGGCAGCAGCTCTTCGCGGATGATCACCCGCAGGTGGTCCGGATTGCTTTTGACCTCAGCCTGATCGGCTTTCAGGCGGGCAAAGGTCTGTTTGGCCGCCTGATCCACCAGCGCGTAGGGATCGGTGGCATCAACCGCCTGAGCGGACAGGGAAAAGAACATGCTGGTCATCAGACCCAGCAGCAGGGCAATTTTCTTGAACATGGTTACTCCTTCTTGCTGTCTGACTTGCTGTCGGAGGACTGGCTGCTATAGAGGAACTTGCCAATCAGATCTTCCAGCACGATGGCGGATTTGGTGTCTTCAATCAGGTCGCCATCCTTGAGCATGCTGGTCCCCATCTCCTCATCGGTAAAGCCGGGGGCCAGACCGATGTACTGCTCGCCGAGCAGACCGGAAGTGAGGATGGAGAGGGTGCTGGTCTCGGAGAACTCGCCGGCACTCTTTTCCATCTGCAGGGTGACCTCGGGAACCTGGGTTTTCGGGTCGAGCACGATGTCGCTGACCCGGCCAACCACCACGCCGCCGACCTTGACCGGCGAACGGACTTTCAGGCCGCCGATATTATCGAAATGCGCGCGCAGGGTATAGGTTTCTCCTTCCGGTTTGAAGCTCAAACCGGCCACTTGCAGTGCCAACGCCAGAATGGCACCGATGCCGGCCAGCATGAAGGTGCCAACCAGGAATTCTACTTTGCTGAACTTCATCTTTACCTTATCCAAACATGACTGCAGTGAGAATAAAATCCAGGCCGAGTACGGCGAGGGACGAGTGAACCACGGTACGAGTCGTGGCCTGACTGATCCCGGCCGAGGTCGGCTTGGCATCATAGCCATTGAAGAGGGCTATCCAGGTGACCACCAGAGCGAAGATCAGGCTCTTGATGGCACCCTGCATGATATCTTCATGCCAGTCGACCGAGGCCTGCATGGCAGACCAGAAGCCCCCTTCGTCGACGCCAAGCCAGTCAACCCCGACCAGCTTGCCGCCAAAGATACCGATCAGGCTGAACATGAAGGCCAGCAGCGGCATGCTGATGACCCCGGCCCAGAAGCGGGGAGCCACCACGCGGCGCAGCGGATCGACTGCCATCATTTCGAGGCTTGAAAGCTGCTCGGTCGCCTTCATCAGGCCGATCTCGGCAGTGAGAGCCGAACCGGCGCGACCGGCAAACAGCAGCGCCGTCACGACCGGGCCCAATTCCCGCAACAGGGAGAGGGAGACCAGCGGGCCCAGACTCTGCTCGGCACCAAAATCCTTCAATACGTTGTAGCCCTGCAGCGACAGCACCATGCCGATGAAGAGCCCTGACACCAGAATGATGGCGACGGACTGCACCCCGACTACATAGAGCTGCTGCACCAGCAACGGGAAGTGCTTGCGTGGTTCGGGTTTGCCCGCCAGCGCATGGAACAGCATGATGGCTGCCCGACCCAGAGAGGTGATGGCGCGAATGCCGACCCGCCCCAGCTTGCTTATTTGACTTATCAACATCAGAGATCCTGTAGCAGGTCGCCTGCCGGAAAGTGAAACGGAACAGGACCATCGGGCAATCCTTTAAGGAACTGCTCGACTTCGGGATTGTGCTCCTCGCGCAGCTGTTCCGGCGTACCGTGCGCCACCACCTTGCGGTTAGCGATGATGTAGGCGTAATCGGCGATGCTCAGCACCTCTTTCACGTCGTGGGTGACGATGACGGAGGTGATACCAAGGGCATCGTTCAAATCCTTTATCAGCTTGACCAGCACCGCCATGGTGATGGGATCCTGGCCGACAAACGGCTCGTCATACATGATGAGATCCGGATCCAGCGCGATGGCGCGAGCCAGTGCCGCCCGGCGGGCCATACCGCCGGAGAGCTCGGAAGGCATCAATTTTGCCGCGCCGCGCAGACCTACAGCCTGCAGCTTCATCATGACAATGGTGTGGATCAGCTCTTCCGGCAGACCGGAGTGCTCCCGCAACGGGAAGGCCACGTTGTCGTAGACCGTCATGCCGGTAAAGAGGGCGCCGCTCTGGAACAGCATGCTCATCCGCTTGCGCACCTCGTAGAGGCGCGAGCGGGAGAGGGCGGGGATATCTTCCCCGTCAAACAGGATATGACCGGACTCGGGTTTGAGCTGGCCACCGATCAGCCGCAGCAGGGTCGTTTTGCCGATGCCGCTCGGGCCCATGACGGCGGTGACCTTGCCACGGGGAATGGTCAGGTTTATCCCGTCATATAGCAGCCTATCTCCGTGACTGAAGGTCAGATCGGAGATGGTGATCAGGTCATTGTTCAAACAATTGTCCATTCGGTGTAAATGAGGTGCGAATTTTATGGGCTAGTCTAGGTCTAAGCAACAGCAAGGAACAACTATTGAGCAGCCTTCAGCGCGGTTTGCGCGACAGTTTTATGTAACAAACTGCGTCATGTGTTACGGGATTTGCCATCCGATTCGCTTATCAGAGCAGACTTTTTTATAATCCCGCAGCTAAATTCGCCCCGGAGCTGTCTCTTTATGTCTGCAACCCCCGAGAAAGTGTCTGAACTGTTCGATTTCCGTCGCAGTGCCCGTGCGGTGCTGGACACAGAAAAGCAAGCGATTGATGGACTCTATCAGTATCTGAATGACGCCTTCGACAAGGCGTGCGAGATGGTGCTCCGTTGTGGTGGCAAGATAGTGGTCACCGGAATGGGCAAGTCGGGCCATATCGGCAGCAAGATTGCCGCCACCCTGGCCAGTACCGGTACGCCAGCCTTTTTCCTTCATCCGGGTGAGGCCAGCCACGGCGATCTGGGGATGATTTCGGCAGGGGATCTCATCATCGCCATCTCCAATTCCGGTGAGAGCGACGAGATCCTGGCCCTGCTGCCGGTGCTCAAGCGTCGTGGTATCCCGCTCATCTGTATGACCGGCAACCCGGCCTCCACCATGGCCAAAGAGGCCAACGTGCATCTGTGCATCAAGGTGGAGAAAGAGGCGTGTCCGCTCGGGTTGGCACCAACCTCCAGCACCACGGCAACGCTGGTGATGGGCGATGCGCTGGCAGTCGCCCTGCTGGAAGCGCGCGGCTTTACCGCCGATGATTTCGCCCTCTCTCACCCGGGTGGTTCGCTCGGCAAGCGGTTGCTGTTGCGAGTGGGCGATCTGATGCACAGTGGCGAGCTGTTGCCCCGAGTGGGGATCGATGCCACCATCAGCGAAGCGCTGCTGGAAGTTAGCCGCAAAGGGCTCGGTATGACCGCAGTGGTCGACCAGCGCGGGCTGCTGGCGGGACTCTTCACTGATGGTGACCTGCGCCGCATTCTCGACCAGCAGGTCGATATTCATCGCACCCCCATCAGCCGCGTCATGACGGCCAACTGTGTTACCGTAGGGCCGGAGATGATGGCGGCAGAAGCCGTCAAGCTGATGGAAACGAGAAAAATCAACGGATTACTGGTTGTGGATGGCGACAAGCGCCCGCTGGGAGCCTTCAACATGCATGACCTGCTGAAAGCCGGAGTTATTTGATGCAAAACGTACCGACCCTCTATGGTCCGGTGACGCGCAGCCAGTTCGACAAGGCGGCGCAGATTCGCCTGCTGGTGTGCGATGTGGACGGGGTGCTCTCCAATGGCCTCATCTACATGGGAAACAACGGCGAAGAGCTGAAAACCTTCTGTACCCGCGACGGCGCCGGCATGCGGGCACTGCTCAATGCCGGGATCGAGATCGCCATCATTACCGGGCGCAACTCCCGTATCGTCAGCGATCGGATGAAGAGCCTGGGTGTGGCTCATGTGGTGCAGGGGGCAGACAAGAAGTTGCCTCATTTTGAAGCCCTGCTGACCAAGCTGGGACTAACACCGGAACAGGCAGCCTATATGGGAGATGACACCATCGACCTGCCGGTGATGGAGGCCTGTGGTCTCGGCATTGCCGTTGCCGATGCCCATCCGCTGGTATTGAGCCGTGCCGATATGGTGACCCGGCTTGGCGGTGGTATGGGGGCGGTACGCGAAGTGTGCGATCTCATCCTGCAGGCGCAGGGTCATGACGATTATCAGCCCGAGGTATCGGCATGAGCAGACAAACCCTGTTGTTTGGCCTGCTGTTTCTGGTCGCTCTGGTGGCCTGGCAGCTTGGCAAGGTGGAGCTGGTGCCCGAGGCCAAGGTAAAAACCGAGCACTATCAGCCGGATTTTGTCGCCAGAGATCTGGTGACCACCCGGTTCGATGTCAACGGCAAGCGTACCGAGCGGCTGGAATCCGAATATGCTGAGTATTTCCAGATCCTCGAGCAGGCGACCTTCGAAAAACCGGTGGTCTACATGTTTGACGAGCAGGGACAGGCCGAGTGGAAGGTGACGGCCGAGACCGGCGTACTCAATACCGATGACAACGTGATCCTGCGGGACAAGGTGCATCTGGACGGGTTGCTGCCGGACTCCTTTATCTCCAAGCTGGATACGCCCTATATGGAGCTGGATCTGGTGACACAGGACGTACGCAGCAATCGGCAAGTGAACATTTTGGGTCAGGATTTCCAGACCGAAGGGGTTGGCCTCAAGGGCCATCTGGACCGCAAATATTTTGAGCTACTGGATCAAGGTCATGCCATCTATTTCAATGAAAAACGTTAATCTGGCTCTCGCCGCCCTGATGCTCTGCGGCACAGTCAACGCCAAGGAGTCCGACTTCACCGAGAAGGTCTATGTCGACGCCATCAAGCAGGTGGCCGAGATGCAGGACAACCGCATCACCTTCGAGCAGGATGTGACCATCAATCAGGGCACCATCAGGATCAAGGCTGACAAGGTTGTGGTAACCCGTTCCGGCGAGAAAGGTGCCGAGGTGATGACTGCCTATGGTAAACCCGCCACCTTCTTCCAGATCCTGGATAACGGCAAGCCGGTTAACGCCCATGGTGACAGCATTCGTTATGAGCTGAAGAAGCGCTTGGTGACTATCACCGGCAACGGTCAGCTCAAGCAGGAAGATAGTCAGGTCAACGGTGACCTGATCCGTTACGACATCGTCAAACAGAAGATGATTGCCGAGAGCAAGACCCCGAACCAGCGGGTCAAGACGGTCTTCCTGCCGGATCAGGTCGAGAATTTCGACAAGCCCGCCGACCAGAAGAAGCAGGGAAAATAAGCTATGGCAGTATTGAAAGCAGTCGGCCTGCAGAAGAGTTACAAACGTCGCATGGTGGTTAGCGATGTGAGCCTTGAGGTGGGAACCGGCCAGATCGTCGGCTTACTCGGTCCCAACGGCGCCGGCAAGACCACGTCGTTTTACATGATTGTCGGGCTGGTGCAGCGCGATGCCGGTCTCATCACCATCGACGATCAGGACATCAGCCTGCAGCCCATGCATGTGCGTGCCCGCAACGGCATAGGTTACCTGCCGCAGGAAGCCTCAATTTTCCGCCGCCTCACGGTGTATGAAAACCTGATGGGGGTGATGCAGACGCGCAAGGAGTTGAGTCGCGAAGAGCGGGAGGACAAGGTTCAGCAACTGCTGGAAGAGTTCAATATCACCCATATCCGCGACAACCTGGGGCAGAGCCTCTCCGGTGGTGAGCGGCGGCGGGTCGAGATTGCCCGGGCGCTGGCAGCAGAACCGCGCTTTATCCTGCTGGATGAACCCTTCGCAGGGGTTGACCCGATTTCTGTGATAGACATCAAGAAGATCATCCAGCACCTGAAAGATAGGGGGCTCGGCGTCTTGATTACCGACCACAACGTCAGAGAGACTCTGGACGTATGCGAGAAGGCCTATATCGTCAGCCACGGCCAGATGATTGCCGAGGGTGCCCCGGCCGATATCCTCGCCGACGAACAGGTCAAGCGCGTCTATTTGGGCGATCAATTCAGTCTATAGTAAGGGGGCAGCCTTCATTCTCTGTGACAGTGCCTCGCTGAACATAAGGATATCCCGACGTAGATGAAGCCGACATTACAGTTGCGTCTCGGTCAGTCCCTGACCATGACGCCGCAATTACAACAAGCGATTCGTCTGCTCCAGCTCTCCTCTCTGGAACTCCAGCAGGAAATTCAGCAAGCGCTCGAAAGCAATCCTCTGCTGGAGCAGGAAGAGAGCGAAGTGCAGGAGACTGCCCCGCAAGAGACTGTCGATGCCAGCCAGCTCGACTCCAGCGATGCCATGGCTCAGGAACAGATGCCGGACGAGTTGCCGGTAGATACCACTTGGGATGAGGTTTACTCCGCCGGTACCGCCCAGAGTGCAGGCCCGATCCACGACGGTGAAGACAGCGTCTATCAGGGTGAGACCACCGAAAACCTGCAGGACTATCTGCTGTGGCAGATGCGGCTCACTCCGTTTAGCGACGTCGATGCCGCCATCGCGCTTGCCATCATCGATGCCATCGACGAATCCGGGTATCTGACTGTTGCACTGGAGGATATCCAGACCGCCGTCAGCAGTGACGAGTTGGAGGTCGAACTCGATGAAGTGGAGGCTGTCCTCAAGCGGGTGCAGCACTTCGATCCGGTCGGTATCGCCGCTCGCTCGGTGCAGGAGTGTATGCTTATCCAGCTGGAGCAGTATGCCCCTGAAACACCCTGGCTCAACGAAGCCAAAGAGGTGATCCTCGAGCACATGGATCTGCTCGGCAACCGCGATTATCGCGCTCTGGCCCGCAAAACCCGCCTCAAGGAGAGCGACCTCAAGGAGGTGCTGGATCTGATCCAGCTGCTGGAGCCGCGCCCCGGCAATGGCATTATCCAGAGCGACTCCCAGTATGTGATCCCCGATGTTTCGGTGGTAAAGCGCCAGAACCGCTGGGTGGTGGAGCTCAACCCCGATTCCGCCCCGCGCATCCGGGTCAACGAGACCTATGCCGCCATGGCCCGCAACGCCCGCAGCAGCACGGATACCCAATTCATCCGCTCCCACCTGCAGGAGGCCAAGTGGTTCATCAAGAGCCTTGAGAGCCGCAACGATACCCTGCTGAAAGTAGCCAGCTGTATTGTCGAGCAGCAGCAGGGCTTTTTCGAGTATGGTGAAGAGGCGATGAAGCCAATGGTGCTCAACGACATTGCCGAAGCGGTGGAGATGCATGAGTCGACCATCTCCCGGGTGACGACCCAGAAGTACATGCATACCCCCCGCGGTATCTTCGAATTGAAGTTTTTTTTCTCCAGCCATGTGAACACCGAAGGAGGAGGAGAGTGCTCATCGACCGCAATTCGCGCGCTCATCAAAAAGCTGGTGACGGCAGAGAATCCTGCCAAGCCGTTAAGTGATAGCAAGATCGCGGATTTGCTGGCCGAACAGGGTATTATGGTGGCTAGACGCACGATCGCTAAGTATCGCGAATCCTTGTTTATCCCACCTTCCAATCAGCGCAAACGCCTGGTTTAGGCAAAACAAAAGGATGATGTTATGCAAATTAACCTGACCGGACACCATGTCGAGATCACCGAAGCTCTGCGTGATTATGTGAATAACAAATTTGCCAAACTCGAGCGTCATTTTGACCACATCAACAACGTGCATGTGGTGCTTAGCGTAGAGAAACTGAACCAGATTGCCGAAGCCAAACTGCACGTCAGCGGTGGCGAGGTATTCGCTAACTCCGAGCATGCCGATATGTATGCCGCGATTGATACCTTGCTCGACAAGCTGGACAGGCAGATCATCAAGCACAAAGATAAGTTAAATAAAAAATAACTATGCAACTTGAACACATACTGAGTCGGGACTGCACCAAGGGTGCAGTCCCATGTACCAGCAAGAAACGCGCCCTTGAAATCATCAGCGAGCTGGCCGCCGAACGCCTCGGTACCTCCCGCCAGGCGCTGTTTGAATGCTTGCTGGCCCGCGAAAAAATGGGCAGTACCGGGATCGGTGCCGGTATTGCGATCCCCCACGGTCGAATTGACGATGAGTTTCCGCCAACCGCGATCCTGATGACCTTTGCCGAACCCATCCCTTTCGACTCCATCGACAATCAACCGGTTGACCTGCTCTTTGCCCTGCTGGTACCGGAGAGCGAGTGCAAACAGCATCTCAAGACCCTCTCTCTGATGGCTTCCAAGCTGGGCGACAAGGCGGTCTGCCGCCAGTTGCGTCAGGCTACCAGTGACGAAGAGCTCTATCAGATCATGACTTCGGCCTGATGTGCAGGCCCTGATGACATACCCGTTTTGGCGTGAGGGAACAAGATGCAGTTAATCGTGGTGAGTGGACGTTCGGGCTCCGGCAAGACGGTAGCCCTGCGGGTGCTGGAAGATCTGGGCTACTACTGCGTAGATAACCTGCCGGTCAACCTGCTGCCCCAGCTGATCGTCTCGGTCGAGAGCCAGTATGACAAGCTGGCGGTCAGCATCGACGTGCGCAACCTGCCCGGTGACCCGGAAAAACTGGAGAACCTGCTGGCTCAGGTTCGCAACGAAGGGCGGGTTGAATTTGCCAGCTTCTTCTTCGATGCCGATAACGGCACCCTGCTCAAGCGCTATGGCGAGAGCCGCCGTCTGCACCCCCTGTCGCGCAACAAGCTGTCGCTGGATGAGGCGATCCGGCAGGAGACCCACCTGCTGGCGCCGCTCTCCTCTACTGCCGACCTGCGTATCGATACCACCAACCTCAGCATTCACGACCTGAGCGAGCTCATCAAGACCCGGGTACTCGGCAAGAAAGAGAACGAGCTGGTGCTGGTGTTCGAATCTTTCGGCTTCAAGTACGGCATTCCCAAGGATGCCGACTTCGTGTTCGATGCCCGCTTCCTGCCCAACCCGCACTGGATCCCGGAACTCAAGCCTTTTACCGGCAAGGATGAACCGGTCGCCAACTACCTCGCGGCGCAAGCTGATGTGATGCTGTTTACCCAGCAGATCGAAAACATGCTGGCGACCTGGTTGCCCCATCTTGAGCGCAACAATCGCAGCTATGTGACGGTCGGAATCGGTTGCACCGGCGGTCAGCACCGTTCGGTCTTTATCGCAGAGCGGCTGGCTGCGGCTTTCCGGCTGCTTGGCAAGAACGTTCAGCTCCGCCACCGCACCCTCGACAAGAACCCATCCCACTCCTGATGATGCAATAGGACGGCAAAATGACAGTTTCGGCTTCGGTTGAAGTGAAAAACAAGCTGGGCATTCACGCCAGACCGGCCATGATGCTGTTCGAGCTGGTACAGGGATTCGATGCCCATGTGTTGCTGCGCAATGAAGATGGGGTCGAGGCCGATGCCGACAGCGTGATTGGCCTGCTGATGCTTGATTCTGCTCAGGGCAAGCAGGTGGAAGTGCAGGTTGAGGGCCCCGAAGAGGTTGAGGCCCTTGCCGCTGTAGTGGAGCTGTTCACCTCGGGTTTCAACGAGGAGTAGTGGCGACGCTCAGGGCGCTACTCTTGCCAACGCCTTGAAATCGGCAAAATCGCGACAAGCCAGCAGACTCCTGCTGGCTTTTTCGTTCATCAGCGCCAGGAACAGATCATAGAGCCCCATCGCCTCCTCATAGTCTGCCTTGCTGATGGCCAGCACGAAGATGAGGGTGGCATTTTCGCCATTGCCCCAGTCGATACCCTGTGGTGCCAGTACGGTATAGACCAGCGTCCTATGTGCCAGCAGGCCAAGGGAGTGGGGCAGGGCGATACCCTCACCCAGCATGGTGGAGACTATTCGCTCCCGCTCCTGCAGGGAAGCCCTGAAGCCGCTCTCCACCAGATCCTCTGCCTCCAGCTGGCTGCAAATGCGCTCAAATAGTTCCGCCTGGGTAATCGGCTCGTTGACCACCATGAAGTGGTCCGCATCGAAGTACTTGTCGAGCATATAGGGACGGGTGCGGTCGATCAGCACCAGTTTGCCAAGTTGCTCCAGCTGGTACTGGGTCGGGAAGGGGTCTACCTGCACCACCGGCACATCCTTTTCGCTCACCTTGACGGTACTGATGAC
This sequence comes from Aeromonas lacus, assembly GCF_000764665.1. Lineage (GTDB taxonomy): Bacteria > Pseudomonadota > Gammaproteobacteria > Enterobacterales > Aeromonadaceae > Aeromonas > Aeromonas lacus. The sequence continues at coordinate 110,191 of NZ_JRGM01000147.1, read as the reverse complement.
AAAATCCTGTTTGATCTGCTCCAGCCCTTCGTAATCCCGCACCGATTCAAGCGTGGTCAGCTGCAACTGGGGATACTCTCGCTTGATGCGGGCCTCCAGCACTCTGAAAGTGGCATTGCCCGCATCGCACAGCAGCAGTGCCTGCGGGCGTCTGGTGTAGCCGATATCGTAGTGGCGCTCCAGCCCGACCCCGATATGGATCACCAGATAGCCGATCTCGTGGTGGGTCAGCCGGTAAGGGGTCTGCCTGATCCACTCCGAGATGGCTGCCAGCGTGATGTCGTAGGCGAGGGGGTAGTACTGCTTGATGTGGTCTGCCAGCGGATTGTGGCTGCCGATCTGGTACTTGACCCGCAGCAGCATGGCGCTGATGTGGGTCTGCAGGTCGGCTCGCAGCTGCAGGTCGCCCCGCAGATCATAGGGGTAGTGCTGGTGGATGTACGTGAGCAGATGTTCCACCAGCTGTTCGCTCTCGGCCGCCATGGCCGGGCTAAGCTGAGGCGCTTCGGCAATCAGGCGCGCCTGGATCTGGATAGCGAGGCAGGCTATCTCCTCTTCTCCTGGCGGGGTGAGGGTCGGCAGTTCGCCATAGATGTCACGAGCGACTGCCAGCAGGGGGGCAGTGAGATCCTCGCTGGCGAATTGGCGCAGCTCGTGGCCAGCGGCTTGGCGCAGCAGGGCGACTGCGCAGTAGATAGCAAGCTGCTGCAAACTTTCGTCGGCCAGACGCAGCTGATGACGGCTCAACTGGGCGTGAATGTGATTGCCCACTACCTCCAGGGTTTTGCTGGGGCAGAGATTGGGTAGCAGGGTTTGCAACTGATTGTTGTGCAGCAACTCCTGATAGAGCAGCTGGGTCAGGCAGGCACGGATTGCCGTCTCGCTCCCCTGTATCCGCATACCCACCCTTGGTTTGCTCTCGACCGCGAGGCCAAAGTGAGCCAGCTGTTCCCGCACTTCCGCCATATCGCCTTGCAGCGCCGTCCGGCTCAGGTACCAGGTATCGGCCAGCTCATCGAGCTTGATCCCCTGCTCTGCCGTCAGCAGCAGGATCTGCAGATTCAGCACCCGTTCGCGACTGGTGCGCGGCAAGGTACTCTCCTGTCCCTGCGCTGCCAGCAATGCCTCAAACAGCGTCTGATTGTAGATCTTCAGCTGGTAGCCGCTGCCACGCTGGTGGATCAGGTGGGCGCCGTGCGTGGCAATCAGTTCGTTGAGGGTCGCCACATCGGTGCGTACGGTGCGGGTGGAAACATTGAGGCGGCGTGCCAGCTCCTCCTGCGGCAGTGGTTCGGCATGAAGTTGGGTCAGCAGCTGGTGCAGTCTCGGGTGGGGCAGCTTGATCATGTGGGGATGAGCGTCTCCTGTCGCACGATAAAAGGGCCGATGTTAACAAGCATGTCACCAGCAGGCCAGGCACCGGTCAGTGATTAAACCGGTGCCCGTGACTGCCATCACGCCAACAGTCGTTTCACCATGGCCAGCAGAGTCCGTACATCATCAGGACGGGTCTGACCGCTCACGCTGTCGATGATGGAACTGTAGACGTGAGGGATCACCTTCTCGACCCCGGCATCCAGCGCGATTCGCACAATCTCTTCAAAGTTGTCCAGGTCGATACCGCCGGTGGGCTCCAGCCAGAAGCCGTGGCGGGCACAGGCCTCGGCTACCGCCTGATACTCGTCACGGCAGGCCAGTCCGCCCATGGGGAAGAATTTGACCGAGCTGCCACCCATGTCCTTGAGCAGGGCGATGGCGGTATCGATGGGGACAATCCCGTCCGGCTGCCCGGCGCTGAGCGGGCCGGTGGAGATCTTCACCATGCCCGGCATGCCGGTGGGGGAGATCAGACCGTTGACCAGTGTCTCTGACTGACCGAGCAGCGCCCGGCTGGCGCCAACACCAGTGAACACCTGATTGACGTGCTGGGGCTGCAGCTGGCAGGCCAGCTCGGCCACCATGGCGGATTGGCGCGGATCACCGGCCCCCAGACCGATGGAGAGGGCGTTATCGATGAGCTTGGCGTAAGCCCGCATGTCGGCCACCGCGGAGGGGATATCCGGGTAGTTTTTGGAGAGCACACCGACCAGCACGTGGCCTTCGGCTGCGTCGTACACCTCGACGGCATTCTCTTTGGAACCTGCCAGCACGTTGAGACAGACTCGATCACGGTAGTAGTTGGGGGTAAGGGACATCAGCGATTCTCCTGAACGAGGTTGGCAATAGCGGAGTGGATCTGGTCGAGCTGGGGCACGGTGACGCTGCGCACATCGATTTCGATATGCCCCTCGTTGGCCTTGTAGCCACGGCAGTAGATGGCAGGCGTGCCCTGTTGCAGACGGGTGACGACCTGCACTGTGGTCATGCCGATCTGCTGGTGGTCGAAGGCGATATCGGTGCGGGCGATATCGCGCCCGGCGCTGTCCCACACCACTTTGGCGGTGACGCAGGGCAGCTGGTTGAGGCGCTCGATGAAGGGGGTCATCTTGGCGACCATGGCGGCGCCGCTCTCTTTCTCTTTGGCCAGATAGCGCTCGATGGCATGGGTCAGGCCGAGGATCCCCTCCTTGCCGACCTTCATGGCGCGGCCGATGCCGTTGGCTTGCTGCTTGACCCACTCTACGTACTGACGCTTGCCAAGCACCAGCCCGCTGGTGGGGCCTTCAATGGCCTTGGCGCCGCTGTAGATGACCAGATCCGCCCCCTGGTTGTAGTAGAGGCGCAGATCCTCTTCGGCGGCTGCATCAACGATGAGCGGGAGCCCGTGGGCCCTGGCGACCTCGGCGGCTTCGGCCACCGACAGAATGCTCTTCTGCACGCAGTGGTGGGACTTGATATAGAGGATGGCTGCAGTGTTGGCATTGATGGCAGCGGCCAGCTGGGCGGGGGAGCACTCGTTGGCGTAACCGGCTTCCGCTACCTTGCCGCCACCCAGATTGACCATGGTACCGACCGGGGCGCCGAAGTTGACGTTGTGTCCCTTGGCCAGCACGATTTCGCTGGGCACATCGTGGGTATGGGCGTGCAACTGCTCGAGGCGGTAGGGGTCGCCGCGTACGATCACGGCGGCCACCGACTGGGCGATGCCGGCGCTGGCGCAGGAGACCACCACCGCATCTTCCACTCCCAGCAGGCCAGCCAGATAGGCGCCGGTCTTGTTGACCAGATCCTTGACCTCGAAGTAGTGGCCGAGGCCGAAGTTGACCGCATCGACCACCTCCTGCTCGGGGGTAGATACGCCGAGAATGGTCATGCGCCCGGAGGCGTTGATCACCGGTTTGAGCTGATATTTCTCATAAACAGAAGGCATGGTGTGATTTCCCATAGTGAGTCAGAACCAGTTCGCCCCCTACCAGGGCGGCGAGAGGCTGCAGTTGTTGGTCACCGCTGCGGGACTGGGCTTCGGTATCCATAAACAGGGTCGGGCCGCTGGCGACCTCGAACAGGGTCAGATCGGCATCGGCGCCCACTTCGAGTCGCCCCTTGCCGGTTAGCCGCAGTGCGTCAGCCGCTTGATGGGTGACGCAGGCGAGCACCTGCTCCAGCGTCATACCGATGGCGAGAAACTTCGACATCACGTGGGCCAGACTGTAGACCGGCCCCTTGATGCGGTTCTTGCAGTAGATGTCGGAGCTGATGGTGCGGGGCAGGATCCCCTGCCGGATAGCCAGCTCCGCCACCTCGAAGCTGAAGCTGGCGCCGCCGTGGCCGATGTCGAGCAAGAGGCCCCGCTGCATCGCCTCGCGCACAGCTTGGCGCAGCTCGCCAGCCGGGGTCAGGATGCGGTTGGGCTTACCATTGAAGCAGTGGGTCAGCAGATCGCCATCTCCCAGCAGGGCGACGATCTCGTCCAGATCCGGCGGCGTGTTACCCACATGCACCATCAGCGGTAGCTGGCCGTGGGCCTGTTGCAGCGCCTTGGCCATGCGCAGCGGTTGCAGACCGTTTTCTCCGACCACGCTGCCGCTCATCCGCGCCTTGATGCCGACGATAAAGTCGGGGTGGCGGCGAATGGCTGCCGAGGCGAGATCCATATCGAGGTCTCTGCTATCCGCCAGCTCGTTCTGGCGCAGCAGGCCGATCCGGGAGATGTTGAGCAGGGCATGCACCCGGGTCTTGCAACCCGCAGCGATCCGCTTGAAGTCGTCCACATCGTCGGCTCCGGTGCTGCCGGCATCGATCACGGTGGTGACGCCTGATTCGACCCCGACCTTGTCCGGTTCATCGTGATAGATGGGAGAGGCGGGGTAGCAGTGGGTGTGGCCATCGATCCAGCCGGCGCTGACGTGGATCCTGCCTGCAAGATCCAGGATCTGCCGCGCCGTTGCCGTCTCCGGCAGGGAGCCGATGGCGGCGATTTGGCCCTCCCTGATGGCGATATCGACGAGCTGGCCATCTCCCTGGCGCCCCGCTTTGATGATCGTGTCGTACATGCTGATAACCTCTGGCGAGCCGCCCCGCAGGGCGGCTGGTACTTACATAAGGGCAACCGGGAAGAAGGTACCGAGCAGCATGGCTCCCAGGATGGCACCGCCGGTGATGGGCTTGCCCCACACGTAGAACAGCAGGGCACCCAGCAGGGAACCGATACCGATGGGGATCGAGGCACCCATGGCGGAGAGGATGATGAGGGGGCCGAGGAAGCGGCCAGAGCTGTTGCCAGCTCCCATCATGACGTCGGCTCCGTAGGTGGAGTTGCTCTGGTTGATGGTGAACTTGCGCGCCAGAATGATGACGTAGCCGATGGCCAGACCAATCCCCATGCCGGTTGCCAGCGAGGCGCCGAAGTTCTCCACCGGGTAGACGATGCCGGCCCCCAGCAGCAGGGCTGGCACACCGAGGCCGACCCCGGTCTGGATGGCACCGCCGATATCCAGGATCCCCACCAGGGAGCCTTCGATGATGCGGGCGAACAGGAAGCTGGCGCCGAAAGCGGCTACCGCGCCGTAGGCACCCGTGTCCATTCCGGCTTTCAGCATGGCGACGAAGGCTACCTCGTTGAAGGTACCGACCCCGTACAGATAGAACATGTGGGTACCGGCAAAGACCCCGGCCGAGAGCAGGCCGACGAAGATGGGGAATGACCAGTCGGCATACCAGAAGTTGTTTTTCAGTTTCTCATCCATGGTGTGACCCCTTATTTGCCGCTCAGCAGGTTATGGACGTTTTCCAGCCACAGGGGGACACCCATATGGAAGGATTCAATCAGTTTCATGTCGAAGCCGCGGAAGAAGCCGCTCAGCACGAACAGCAGGACGATGGCCGCCATCATCACCTTGGTGACGTGGTTCCAGCCGCTCTCTTCCACGCCCTTGCCGATCAGGATGCCGAGCACCAGACCCGGTACCGCGTTGCCCATGATGAGCTGGGCCAGACCGCCGAAGATGGTTGCCCAGAAACCGGATTTCTTGCCCGCCTCGATGGCTGCCAGCCAGAAGATCACCGGCATGACGGTATTGACCAGCAGGTTGGCGGCCGGTACCAGCACCTTGACCGCAGTGACCTGCAGGGCGGCCGGGACGGCAGCAGCCGTGCTGTTGAGGAAGGCGACCACGATGGCACCTATGATGCCGCCGGCGATGGCCATCTTTTTCGGGTCGTGCAGGGTGGTGGCGAGATCCCGATTTTTGAACAGCAGTGCCGCCGTGGCCCAGTGCGGGATGATGCGGTGATCCACATCCTGGGTGAAGGCGCCAGCCGCCACGGTGGAGGCCCAGGCGTTGAAGAAGAAGCCCAGACCAAACGAGAAGTGGGAAGCGGGATCCCCCTCGCAGGAGTTGAGTTCGCCCAGGGTGCGGAAGGCACCCATGCCCTGTACGGTCGGGGCGTGGAACATCCGCGCCGCGCCGGCCCCCACCCCGACGCCAACCAGGCCGCCAATGATGAGAGACTTGATAAATATGATTAGAAACATCCAACGTATCCTTCTTGTGGGGTGGTGCCGGTCAGGAGATCACACCTGGGTGAACGTCACCCTGGCGACGTCGAGACTGGTGACCTGAACCGTGATCTCCAGCTGGACGCGGTATTCGCGGCGCTGGCGCGGCAGGAAGAAGAACAGAAACTTCTCCACCCGGACTGACTCCTCGGCTTTGAGCACCTGTACATCGACCGGCTCAATGCGCAGCAGTACCTGCTGGTTGTCCTTGAGCAGTGTGGGTTGCACCTGGCTGAGGGCGGAGGCAAACGCCTGCTGACGGGTGGTTCCCTTGCCGCTGACGGTGACCTTGGTGGTGAAGTTCTCTTTCATCAGGCGTGTCCGTGTTTCTTGGCGAAGGCTTCGACCAGTTTCTGGCCCAGCTCTTCCTTGTCCATGAAGCCAAAGCCCAGCACGACGCAGCCTTCGTTGATGGCGGTGACGCCCTCTTCGATGGAGCGCATGCCGTAACGGCACTTGTAGCCGTACTTGGTCTGGGCGGTGATGGCACCGGCGCCGCCGCTGCCGCAGAAGGAGATCCCCAGATCAGCCTGCTCCTTGTTCATCACGTCGCCGAGCTTCATGTCGGCGGCCATGCCGGGGATGATGGTCACGCTGGCACCGGCTGCTTCCGCGCCTGCCCCCACTTTCTGACCCTTGCCGAGACGATCTCCAATCACGAGTTTGATGGCAGTCATTTAGTTATCTCCTGTTACTGAGCTGAGTTCGTTTTCTTTGGCTACTTCAAAATGGACGGACAAGAGGTGTGCCTCTTCGTAGGCGAGTCGCTCCAGCCAGCTGACAACCTGCTCGGCGAGACGCAGCGAGAGGGGAGAGATCTCCTCAAACAGGCTGAGGTCAACTTCCGGCAGCGGTTCACCGCTGTGGGAGCGCCACACCATGGCTTTGACGTGGGAGGCCAGCATCTGCTGCTGTACCTCGTTGGGGCGGATGCCCTGATCGCCCAGCAGAATATGAATGCGTGCCAGGATCTGGTCGGTCTGGCGCAGCAGCGCCGGGCTGTCCGGGGTCATGGTCTGGTCGTGGGTCTCTGTTTGCAATGTCTGCTCTCCAAGGCTGGCAGAAGGGATGGCTCTACCCTAAGCCGGCATGGATGGTGAGAGGAGGCAGCTTTTTTCCGATTCGAAGCGGAAATTCCCGTCGTTAGGGGTCAAAGAGGACCCTTCGTTGGCAAAAAAGAGTGGAAAAGCTCTGAACGAGGCTGGATTAGTGTGAGCAGAGGCGCACTTTTCCGTTTTCAGCGGGCAGCTGAGCCTTGGCGAAAAGTGTGAATCGCCTCACGCAGACGGGGCGTATTTATGAAATAGCGGGCAAGAAAAAGGGCGGTTGCCCGCCCTTGAACGATGAGATGGAGTGGCGGTTAGCTGGCGCCTGCCGCGCTGGCGGCAGCCCTGTTCTGGTAGCGCAGATCCTCTTCGATGGTCACTACCACCTCGAGCGGCTTGCCATCGCGGAAGACTGAGATGGAGAGCTTTGTGCCGGGGCGGCTCTCGACGATCTTGTCCATGGCGGCACGTACCCCGGTGATCGCTTCACCGTTGATCTTGAGCAGCACGTCACCCCGTTGCAGGCCGCCTTTGGCCGCCGGACCGACCGGATCCAGACTCTCGACGATGAGGCCGCGCAGTTCGCCCAGATTCATCATACGGGCGACGATGGGGTTGATCTCGACGCTGGAGATACCGAGATAGCCGCGAATAACGCGGCCGTTGGCGATCAGCTCGTCCATGATCCGCTTGGCCAGCCGGTAGGGGATGGCGAAGCTGATGCCGTAGCTCTCCTGATTGCCGTTGAGGTGATAGGTGGCGGTGTTGATGCCAACCAGGTCACCCCGGCCGTTGACCAGAGCACCCCCCGAATTGCCGGCATTGATGGCTGCGTCGGTTTGCAGCAGATCCTGCCGGCCATTGCTGTCTGGCCCCATGCTGGAGAGACCGGTGCGGCCGGTGGCACTGATGATCCCCTGGGTGATGGTCTGGCCGACGTTGTAGGGGTTGCCGATGGCAAGCACCACGTCGCCCACCTCGGGCTGGCTGTTCTGATCCTGCGGGATCACCGGCAGGTTATCCGATTCGATGTAGAGCACTGCCAGATCGGTGAGCTGATCGGTACCGACCAACTCGGCGCTGAAGACGCGGCCATCCTGCAGGGCGACAATGATCTGATCGGCATCGGCGATGACGTGGTAGTTGGTCAGCACATAGCCACGCTGGTTCATGATGACGCCAGAGCCCAGCCCCTGTGGCTGCAGCTGTCCGCGATTGCCCTGATTGGAGGCAAAGCTGCGGGTATAGATGTTGACGACAGCCGGGCCGGCGCGGTGTGCGGCGTAAGAGAAGCTCAGTTCACGGGCATTGGTGATCAGGCCGGGCAATTGAGCCCCGCCACGGAAATTGGGGAACAGCAGCAACAGCAGTGCGGCGACGGTCAAACCGAAACCGACAGACTTGCCCAAGTAACTGACTAAAGAGGGGATTTTCATGTCATTCTCATCCGTGCTGGCTGCGGGCAGAGAATAACATTATCGATGGATAAAAATCACCCGCGGCGAGTGCCGCGGGTGATGGGGGATTAACGAATTACCAGATAGAGGGAAGAGTCGCCGCGCTGGATGTTGAGGGCCAGTACGTCCGGCTTGCTCTTGAGCGCTTTGGTCAGTTCACCCAGGGTGTTGATGCGCACCCGGTTGACCCCGATGATGATATCACCCTTCTGCAGGCCGGAAGCGGCTGCAGCAGAGCGAGGATCAATGTCGGCCACCGCGACACCGGAGACCGGGTCGGTAGTGGTGCTCAGCTTGGCCCCTTCCAGTGCCGGGTGCAGCGCGCTGGCGCGCACTTCGCTGTCATCGGCCTGCTTCAGGGTCACCTTGGCAGTTTGTGACTTGCCATCGCGGATCAGCCCCAGCTCGACCTGCTTGCCGGCGCCCATGGTGGCGATCTTGGCGCGCAGCTCGCCGAAGGAGCGAACCGGTTTGCCATCGATGCTGACGATGATATCGCCCGCCTTGATGCCCGCCTTGTCGGCTGCGGAACCCGGCATCACCTGATTGACGAAAGCGCCATCCTTCTTGTTGTAACCGAAGGTCTTGGCGATGTCGGAGGTGAGCTCGGTGCCGGTAATACCCAGCTGGCCGCGACGTACTTCACCGTACTTGACGATCTGGTCGGCCAGATCCCGCACCATGTTGGAGGGGATGGCAAAGCCGATGCCGATGTTGCCACCGTTGGGGCCCAGAATCGCGGTGTTGATACCGATCAGCTCGCCACGCAGGTTTAGCAGGGCGCCGCCGGAGTTACCCGAGTTGATGGCTGCATCGGTCTGGATGAAGTTCTCCAGATTTTCGATGTTGAGGCCGCTACGGCCCAGCGCACTGACAATCCCGGAGGTGACGGTCTGGCCCAGACCAAAGGGGTTGCCGATTGCCAGCGCATAGTCACCCACCCGCAGCTCATCGGAGTCGGCGAACTTGATCTGCACCAGATCTTCCGCCTTGATTTGCAGCAGGGCGATGTCGGACTGTTTGTCCTCACCGATCTTCTTGGCCGCATATTCACGACCATCTTTCAGGTTGACCTTGATCTCGTCCGCCTCGTGAACCACGTGGGCGTTGGTGATCACGTAGCCTTTCTTGGCATCGATGATGACGCCGGATCCGAGCGCCTGGAAGGGCTGCTCGCTCACCTGTTCGTCAGGCATGTTGGGGCCAAAGAAGAAGCGGAACTGCTCGGGCAGGCGCTGGCGGGTCACTTTTTTGCCTGAGACAGAAATGTTGACCACGGCCGGAGTGACCTGCTCCAGAACAGGAGCCAGACTCGGCATCTCCTGGTTGGAGCCTAACAGGGAAGGCAGTGCAGCCTGAGCAGGGGCCGCAGACATGGCGATACCGACACTGAGGGCTAGCACACTGAGCATGGAAAGAGGTTTACGCATATGAAAAACAGCTCCCAGAAAAAGTTGCATTGCAATCGTCAAGGTCAGACCACAGACGTTCCCGATTAGTTCCGCAAGGGACTGACCCGCTTACTTGAGCAGACCGGAAGAGGCGCCGGCATAGTCGCGAGGCGGTACGCCCGGCTCGGCTTCGGTCTTGGTCTCTTCCTCTTCCACCAAGACTTCGCGGAACAGCGGCTCCTGAGCCTTGGCCAGGAACTTGCTCTGCTCTGCCATGTGGCGATAGAGGGTTTGATACTGCTCGGCCAGCTGCTCCATCAGTGCCGCACTGTCGGCAAAGTGGGTATTGATCTGGCCCTGATAGTTTTCGAGCTCTTTATGGGCCTTTTTCAGCTCCTGTTCCAGACGACCGGCGTCACGGCTGCGAACCGAAAAACGGCCGATGATGATACCGACGATCAAGGCTGCGACAGCCAGCAGGATCCCAGTTGACAGACTCATAGATGCTCCTTGTTACAGCTAAAACAGTGTGTGTTCATACGGCTGGATGAACCGCCATGCCTTGATGGCACTATACCGTGCGTCCTGAGGGCGTGATACCATTTTGTCCTCTATTCAGGGAGTTGGAGAGGCCCTCAAGGATGACACCGCAGCAAAAATACCAGCAGGATCTGCTACGACCCGGCGTGCATGCCGACCCCGCTCAGGGGATGGCCATCAGCAGGCTGGAGCGACTGTATCAGGATTTGCTGCATCGCCCGACTCCGACCAGATCCCGCGGGCTGTTTGGCTGGTTGCAAAAGCCCAGGGCGCAGGAGCCCATCCTGGGGATCTATATGTGGGGGGGAGTGGGCAGAGGCAAGACCTGGCTGATGGATACTTTTTTCGACAGCCTGCCAGGGACGCGCAAAATGCGCTGTCATTTCCATCGCTTCATGCAGCGGATCCATGATGAACTCAAGGCGTTGAGCGGTCTGGCTGACCCGCTCAAGCTGGTAGCAGCCAAGCTGGCCGGCGAGACGGACATCATCTGCTTCGACGAATTTTTCGTCTCGGACATTACAGATGCCATGTTGCTTGGCACCTTGTTTCAGGAGTTGTTCGGTCAGGGCGTCGTGCTGGTGGCAACCTCAAACATGCCGCCAAAGGATCTTTATCGCAACGGGCTGCAGCGAGCCCGTTTTCTGCCCGCCATCGAGCTTATCGAGCGCCATTGCGAAATACTTAACGTAGACGGTGGCATCGACTATCGCCTGCGTACGCTGGAGCAGGCTGAGATTTATCACTGCCCGCTGGATCTGCAGGCAAAAACGAATCTTGATCGCTATTTTCAGCAATTAACCGGGGGGCACGAGGCCTCAGAGGGGCGTTTTGAGGTCAATCATCGGCAGCTGACGTCGCTGGGGATGGGGGAAGGGGTGCTCTATATGGATTTCGAGCAACTTTGCTGTACTCCCCGCTCCCAAAACGACTATATCGAGTTGGCCCGGCTGTTCCACACCGTGTTGCTGGCCAATGTTAAACCAATGGGCAGAGGCACGGATGACGCGGCCCGCCGCTTCATCGCCATGATCGACGAGTTCTATGAACGGCACGTCAAACTCATCATGTCGGCCGCCGTGCCCATGACGGAACTCTATGGTGAAGGGCTGCTGAATTTCGAATTCCAGCGCTGTCTTTCACGGCTTCAGGAAATGCAATCGCACGAATACCTTGCCAGAGTGCACCTTCCTTAGTCACAATACCGCGCCTGCCAGTCGGATGGGCATCTGCGGCAGGTAGGGCCGGGCGACATTTGCTAGCTTCATGGCAGTGAAATTAGCAGGTGATATTTAAGGCAACTTCACTTATAATCGCCCGGCCCACGTTACAGCTGTCGATAAGACAGCAACACTTTAAGCTTTACTTGTATTCGAAGGGGTACAGGTAGGCCATCGTTTGTTGTTTGTGGGAGAGCCCCCATAAACAATTGGGTCTGTAACAGGTAATTGGGTTTAACTTAATGAAAACTTTCGTTGCCAAGCCAGAAACCGTAAAACGTGACTGGTACATTGTGGACGCAGAAGGTAAAACTCTGGGTCGTATCGCAACCGAGATCGCTGCTCGTCTGCGTGGTAAGCACAAAGCTGAATACACTCCGCACGTTGACACCGGTGATTACATCATCGTTGTAAACGCTGAGAAGGTACGTGTAACCGGTAAGAAAACTACCGACAAAATGTACCACGCTCACTCCGGCTTCCCGGGTGGTATCAAGTCCATCAGCTTCGACAAGCTGATTCAGCGTAAACCGGAAATGGTAATCGAAGCTGCTGTTAAAGGCATGCTGCCGAAAGGTCCTCTGGGCCGTGCCATGTTCCGTAAACTGAAAGTTTACGCAGGCGCCGAGCACGCTCACGCTGCTCAGCAACCTCAAGTACTGGATATCTAATCGGGAACTGGCAACATGGCAGAAAATCAATACTACGGTACCGGCCGTCGCAAAAGCTCCACTGCTCGCGTATTTATCAAAGCGGGTAGCGGTAAGATCGTAATCAACCAGCGCTCCTTGGAGCAGTACTTCGGCCGTCCGACTGCCCGCATGGTAGTTCGTCAGCCGCTGGAACTGGTTGAGATGACCGAGAAACTGGATCTGTACATCACCGTTAACGGTGGTGGCATCTCCGGTCAAGCTGGTGCGATCCGCCACGGTATCACTCGTGCTCTGATGCAGTACGACGAAACCCTGCGTTCCGAACTGCGTAAAGCTGGCTTTGTTACTCGCGATGCCCGTAAGGTTGAGCGTAAGAAAGTCGGTCTGCACAAAGCTCGTAAGCGTCCGCAGTACTCCAAGCGTTAATTCGCTTCTGGTACTCACTCTTTCGAGTGTCAAAAAAGCCTGGCAACTGCCAGGCTTTTTTTATTGGTGATCTTTCCTGCCGCAATGCTAACCATACGTCACAAAAGACAAAAAATTGTATATTTATTGTTTTCTGGGACTACCTCTCTTTCTTGTCAAGTTGTTATCTTTTCTTTAAAATTTCCTCGGTTTTTCTGTGGCAATTGTAACTCCAGCTTCCGCCGCTGTTGTCACGGGAAAAGGGGAACAGGGACACAATAAGAATGTGCGGAGTCCACATGGGAGAGTTTTTGGATGAGCAATGCGCCAGTTGATAACGGTCGCCGCAGATTTCTTACCTGGTCAACGGTTGCCGTTGGCGGGGTAGGAGCTGCGTTTACCGCAGTGCCGTTTATAAAATCATGGAACCCGAGTGCCAAGGCCAAAGCGGCCGGCGCCCCGGTTGAAGTCGACATCAGCAAGTTGGAACCGGGTCAGCTCATCCGTGTCGAGTGGCGAGGCAAGCCGGTCTGGGTGGTGAACCGCACCAAGCAGACGCTGGATGCGCTCTCTGCGCATGACGACAAGCTGCGGGATCCCTCATCCGAAGAGCCGCAACAGCCTGACTATGCCCACAACGGGTATAGATCCATCAAGCCGGAAATCTTCGTCGCGGTCGGCATCTGCACCCACCTCGGGTGTTCGCCCTCCTATTTGCCGGACAGCTTTGGCGAGCAGGTGCAAGGGGTCACATCCGGCTTCTTCTGCCCGTGCCATGGCTCCAAGTTCGATATGGCCGGCCGTGTATTCCAGGGGGTGCCTGCACCGCTGAACCTGGTCATTCCGCCATACAAATTCATCAACGACACCACCATTCTGGTCGGTGCCGACGGCAAGGAGGCCTGATCATGTTGAGCAAACTGATGGGCTGGATCGACTACCGGTTCCCGCTCACTGCCATGTACAACGACCACATGGCCAAGTATCCGGCACCGAAAAACCTGAACTTCTGGTACTTTTTCGGCTCCCTCGCGATGCTGGTGCTGGTTAACCAGATCATCACCGGTATCTGGCTGACCATGAACTACAACCCCTCTGCGGAAGGCGCTTTTGCTTCCGTCGAGTACATCATGCGGGATGTGGATTACGGCTGGCTGCTGCGCTACATGCACTCAACCGGCGCATCTGCGTTCTTCATCGTGGTTTATCTGCACATGTTCCGCGGCATGATCTACGGCTCCTACCAGAAGCCGCGCGAGCTGCTGTGGATCTTCGGCATGCTGATCTTCCTCTGCCTGATGGCGGAAGCCTTCATGGGCTACCTGCTGCCGTGGGGTCAGATGTCTTTCTGGGGGGCTCAGGTCATCATCTCGCTGTTCGGTGCCATTCCGATCATCGGCGACGATCTGACTCTGTGGATCCGCGGTGACTACGTTATCTCCGGCGCCACCCTGAACCGCTTCTTCGCGCTGCACGTCATCGCGTTGCCGCTGGTGCTGGTGATGCTGGTTGCGATGCATATCCTGGCGCTGCATGAAGTGGGCTCCAACAACCCGGACGGCATCGACATCAAGAAGCACAAGGACGAGAACGGCTGGCCGCTGGATGCGGTGGCATTCCACCCTTACTTCACCGTCAAGGACATGATCGGCGTCGCCGGCTTCCTGTTCTTCTTCTGCGCCATCATCTTCTTCAAACCGGACATGTGGGGTTACTTCCTCGAGAAGCCGAACTTTGAAGTGGCCAACGGCCTGAAGACCCCGGCCCACATTGCGCCTGTGTGGTACTTCACCCCCTTCTATGCGATTTTGCGTGCCGTACCCGACAAGCTGCTGGGCGTTATCATGATGGGTCTCTCCATCGTGGTGCTGTTCCTGCTGCCCTGGCTGGATCGCTGCAAGGTGCGTTCGGTGCGCTATCGCAGCAAGCTGCACAAGCTGAACATCGCCCAGTTCGTGGTCTGCTTCATCATCCTGGGTGTTCTGGGTGTGCTGCCGTCGACCCCGACCCTGACCCTGATCGCTCAGGTGTGTACCTTGGGTTACTTCGGTTTCTTTGTCCTGCTGTTCTTCTATAGCAAGAACGAAAGCACCAAGCCGCTGCCGGAAAGGGTGACATTTAAATGAAAAAAATAATATTTGCAGTGCTGACCCTGCTGCCATCTCTGGTTTTTGCCAATACCGGAGCCGTGCATCTGGATAAGGCCAACTACGACCTGAGTGACAAGGCGTCACTGCAGCGTGGTGCGGCCACCTTCATGAACTACTGCTTCGGGTGCCACAGCACCCAGTATCAGCGTTACAACCGGGTAGCCGAGGATCTGGGGATCCCGGCTGATCTGATGGCGTCTAATCTCATCGTCAACGGTGCCAAGATTGGTGACCTGATGGAAAACTCGGTGCACGACAAGGATGCGGCCAAGTGGTTTGGTGCGGCGCCTCCCGATCTGACGCTGGTTGCCCGTGTGCGTGGTGCGGACTGGATCTACACCTATCTGCGCTCGTTCTACGTGGATCCGACCCGTCCGTTTGGTGTGAACAACGTGGTGTTCCCGTCCGTGGGTATGCCCCATGTGCTGGAACCGCTGCAGGGCACTCCGCGCGCCGAGTTCGCCACCCACACGGTCGATGGAGTCGAGACCCAGCAGGTTGTCAGCATCAAATCTGACGGCAATGGTGAAATGAATAACGAAGAGTATGATCAGACGGTGCTGGATCTGGTAAACTTCTTGGTCTACTCGGCTGAACCGGTCAAGCAGGAGCGCGAACGTATGGGCTTCTGGGTACTTGGTTTCATCGTGATCTTCTTCATCTTCACTGTGCTGTTGAAGAAGGAATTCTGGCGCGACGTTCACTAAGCGACCAGATCCGGGTAATATAATGCACGGCAATGAAGACCATAGAGGCTTCATTGCCGTTTCTGCTTTTAAATGACGGGAGGGTTCAATGGCTGTAGCTGCCAATAAGCGTTCGGTAATGACGCTGTTTTCCGGTGCCAACGATATGTTCAGCCATCAGGTGCGTATTGTCCTGGCGGAGAAGGGTGTTAGCGTGGATATTTGCCAGGTTGACCCTGCCAACTTGCCGGATGAACTGGCCGAGCTGAACCCCTACAACTCTGTACCGACCCTGGTCGATCGCGAGCTGGCACTCTATACCTCGCGCATCATCATGGAGTATCTGGACGAGCGTTTCCCGCATCCGCCCCTGATGCCTGTCTACCCGGTAGCCCGTGGTAACAGCCGTCTGATGATGCACCGCATCGAGCTGGACTGGTACTCGCTGGCTGACAAGATCATGGCTGGCACCGATGCTGATGCTGCACGCAACGAGCTGCGGGACAATCTGCTGGCCATCGCGCCGATCTTCGGTGAAATGCCCTACTTCATGAGCGAAGAGTTTGGTCTGGTGGATTGCTACATGGCTCCGCTGTTGTGGCGTCTGCCGAGCCTTGGCATCGACCTGACCGGTCGTGGTGCCAAAGAGCTGAAGGCCTACATGGTTCGCCTGTTCGAGCGTGAGTCCTTCCAGGCTTCCCTGACCGAGGCCGAGCGCGAGATCCGTGCCGGCGTATGAGCATGGAACCGACAATGACCCCGAGCCGCCCGTACTTGTTACGGGCGTTTTATGACTGGTTGCTGGACAATGACCTGACCCCCCATCTGGTGGTCAACGTCAACATCCCCCATGTGATGGTGCCGATGCAGTTCGCTCAGGATGGGCAGATTGTGCTGAACATAGCGCCACGTGCCGTGGTGCAGTATCACATGGATAACGAAGCGATCAGCTTCAGTGCCCGCTTTGGCGGTGTCTCCCAGCAGGTTTACATACCGATGGCGGCCGTGCTGGCCATTCATGCCCGGGAAAACGGTGTGGGCACCATGTTCCCGCCCGAGCCTGGCTATGACATCTGGCTGGAGCAGGCCGAGGCGCCGGTGGAGCCAGAGCCGGAACCGCCGCGTCCAAGTGGTCGTCCGACCCTGAAAGTGATCAAATAAAAAAACGCAGCCGGTTGGCTGCGTTTTTTTATATCCGCTTCGCATCATCAGTTCTGAGCATACTCGAAGGCTTTGATTACGCGCTTCACGCCGTTGACGTGGCGGGCGATCTCGACGGCTTGTTCCCCTTCCTGGCGGGTAACCAGACCGATCAGGAATACCTCGCTATCTTCGGTCACTACCTTCACCTTGGTGCTGTCGAAGTTCTTGGTGCCAAACATGTCGGCTTTCACCTTGGAGGTGATCCAGGAGTCATTGCTGCGGGTGGTGAAGCTGGCTGGTTGACCAAGACGCAACTCGTTGTAGACGTGGCGAACCCCTTCGATGCGACCGACGATTTTGCCTGCCTCGAGCTTGTACACGTCAGAAGGTGTCTGGCCGACTAGCAGGACACGGCCATTGTTGCTGTAGACGCTGATCTTGCTGGCCGCGCTCAGTGGTTTGTTGTCGGCCAGCAGGTTGGCTGCTTTGAGCTCTATGGCCTGATCGTCCCACTGGGCGCCCAAGGTACGGCGATCGCCGGAGGCCTTGGCAGTACCGGCTGCACCGCCTACTACTACAGCCGCACAGCCTTGCAGCAGCAGGGAACCGGCCAGCAGGCCAAGAATGAGGATCTGCTTGTTCATGGTTTCAATCTTCCTGTTGCGGGAAAAGAGTCTGGTCGATGAGATCACACAGGCAGTGCAGGGTCAACAGGTTCACTTCCAGAATGCGGGGCCGACGGGCGGATGGCACGCGGATCTCCACATCGTTCGGGCCCAGCAGACCGGCCATCTCGCCACCGTCACCACCACTGAGTACCACTATGGTCATGTCGCGGGAGAGCGCAGCTTCCGCCGCCTTGATCAGGCTGCGGCTGTGACCCGAGGTGGTGATCACCACCAGAATGTCACCCGGCTGACCCAGCGCCCGGATCTGCTTGGCGTAGACCTCTTCGAAGCCGTGATCGGTGGCGATGGCGCTGATGGTCGCCATGTCGGGGGTCAGCGCCATGCCGGGCAGGGAGGGGCGCTGGGTCTCGTAGCAGTTGACCAGCTCGGAGATGAACAGTTGCGCCAGTGCGGCAGAAGGACCGTTACCGCATGCCAGCACCTTGTGGCCATTGAGCAGGCAGATGGTGATCATCTGGGCTGCAGTATGGATGGCATCCGGCAGCGCCTCGGCGGCTGCGATCTTGGTCTGGATGCTTTCGGTGTAGTTCTCTTTGATGCGGTCTGTCATAGGGTCCTCTTAAAATGCGTTCCGGATCCAGTCTGGCTGGTCCCCCTCGAACGCGATCACATCGAATCGGCAGGCCTGGCTGGCCTCGTTGATGGCATGTTGCTTCAAATAGTGGCGCGCTGCCAGCATGATCTTGCGCTGTTTTGCCCGGGTAACCGAACTGGCGGCCCCGCCATGGCTGGCAGAGGCCCGGTACCTCACCTCAACAAACACCAGGGTCTGGCCCTGGTGCATGATGAGATCGATTTCGCCGCCCCGGCAGCGGTAGTTGCGGGTCACCGGCTGCAGACCCTGGGCCTGCAGCCAGCGTTCAGCCACTAGCTCAAAGTGCTGTCCCTTGCTCGACGGGAGCGGGAACAGGTTCTGCAATTGCTGGCGCATCCGTGCTAACAGCTCCTTCATTGGCTTGCTCCTCCAGCTGCTGTACTGCATTCTCGTCGACCAGCTTGCCGTTCTGGTAGGTGGCCCAGCTCAGCATCCGCACGATATTGCCCTGGGCATCGACGCTCAGCTGACCACTCATGCCGGACTGCTGCATGCCGCCCACCTTGCGCATCTGTTGCAGATTTTCCGCCAGTGCAACGGCGTCATAGCCCATGGCAAACAGGCGCAGCAGGTCGCCCTGGGTCTGTGGCCACAGCAGGGCAATTTGCTCGCGCTGCTTCTCATAACCACCGAGCAGCAGCGGCATATCGGCGATACGCATGCCGTTGAGTTCGGAGGTCACTTCGGTTGCCGCGCTGTCATAGCCGCGCGGGCCGGTGAAGATTGGCAGACTGCCCATCGGATTGACGGAGACATCCACGTAGGGCTTGATCATCCGGGTTTCCAGCGGGTTGGCCACGATGTAGACCACATCAATGCTGCGCGGTGCGGCGTCGGAAAGCTGGACAACCTGACCGGCACGGGCAGTAGAGCGGCCGCTCAGGGCGTTTTTAACCATACCTTGCACTTCGTTGCGACCGCCGAAGGTGGCTACTACCGGCTTATCCTGGCTCACGGTTGCCCAGGCCTGTTCAAAGGCCTTGATGCTGCTGTAGCCGATCCGCCCCTGGGCGGCGATCAGCAGCGGCTTGCGATAGCCCTGGGTATAGAGGTACTGCGCAGCCTGCGCGGCATCTGCGGCGGCAGAGAGGGAGAAGTAGTAGGTGCTGTCGTTGACGATCGGCTTGTCCAGCTCGTTGAGCGCGAGAACTGGCACAGTCGGGTTGGCCTTGAGCAGCTCCTCGACCCGGTCTTTGAGCAGCGGGCCGATGATCATGTCCGCCCCTTCCTGAATCGCCTGCTTGTAGAGGTCGATGGTCGGTTTGCTCTGGGTGTCGTAGAAGTTCAGGGTAAATTGACCCTGATTCTCCTTGTAGGACATCAGCATACCGTTGCGGATGGCGGCGCCCTGCGGCTCCAGATTACCGGAGAGGGGGAGCAGCACCGCAATCTGCTGCACCGAGGTGCTGGCAGCAGTGGCAGTCAGATCGCCAAGACCCGCCGGCATGTCTTTCTGGGCCGGATGGTTGGGGAAGTCGCGCTTCCAGCCTGCCAGCTGGCGGGCCAGCAGGTTGGGCTGGGCACCGAACTCGTTGACCAGTGCCGCCAGACGCAGCCAGCCGGTGGTCACGTCAGGGGCTGGTGCCTCTTCCAGCGCCTGCAGGGTGGAAGGGGTCATGCTCTTGAGTAGCGACCAGATCTGCTGATGGTTGGTGGCCTGCTCGCTCTGGTTGAGGTAGGGCTCCAGCGCAATCAGGGACTTGGCGGCACCAAACTTGTTGTTGATGTCGAGCTGCAGTACCACACGCTGACGATACCAATCCTTCTGGGTATCGGCATCCAGCGCAACCTCAGGCTTGCCTTCCAGCAGGATCAGCGCCTGATTGGCATGGCCTTGTGCCAGCAGCAGGTGGGCTTGCAGCAACTGCAACTGCGCCTTCTGGGCTGGCTCTTTGGCCTGTTTCTGCAACTGTTGGAACAGTGCCGAGGCCGGTTTGGCCTGACCGAGCGCCAGATAGCTGCGCGCTGCCAGCATCTGCCAGGTAAAGGCTTCAGCCGGTTTGGCGGGATCGACCTGCTCCAGATACCACTGGGCATTCTTGGTCAAATCCGAGAAGGCTGACGGCATGCCAGACTGCCCCGAAGGTTGATTGGGCTCCGACGCACAGGCGGCCAGCAGGATTGCCGCGAGTAGGATGCCGAAGAGTCGTGATACACTTAGCTGCTTTGTAACCCGGTTCAAGTTCATTCCCCGACCAGTGTTGAAATTCCCCATAGTGTAAACGGGGCAATATGGCGACACAATTGTCGGGGCACTCGGAGATCCCATGAGTGACATCCCAACCCTGTATATAGTGCCCACTCCGATCGGCAATCTGGCTGACATTACCCAGCGTGCGCTGGATACTCTGCGCAGTGTCGACCTGGTCGCCGCCGAAGATACCCGCCACACCGGCATTCTGCTCAGCCACTATCAAATCTCGGTGCCGACCTTCGCGCTGCACGATCACAACGAGCAGCAGAAAGCCGATGTGCTGATCGGCCGGATCAAAGAGGGCAAGAGTGTCGCTCTGGTCTCCGATGCGGGTACCCCGCTCATCAGCGACCCCGGTTATCATCTGGTCACCCGCTGTCGCGAAGCCGGGGTCAAGGTGGTGCCACTGCCAGGCCCCTGCGCCGCCATCACGGCGCTCAGCGCTGCTGGTCTGCCCACCGACCGGTTTGCTTTCGAAGGTTTCCTGCCGGCCAAGAGCAAAGGGCGTGACGATCGCCTGCAAGCTGTCATCGAAGATACCCGTTCGCTGGTGTTCTACGAATCCCCGCGCCGGGTACAGGATACGGTGGAAGCGATTGCTCGCATCCTGGGCGAGCGCCAGGTGGTTGTGTGTCGTGAACTGACCAAAACGTTCGAATCCATCCACGGCTTGCCCGCCTCCGAGATGCTGACCTGGCTTGGCGAAGATGAAAACCGCTGCCGTGGCGAGATCGTGCTGGTGGTTGCCGGAGCCAGTAAAGAGGAAGAGGAGCTGCCGGCCGAGGCGATCCGTACCCTGGGTCTGCTGGTTGCCGAGCTGCCGCTCAAAAAAGCGGCGGCACTGACCGCCGAGATCCACGGCGTGAAGAAGAATGCCCTCTACAAGTACGGTCTCGAGCACTATTAATTGCCGTAAACGGGAATTGCCGGTTTACCCCGCCCGCATCACGAGGCTATAATCCGCGCCTCGGAGTTGGCTGGGCAATCGCTGCTTCGTCGTTGTGTCCCTCGGGACAGACGGGCGGAGGGGAGGAAAGTCCGGGCTTCACAGGGCAGGGTGCCAGGTAACGCCTGGGGGGCGCAAGCCTACGACCAGTGCAACAGAGAGCAGACCGCCGATGGCCCGCAAGGGATCAGGTAAGGGTGAAAGGGTGCGGTAAGAGCGCACCGCGCGACTGGCAACAGTTCGTGGCACGGTAAACTCCACCCGAAGCAAGACCAAATAGGCCCCTATTGGCGCGGCCCGCGTTGGGGGCGGGTAGGTTGCTTGAGCCAGCGAGCGATTGCTGGCCTAGAGGAATGATTGCTACCCGGGGCAACCCGGTACAGAACCCGGCTTACAGGCCGACTCCGACCCAATTCTGCGTGACTCGTCACGATAAATCCCGGTGCTTAGCGGCACCGGGATTTTTTACATGTCACAACATGATGTGGCGCGTGGCAGCATTTTTGAATTTGTAATAAAGTTTGGCCTCTTTTTGGTCGCTATGACCCGGTTGGATGAGTTGTATCTATCATGCTGCGTCCCTCACCGAAGGGGCTGACGGCAAGGGAAGATGAAATGGTCAGGGTGGATTTTTAATGTCATCAAGCGGTGCAGTGCACACACCTTCCCGCCTGCTCGGAGCCGAGCAAGGCAAAGCCCTTCCTCGTTATGATCTGCTGGGTATCGATCGGGTAAACCGGACTCGTCTCAAGCAGGTTAATGCCCAGTTGAGCACCTTTTCTCTGCAGGTCGCCGGCTGCATGGCCCAACTTTTCAACAGTGCTGATTGCGAGCTGGCCTATGGCGAGTTCGCCGCCTCCAGCGTCGCCGATGTTGCCGAGCCACAGCTCTGGGTCGAAGCCACATCCCGGCTTGATCCCCAGCGCGTGGTCTATTTTTCTATCTCTCCTCTGGTGATCTACCGTCTTGCTGTTCTCTTTTTTGGTGGCACGCTGCATCAGAAAGAGGAGGCACTTCCTGCCGGTAAAGGGGTGACCGATACCGAACAGCGCCTGCTGCAACGACTCTGTCACTATCAGGTCGATATCTGGTGCTCCTGCCTCGGGCTGGGAGATCTTGAGTGGCAGATCAATATCATCCCGCAGGATGCCATGCCGACCCGTCAGCTGTGGACTACCCGTGCCACCCTGCAAGCCGGCAATTGCACCCACCAGTGGCAGATGTGGCTGCTTCCGTCCGAAGAGTCCGACTCTCAGGAAGGAACCGTCCTGCCCGAGGGAGAACTGGAACAGGTATTGAGCCATGTTCCGGTGCGGCTGCGGGTGGTCATGGGGCAGTTGTCGATGACGCTGGCCGATCTGGAGTGCCTCAGGGTGGGAGATGTGCTGTCGCTGGATCTGCCGGAGATGGTGCCCGCCCTGATTGGTAACCGCCCCTGCTTCAATGGGCGCATAGCAGAACATAAAGGCAGTCTGGTCTACCAGGTTGCGACCGTGGTAGAGGAGTAAATCGAATCATGAGCGAGCACAATATGAATGACCCGCTGGATCTGGATGGACTGGATCAACTGTTTGGTGATGATATCAGCATGCCCAGCGCAGCCGACTACATGGCGCCGACCAGTAGCAGCAAGCAGAGGGATCTCTCTTTCTTCCGCCAGATCCCGGTCAAGGTGACCCTTGAGGTGGCCAGTACCGAAGTGCCTCTGGGCGACCTGATGCGGGTAGAAGAGGGTGCCGTGATTGAGCTGGACAAACTGGCGGGGGAGCCGCTGGATGTACGGGTCAATGGCCGTCTGCTTGCCAAGGGAGAAGTGGTCGTCGTCAACGGCAAGTATGGCTTGCGTCTGGTTGACGTTATCGATGCCAAACTGCTGGGTGGCATGGACGACTGATGCGTTACCTGCTGCTGACCCTGCTGCTCTTCTCCCTGCCTGGCTGGGGGGCTGATATGACTCTGTTCTCGGTAGCTCCGGGGGCAGCAGGTGGCGAGGATTACAACATCAAGTTGCAGATCCTCTTCTTCATGACCGTGCTGGGGTTATTGCCGACCCTGCTGCTGATGATGACCAGTTTTACCCGGATCATCATAGTGCTGGCCATCTTGCGACAGGCGCTCGGTTTGCAGCAGAGTCCCCCCAACCGGGTGCTGATCGGAATCAGCCTGATCCTGACTCTGGTTATCATGCGTCCGGTCTGGACCGACATATACCAGAATGCCTTTGTCCCGTTTGACAGGGATGAGATCACCCTGTCGGAAGGGGTTGCTCGCGCAGAGAAACCGCTGCGCACCTTTATGCTGGCGCAGACCCGCGAGCCGGATCTGGAACAGATGCTGCGCATCTCCGGTGAACCAACAACGGTGGCCAAGAAGGATGTTCCTTTCGGCGTGTTGTTGCCCGCGTTTGTATTGAGTGAGTTGAATACCGCATTTCAGATCGGCTTTATGCTGTTTATTCCGTTTCTGGTGATCGATCTGGTGGTGGCCAGCGTGCTGATGGCGATGGGGATGATGATGCTCTCGCCGCTGATCATCTCCTTGCCATTCAAGCTGATGGTATTTGTGCTGGTTGATGGCTGGTCGATGACGGTCGGTACCCTTGCAGCCAGTTTTGGCGGAGGAGGCTGACATGACGCCGGAGCAGAGCGTGGCGCTGGTTGGCGGTGCCGTCAATCTTGTCGTGGTGATGGTCTCCGTGCTGGTCGTGCCGGGGCTGATTGTGGGTTTGGTCGTCAGTGTGTTTCAGGCTGCGACCCAGATCCAGGAGCAGACCCTCAGCTTTTTACCCCGTTTTCTGGTGACCCTGATGACACTTATCTTCACCGGAAACTGGCTGCTATCGCAGATCACAACCCTGTTCCACGACCTGTTTTTGAAGATACCCGGACTCATCGGATGAACTCCCTCTTGTCCCTCAGCGCTGCCGATCTGACGGCCTGGCTGGGGCAGTGGTGGTGGCCATTCTTGCGGATTGGCACCGCCTTCTGGGTCATGCCGGTATTCGGTGACGGTCGGGTGCCGCCGCAAGTTCGTCTGCTGTTGGCGCTGATCGTCAGCCTGCTGATTGCCCCCATGCTTGAGGGGATGCCTGTCGTTGACCCTTTCAGCACCGGTGCTCTGGTATTGGCTGTAGAGCAGCTGCTGTTCGGACTGCTGTTCGGGCTTTGCGTCCAGATGCTGTTCATGATCATGACCATGGCCGGCCAGATCCTCTCCATGCAGATGGGTTTGGCGATGGCGGTGATGAATGACCCCAGCAATGGTGACACCGCGCCCATCGTCAGCCAGTTGATGCTGGTCTTCTGTTCACTGCTGTTTCTTGGTCTGAATGGCCATCTGGTGACGCTCGATGTGCTGGTGCAGAGCTTGCGCAGCTGGCCACCCGGCTCTTCCCTCGACCTGCTCGACATGAAAGGGGTGGTCGGTCTGTTCGGCTGGTGTATCGGCGCTGCACTGATCCTGACTCTGCCTGCCGTGGTTGCCATGTTGATGGTCAACCTGACCTTTGGCGTCATGAATCGCTCGGCCCCTTCGCTGAACATCTTCTCGCTTGGTTTCCCCATGACGCTGCTGCTCGGGCTGCTTACCATGGCTATCTCAATCAGCGGTGTCCCTTCCCGTTACCTTGAGCTGGTGACTCACGTGCTGGAACAACTGCGAGCCCTGACCCCCTCATGAGCCAGAACAGCGCCCAGGATAAAACCGAAGAGGCCTCTTCCCAGAAACTGCGCAAGGCACGGGAAGAGGGTCAGATCGCGCGCTCCAAGGAGCTCAGTTCGGCGGGACTATTGCTGCTCGGCGGCTTTGCCATGCAGTGGATGGTGCCCAGCTTTGGCCGCTTCTTCGCCGAGCTGATGAAACGGCCACAACGGTTCGACTGGCAAGGAGCCAGGGATCCGCAAATGATGGTGCACTGGACGGCGGAAGCCTTGCTCAACATGTTGTGGGTGCTGTTGCCGCTGTTTGCTTTTCTGGCTCTGATGCTGGTTCTGCTCAGCTCGTTGCCGGGGGGCATGGTACTGACCTGGAAGAAGCTCTTCCCCAGTGCCGAGAAGCTGAATCCGCTCAAGGGCCTCAAGCGGATGTTCTCGAGCCACAGCCTGATGGAGCTGCTGAAGTCGGTACTGAAAATTCTGCTGATTGGCTCTACGCTGGCGCTGCTGCTCCAGCATCAGTGGCCCACGTTGCTGATGATGAACCGTATGCCACCCCAGGCCGCCATGGAGCAGGCGCTGCGGATCCTCTCCCAGGCATTTATCTTGCTTGGTGGCGTGCAGATGTTGATCGCCGTGCTGGATGTGCCCTATCAGCGCTGGTCGCTGAACAAGCAGTTGCGGATGACCAAGCAGGAGGTCAAGGATGAGCACAAGAACAGCGAGGGTCGTCCGGAAATCAAGGCGCGGATCCGTCAGGTGCAGACCATGCTGGCTCGAGCCCGTATCGAGCAGCGTGTACCGCAGGCGGATGTGATCATCGTCAACCCGACCCATTACGCAGTGGCCATCAAATATGATCCCCAGCGTGCCAATGCCCCGTTCGTGATTGCCAAGGGGGTTGATGGCATGGCTGAGCGGATCCGTCAGGTGGCCAAACAGCACGACAAGATGGTGATGAGTCTGCCGGAGCTGACCCGTGCCATCTACTACTCCACCCGGATAGATCAGGAAGTGCCGGCGGGTCTCTATACCGCGGTGGCTTATGTCTTGAATCATGTATTGCAGTTGAGGGCGTATCAGGCCGGCAAGGGGCGAAAGCCAAACCCGCTTGCTCCTTTGCATGTGCCGCCCGAATTACGTCAACCTGAGAGGTAAGTTGTGAACTGGCGTGTATTGACCCAATCCTATACCGCGATCCCGATGATGCTGCTGGCCATTCTGGCCATGATGATATTGCCTCTGCCGGGCTGGCTGCTGGATGCCCTCTTTACCTTCAACATTGTGTTGGCGGTACTGGTGCTGCTGGTCTCCGTATCGGCGCGTCGCCCTCTCGACTTCTCCGTCTTCCCTACGGTGTTGCTGGTGGCAACCCTGATGCGGCTGTCGCTCAACGTGGCCTCGACCCGCGTGGTGCTGCTGCATGGTCATGAGGGTCATGAAGCGGCGGGCAAGGTGATTCAGGCGTTTGGCGAGGTGGTGATCGGCGGCAACTATGTCGTGGGTCTGGTGGTCTTCGTGATCCTGATGATCATCAACTTTGTGGTTATCACCAAGGGTGGGGAGCGGATCTCCGAGGTGTCTGCCCGCTTTACCCTGGATGCGATGCCGGGCAAGCAGATGGCCATCGATGCCGACCTCAATGCCGGCACCATGGATCAGCATCAGGCGCGGGCGAGACGGGACGAGATCGCCCGTGAAGCCGATTTCTACGGGGCGATGGATGGTGCCTCCAAGTTTGTCCGCGGTGATGCGATTGCCGGCATGCTGGTACTCATCATCAACCTGGTTGGCGGCCTTGCCATCGGTATTTTCCAGCACGCCTTGCCGGTTGCCGAAGCCTTCCAGCGCTATGCCCTGCTGACCATTGGTGATGGTTTGGTTGCCCAGATCCCCTCGCTGCTGATGTCTACTGCTGCCGCCATCATTGTGACCCGGGTCAGCGATGAAGGTGAGATGGCGGATCAGGTGGGTGACCAGATCCTGGCTTCTCCCCGTGTCATCTACACTGCCGCCGCCATCATGCTGGTACTGGGGCTGGTGCCGGGCATGCCGATGCTGGCCTTCCTCAGCTTTGCCGCTGTGCTGGCCTGGACAGGCTGGAGCGTGAGCAAACGGGCGGTCAATACCCCGGATCTGGATGCCGCGCAGGAGCTGGCTCGCCAGATTGCCCAGCCGGAACCACAAGGGCTGGAGTGGCAGGATCTGCCGCCGGTCGATACCGTTGCCATCGAACTGGGCTATCGGTTGGTCCCGCTGGCGGAAGCTGACAAAGGTGCCGAGCTGCTGGCCCGGGTGCGCGGTATTCGCAAAACCCTATCGGAGCAGTACGGTTTTCTGCTGCCCGAGATCCGGGTTCGCGACAATTTGCAGCTGCAGCCCGATCAGTACCGGATCAAGCTCTCCGGTGTGGCACTGGCGTCCGGCAATGTCGATTGTCAGCGTCTGATGGCCATCAGCAGCGGCGAGACCTATGGCTCGCTGGATGGCGAGCTGACCCAGGATCCTGCATATGGCATGAGCGCAGTCTGGATTTCACCGGAAAACAAGGCCAAGGCATTGAATCTTGGCTATTCGGTGGTGGATTCGGCAACGGTGATTGCGACCCATGCCAGCAAGCTGCTGCGTGAGCAACTCGATGCCCTCTTTGGCCATGACGAGGTGGGCAAGCTGGGGCAACATCTTGCGGCCCAGTCGCCCCGTCTGGCGGAAGAGCTCAATCTGGCCCTGACCCAGATGCAGCAGTTGCGAGTTTTTCGGCAATTGCTAAAGGAACAGGTCAGCCTGACGGATATACGCACGGTGGCGACGACCCTGCTCGATGCCAGCGAGCTGACCAAGGATCCCGTGCTGCTTGCTTCCGATGTTCGTTGTGCCTTGAAGCGCCAGATTGTGAGACAGGCGATCGGTAGCCGTGATGTGCTTGCCACCTTCACGCTCGATGACCGTCTTGAGCAGACCCTGCTGGCGGCTATGAACCAGTCGCAGCAGCAGGGGAAAATCCAGCTGGACAGTTTTCCGGTTGATCCGCAACTGCTGGCACAGCTGCAGCAAAATATGCCGCTGGTTAAAGAGCAGCTGCAGCAGCAAGGATATGCCCCGGTACTGGTCGTGATGCCACAACTTAGACCCTTGATAGCGCGTTATGCCCGATCTTTTGCAAAAGGTCTCAAAGTGCTCTCATATAATGAAATACCGGAAGAGTTGAGAGTGGAGGTTATTGGTACGCTAGGCTGAAACAGGGCTGCCATGTTAATAGGAAAATGGGAAGAATATATTCCGCCTATCTACTTGAATTGTAATTGTAAGCCGTTATGATGTGACTGTTTTTGACACATTTGGTCGTCAAAGATAAATAAAAAATATAAAAATTCGCATGTGTCACTCAGCAGTCACCACTAATTTGGTGCTGTCTTGTCCAAATACGGGCAGTCGCATGAAAAAGGCAAACTGAACTGAAAAGTCAGGACGCAAAGCCTCCGGTCTAAAAGCAGGAATGCTCATGATAGCGGGGTTGCCAAGGCCATTGTTACCGCCTTGATATAACACTGGTTTGATGCAGGTGCTCGTTAGAAGTGCCTGCGTACCTGTGCGTCTTTTATTTCGGCATTTCAGTTCTGTTGATTGTTTTATCCACAATCACGGGTTCGGGTTCATATGCTTTCGGATGTATCTATCAAAAAAAGCTCAAGACCAGCCAGTCTTGGGAAAGATCCCCATTTATTGTTAATCAGCTCATCTATGGTCGATGGGAACGATATTGAAGGAATATTGGCTGCACAGGGATATGCTGTTTCCCGCTGTGACTCTATTCGCAAGTCGAGATTAATTCTCGGCAGTCGTTCCGTTGATTTAATCCTGCTCGATATGGATCTCATGACCGAAGCAGGTCCTCAATTGGTGCATGATTTTAGCGGCATTGATTGCGTGATCCTGGTTAATGAGCGTCAGGCCTATCTTGCGGCAGAAGCGATGCGAGCCGGTGCCATTGACTACATCATCAAGCCCTTCGGGGGGCAGCAGATGCTGGATGTGGTGAAGGGGGCACTGCGTCTGCGGCAGGCCATTCCAGACCTGATCGCCGTCTCGACCATGAGCCTGCAAGTGTTGCAGCTTGCTCGCCGGGCAGCCAAAACGGCAGCCACCATTCTTATCGGTGGTGAGTCGGGAACGGGCAAGGAGCGTTTGGCGCGTTACATCCACGAGATGTCCAGCCGTGCTCACAAGCCGTTTGTCGCCATCAACTGCGCCGCCATTCCCGAGTCCATGCTCGAATCCATTCTGTTTGGCCACAACAAGGGGGCCTTCACCGGTGCGACGGGTTCGCAGCCCGGCAAGTTCGAGCAGGCGCAGGGCGGAACCCTGATGCTCGACGAAATCTCCGAGTTGCCCCTGTCACTGCAGGCGAAGTTGTTGCGAGTTTTGCAGGAGCGTGAGGTGGAGCGCCTCGGTAGCCATCAGACCATCGCGCTGGATGTGCGGATCATCGCCGCCAGCAACAAGGATCTGCGTAATCTGGTGGCTGCCGGCCAGTTCAGGGAAGATCTCTTCTATCGCCTCGATGTGTTGCCGATGAACTGGCCGGCACTGCGCGAGCGTCCTGATGACATATTGCCGTTGGCTGAATATTTCATCGAACGCTATGCGCCTCAGCAGGGATATCGCCTGAGCGAGAGTGCCCGCAAGCAACTGCTGGCTTATCAGTGGCCGGGCAACGTCAGGGAGCTGGATAACGTCATTCAACGTTCATTAATCATGGCTCGCGGATTGCATATTCAAGCGGTCGATTTGATGCTGCCCAGCTATGTCGCGGAACCCGAACATGGATTGGCGGAAGTTCTTTCCGCCCCGGAAGGGTTGAGCGAGACGCGTCGGCACGCAGAATTTCAATTTGTACTAGAGACCTTGCGCCGCTTCCGTGGCCATCGTACCCGCACGGCAGAAGCGCTCGGGATGACCACCCGGGCTCTGAGATACAAGCTGGCGGCGATGCGTGAGCAGGGCATTGATATCGAGCAGCAGCTTCAAAACTAAGGGATAACGGCGTGAAGATTGAAATGATGTCATCACAGGCAACGCTTCTGCAGCAGATGCAGGAGATGCAACGAGTTGCCACTCAGGCTCCTTCCATCGAATCCAACGATCTCTCGAATGTGTCATTCAGCGACGCCATGCGCGACGTTGTCGGCAGAGTCAACGAACAGCAGAACATGGCTTCAGCCATGATGACGGCTGTTGATGCCGGCCAGAGCGATGATCTGGTCGGGGCCATGGTGGCCAGTCAGAAAGCGGGTCTCAGCTTTTCAGCCCTGATGCAGGTGCGCAACAAGCTGATGACCGGTTTTGACGACATTATGCGCATGCCGCTCTGAGGTAAGTGATGACTGAACTGGTAACGTCCCCGCAAGGGGCTTCGGATTCCTTCAGAACACGCGTGCAGGAGGGCCTTCGCAACTGGCGCAGCCTCTCCCGTGACAATAAGTCGATCCTGACCATTGCCCTGCTGGCTGCCATCGTTGCCGGCACAATCGTCGTCATTCTGTGGACGTCCAGCAAAAACTACGTCCCCCTGTACGGCAAGCAGGAGCTCTACGATACCGCCAACATCATGGAGATGTTGGAGAAGGAGCAGGTGCCGTTCCGGCTGGAGAAGAGCTCTGGCCAGATCCTGGTGCCGGAGAATCAGCTGGCTCATGTTCGTATGGCCTTGGCAGCCAGAGGGGTGAGAGCGGCCATGCCGGCGGGTCTGGAGGGGTTGGACAATGTCACCGGCCTCGGCACCAGTGAGTTTATGGAGGGGGCCCGTTATCGCCACGCGCTGGAAGGGGAACTGGCGCGCACCATCATTTCGCTGGATGCAGTGCGCAGTGCCCGCGTCCATCTCGCCATTCCCAAACGCACCCTCTTTGTCGGTCGTGACGAGGAGAAACCGAGTGCATCCGTCATGCTCGATCTGCAACCCGGTCAGGCCATGGAGCCCGGCCAGGTCGAGGCCATTGCCAACCTGGTGGCAGGCAGTATCTCTGGCATGAAACCGGGGGCGGTCACCATTGTCGATCAGGCTGGCCAGCTGCTGAGTGCCGAACTCGGCGACAAGGCCGGTTTTGGCAAGCAGAGCGTGCAGCAGATGGAGTATGTGCGCAAGCTGGAGCAGTACATTCGTCAGCGTGCCAGTGACATGCTCTATCCCATGCTGGGCACCGGCAACTTCCGGGTGCAGATCGCCGCAGATGTCAACTTCAATGCGGTGGAGGAGACCCAGCAGCAGCTGGATCCACAAGGGGTGGTGACCAAGGAGTCGAGCAAATCGGACAAAACCATCGATGCGCTGGCACTGGGTATCCCCGGCGCTCTGTCCAATCGTCCTCCCGAAACGGCGCCCAAAAGTGATCCTGCGACCCAGAATCAAACTGCGGCGGCCACCACCACGGAAAATCAGAAAAATGACTCCCGCACCGAGCGGCAGGAGGTCAGCAAGCAGTACGAAAACAGCCGCACCATAGTACACACCCGCTATCAGCAGGGACGGCTCGAGAAGATGAACGTCTCCATACTGCTCAATCATCAGAGCGCCCCGAAAGGTGGCTGGAATGATGAGCAGCTGGCGCAGATTCGGCAGATGGTCGAGCGTTCGGTGGGCTTTGATGAAGGCCGTGGAGATCAGATCAGCCTGCAAGTGTTTGACTTCACCGGCGCAGCGCCGATTGCTCCGCCCGAATCGAGCTGGTGGGAGACCCCTTACTGGCAGGATTCGCTCCGTTATCTGGTGGGTGGTCTGCTTGGTCTGACGCTGGTCTTCTTCGGTATCCGCCCGTTGGTGAAGCATCTGGTTCGTACCCAGCAGGCGCCGGATGAAGAGGCGCTCTCTGACGAGTTGGATGATGAACAGGAGCCGACCGTGGGTCTCTCCATGCGGCGGGACGATGATGTTGCCTTGACGGCGCCGCCGATGAGCAATGGCCTGATCCGTTCCGACAACGAGCGGGAGCCGCACTTCTCTTCTCTGGATCTGGAGGCATTGCCGGAGCCGGGTTCCGAGCTGGAAGTACAACTCAAGCATCTGCAGTTGCTGGTTGACAAAGATACCGCTCGGGTAGCGGAAGTGGTGAGAGCATGGGTAAGTGGCAATGAACAACGTTAACCTGAACCAGAAAGCCGTCGACATCGATATCGATAACCTTGAAAAAGCGGCCATCCTGCTGTTGAGCATGGGGACCGAGGCTGCTGCCAAGGTGATGCAAAAGCTCTCCCGCGATGAAGTGCAGCGCCTTATCTCCAAGATGGCGGGTCTCTCCGGCGTCAGTTCGATGGAAGCCCGATGGACCTTGCAGCAGTTCTTCAACCAGTATCGTGAACAGAGCGGGATCGGCAGCGCCTCCCGCGAATATCTGGAACAGACTCTCGACCTGGCCCTTGGTCAGCGTCTCTCCCGCAGCCTGCTCGACAGCCTCTACGGTGATGTGATGAGTCAGGATATCCAGCGGTTGCAGTGGGTGCCTGCCGATGTGCTGGCCCGCTTCTTCCGCAATGAACACCCGCAGATGCAGGCGGTGCTGCTGGCGTTCCTGCCACCTCAGACCGCTTCCGCGGTACTGGATGAGCTACCCGGTTCGGTGCACGACGATCTGCTGGTGCGGGTCGCCAGTCTCAGCAGTGTCAGCGAGCATGTTCTGGGTGAACTCAGGCTGACGCTGGATCGTTGTCTTGCCTATGTTGCTGACCAGTCCGGAGCCAAGGTGAATGGCGTGCGGCAGGTTGCCGATATCCTCAACCGCTATCAGGGCGACAAGGAGCAGATGCTCTCGCTGCTGCGTGAACACGATGGTGACATGGCGCTGGAAATCGAGAAGAACATGTTCGACTTTATGACGTTGCGTCGCCAGAGCGACGAAACCCTGCAGCGTCTGGTGCAGGAGATCCCGAGCGAGCTGCTGGCTCTGGCCCTCAAGAATACCGAGACCAGTTTCCGCAAGGTGGTGCTCGGTGCCATGCCGAAGCGGATGGCTCAGGCACTGGAAGATCAGATCCAGCATCAGGGCAGCGTCTCCCTGCGCAAGGTCGAGCAGGCCCGAGAGGAGATCATGCAGCTGGTCCGCGAATTGGTGGAGCAGGGCGAGATCGAGTTCCAGCTGTTCGAAGAACCGACTGTCAGCTAACAGGGGGCATTGATGAGTCACTATGTGCGCAAGTTGATGCCCGGCCCGACCCGGCTCTACCGCTTCCCTGCCTTGGGACAGAGCGGGGAAGAGGCTCTGAGTCAGCAGGAGCAGTTCGAGTTTGGTTATCAGCAGGGGCTGGAGCAAGGTCACGACGAAGGGTATCAATCCGGATATCAGCAGGGACTGACCAGCGGTCTGGTGGAAGGGGAAGCCAAGGGGCTGCAGCAGGGACAAACCCGCGGCTTTGCTCAGGGTTTGGCGGAGGGGCGTGCCTCTTTCGATCAGGCCATGGTCCCCTTTGCCAAGCTGCAGGAGCAGTGGGAATCCCTGACCCGGGTAAAGATGCAGGAGCAGAAAGCGCTGATTGCCCAGCTGGTGGCCCAGGTGGCCAAGCGGGTTATCCAGGCCGAATTTACCCTCAATCCCCAGCAGGTGCTCAATCAGGTGGAGCAGGCGCTGGCGACTCTGCCAGCCGCTTCGGAAGAGCTGGTCATCTATCTCAATGAGGGGGATCGCCAGCGTCTGGCCGAACAGGGGGTCACCCGTTGCGAAGGGTGGCCGCTGCAGGTAGACCCCAATCTGGCCATTGGCGATGCCCGCATCGAAACACGGGCTGCGGTGATCGAGGTCAATACCGGCGAGCGCCTTGCCTCCTGCATCGAGCAGCTGAATAGCACGCTGGAATTGCCGCAGCATGCATGAAGCCCTGCAACAGGCGCTCACCTCGGCGCTCGACTGTTTTGACGAGGTGCCCGGTTTTCGCCGCTATGGCCGTCTGGTTCGCGTAACGGGGCTGACCCTTGAGGTAATCGGCTGCCAGCTGGTGATGGGGCAGCGCTGCCGGGTCGATACGGCATCCGGCGAATCTCTGTTGGCGGAGGTGGTGGGTTTCAACCGGGAGATCTCCTATCTGATGCCGCTGCAGCCGATGGGAGGGCTTTACGCCGGAGCCCGGGTGCTGCCAATCGATGGCGAAGAGACAATCAGGGTCGGCGAGCATCTGCTGGGCCGGGTTGTCGATGGTCTGTTGCAGCCGCTGGATGGCCGTCCTCTTCGTGACGAGGGGGAGCGCGTTGCGCTCTTTTCTTCTCCGCCCAATCCGCTGCTGCGCACGCCGATCCGTGAACCTCTTGATGTGGGTATCCGCGCCATCAATGGTTTGCTGACGGTTGGCAAGGGGCAGCGACTGGGCCTGTTCGCCGGTTCAGGCGTGGGCAAGAGCATGCTGCTCGGCATGATGACCCGCAACACCACGGCACAGATCGTCATCGTGGGGCTGATTGGTGAACGGGGTCGCGAGGTTCGCGAGTTCATCGAACTCAGTCTCGGTGCGGAAGGTCTGGCCCGCTCGGTGGTGGTGGCTGCGCCTGCGGATCAATCCCCTCTGATGCGGTTGCGTGCCGCCCAGCTCTGCCATCGTCTTGCCGAATATTTTCGTGAGCGCGGGCAGGATGTACTGCTGTTGATGGATTCCCTCACCCGCTACGCCCAGGCCCAGCGCGAAATCGCACTGGCTATCGGCGAGCCACCGGCAACGCGCGGCTACCCGCCATCGGTGTTCAGCATGTTGACCCAGCTGGTAGAGCGGGCCGGCAATGGTACCCACCCTGATGGCAGCCTGAGTGCCTTTTACACCGTGCTGGCGGAAGGGGATGACCAGCAAGACCCGGTGGTCGACTCGGCCCGTGCCATTCTGGATGGTCATATAGTGCTGACCCGTCGTCTGGCGGAAGAGGGGCACTACCCGGCCATCGACATCGGTGCTTCGGTGAGCCGGGTGATGCCGCAAGTGGTGCCGACCGACTGGCAGCAGCTGGCGGTAACGTTGCGCCAGTTGTGGGGGCGCTACCAACAGGTGCGCGAATTGCTGCCGCTCGGTGGCTATCAACCGGGGGCTGATCCCCAGATGGACGAAGCGGTACAACGTTACCCGGCCATTGCCGCCTTCCTGCAGCAGGGGATCCATGAAGAGACCCCGCTGGCTCAGGTAGTGGCAGGGCTCAAGCAGGTTCTGGGCAGGTAATCAGAGGTCGCCATGTTGAAATCCTATCTCGGCTTGCAGCAGGAGGCGCTGGAGGTGCTCGGCAAGGAGCGTCAGCGCTTGCGGGAAGAGGCGATAAGGGAAGAGCAGAGAGCCTTGCGGTTGCAGGAGGTGATCGGCTCGTTGAGTCCCGGTTCGGCCACTTTTCATCCCCTGCTGTGGCAGAACAAGCAGCAGATGGATCGCCAGCTGCGTCATCTGCTGGCCCATCAGGTTCAGCAATCGGCACTGGCCAGGCTGGATCTGGAGCGCCATGAAGGGGAGGTGGTCAGGCAGTTTGGTCGGGTCAAGGGGCTGGAGCACCTGCTGGACAAACGTGAGCGAGCCATCAACCAGCAGCGGGAGCTGCGGGATCAGCGCCAACTCGACGAGCTTTCCAGCTTGCGCCACCGTCAGCTCAAAGAGGGGAGCTAGTCGGGAAAACGCTCCAGCTGGCCGTAAGCATGCTCCTGGCCCAGCAGCGTGTTGATGGTCTCTATCTGCCCAGCCAGCAGACGGCCGTTGAGATCGTTCTGGCGCAGACACTGCTGCAACAGCAGTTCGAGCTGCTGCCACTGGCTGGCAACTTTGGGTTTCATGGTGGCCGGCAGTTTGGCAATCAGGGTCGCCATCCCCTTTTCATCCGGTTTCAGTCCCAGTGCGAGCAGGTGGTGGCA
This sequence comes from Aeromonas lacus, assembly GCF_000764665.1. Lineage (GTDB taxonomy): Bacteria > Pseudomonadota > Gammaproteobacteria > Enterobacterales > Aeromonadaceae > Aeromonas > Aeromonas lacus. The sequence goes on along the minus strand of NZ_JRGM01000147.1, from coordinate 74,629 downwards.
ACGTTGCTGCGCCTGTTTTTGCACATCGGCCATCAATCTTGTCTGTTGCTGGTTGTGGGTCGCCAGCCCATCGACATCGTGCGCTGCCAGCAAGCCGTGTTGGCGCAGCAACAGGCTCTGCAGCTCGGCGTAGCGGCTGCAATCTTGCTGGATGCCCAGGATCAGCTCCTTGATCCGCTGCTTCGGCTCTATGCTCATCGGCGATGCATGTCCAGAATGGCCTGACCCAGTGCATCCATATCGAGCTCCAGTTTTCCTTCGCTGATGGCCTGACGGATCCGGTTCACTTTTTCCATATCCACGTCGGATGTGGTGGCAAGCTGGGCTCTCGCCTGATTGACAACCTGTGCCGTGCTGCTTATTTGGGCGTCAGCCTTGGTAGCGCGCGCCTCGACTTGGGCTGGCGCGCCATCCTGCTTGCGTTGCAACTGGGTCTGAACGTAGAGCGGGTCGGTGCGTGTGATTTTCATAACGTCAATTCCTGGTGGTCTATCTCTGCAAAGCGACCCAAGGTCGGCCTAACTTGAATAAAAACCCTTATATGGGTTCAAAAACGGGTTTCGACTTCCCCTTTTGCGATGACCCAGGCCTGGATCTCTTTGCCTGAGCTGCTGTTGCGTACCTTGATGCCATCGCCGATGGCGCCGCTTGCCAACGCCGTGCCGCGGGTTGTGGCCGAGAATCCGCCCTGACCGGCTCGGATCAACACCCCTTCACCCTCCTTCACCGCCCAGGCCTTCTGCAGGTCCAGTTCGCCAATCAACTGCCCCATCCTGAGATTGCGATTGGCCTTGCTGCCTGCCAGTGACTCGGAGACGGGAATGAAACCTCGCTGCAGTCTGCTGACATCCAGCGACTCCTCGACGAGGTCTGCTGCCTGAATGGTCTGGCCTTTCCGGATCTCCCGGGCCGTCATCCAGACAGGTAGCATGAGCGTGACCTCGACCCGGGCTCTCAGTTGCCAGGAGGGGTTGGCACACTCGACCAGGTAGGGGCGACGACCCCACGGCTGGCGATATTGCCCCCCGGCCTGCAAGCGGATCTCTTGCTGGCAGGGAGGAAGGTGTTCCACCGCCGGAGAGATCCACACCTGATAGTCCACCTCCGGGATTGTCCAGCCCTGTTGTTGCAGGTAGGCATGCAGGGTCTGGCTTGCATCTTCCCTGAGGCGAGCTGCGATCTGTTGCGACTGCTCGCCGGGTTCAGCGTGTAGCGGGCTTGCCAGCATCAGCAGCCAGAAGAGGCCTGATCGCTTCCATACGGGAAACGGTACTTCCCCTTTTATCAAGGTGATCAGCCAGGGGCAGCGCTGCATCCAGCGCCAATAAGGGATCTTCATGATTGGCATGAGTCTTGATAACGAGTTCACCGGTCTGACTGATTCATAAAAGGATGAAGCATGAGTATCTCATTTGACAGCGCTCTTGGCGTACACCCTTATGCCCTTGATATCCGGGCCGATCGGGCGCGTATTCTGGCCGGGAATCTGGCCAATGTGGATACCCCCGGCTATCTGGCCCGGGACGTCGATTATAAGACGATTCTTGGCCGTGTCGCACAGCAAGTTGCGGCAGGCGAGGAGAGCGCTGCCATCAGTCAGGGCACCATGGCTGACGATATGCAGCATCCGCTCTATCGCATCCCGTATCAGGCATCCATGGATGGCAATACCGCTGAGCTCAGCGTCGAGCAGAGCAAGTTTGCCAACAATGCCACGGATTTCCAGACCAGCCTGACCTTCCTGAATATGAAAATCACCGGGATCGCCAAAGCGATCGAGGGGCGTTAATCATGTCGTTCAACCGAATCTATGACATCGCCGGCAGTGCCATGCGGGCACAAACCGTGCGACTTGATACCGTCGCCTCCAATCTGGCGAACGTGGACAGTGCCGCAGGCAGTGAAGATGCCGCTTTTCGCGCTATCAAGCCGGTTTTCTCCACTCTCTATCAGCGTGTGCAGGATGCAGAGGCGCTGGGGTCTGCACAGGTTCAGATCGCCGGCATAGTGCAGTCCGATCGTCAGGTCGAGAAGCGTCTCGAACCGACCAACCCGATCGCCGATAAAGACGGTTTTGTTTACTACTCCAACGTCAATGCGGTGGAGGAGATGGCCGACATGATGAGCGCCTCCCGCGGTTTTGAGACCTCGGTCGAGGTGATCAATCGCATCAACAGCATGCAGCAGGGTCTGCTGCGTCTTGGTCAGGGGGTCTAAGCCGTGAGTCTGCCTCAGGTAAGCACGCTTGATACCGCCCGTGGCGCCAGCCAGCGCTCTGCCACCCCGGATATCGCCCCCAACAATGCGGCGGCGGGATCTGCCACTGGCCAGAGTGCCCAGAGCGGCATGCAACTGCGCAACGAATTTCTGCAGATGATGGTGGCCCAGATCCAGAACCAGGATCCCACCAACCCGCTGGATGGTGCCCAATATGTCACCCAGCTGGCCCAGTTCAGCATGGTGGAGGGGGTCGAGAGCCTGAAGCTGCTGCAGCAGAAGTCCATCAACATGATGGATACCCAGCAGGTTCTGCAGAGTACCGATCTGATCGATAAAGAGGTGATGGTACCGAGCAAGACCCTGACCAAGAGCGATGACAAAGCCATTCGCGGTCAGGTCGAGCTGGCGGGCGCCGCCGATCAGGTCGAACTCAAGGTGTATGACGAACATGGCACCCTGGTGGCAACCAAGAGCTGGGGTGAAAGCAAGGCTGGCGGGCTGGATTATGAACTGCCGGAGCTGCCGGCCGGGGAGTACAGCTTCGAGGTCAAGGCGTCCCTCAACGGGGTTGCCACCACTTCCAAAAACTATGTCGCCAGCAAGGTGGAACGCGTCACCCTGCCCGGCACAGGCGAGATCATGTTGCAGGTCGCTGGCGTGGGTGAAGTCCCCCTCTTCAGTGCCATTCAGTTCGGCAAATCGGCGTAATCAAACAGGAGCGAAATTGTGTCTTTCAGTATCGGATTGAGCGGCTTGCGCGCCGTAAACCAGGAATTGAGCGTTATCAGCAACAACGTGGCCAACGCCAGTACCGCAGGCTTCAAGTCCAGCCGTGCCGAGTTTGCTGCCATCTATGGTGGCGGTCAGGCGGGTGGGGTTGAGATGAACAACATATCCCAGAACTTTGACCGCAATGGTGACGTGATGCGTACCGGCCGAGGTCTGGATCTGGCCATCTCCGGCAGTGGTTTCTTTGTGCTCAAGGACAGCAACGGCCAGATCTCCTACACCAGAGCCGGCATGTTCCAGCGTGACCCGAACAACTACCTGACAACCGCCAACGGCACCCGTTTGCAGGGCTATACCACCAATGATGCCGGTGAGCTGCAATCCGGCGTGATCGGTGACATTCAGGTCAAAGCCGGCAGCCTGCCTGCCAAGGCATCCGACAAGCTGGAGTTCGTCGCCAACCTGAAGGCGGATGCCAGCGTGATCGATCCCGCTCTTAACCCCTTCGATCCGGCCAAGTCGGACAGCTTCAGCTACTCCCAATCCAGCAAGGTCTATGACTCGCTCGGGGTTGAGCACACTGTCACCCAATACTTTGTCAAAACAGCACCCAATGAGTGGGCTGTGCATTACACATTCAATGGCTCTGATATCACCCCTGCTGGCGGGGCCAAGATGACATTCACCGCTGATGGCAAGCTGGATGCGGGTGCTTCGACCATTCCTGCCAGTTTGGCGCTGGCACCAGCGGGCGCATCTCCAATTGCCTTGCAACTGGATATGAGCAGAGTCAGTCAGTACGCCTCTGATTTCAACGCCACTCGCAACCAGTCCAACGGTTACACCGCTGGCGATTTGACCGGTGTTCGGGTTGATGCCGATGGGGGGGTCTATGCCACCTTTACCAACGGTCAGAGCCTGAAGCAGGGTCAGGTGGTTATGGCGAACTTCGCCAACCCCAATGGTCTGCTGCAGACCAACAACACCACCTGGCAGCAATCCTTCAGCTCTGGTCAGCCAGTGTTGGGGGCGCCGGGAACAGGCACCATGGGTCAGTTGACTGCCGGGGCCTACGAGAGCTCCAACGTTGACCTGACCGGTGAGCTGGTCAGCCTGATGACCTCCCAGCGCAACTATCAGGCCAACGCCAAGACCATCAGCTCCGCTGACAAGATGACCCAGGTTCTCTTCAACTCCTTCTAAGGGCTGATCCGTGGAAAAGCTTATCTATACCGCCATGTCAGGGGCGCAACATACCCTGATGGCCCAGCAAATCCGGGCCAATAACCTGGCCAACGTCAACACCGCCGGCTTTCGGGCTGACTTCGAGCGGGTGTCGGCCTATGCCCTGAGCGGTGATGGTTACCCCAGCCGGGTCATGGCTCGCGAAGAGATGGCCGGGACCGACTTCAAGCCGGGCGCGCTGATGCAGACCGGGCGCAAGCTGGACGTGGCCATTCGCGGTGAAGGCTTTATCACGGTGCAGACCGCAGATGGCAAAGAGGCCTACACCCGGGCCGGCAATCTGGAGAGCGATGCTGACGGGCTGTTGACCCTCAACGGTCGTCCTGTACTAGGCGATGGTGGGGAAATGGTACTTCCTGCCTATCGGGATCTCAGTTTTGGCAAGGATGGTTCGCTCAGCATCACGCCGCCCGGCGGTGGCGCCCGTCTCGACGTGGGGCGCCTCAAACTGGTCAACCCGGATCCTGCCGAGCTGGTCAAGGGGCAGGATGGCCTCTTCCGCCTGCGGCAGGGTGGCGATGCCGAGACCAGCGAGCAGGTCGTACTGGCCTCCGGTTTTCTGGAGGGGGCGAACGTGAATGCGGTCGACGAGCTGATCAGCAGCATGTCGCTGACCCGCAACTTCGAGCTGCAGGTCAAACTGATGAAGACCGCGGACGAGCAGGCCAGACAAGGGGCCCGGCTGATTTCCGGTCAGGGTTAATCATGAACGGGACGAGCGGTTTGGTGCATCGTCCCGCTGAGAGGTGCTTCGGCATCCGAATGAATCAGGTGGAGAGACAAAGATGCATGCAGCACTTTGGGTAAGCAAAACGGGTCTGTCGGCCCAAGATGCCAAGATGGCCAGCATTTCCAACAACCTGGCCAACGTCAACACGGTTGGTTTCAAGCGTGATCGGGTTGCCTTTGAAGATCTGTTCTATCAGGTACAGCGCCAGCCGGGGGCCCAGCAGGATCAGCAGAACCTCTCGCCCATCGGCATCCAGATGGGTAACGGTGTGCGTGTGGTCGGCACCCAGAAGGTCTTTACCCCGGGTCAGTTCCAGAACACCAACCAGGAGCTGGATATGGCTGTGGTCGGCGCCGGCTTCTTCAGTGTCGAGCGCCCCGATGGCGAGACTGCCTACACCCGCAATGGTCAGTGGCATCGCAACGCGGAAGGGATGCTGGTCAACGCCGACGGTCTGCCGATGCAGCCGCAGATCCAGATCCCGGACAATGCCACCAAGATCTCCATCGGTACCGACGGTACAGTAAGTGCCACCTTGCCGGGTCAGCAGGAGAATGTGGAGCTGGGACGCATCACTCTGACCAACTTCTCCAACCCGGCCGGTCTCGAGGCGCTCGGTGGCAACCTCTATCGCGCGACCGGCGCATCCGGTGAAGCCATCGAAGGTGTGCCCGGCGAAGAGGCGATGGGGGCCATCAAGCAGTTCACGCTGGAGAGCTCCAACGTCAACGTGGTGGAGGAGATGGTGGACATGATCACCACCCAGCGAGCCTACGAGATGAATGCCAAGGTGGTCTCTTCCGCCGACCAGATGCTCAAGTTTGTCACTCAAGCGCTGTGATGATGAAGATGATGTGGCGTTACCTGTGGGTCGTGCTGTTGTTGGGTGGCTGCGCGACCTATGAGCTCAAGGCTCCGGAACCGGGCGAGGAGAAGTGGGCGCCTTCACGCCCCATGCAGTCTGCCTCGGCCCGGGGGGAAGATGGCAGTCTCTATCGTGGCGACTACATGATGACCCTGTTTCAGGATCGTCGCGCCTATCGTATCGGCGACATTCTGACCGTGGTGCTGGAAGAGCGTACCCAGTCGAGCAAGAAAGCCAACACCAGCATGAGCAAGAACAGCAGCATGAATGTGCCGGCCCCTTCCATTGGTGGCAAACTGCGTCCTGACTGGGGGGCGACCCTCAGTGCCGACCGGGATTTTGATGGCGGTGCGACATCCAGCCAGCAGAATACCCTGGCCGGCTCCATCACGGTGACGGTGGCCGAAGTAATGCCCAATGGCGTGCTCGGTATCCGCGGCGAGAAGTGGATCCGTCTTAATCAGGGTGATGAGTACATCCGTCTGGGCGGTATGGTGCGGGTTGAGGATATCGACCAGAGCAACCGGATCTCCTCTCAGCGTATCGCCGATGCCCGTATCACTTATGCCGGTCGTGGTGCGCTTGCCGACAGCAACCAGATGGGTTGGCTGGGGCGCTTCTTCAGCTCCGCATTTGCACCGTTTTGAGGTCTTACATGAACAGATGGGTTATCGCCCTGCTTTGCCTCTGCCTGCCATGGTGGGCGAATGCCGCTCCTGCAGCCAAGCGGTCACTGCTTGATATTGCCGACGTGCAGGGGATGCGAACCAACCAGCTGGTGGGTTATGGTCTGGTGGTGGGTTTGTCCGGCACCGGCGACAAGAGCCAGGTGAAGTTTACCGGTCAGTCGATGGCCAACATGCTCAAGCAGTTTGGCGTGCAACTGCCGGATGATATCGACCCCAAGCTCAAGAACGTCGCGGCGGTATCGGTGCAGGCAACCCTGCCGGCGCTGGCTGGCAAGGGGCAGCTGGTGGATGTAACCGTCACCTCGATTGGCGATGCCAAGAGTCTGCGTGGCGGCTCGCTGCTGTTGACCCCCTTGCGCGGCATCGATGGTGAAGTGTATGCGGTGGCCCAGGGCAATCTGGTGGTGGCCGGGGTCAAGGCCGAGGGCCAATCCGGCTCTTCGGTGACCATCAACGTACCGACGGCGGGGATCATTCCCAATGGCGCCATCATTGAGCGGGAAGTTGCCAGCAATTTTGCCGACAAGCCCGAAGTGACGCTCAATCTGCATCAGCCCAACTTCAAGACGGCCCGCAATGTGGAGCGGGCCATCAATCACCAGCTGGGACCGGTTGCCAAAGCGGTCAGTGCCGGACGCATTCAGATTGCAGCCCCCCGTGACGAAAGCCAACGCATTTCGTTCATGGCATTGCTGCAGGACGTGCAGGTCGACATGGGGCAGGAGCGACCCAAGGTGGTATTCAACAGCCGTACCGGTACCGTGGTAATGGGGCAGGGGGTCAAGGTGCACAAGGCGGCGGTCAGCCACGGCAGCTTGACGGTGACCATTGGTGAGAGCCAGACAGTCAGCCAGCCCAATGCCTTCTCCAACGGACAGACCACCACGACCCCCAACTCGAAGATCCAGGTGGATCGCGAACGAAACAACATGTTTGTCTGGCCTGATGGCACTTCGCTTGAGGTGATCGTCAAGGCCGTCAACTCGCTTGGGGCAACGCCCGATGATGTTATGGCCATTTTGCAGGCGCTCGATGAGGCTGGTGCCCTCGAGGGAGAGCTGGTGGTCATCTAAGGATCTCTATGACCCGAATAACTTCGGAACCTGGTTTTTACCAGGATCTCAATGAACTTCAGCAGATCAAGAGCAACCCGGATCAGCGTGCCGCGCTCGATGCCGTAGCCGGTCAGTTCGAAGTGAGCTTTCTGCAGACAGTGCTCAAGCATATGCGCTCGGCCAGTGACGCCCTGCAGGATGAGGATGACAAGCTCATCAAGGGGCAGGATCTCTATCGCGATATGTATGACAGCCAGCTGGCGATGAGCCTGGTCAAGCGCGGCGGGATCGGCCTTAAAGAGCAGATGGTCAGCCAGTTGGCACCGACATTAAAGAATGCCGACCAGGCGGTCGCTTCAGAATCACAGACCCTGGCTGCCTTCAGTCAGCCTCTGAACACGGTAAAAATGAGGAAAGGTGACTGATGTCTCTGCTCAATATCGGTTTTAGCGGACTCAACGCGGCACAGATCGCGTTGAATGTGACCGCCCAGAATATCGCCAACGTCAATACCATCGGCTACAGCCGTCAGGAGGCCATGATGGGCAGCCTGTCCGGTTTTGGCCGGCTGGATAATGGTCAGGGGGTAGAGGTAACCGGTGTTCGCAGGATCACGGATGAGTATCTGGTTTCCCAGCATTGGCGCAGCTGCTCCGCGACCGGGGCCTCCTACTCGTTCCATCAGTACATCAATACCACCGAGCAGCTCCTGGGCAGCGAGTCGATGAACATCGCCAAGGGGCTGGACAGCTTCTTCGCTTCCCTGAGTGCGGCCCTCGACAGCCCGGAAACACCGGCCCAGCGCAGCCAGATAGTGAGCTCTGCTGGCGCGTTGGCGAACCGCTATGGCCAGCTGAACGAGAGCATGATGACTCAGGAGAAGCAGATCGACGATCAGCTGAACAGCACGGTTTCTCAGGTCAACAGCTATCTCAAGCAGATTGCCGAGCTCAATACGCAGATCAGCGAGCAGGCCTCCAAGGGGGTCAATACATCCGCTCTGGAAGACAGTCGTGAGCAGATCGTGCGTGAGCTTTCCACCTATATGGAGGTGAGGGTCAACCGGCAGAGCGATGGTTCCTTCTCGCTCAGCCTGCCTCAGGGGCAACCGCTGGTTCTGGCCGGCAGCAGCAGTACGCTCTCGCTGGCCGGTGACAAGCTCAGTCTCAGTTTTGGCCCACAGACCTTCGAAGTTCCCGCTCTGCATGGCGGTACTCTGGCCGGGGTGATGGATTACCGTGCCAATGTGCTGCGTCCGCTGCGCGATGAACTCAACCAGATGGCAAAGAAGCTGGCCGACGACTTCAATGCCAAGCAGGCTGGCGGTGTTGACCTTAATGGTGACCCGGGCAAACCCCTGTTCAGTTACGACCCGCTCAACCCTTCCGGTACCCTGAAGATTGCCGATGGCTTTACCGGCGATCATCTCGCTTTTGCCAAGGCCGGGGGCGGGCAGGGCGACAACCGCAATCTGCAGGAGATAATCACCATCAAAGATGGCCAGTATGACGCCTACAGCGCCCTGCTGGGCCGGATAGCGGTGCAGAGCGGACAGGCCAAGGCGACCATGCAGGCTGATGCCAATATGGAGAAGCAGCTGGCTACCAAGCTGAGCAGTGTAAGCGGGGTCAACACTGATGAAGAGGGGGTCAAGATCATGGCATACACCAAGGTCTATCAGGCCAATGCCAAGGTGATTAGCACCTCGGATCAGCTCTTCAATTCCATCCTGAACATGTTCTGACGGAGTGACTATGCGCATCAGTACCAACCAGATCCAGCTCAGCATGCTCGATAACCTGCAATACGGTTTCGGCGAGTATGCTCGCCTCGATCGCCAGATCTCCTCAAACAAGCGCATTCTGCAGCCTTCGGATGATCCGGTGGGGAGCGTGCAACTGCTCGGACTCAAGAAAGAGCAGGTGGCGATGGAGCAGTATCAGAAGAATATCGCCAACGCCAAAAGCCAGCTCTCTCAGGGTGAAATCCAGCTGGAGTCCATGACCAATATGCTGATGCGGCTGCGCGAGTTGACCCAGACCGCGGCAACTGACTCCTTGTCAGAAGATGATCGTCGCGCCATCGCGACCGAAGTCGGTGTCATCAAGGAGGGGCTGTTCGATCTGGCCAATGCACGCAACGAGAGTGGCTCCAGCCTGTTTGCTGGTAGTCAGGTCAACCAGACCACTCTCGTGAAAAATGCCAGCGGTGACTACGTCTATCAGGGCGATTCCTTGGTGCGTGAGGTCAGCATCGCCAAGGGGGTCACGGTCGGTCTCAACCAGACGGCAGACAAGCTGTTCATCGACAACGGCGATTTCTTCAAGCAGCTCGATACCATGGTTGCCGCGATAGAGAGCGGAGCACCCGATGCCGCCGATCAGGCGCGCAGTATGCTGGATCGCAGCAAGGTGTTGCAGGACGATATCAGCCAGATGGTGAGTACCATCGGCGCCCGCATGAACCTGCTTGATCAGGTCGATGAGGGGCATACCGAGAAGGGGACCTATAGCAAGGAAGTGAGCAATCAGATAGAGTCCCTCGACTATGCCAGTGCCGTTACCCAGCAGGCCCATGTGCTGATGGCCTTGCAAGTGCAGCAACAGGCATTTGCCAAGGTCAATGGATTGAGCCTCTTCAACTACATGCCATAACGTCAGGCGCAAGGAGTCATGATGCAGATTCAGCAAACCCGTCCGGGCAGTGTGGCCGAGACGCCCGCTCAGCCCCGGCTGCACGGGCGCTTGACTGCTCAGGACACATCCCGACCGGCAAAAAAAGTTGAGCGCCAACCCAATATTGTCCGGCTCGATCGCTGGGCACTGATCGGGACGGCCCAGCAGCGAATTGCCCACGCTCAGGGTGGTGAACTGGCATTAAGCCAGGTCTGGGGCGAGCTGAAGCGGCTGGAGCAACAGCTGGGTCAGCATCGTGAGGCTGGCAGCGATCTGGTGACACGCCTCAAGCAGCTGGAAGATAAACTCACCCGGCCACAAGCGCCCCTGACCTCGGAGTTGAAGCCGCGTCTGTTGACCTCGGCCGCCGAGAGTCGGGTGCATTACAGCGCCGATCGGCTCGATCTGCTAAGTCCCAAGGCAAGTGCCGAGCGTCTGGTGTTCTCTTTCCCGCAAACTGCCAGTGCCGTCGAGGTGACCCTACCAGCAGGAGCCAATGAGGCTGATGTTGCATCCAGGCTCGATCGGGCTCTGCGCAAAGAGCACATTCAGGCACGTCTCAACGAGTTGGGCAAGCTGGAACTGAGTGTTCCGGAATTGCATCGACGCAAACTGGACGAGCCTGTTCTGCTCAGTGGGGAAGGCATTCGCATTCCGGCCGGAAACCCTGTTCCGGTGCAATTCAAGGCAAAGCCGGGGCAATTGACCCTGCTTGGCGAAGGTATCGACAAAGGTGAGCTGCGACAGGAGCAACAGCGCCTGAAAAGATTGCTTGGGGAAATCGAACAGTCCGTGCGGGAGCTGAAGCAGTTCCGCCAGCGGATGGTCAAGCAGCTCGATCGGGTCAAGGCGCGCAGCCAGAACATGAAACAGCAGGAGCTTGAGCAGCTTCAGAGCAAGCTCAGTGAACAGCTAAAGGATGGCGGTTTTATGGGAACCATGTCTGGTCTGCTGGCTCAGGCCAATGTATCGCGCCAGAATGTGGTGGCTCTGCTGACGTAAGCCCACATCTTCTTTTTTCTCTCATCCCCTTCTGCAAGTGGCATAACACATCATGATCGACAATTTTCCCCAGCACGCAGAGCTTATAGCCCGCCGCTGGCCTGCAGTCTTGGCCTGCCTGCAAGAGCAGGACGTCAACAGCGTGCCTGCCGAACTGGTTGAAGGCCTCAGTTCTACTCTGGCTATCAATGGCATTCAACTGACCAGTCGCCATGACCGGATACGGGAGGCTGAACGGATTGCGGCTATGTCTTCGGCCAAGGAGCCGGAGCTGACCTTGTATGGGACCGGCCTTGGTGATGTCCCGCGTGTATTGCTGAAGCGCAAGCGGCTACGGCGACTGAATATCAAGATCATGAATTCCGCTATCTTTGCGCTGGTCTTGCACCTGACGGAACAGCTGGACTGGCTTTCTGACCCCAGAGTGAACCTCTTGCTTGCAGAAGAAAATGAGCTGGTCATGAGCCCGTTTCTGTTTTTGAGTGCAGAACTGGAACTGGCTGACGAACGTAGTGCCAAGGTCCGGGATCGGGTCTTGATCCAGAGCAGACGTGAAGTCCTAAATGGGGAGTTCGAAGATGCGTGGGTCTTCAAGCGCTTTGATGAAAACCTAGCCTTGCTTCGGCAAGATCAGGATGTTGCTGCGCTGTTCGGAACGATGAAAGGGAGAGAAGCTTATGTGCTGGCAACCGGCCCCACATTAGCAGGTCATTTTGCACGCCTGAAACAGGTTCGCGAGAGGGCTGAGCGGCCCCTCTATATCTGTGTCGATACGGCCTTGCGACCACTGCTGGAGCATGGGATCAAGCCTGATATTGTTGTTACCGTGGATCGCAATATCCACAGTGGTATCCTCCATCCTGACTGGTCTCATGATATCAAGCTGGTCTACATACCCATGGTTGATAATGGGGTATTGGCCAGTTGGCAGGGGCCACGTTATGGTGCTTATGAGGCGCTCGATACCTATGCCAGACTGAGCAGCAAACTGCGGCGGGCTAGCCTCTTTACTGGCGGCAGCGTGATTCATCCGGCAACGGATCTGGCCGTTAAAATGGGGGCTGGGCAAGTGACTCTCTTTGGTGCCGACTTCTCCTATCCGGGCGATAAAAGTCACACTGGCTGGGATGACGGCGTGTTGGGTGGATATGCCTGTTACGGTCGCCGTACCGTTCCAAATGGCCATGGTCAGCCAGTCAGAACACTGCTGAGCTTCTGTATCTATCTGAACTATATGGAGCTCTATATCAAGACCCACCCAGAAGTCGTATTCAAAAACAGCAGTCGTGAAGGTGCTCGCATTCTGGGTACCCGCTATCACGAGGAGTTTGTCGGATGATTGATGTTGCCAGTTTCAAAGCGGGGGCCGAGACGCTGGCCACTATGCTGCGAGAAGGAAGGGACGAGAGCGCTTGTTTTGAATGTGGCCGATTGCTGCAATTATTGACGCCGCTGATGAGCCATTTTCCAGGCGATCTGCAAGTACGTTTGGTCACCTTGGCCAAGCTGTTGCTCCAATGCCAAGAGCGGCATGATTGGGTGGGGCTCTGCGATTATCTGGAATATGAGTTGCCTCACTTGTTGGATGAGATCGAACTGGCTCTTGTCTGAGAGTATTCCAATTGTTATTACGGGAGCCAATGGCTCCCGTAGCTATTCTGATAGCTCATTCACTTTTTTGATCTGCACACTTAATAATTTGTCGTTTTCCGCTCAATTTTCTCCATGCCCTGGTCGTCCTTCTATTTTGTCTACCTAACAAGCTGCAGTGCAGCGTCTAAATCGAGGAAATAACCATGGGCTTGTCCATTCATACCAACTTTGCTTCCATGACCACCCAGAACCAGCTGAACTCCACCAACAAGATGCTGGGTACCGCCATGCAGCGTCTGGGTACTGGTCTGCGCATCAACTCCGCAGCCGACGATGCTGCCGGTCTGCAAATTGCTACTCGTCTGCAGGCTCAGTCCAACGGTCAAAAAGTGGGCATGCGCAACGCTCAGGATGCCGTATCCATGATCCAGACCGCTGAAGGTGCCATGGATGAGATGACCAACATTACCCAGCGCATGAAAGATCTGGCGACCCAGGCTGCCAACGGTACCAACAGCGATAAAGATATCGCAGCCATGAATTCCGAGTTCAATGAGCTGGGCAAAGAGCTGAAGAACATCAGAGACAATACCACTTTCGGTGGCACTCAGCTTCTGAAGTCCGGCGGTAAATTCGAAAGCGGTACAGTGTCCTTCCAGATCGGTGCCAGTGAAACCGAGAAGCTGGATCTGGATGCCTCCGGTAAAGTCCAAGGTGTCAACACTGCCATCAGTACTGCTGCCGCAGCTTCTCTGACCGCCACTAGTGCCGCTGGACAGATCACTGCTATGGACAGCATGTTGGAGAAGATCGGTGAGGCGCGCTCCACCTTCGGTGCCAACATCAACCGTCTGGAGCATACCGTCAACAACCTTTCCAACATGAAAGAGAACACCGACATGGCGAACGGTCGCATCATGGATGCCGACTTTGCTCAGGAAAGCACCAACATGACCAAGAACCAGATGTTGATGCAGGCCGGCATGTCCGTGCTGTCCAACTCCAACCAGATGACCGGCATGGTCACTTCCCTGCTGCGTTAACAGATGACATGGCCGCCTCTATGGGGCGGCCTTTTGTTTAGCCGATACGTGTCGGTTGGAAAGGGCTTATAAGGCATTTTCCAACAGGCATGCCACAGAATAAGGGTGTAATGATGCAAATAGATCCGGCCAGCATGGCAATGCAACTGGTAGCTATCGAGCGCCAGAATATGGACAAGCTGCTGAAAAAGCAGATGGACAGCATCAAGGGGCAACAGAGTGCAATCAGCACGCTCACGACCAAGCTGTCGAGTTTTCAGACCATGCTCAAGGATCTGAACAAGGCATCCAACCTGCAAGCCCAAAAGGCGGTCATGTCTCAGGAAGGGATCATGACGGTGACGAGCAATGGCAAAGCCAGCTCCGGTCAATACAACTTCTTCGTTGAGCAACTCGCTCAATCTCATCAGATTGGCCTGAGCCTGGATAGCGAGACGACACCTCTGCCAGCAGATGGTGTCTTCTCTCTGACGGTCAAAGGCAAGAGTGTGGATATCGATCTGGCCAGTTTGCCAGCCGGCGCAACCGTGAAAGATCTGGTTTCCCATATCAACAATGCCAAGGAAAATCCCGGTGTTAAAGCCACACTGGTTCGGACTGACGGCAAGGTTAATATGGTGTTGACCAGTAAGGATAGTGGTGAAGAGAATGCCATCACGGTGAATTACAGCGGTGATGCAAGCTCTTCCTTGGGAACTGCGGTTGCCAAGCAGAGTGAGATCACCAAAGCCCAGGATGCCAAGTTGCAGATGGGCGGAAATAACCCGTTAACCATCACCTCTGCCAGCAACAAGATTGAAAATGTGGTCGATGGCCTCACCCTCCAGCTCACCAAAGCCCAGAAAAGTGGTGATGCGTTTCTGCAGGTGACTGTCGAGCAGGATAAAGAGGCAGTGACCGGCTCTCTCAAGAAGTTTGTAGACAGCTATAACGAGCTGGTCGATGAACTGGCCAAGATGACGTCAAGCGACCCCAAGGCACCTGGGGCGCTCTCTTCCGATAGCGGCGTACGCAGCCTCAAGAGCATGCTTGCCAACAGTGTGCGTGATCTGCCCAACGGCCTTAGTCTGAGCAGTCTTGGCATAAAGACTGACAAAACAGGCAAGCTCTCCTTCAACGAGACTGACTTCAACAAGGCACTGGAGAAGGATCCCGAACTGCTGGGCAAGGCATTGATGGGGGATGACGGTCTGCTCAAGCGAATGAGCGATTCTTTGGATCCCTATACCAAACGTGATGGCGCACTCAAAGGGCGCAAGAGTGGCTTGGAAGCTAGTGAAAAGCGGGTGAATGAACGAATGGAAGCGCTGGATCGCCGTATGGATTCCGCGTATAAGCGCTACCTCAACCAATTTACCACCATGAATCAGATGATGCAGACCATGGGCAACCTGTAAGGGGTCTTGCTATTTGGCTGCCTCATCCGGAGCAAGCGAGTTTTACATGTTTGAACATCAAGATGGCTATGATGCCTACCAGTTTGCGGCAACTCAGGCCAAGGCTGCGAGTGCGGATCCACATCAGCTGGTGTTGATGCTGATGGATGGCCTGCTCGACGAAATGGCCAGAGCAGAGGGGCACATTCAAGCCCGCCAGTTTGAACGTAAAGGACAGGCAATCAGCAAGTGTCTGCAGATCCTGGGGGGGCTGGACAGCGCTCTCGACATGGAGAAGGGCGGTGAGCTCGCCAGCAACCTGCATCGTCTCTATGACTACTGTGGCCAGCGTCTGTTCGAGATCAGCGTCTCCAACGATATTGCCGGTTTTGCCGAAGTTCGGCGCATCCTGCTGGAGCTGAAAGAGGGCTGGGAAGCGATGGCGCGTCATCCGCGTTAAGGCGGAAGTCCCTCTTCCTCTTATACAGGCGGACACCGCCTGCACGCTCCGAAACACCTGAGTTCCATATATGGCCTGCTCCTTGCTAGTTGGCTGAGCTGTTTTCTTTGGGAGCAATAGCATGCCACTGATTGGGTCAACCCATCTTCCAGCCGAGCTGGATAAACGCCAGCGTCAACTGCTTGGCCTGGGCCGCCTGATTTTGCAGCAGGCTCATGCCGGTCAATGGGATGCCGTGCGTTTATCCGATAGCAAGCTGGCCAGATTTGCCGAGCTTATGGCCAAAGAGCCTGAACTGTGGGCCTCATTGTCTGCTGCGCGAGCGCAGGTTCGCAGCTGGCATCAGGAGGCACAACAGCTGTGCCGGCAAGAGGTGACCTTGCGTGAGCGTGAATGGCATGAGCTGTCCCGGAAGAGAGAGGGGTTGCAAGCGTACGGAGAGGTGCAGGAGTGGGCATGATTCAGTTTTCCGGTCTCGACGCATTGGCGATGCCAGAACAGAGCGGTTTTACCCGTCTTGCACGTCAGTCGGAGGATCAGGGGGGGCTATTTCCGCCCCTTGACCTGTTGATGGAAGAGGGGGCTCTTGCTCCTGCGACCGAAGAGATAAAGGAAGAGACGGAACAGGATGAACCGGACGAGGTCGCTGATAATGCTGCGGCTCGGCTGGACGCATTCAGTAATATGCCGCCCCCATTCCTTTTGCATGAAGCCGGCACGAGAGCGGCAATCGTCTCCTCCAACGTGGCTGCCGCCACAGCCGGCAATGTAGAGGCGGGTGAGGATGTGCAGGGGAGCGCCCCCTCTGTCTCTGCCGCCCTTCGGGCACTATCTGCGTACAAACTGTCGGAAACAGACAAGAGTCAGCCCGTCATGGAGACGCCTGTCTCTGGCAACAAGGAGCGAGTCGATCGCGCAGCTACGGATTTTTCCAGTTTTATGTTGGCTCGCCCCTCGGCGCGCAGTGATGACGCAGCCATACGTGAAAAGACGATAGCCAGCTTGCAGAGCCTGTTGGGTGTTGAGCGTGCAGGGGAACGGGAGTCCGGTGTTTCTGACCTCAAAGGTATTGTGAGCAATCAGATATCCTCGCCCGCACCGAAAGTTGCCGAGTATCAGTGGGCTCCGGTCAAACTGGCCGAAACTCAGGTGCAGTGGGGGCAGCAACTGGTCGATGTGCTCAAGGATAAGGTCGAGCTGCAGGTGAATCAGCAGATCAAGCAGGCTCATATTCGCCTAGACCCTCCCGAGCTGGGTCGACTCGAACTGACTGTTCGGGTCGAGGGTGACCGGCTCAATGTTCAACTCAATGTGACCAATCCCGCCGTTCGGGACGCGCTGATCCAGTCGATGGAGCGATTGCGCATGAGTTTGGCTCCTCACCATGCTGGTGGCGTTGAAGTCAACGTCGGGCAGGGCGGGGGACAAGGCGATGCGCAAGGAAAGTGGCAACAGGAGAAAATCCTGGCGGGCCGTCGCCAATGGCAAGATGAATTTGAAGCTGCCGGGCAGGATGAGCATGCATGGCTCAACACCCTGGTGTGATCTAAACCGGCCAAATCGAGAGTGAAATCAAAATGATGCGCCGTATCATGAAGTGGTTGATGTTGGTTGTCATGGCTCTTTGCCTGTTGCTTGTGCTTGCCTATGGCGCCTATCTCAAGCGCGATACCATTGCTGTCTGGCTAGGTCTTGAAGAGCCCAAGCCAGAGTTGAGTGCCACTCCGTTGTTCAAGCCGATGGAGCGCTTCGTCATCAGTCTGGATGGCGGGGTTGAGTCTCACTATCTGGTACTTGAGCTGGCTCTGGTGACTCACAACAAGGCGCATCTGAACACGCTGAACGAGCTGACACCACTCATCCGGAACGCCATGGTGCAGTATTTCAGTCACCGTACCCACGATGATGTGAAAAAAGAGCTGCAGAATATCACCTCTTTGCAGAGTTCCCTGCTCGCCAAACTGGTCACCACCTTGCAAGGTTACGGTTACAAGACCTACCTCGACGAAGTGCTGATCACCAAGGTTCTGGTGCAATAAGACAGATATGATCGATGTCGACTGGGATGCCCCTCACGAGTTCACTTCTTCTCCGCCACGTACCGGCGAGCAGGCCATTCTGACCCGTTATCTGCCGCTGGTTAAGCGAGCCGCCAGCCACCTGCGCAGCCAGGTTTCCGCCTGCTTTGATCAGGAGGATATGGAGCAGGTCGGCATGATGGGGTTGCTGGAGGCCTGGCGTCGTTACGGTAGCGAACCGGATGTCCAGTTTGAGAGCTATGCCTTCAAGCGGATCCGGGGCGCCATGCTCGATGAATTGCGTCGACTCGACTGGCGGCCTCGTCAACTGCGCCAGCAGGTTCATAGCCACAATCAAGTCCAGCGAGACCTGCATAACCGGTTGGGCCGGGCGCCAACCGAGCAAGAGCTTGCTGCTGCGTTGAACTGCACCATCGAAGAGGTACGCCAGCTTGCATATGCCAGCCAGGCTGAGGCTTTGCAGAGCCTTGAAGAGTGGCTGGAAAACGGTGGAAGGGCGCCAGCAACCGAATCAGATGATGTCGATATGGCCATGACCATCAGCAAGGCGCTGACCCTCCTGGACAAGCGGGAACAGCTGCTGCTCTCTCTCTACTATCAGCAGGAGCTGAATATGAAAGAGATCGCTCTGGTGCTTGGACTGACCGAGTCGCGGGTTTGCCAATTGCACAAGCAATGTGTACTTCAGCTCAAGCAGCGATTGGTCGACTCCATATAGTAGTGCCCCATGATTCGTGGGGGTGGTTGTAGAATTCGGGAGCATTCATGCAAAAACAGATTGGCATCGGCGTCATATTAATATGCGTGCTGGGTGGCTTCATGATGGCAGGTGGCAACCTTGCGGCTTTATGGCAGCCTGCCGAGCTGATCATTATTGTGGGTGCTGCTGCAGGTTCCATGTTTCTTGGCAACTCGAAAGAGGTGATGCACGAGATGTGGGCGCAATTGAAGATGTGCTTCAAGCCCAACAAGGAAGAGCGCGAGGTCTATCGCGAGTTGCTGACACTGATGCACCAGTTGCTGGAAGAAACTCGCAACAAGGGGATGAAAGCGCTGGACGAGCACATTGAAAACCCCCAGCAAAGCTCGGTGTTCCTGATGTACCCGCAAATTTCGGAAGATCCCCAGTTGCTCGGTTTTATCATCGACAACCTCCGTCTGCTGGGGATGGGCAAGATTACTCCTCATGAGCTCGATACCATCCTGGAGCAGGAGATCATGGCGATTGAGGAGGATATGCTCAAGCCTGCCCATGCACTTCACAAAACCGGCGAGGCCTGCCCCGGCTTCGGTATTTTGGCGGCTGTTATGGGGATCATTATCACCATGCAGCAACTCGATGGCCCTCTGAGCAATATCGGTGTGCATGTGGCGGCGGCGCTGGTTGGTACCTTTATCGGTATTTTCCTCTGCTACTGTCTGCTCGAGCCTATCAGCAACGCCATGGAAGAGATGGTCAAGCGCCGGGTCGGTCTGCTGATGTGCATCAAATCCATTCTGATTGCCCAGCTACGTGGCAAGACGCCTCTGCTGGCGGTCGATTCCGGCCGGAAAATTCTCGAACCTGATGTCAAACCCAGCTTCCTGGAACTGGAAGACTGGGTGACCAACAGGGCGATGTAATGCGCAACCACGAACAGATCATCGTCAAGCGCCAGCAGCGGCGTAACAGCTCCCCCAAAAGCGGCGGCGCGTGGAAAGTGGCATTTGCCGACTTTACTCTGGCCATGATGGCGTTTTTCATGGTGCTCTGGATCTTGGCGGTCTCCAACCAGGAGGAGCGGGAGATGGTTGCCAGCCGCTTGCGCGATTACAGCATCATGGATAACGAGGCCAACCCGTTTGATATTCGCAATAGCCCCTATCCGGTCGATCTGGGCGGTAATCCTTCGGTCCTGGATGAGTTGAATCCAAAATTTGATCAGCGAGGGCAGCTGACCCCTAGGCATATGGATCGCAATCAGAGCATCTTTTCTGAGGGGCCCGGCGGTGGATACGAGCAGCTGCTGGTCGGCAAGTTGGAAGGGGAGCACCAGATGAAGCAGCTTGCCGGGTTTATCGGTAATCTTGCTGAGCAGATGCAGGCCAAGAACAATCTGGAGATTCAGATTGTGCCGCAAGGTTTGCGCATCCTGATCCGTGATGACGCCGATCGCGAAATGTATAGCCGCGGCAGTGCCCGCATTAGCCCCTTCTTTCGTCATATGCTGATGGCGCTCGCCCCGATTTTTCAGCGGGTAGAAAACCGGGTCATGATCTCGGGTCATACCGACAGCACCCCTTTCGCGGGTGAAAACTACAGCAACTGGGAGCTTTCATCGGATCGCGCCATGATGGCGAGACGGGTGTTGCTGGCGGGGGGCATGCCGCCAGAGCGTATTGCCCAGGTAGTGGCCATGTCTGACACCATGCTGGAAGATAGCGAAAATCCGCAGGGTAGCCGGAACCGTCGTATCGAGTTGCTGATTATGACGACCAGAGCGGAACAGAATCTGGAGCAGCTGTTCAGTGCCGAGACCAAAGCGGCTGCCACTCAAGCCAAGGAAAAGACAGTTAATGGACGCCCCTGAAACAGAGTTTCTGTTCCATACCGCACACAATGATCCGAGAAGAAAGGTGCCTCGCTGGTATCTCCATGATGGCGCAACACCCTTCGAATCGCAGAGTTGTGGTATTGCAGCTCGCCTGCTGATATCCGGTTTGCTGTTTGACAAGAGCATTGGCCGGGCCGTCATCAAGGATATCGGGCCGGGTGGGGTAGGCTTTCTTGCTCCTGCCCGATTCATTTTGCCCGAGACAGTAACCCTTTCTCTGTTGCCACGCATTACACTGACATGCCGCATTACCCATCGCCGTCCTATTGGCCAGCACCTCTGTTTTTATGGGGCTCGCTGGTCATATCCGGAGCAAATTGACCTTGCGCCGGTATTGAGCCATTGGCGGCACAGCTTCAGGGTACCGCAATCAACGGGCGTTTCAGAGTCATTCCAAGAGGATCTGGCTGACGTTCCAACCTGAGCTCACCACGGCTCATATCAAGACCTCTGGCTGTCTTCAGCAGCAGCGGGTCATGCAGGCTCTCCAGTGACACGGCTTTGAAGATGAGCTTGCCGCTGCCCCGCTGTTGTGTCGTGACCGGGGCTTTTGCTTTGCTGTAAACAACCGGGCAATTGGTTATTCCCGCCGGTACCGGGAGCTGCCATGCCGGATTCCAGCGGCTGGCCTCATTCATGGACACACCTTTGGCCTGAGCCCAGGCAGGCAGCGAACAGCCTTCCGGATTGCGAAAAACCTTCAGGTCGTTGCCACTCTGCCATGGCGGCAACTGGAAGTGGTGGGTAGTTGCCATGTCGAGCACTCTGGCAAGGGCAATAAAGCGGGCAACGTAAACTCGGGTTTCCGTCGGCAGATCCAGAGCCCAGATATTTCGGGTGCCGGCTTTCAACACTGCATTCAGCACTCGCCCTTCTCCAGCGTTATAAGCGGCCAGCGCCAACAACCAGTCCCCCCCAAAGAAACGAGAGAGCCAGCCAAGGTAAGTCAGAGCTGCCTCGGTTGCCAATGGCAGTGAATAACGGCCATCGAATGAACTATTGATAGGCACGGCAAAGCGCTTGGCCGTATCGGGCATGAGTTGCCAGGGGCCTGCTGCGCCAGCGGCAGAGACAACATCGAGGCGGTAGCTGCTTTCCAGCAAGGGGACAAAAGCCAGCAGGGGCGGAAGTTTGCGTTCCTGCACCTGTTCCGAGATCCAGCGGATGATGGGTTGGGTTTCGGCAAGGCGCTGTTGCAGATAGGGGCGCTGGGCAAGCAGAAAGGCTTGCTGTTGATTAACCAGTTCGGCCCCCTCTCCACGTATCGGGAGAGGGAAGCCGGTTTGCCATTGATAATTGTGATAGGCGTGACAAGATGTGGATGTTATTAACATCACGCTTAGTAAAAAGAAAATGAACCTGGTCATTGTGAATTCGTTGAACAAGGATTGCACAATAATAAAAACATCATGTATCTCAACAGTTTTCTGAATTTAGGGTCGTCTCATCATGTGTAATCCAGGACGTGGCAAGCATGATAACACGAGTAAAAAAGAGCCCAAATGCGGGTAAAGCAATCCAGAAGTTTTTGCTATATCTGATCCTCGCCAATTTTATTCTCATGGGGCTTTACATCGCGTTTGCCCAAGAGCTGACGTTTGCCGTCAATATCCTGCTGACCGCGCTGCTGATAATTTACAACCTGCTGCTTTGTCATCTGGTCTCTTTGCGCGCTCGCCGTTCCAAAGATGGCTATATCATCTATCCGGTGATCTGCGTCAGTATTTTGCTCTGCGCCGTTGTGCTGTTCCGTTTCATCATCTCTCCCAGATAGTAACTGCTCACCCACAGCTTTTTTATTAATCGTATTTTCTTTCGCCACAAATAACTTGTGGAAAATCAACCCACTCAATCCGTAACCCGCAAATGCTGCGTCAATATGTTCCCTCTGGCCGATCTCCTTGCTTGAAAAGCCCCCTCCACGTCCTTAAACTTCAAGGTGGGGAAAAGTGGATCAAAGTGGTTTTAAAAGGGGCGATTCGCCCACTTACTCACCTTCAGGGACAGAAATTTGTTGCGTGGCGCTCACGCCATCAGCCTGGACAGCAAAGGGCGACTGGCGATTCCGACCAAGTTTCGTGACTGGCTGCGCGATGAAAGCGACGGCCAGCTGGTCTGCACCATCGATATTGCCCACCCCTGTCTGCTGCTTTACCCCCTGAACGAGTGGGAAGAGGTCGAGCGCAAGCTCAAGACCCTTTCCAGCATGAATCCCGCCGAACGCCGCTTGCAGCGGCTGTTGCTCGGGCATGCGACCGAATGCGAGCTGGATGGCAATGGCCGTCTGCTGCTCAGCCAGCCACTGCGTAACCATGCGGGGCTGGATAAGAAGATCATGCTGGTGGGCCAGCTCAACAAATTTGAGCTGTGGGATGAAGCCCGCTGGCAGCAACAGGTCAATGACGACATCTTGGGTCTGCCCGGGGACGATTGGGCAAGCTCACCACGACTACAGGATTTCTCTTTATAAATGACCCAAGCCGCTGAACACATCACAGTGCTGCTGCACGAAGCCGTCGAAGGTCTGGCCATCAAGCCGGACGGTGTCTACGTCGACGGTACTTTTGGCCGTGGTGGTCATTCTCGTCTGATCCTGCAACACCTTGGCCCTAACGGCCGCTTGATCGCCATTGATCGCGATCCGCAGGCGATCGCAGAAGCCGCCAAGATCCAGGATCCTCGTTTCGAGATCGTCCATGGCCCCTTCTCCGGTATTACCAGCTATCTGAGCGAGCGCGGTTTGCTGGGCAAGGTGGATGGTTTTCTGCTCGATCTGGGGGTTTCATCTCCCCAGCTGGACGATGCCGAGCGTGGCTTCAGCTTTATGAAAGACGGTCCGCTCGATATGCGGATGGACCCCACTTCCGGTCAGAGCGCCGCCGAGTGGCTGGCCAAGGCTGATGTGGACGATATCGCTTGGGTATTGAAGACCTTCGGTGAGGAGCGTTTTGCCAAGAAGATTGCTCGCGCTATAGTCCACGATCGCGTTACCGAGCCTTACGTGCGTACCCGCCAGTTGGCCGAGATGATTGCCCGGGTCAATCCGAGCAAGGAGAAGGGCAAGCATGCGGCGACCCGCAGCTTCCAGGCTATCCGCATCTACATCAACAGCGAGCTGGACGAGATCGAAACTGCGCTCAACGGTGCGCTGGAGGTGCTGGCTCCTCACGGTCGTCTGTCGGTGATCAGTTTCCATTCGCTGGAAGACCGCTTGGTGAAGCATTTTATTCGCAAGCACGAGAAGGGGCCGGAAGTACCCTACGGCATTCCGTTGACCGAGGCCCAGCTGGCTGGCGGTCGCAAATTGAAGTCGGTCGGCAAGGCCCTCAAGCCTTCTGATCATGAAGTGTCGGAAAACACCCGGTCGCGCAGCTCCGTGCTGCGGGTCGCCGAGCGTCTGGCGGAGTAAGCGATGAGCGAAGTGCGTGTCCACCTTGCCAAGGAGATCGTTGCGGATCTCTGGCGGCACAAGCTGCAGATCCTGCTGTCGGTCGCCGTGCTGGTGACTGCATTTGCCGTGATTTTGGTGACCAACATGACGCGCGGCCTTACTGCCCAACAGAACGACCTGATGGCCGAAGAGGATCGCCTCAATATCGAATGGCGTCACCTCCTGCTGGAGCAGGGCACCCTGGCGGAACATTCCCGGGTAGCCACTCTGGCGATGGACAAGTTACAAATGGGTCGCCCTCTGGTGACCACCGAGAAGGTAATTACCCTGCCATGAAACGCAAGGCTACAGCCAAAGCTGCCAAAGCGAACGTCAAAGCGCCCTCGATCTATCCGTGGCGCTTTCGCACGCTGGTCGTGTTCATCGGCATCGCATTTGTTGGGCTGATCCTGCGCTTGGCTTGGATCCAGGTGATCAACCCTGACCGCCTGCGCCAGGAGGGGGACATGCGCTCCCTGCGTACCACCTCCACCCAGGCGGTGCGCGGCATGATCACCGATCGCAACGGTGAACAGCTGGCAGTATCCGTGCCGGTCGAAGCGGTCTGGGCAGACCCCAAGACGGTGCACGAGTCTGGCGCGATTCACAACGAGCGAGCCTGGATGGCGCTCTCTGCCGTGCTCAAGATCGACATCAATACCCTCAAACAACGGATCGCCAATCCCAGCAAGCGTTTTGTCTATCTGCAGCGTCAGGTAACCCCTGCCGTTTCGGAATATATCAAGGGGCTCAAGTTGGGTGGTGTCTATCTGCGTCCCGAGTCGCGCCGTTTCTATCCGACCGGCGAGATCAGTGCCCATCTGGTTGGGGTGACCAACATCGATGGCCACGGTATCGAAGGTATCGAGCGCAGCTATGACGAGTGGCTGACCGCAACACCGGGCGAGATGCGGGTGCGCAAGGATCGTCAGGGACGGGTCATCGAACGCCTTGGCATCGTCAAGGAGGGCAAGAACGCCAACGATCTGCAGCTCAGTATCGATCAACGGGTACAGGCGCTGGCTTATCGTGCGCTCAAGCGGGCCACCGACGAGAACAAGGCGACATCCGGCTCCATGGTGATGCTGGATATCAAGACCGGCGAAGTACTCGCCATGGTCAACACCCCCTCCTACAACCCGAACAACCGCGGTCAGTATCAGAGCTTCCGGGTGCGCAACCGGGTGGTCACCGATACCTACGAGCCGGGCTCCACTGTCAAACCATTGATTTTGCTCAGTGCCTTGCAAGCCGGTGTCACCAGCTGGAAAGACTTCATTCAGGGCGGGCCGCTCTTTATCGGCGCCAAGCAGATCAAGGACGTCAGTATCCACCGGGCGACCAACCTCTACGACATTCTGCGCTACTCCTCCAACATCGGTATGTCGCGCATCGCGCTGCGGATGCCGGCGCAGGAGATGATCAACACCCTCAGCATGTTCGGCTTCGGCATGGATACCGGTAGCGGCCTGATGGGCGAGAGCAGCGGCATGCTGCCCCAGCGTCGCCGCTGGTCCGATATCGAGCGGGCGACCCTCTCGTTTGGTTATGGTCTGCGGGTTACCCCGCTGCAACTGGCTTCCGCCTACGCCACCCTGGCCAACAAGGGCAAGCGGGTGCCCATCTCCATCGTCAAGGTCACCACGCCGCCCAAGGGCGAGCAGGTGATCGACCACAACAACGCCTCCGCCATGCTGCAGGCGCTGGAATACGTGGTCGACAACGCCATTCCCAAGGCCAAGATCCCGGGCTACCGGGTAGGCGGCAAGAGTGGTACCGCCAAGGTCGCCGTTGCAGGTGGCTATGGCAAGGATTACATGGCCTGGTTTGCCGGCTTCGCCCCGGCCAGTGATCCCCGTTTTGTCATGGTGGTGGTAATCAACGAGCCAAAGGGCAGCGCCTACTATGGTGGCGCCGTGGCGACCCCACCGTTTGCAGAGGCCATGGGCGGGGTGCTGCAACTCTTCAATATTCGTCCGGATGCGGTACCCCCTTCGGTACCCACCAAACTCGCCAGTACGGAGGCTCCTGTTGCACCGCGCACTTGATTCATTACTGCGCCCCTTCTGCATTACGGCGCCGGCGCTTGCCCTGACCGATATCCAGCTGGATAGCCGGCGGGTCGGCCCCGGCTCTCTCTTCGTGGCCATTCGCGGCCATCAGGTGGACGGCAGACGGTTTATCGAACAGGCGGTGGCTCAGGGAGCGACCGCTGTTGTGTTTGAGGAGGACGGTGAATTTATCGCGCCAGCGGTTTCCGTTCCCTGCATCGGAATGCGCGATTTGCCAGTACATCTCTCCGCCCTCGCAGGTTATTTCTACGATCAGCCAGCCACAAAACTGGAGCTGGTGGGGATCACGGGGACCAACGGCAAGAGCACCACTGCGCTGCTGGTCGCCAACTGGCGTACCCTGCTGGGTGGCAAGGCTGGCGTGATGGGTACCATCGGCAACGGTCTGTTTGGCAATCTGATCGAAGCGGAAAACACCACTGGCAGCGCTGTTCAGGTGCAAGCCAATCTGGCCGCCCTGCAAGAGCAGGGGGCGGATCTGGTGGCGATGGAGGTCTCCAGCCACGGTCTGGTGCAACATCGGGTTGCAGCCTTGCCGTTTGCTGCTGCGGTCTTCACCAACCTGAGTCGGGATCACCTCGACTACCACGGCACCATGGAGGCCTATGGGGCCGCCAAGGAGCAACTGTTGCAGCTGGTCGACGAAGCGAACGCAGTGATCAACCGCGATGACGAGCTGGGTGCCAAGTGGCTCGAAAAATACCCCTCAGCGGTGGCGCTCAGCGTTAATGGCCCGATTGAAAACCATTCCGGCCGTCAGTTAACGGCGCAGCAACTCGATTTTCACCAGCAAGGTTTTCGCGCGCAGATTAACTCCAGCTGGGGGAATGGTGTATTATCCGCCCCCTTGCTCGGGCGCTTCAACGTCAGCAATGTGCTGGCTGCGATGGGAGTCATGCTGGTGCTCGGCTATCACTTCGACGAGCTGCTGGCAACTGCTCCGAAATTGCAGCCGGTGACCGGTCGCATGGAGTGCTTTGGTGGTGGTGAGGCGCCCCTTGCCGTGGTCGACTATGCCCACACTCCGGACGCGCTGGACAAGGCGCTGCAGGCACTGCGCGTGCACTGCAAAGGCCAGCTCTGGTGTCTGGTTGGCTGTGGTGGCGACCGAGATCGCGGCAAGCGCCCCATGATGGCAGCCATGGCTGAACAGTATGCGGATCGCGTGATCCTGACCGACGACAATCCCCGTACCGAGGAGCCGGCCCGGATCATGGCCGACATGGTGGCGGGTCTTCGCGATCCTGCTGCGGTGCAGGTCGAGCACGATCGGGTCAAGGCGATCAACCTGGCCATCCGTCAGGCGAGCAAACAGGACATCATTCTGGTGGCCGGTAAAGGTCACGAGGATTATCAAATTATTGGAACCGACAAGCGGCACTATAGCGACCGGGAAACCGTCGCCGCCGCTTTGCACACATTAATGGAGTCATTCAAATGATGACCCTCAGGCTTGCCGACCTGGCGCAGGTGCTCGATGCCCGTCTGATTGGTGAAGATGGCGAGATTACTGCGGTCAGCACCGATACCCGTACTCTGGGTACTGGCGCTCTGTTTGTTGCACTGCGCGGCGAGCGCTTCGATGCCCACGATTTTTGCGATCAGGCGCTGGCGGCGGGGGCCTCTGCCCTGCTGGTCGAGCGTGAACTGCCGCTGGCCATTCCCCAACTGGTGGTAGCCGATACCCTCAAGGGGTTGGGCCGTCTCGGCAAGCTGGTGCGTGAGCGCATTAACCCGAAAGTGCTGGCTATCACTGGCAGCTGCGGCAAGACCACGGTGAAGGAGATGGCCACCGCCATCCTGCGCAATGAAGGGGAAGTGCTGGCCACCGCTGGCAACTTCAACAATGAGGTGGGCGTGCCGCTCACCCTGCTGCGCCTCGAACCGCAACACAAGTTTGCGGTGATGGAGCTGGGTGCCAATCACCCGGGCGAGATCGCCTGGACTACCTCGCTGGCCAAACCGGATGCCGCCATCATCAACAACGTGGCTGCGGCTCATCTGGAGGGTTTTGGCTCGCTGGAAGGGGTGTTCCACGCCAAGAGCGAGATTTTTGAGGGCTTGAGCGAAGGCGGCAGCGCCATCGTCAACGCCGACAACGAATTCTGGCCTAAGTGGCGTGAGCGTGGCATTCGCTGCGCCTTCTCCATCGAAGATCAGAGCCAGCCGTTCCATGCTCGCGATGTGATTCTCAACGCTCAGGGTTGTGCCGAGTTCGTTATGGTGACCCCGCAGGGCGAGGTGAGCCTGACTCTGGCGATCCCCGGCCGCCATAACGTGGCCAATGCGCTGGCTGCTGCTGCCGGCACCCTGGCGCTCGGTGCTTCTCTGGCCTCGGTCAAAGCCGGTCTGGAGCAGATGGCTCCGGTCAAGGGACGCTTCTGCGTTCAGCGCTGGGGCGGTCTGACCCTGGTGGACGATACCTACAATGCCAGCGTGGAGTCCGTGCTGGCGGGCATCGATGCGTTGACCGCCATGAGCGGCTTCAAGGTGCTGGTGTTCGGTGACATGCGGGAACTGGGTGAAGAGTCTGCCGAGCAACATGCCCGGGTTGGCCATCATGCCCGCGAGTGCGGTCTGGATGCCGTTCTGACAGTGGGGGAAGAGAGTCGCCATACCGCAGATGCCGCGGCTGGCCGACATTTCGATAACAAGGCGTCGTTGTTTGAAGTGCTTGCGCAAATGATTAATACACATCAGGAAATTTCGATTCTGGTCAAAGGGGCCCGTGGCTCCCGCATGGAAGATATCGTCAAGATGGTCGTCGACCATCAGGAGTCAGCGGCATGCTAGTCTGGCTGGCTGAACTGCTTACTCCGCACTTCACCTTCTTCAACGTCTTCTCCTACCTGACGTTTCGCGCCATCCTGTCGATCATTACCGGTCTGGGTGTTGCGCTCTGGATGGGGCCTCGCCTGATCCGTCGCCTGCAGATCCTGAAGTTCGGTCAGGTGATCCGCAACGATGGTCCCGAGTCTCACCTCAGCAAGCGAGGTACCCCGACCATGGGGGGCCTGATGATCATTGCCGCCATCTTCACCTCCGTGCTGCTCTGGTGCCGTCTCGACAACCCCTATGTCTGGCTGGTGCTGTTTGTGCTGGGCGCCTACGGTGCCATCGGCTTTGCCGACGACTACCTCAAGGTGGTGCGCAAGAACACTGACGGTCTGATCGCTCGCTGGAAGTACTTCTGGCAATCTGCCGTTGCGCTGGGAGTGGCGGTATTCCTCTATGCTACTGCCACTCACGACGGTCAGACCCAGCTGGTGGTGCCCTTCCTCAAGGATGTGATGCCGCAACTCGGCCTGATGTTCATCCTGCTGACCTACTTTGTCATCGTCGGTACCTCCAACGCGGTCAACCTGACCGATGGTCTGGATGGCTTGGCCATAATGCCGACCGTGATGGTTGCTGGCGGCTTTGCGTTTATCGCCTGGGCAACCGGTAACGTCAACTTCGCCAGCTACCTGCATATTCCTTATGTTCCCTATACCTCCGAGCTGGTGATCGTCTGTACCGCCATCGTCGGTGCGGGTCTGGGCTTCCTCTGGTTCAACACCTATCCGGCACAGGTCTTCATGGGCGATGTTGGCTCGCTGGCGCTGGGTGGCGCGCTCGGTACCATTGCCGTGCTGGTTCGTCAGGAGTTTCTGCTGGTGATCATGGGCGGGGTCTTCGTGATGGAGACCGTTTCGGTGATCCTGCAGGTGGGTTCCTATAAGCTGCGCGGCGTGCGGATCTTCCGCATGGCGCCGATCCATCACCACTACGAGAAGAAGGGCTGGCCGGAGCCGCGCGTTATCGTGCGCTTCTGGATCATCACCCTCGTGCTGGTGCTGCTGGGTCTTGCCACCCTGAAGGTGAGGTAAGGCCATGGTCATCATCATCGGATTGGGTAAAACCGGACTCTCCTGCGTCGACTACTTCCTCGGCCGTGGCGTCACGCCGCTGGTGATGGATACCCGTGCCAACCCGCCCGGCAAGGAGCAGCTGCCACCAGAAGTGGAACTTATCCACGGGCTGGATGAAGAGCTGCTCAAGCAGGCACACATGATCGTAGCGAGCCCGGGCATTGCCCTTGCCACGCCCGAGCTGAAAGCCGCAGCCGAACGGGGTGTGCAGATCATCGGGGATATCGAGCTGTTTGTGCGAGAGACCCAGACACCGGTCATTGCCATCACCGGCTCGAACGGCAAGAGCACAGTGACCACGCTGGTGGGCGAGATGATTGCCGAAGCCGGACTCAATGTCGGTGTTGGCGGCAACATAGGGACTCCGGCGTTGGACTTGCTCAAGCAGCCGATGGATCTCTGTGTGCTGGAGCTCTCCAGTTTTCAGCTGGAGACTACCTACAGCCTGCGCGCTGCCGCCTCCGTGGTGCTCAACCTCTCCGAAGATCATATGGATCGCTATCAGGGCATGGCCGATTATCGCGCCGCCAAGATGGAGATCCATCAGAACTCCAAACATATTCTGGTCAACCGCGACGATGCCCAGACCCTGCCCGATGTCGGTCAGGTGTGGCAAAGCTTTGGTCTCGACTGCAATGGTTACGGCCGTTGTCTGCTGGATGGCCGCTACTGGCTGACCCTGCACGGCGAGCCCCTGATCGCGGTGGACGAGATGAAGATCGTCGGCGCCCACAATCAGGCGAACGCCCTTGCCGCCATGGCGCTGTGCGATGCGGTTGGCATTCCCCGCGCGGCACAACTCACCGTGCTGCGCCGTTTTGAAGGTCTGCCGCACCGAGCCCGCTTCGTGCGCGAGGTAAACGGGGTGCGCTGGATCAACGACTCCAAGGCGACCAACGTTGGCGCGACTCTGGCTGCCGTGGCTGGAGTGCGCGAGTCGGTCAAGGGTCGTCTGTTGCTGCTGGCCGGTGGTCAGGGCAAGGGGCAGGATTTTGGCCCCATTCAGGCGCTGCTGGGCAACCAGATCGATCACATGTACTGCTTTGGCCAGGATGCCGAGGTGCTGCTGGCGCTGGGTGAGCAGACCGAACGGGTTGCCGACCTTGCTGCCGCCGTTGCCAAGGCGGCTGCCGATGCCACACCCGGTGACTGGGTGCTGCTGGCGCCGGCCTGTGCCAGCCTCGATCAGTTCAAGTCGTTCGAGGTGCGCGGCGATCGCTTTACCGAGATGGTGATGGCGCTATGAACGCCCTTCGTGCAGTAGCAGGTCTTTTCCAGCGCTGGTTGTTACCGGCGCGTCCAGCTGGTCTCTATGATCGTCAGCTGGTTGTGCTGGCGCTTGCGCTGATGGCGCTTGGGGTGGTGATCGTGGCATCTGCCTCGATCCCCGAGGGGATCTCTCTGGGCAACGATCCCTTCATGTTCGTGAAACGTCACGCCATGTTTCTGGTGATGGCGCTCGGCATCTCCTGGTTCGTGCTGCAGGTGCCGATGGCTCGCTGGCAGGAACACAACGGCCCCATGCTGCTGCTGGCCATTCTGATGCTGGTGCTGGTGCTGCTGGTGGGGCGCAACGTCAACGGTGCGGTACGCTGGTTGCCGCTCGGCCCGTTCAACCTGCAGCCTGCCGAGTTCGGCAAGCTGGCGCTCTTTGTCTATCTGGCCGGCTATCTGGTGCGGCGCCAGAACGAGGTGCGTGAAGCCTGGATTGGCTTCCTCAAACCGCTGGCGGTATTCGGGGTGCTGGCCGTCCTGTTGCTGCTGCAGCCTGACCTGGGCTCCACCGTGGTGATGTTTGTTACCTCGTTCGGCATGCTCTTTCTGGCTGGCGCCCGACTCGGGCAGTTCCTGACTCTGATCGGTGCCGGGGTCGGTGCCGTGGTGATGCTGATCATCGTCGAGCCTTACCGGATGCGACGGGTTACCTCCTTTATGGATCCCTGGGCCGATCCGTTTGGCAGTGGCTACCAGTTGACCCAGTCGCTGATGGCGTTTGGCCGCGGCAGCTGGTTTGGCGAAGGGCTGGGCAACTCCATCCAGAAGATGGAGTATCTGCCGGAAGCGCATACCGACTTCGTCTTTGCGATCCTCGGTGAAGAGCTCGGCTATGCCGGTGTTCTGGGTGCGCTGTTCCTGATCTTCGCACTGGCGGTCAAGGCACTGAAACTGGGCCACAAGGCTCTTGCTGCCGATCGCCTCTATGACGGTTATCTGGCCATCGGTATCGGGATCTGGTTCAGTTTCCAGACCTTCGTTAACGTTGGCGCGGCCAGCGGCATGATGCCGACCAAAGGGTTGACCTTGCCGCTCGTGAGTTACGGTGGCTCCAGTCTCATCATCATGACGGTGGCAGTGAGCATGTTGATTCGAATCGATTTTGAGTTGCGTCAGGCGACAGCCCAGGCGCGGGTGCGGGAGGTTTAGTGAGCAAGACGCTGTTGGTGATGGCAGGTGGTACCGGGGGACATGTCTTCCCGGGTCTGGCCGTAGCCGATCGATTGAAGGAGCAGGGCTGGACAGTTCACTGGCTGGGCACTGCCGACCGGATGGAGGCCGAGCTGGTGCCAGCCCATGGCTATCCCATCTCCTTTATCGATATTCAGGGGGTGCGTGGCAACGGCATCAAGCGGTTGCTGGCGGCGCCCTATCGCATCGTGAAATCCGTGCTGCAGGCGCGTCAGGTGCTCAAGACCATTCGTCCGGATGTGGTGCTCGGTATGGGCGGCTTTGCCTCCGGCCCGGGTGGCGTGGCGGCCTGGTTCTCCGGGATCCCGTTGCTGCTGCACGAACAGAATGCTGCAGCCGGTATGACCAACAAGCTGCTGGCGCGTATCGCCAAGCGGGTGTTGATGGCATTCCCGGGGGCGTTTGCTCCGAGCCGCCGCACTGCCGTGGTGGGCAATCCGGTTCGCCCCGAAGTGGTCGCACTGCCGGATCCCCAACTGCGTAGCAGCAGCGAGCCGTTGCACCTTCTGATCGTGGGCGGAAGTCTGGGGGCTCGCGTGCTCAACGAGCAGGTGCCCGCTGCGGTCGCTGCAGCTGGTGTACCTATCGAGGTGCGTCATCAGTGCGGCAAGGGTAATGGCGAAGCCGTCAGCGCGGCCTATGCCCAGCACGGTATTAATGCCGAGGTAAGTGAATTTATCAAGGATATGGCGGGAGCCTATGCCTGGGCCGACCTGGTGGTCTGCCGGGCGGGTGCACTGACCGTCTCCGAAGTGGCCGCTGCCGGTGTGGCTGCCATCTTCGTGCCGCTGCCCCATGCAGTGGATGATCACCAGACTCGCAACGCCCTGACGCTGGTCGATGGCGGTGCGGCTGAGTTCCTGCCCCAGTCCGAGTTGACCACAGCCTCGCTGGCTGCCCGTCTCTCTTGGCTCGCCGGGCGCAGGGAGACTCTGTTTAACATGGCCAAGGCCGCCCGTCGCGTCGCTATTACCGATGCGGCAGAGCGGGTTGCTGACGAGTGCAAACGACTCGCCGAAGGGCAGACAAATAAAGAGTAAGGATGAGATTGCACTGGCCACGCCGTGCAGCCTCACCCCTTTGTAGATTGATGCTGTGAGATGAGGCCCTTTGAGAACAAACGGCTTGCTGCAGACTAAAGAGACGATTATGACCAAGGTTGAACTGGCAAAACTGCGTACTGTGATCCCCGAAATGCGCCGCGTGCGTCGCATCCATTTTATCGGCATCGGTGGTGCCGGTATGGGCGGTATCGCCGAAGTGCTTGCCAACGAAGGGTATCAGGTAACGGGTTCTGATCTGGCTCGCAATGCAGTGACCGAGCGGCTTGAGGCTCTGGGCGCACATATCTTTACTGGCCACAGCGCCGAGCACGTCAATGGTGCCAGCGTGGTCGTTGTTTCCACCGCGATCAAGCAGGACAACCCGGAGCTGCTGGCTGCCCGCGAACTGCGGATCCCGGTAGTGCGCCGTGCCGAGATGCTGGCCGAGCTGATGCGTTTTCGTCACGGCATCGCCATCGCTGGTACTCATGGCAAAACCACTACGACCAGTCTGGTGGCAAGCATCTATGCCGAAGCCGACCGCGATCCGACCTTCGTTATCGGTGGCCTGCTCAACAGCGCCGGCACCAATGCACGTCTGGGCAGCAGCCGTTACCTGATCGCCGAGGCGGACGAGAGTGATGCCTCCTTCCTGCATCTGCAGCCGATGGTCTCTATCGTGACCAACATCGAAGCGGATCACATGGATACCTACGGCGGTGATTTCTCCAAGCTGAAGGCCACCTTCATCGAGTTTCTGCACAACCTGCCTTTCTACGGTCTGGCGGTGGTCTGCATCGATGATCCGGTGATTCGTGGCATGCAGCCCGAGATTGCGCGCCCGACCCTGACCTATGGTCTCTCTGAGGATGCGGATGTGCAGGTGCTGGATTTTGTCCAGACCACCAACCACAGCTGCTTCCGGGTGCGCCGCAAAGAGGCGGGTGAGCTGCAGGTAACCCTCAACTTGCCGGGGATCCACAACGCCTTGAACGCTGCCGCGGCGATTGCTGTCGCGACGGAAGATGGGGTTAGCGACGATGCCATCATCCGTGCGCTGGCCAAATTTGAAGGGGTCGGTCGTCGCTTCCAGCAGTATGGTGAGTTCGAAACTGGTCGCGGCAAGGCGATGCTGGTGGACGATTATGGTCACCATCCGAGCGAAGTGAAGGTGACCATCAATGCCGCTCGTGCCGGCTGGCCGGAGAAGCGTCTGGTCATGGTGTTCCAGCCGCATCGCTACACCCGCACTCGCGACCTTTACGAAGACTTCGCTGACGTGCTCTCCAAGGTGGACGTACTGGTAATGCTGGAGGTTTATGCTGCCGGCGAGGATCCGATCCCCGGGGCAGACGGTCGTGCGCTGTGCCGCTCCATCCGTTCGCGCGGCAATCTGGAACCCATCTTTGTGGCGACGCCGGATGATGTTCCAGCGGTGCTGGCAGATCTGGTTGGCGAAGGGGATCTGGTGCTGACTCAGGGGGCAGGGAACGTCGGGGCTCTGGCCCGGCGTCTCGGCGAGATGAAATTGAGCATAGATAGCATGAAATCTGGTGCCTGAGGGCCCAATGAGTATTTTGACCGCCAAGCCGGGGCCTATATAATGGCGAACCGGTCTGTCAAAAGGCCGGTTTAGCGCGTTACACGGGGATCGAGCGGGTGGAGGCAAGGGCACAGGGGCGCACCAAGGGCGGCTTCATCGCAGGCGTTATGTTTTTCCTGCTGGTGATATGGGGCTGCTATCGGACTGCGCTGGATGTTAAAGGTTGGCTGACGGATGCCAACCGGTTGCCCATGAGCGAGCTGTTGCTGCAGGGGCAACACCAGTATCTGGAAACCGAAGAGCTGCGACTTGCCGTGCTGGATGGCGCCGAGTCACGCAACTTCTTCGAGTTGGATGTTAACGAATTGCAGGCACGGCTTAATGCCTTGCCATGGGTAGCCTCGGTATCGGTACGCAAGAAGTGGCCGAATAAGATCAAGGTCTACCTGACAGAACAGGACGTGGCGGCGCGCTGGAACGGCAACCGCTTCGTCAACACCAAAGGCAAGGTATTCAGTGCACCTGATCGGGTCAAGACACCGCTGTTGCAGCTGTCGGGGCCGGATGACCAGGCCGCCATGGTGTTGAAAGAGAGTCGGCAGTATGAAGCGCAACTGGCTGCCAAGGGATACAAGTTGCTGGGGGTGAATCTGACCCCCCGCCATGCCTGGGAACTGACCCTGGATGGCAATATCAAGCTGTTTCTGGGGCGCAACGACATAGCGCTCCGGTTGCAGCGGTTTATCGATGCCTTCCCGGCTATCGAACCCCGCGCGCAGGTTGCGTACGTGGATCTTCGATACGATACCGGAGTGGCAGTTGGCTGGAAGAAGAGCGAAGAGAAAGTGCATGACCAACACCGCAGATAGGAATTTGATTGTCGGACTGGATATCGGCACAACCAAAGTGGCGGTTCTGGTCGGTGAAGTATTGCCGGACGGTGAACTGAACGTCATCGGTATGGGCAGTCACGCTTCCCGCGGGATGGAGAAGGGCGGGGTCAACGACCTCGACTCCGTGGTCAAGTCACTGCGCCGTGCGGTGGAAGAGGCCGAGATGATGGCGGATTGCCAGATCAGCTCGGTCTACCTCGGTTTGTCCGGCAAGCATATCGACTGCCGCAACGAGACCGGCATGGTACCCATCTCTGACGAAGAGGTGACCCAGGAGGATGTGGATAACGTGATCCATACCGCCAAGTCGGTCCGCCTCTCGGACGAACTGCGGGTATTGCATGTGCTGCCGCAGGAGTTTGCCATCGACTATCAGGAAGGGATCAAGAATCCGGTCGGTCTCTCTGGCGTGCGGATGGCGGCCAAGGTGCATCTCATCACCTGCCATAACGACATGGCTCGCAACATCGAGAAGTGTGTCGAGAAAGTGGGTCTGCGAGTCGATCAGCTGATCTTCTCCGCGCTGGCCTCCAGCTATGCCGTGCTGACCGAAGACGAGAAAGAGCTGGGTGTCTGCGTGGTGGACATCGGTGGTGGCACCATGGATATGTCGCTGTTTACTGGCGGTGCCCTGCGTCACACCAAGGTGATCCCGTACGCTGGCAGCACGGTTACCAGCGACATCGCCTACGCCTTCGGCACGCCGCCGCTCGACGCAGAAGCGATCAAGGTGCGCTACGGCTGCGCCCTCGGTCGTCTGGTCAGCAAAGAAGACAATATTGAAGTGCCCAGTGTCGGCGGTCGTCCGGCGCGCAGCCTGCAGCGGCAGACACTGGCTGAAGTAATCGAGCCCCGCTACACCGAGTTGCTCTCCATGGTGAATGATGAGTTGGTGCGGGTACAAAGCGAATTGAAAGCGCAGGGGGTCAAGCATCAGCTGGCAGCCGGTGTGGTCTTGACCGGCGGCGCTGCCCAGATCGAAGGCATTGTGGAGTGTGCAGAGCAGATCTTCCAGAGCCAGGTTCGGGTAGGGGAGCCCATGAATATTCGTGGCTTGA
Source organism: Aeromonas lacus (assembly GCF_000764665.1). Taxonomy (GTDB): domain Bacteria; phylum Pseudomonadota; class Gammaproteobacteria; order Enterobacterales; family Aeromonadaceae; genus Aeromonas; species Aeromonas lacus. The sequence goes on along the minus strand of NZ_JRGM01000147.1, from coordinate 37,898 downwards.
GTGATTATGTGCAGGCGCCGGTGTACTCGACTGCGGTCGGGTTGCTGCAGTACGGCCGTACACATCAGGCAACAGGTAGCAACAAAGAATATGCCGCCAAGGCAAGCGTCGGTGGGCTGGTCAAACGGGTCAGCAACTGGCTGCGTGGCGAGTTTTAAGAATTTTGCTGAGTCAGGCAAATAAAGCGGAGAGACAACATGTTTGAATTTATGGATAGCCACACTGACGAAGCCGTCATTAAAGTGATCGGTGTAGGTGGCGGCGGCGGCAACGCTGTCGAACACATGGTTCGTCAAAACATCGAAGGTGTCGAGTTTATTACCGTCAACACCGACGCCCAGGCACTGCGCAACTCCAGTGCCAACACTACTCTGCAGATCGGCGGTGGCATCACCAAGGGACTGGGTGCTGGCGCCAATCCGGAAGTGGGTCGTGACGCGGCCATGGAAGATCGTGAAGCGCTGCGTGAGCTGCTGACCGGTTCCGACATGGTGTTCATCGCTGCCGGTATGGGCGGTGGTACCGGTACCGGTGCTGCGCCGATTGTGGCTGAAGTGGCTCGCGAAATGGGCATCCTGACCGTTGCTGTGGTGACCAAGCCGTTCTCCTTCGAAGGGAAGAAGCGGATGGGCTTTGCTGCGCACGGTATCGAAGAGCTCTCCAAGAACGTCGACTCCCTGATCACCATCCCCAACGACAAGTTGCTGAAGGTGCTGGGTCGCGGTATCTCCCTGCTGGATGCCTTCAAGGCTGCCAACGATGTGCTGCTTGGCGCGGTACAGGGCATTGCCGAGCTGATCACCCGTCCTGGCCTGATCAACGTCGACTTTGCGGACGTGCGTACCGTTATGCGCGAAATGGGTACCGCCATGATGGGTACCGGTTCAGCCTCCGGTGATGACCGTGCCGAAGAAGCTGCCGAGAAGGCTATCTCCAGCCCGCTGCTGGAAGACGTGGATCTGGCCGGTGCCCGTGGCATCCTGGTCAACATCACCGCCGGCATGGACATGACCATCGAAGAGTTCGAAACCGTCGGTAACGCGGTCAAGGCCTTCGCCTCCGAGAACGCTACTGTGGTAGTGGGTACCGTAATCGATCCGGAAATGCACGACGAACTGCGTGTGACCGTGGTTGCGACCGGTATCGGTGCCGAGCGCAAGCCGGACATCACTCTGGTCAAGAGCAGCCAGGTGCAAGAGCGCCCGGTACGTCAGCCGCTGGTTAGCGACATGATGCAGGGCCGCGTGATGGACGAAGCTCCGGCCAAGGTGGTTAACGCCGAGCCGCAAGCCCGTCGTGAACCGGATTATCTGGATATTCCGGCGTTCCTGCGCAAGCAGGCAGACTAAGTCTCTTATGAGGCGTGTTTGTCTGTTGCTTAAGGAATGTGCTAAGATGGTCTGCCAACGACCATCTGGTCCGGATTTTAAGCTGTTTAGGGTACACCCATGATTAGACAAAGAACCTTGAAAACGAGTGTTCAGGCGACTGGCGTCGGCCTGCATTCGGGCCGGAAAGTCACCATGACATTCCGTCCGGCTCCTGTGAATACAGGGATCGTTTACTTGCGTACCGACCTGAATCCTGTGGTGGAGCTGCCAGCCAATGCCGATCAGGTGCGTGATACCGTGCTCTGTACCGCTCTGGTCAACGAAGCCGGCGTGCGTGTCTCTACCATTGAGCACCTCTCCGCCGCGTTGGCCGGGATGGGGATCGACAACCTCTACGTCGAGGTTGACGCGCCCGAGATCCCGGTAATGGACGGCAGCGCGCATCCCTTTATCTACCTGCTGCAGGAAGTCGGGATCCGTGAGCAAAATGCTGCCAAGCAGTTTGTGCGGATCAAGAAGAGCATCCGGGTTGAAGATGGCGACAAGTGGGCGGAATTCCACCCCTATCGCAATGGCTTCAAGATGGATCTCGAGATCGATTTCCAGCATCCGGTCTTTGAAGGGCGCAACCAGCGTTGTGTACTGGATTTCTCCGGTGCCTCCTTCGTGAAAGAGATCAGCCGAGCCCGTACTTTCGGGTTCATGCGTGATATCGAGTACCTGCGTTCCCAGAACCTGGCGCTGGGCGGAAGCTTGGAAAACGCCGTGGTGCTGGATGACTACCGGGTTCTGAACGAAGATGGTCTGCGTTACGAGGACGAGTTCGTCAAGCACAAGATGCTGGATGCAATCGGTGACCTCTATATGTGCAACCGCAGCATTATCGGTGAGTTCCGCGCTTACAAGACAGGGCATGCCCTGAACAACAAACTGCTGCGTGCCCTGCTGGCCGAGCAGGAGGCTTGGGAACTGGTGACCTTCGAGGGTGAGGGCGACAAAGCGCCTATCGCTTACTACGATAACGGTCTGGTTCTGGCCTGATAGCTGTGCAACGGAACGTCGGTCCCCTCTCCGCACCGACGTTCCGTCATTTGTTCACTCCATCCTTTAATACCGACTATCTCCCGGTTTTATTTCCCGTGCAGGCCCATGGCCGCACCTGACCGAGCAGACTGATTTCTATGAGCATTACCCTGATCCTCCACGGCAAGCAGCGACGCAGGTTGCACTTACCAAAACAACGTCTGGCATGGGTCGGCGGTATTGTTTTCTCCCTGTTGGCCCTTGGCGGCGGCTGGCTCTGGCAGAGCTGGCAGCAGAAGATGGACGCGCTGGAAGTGGCGCTGGCCATGGCCGAACAGCGTTCCGTAGACCAGAGCGGCGATGAGGCCCGCGAGCAGCTGGCGATGCTGGCAGCCCAGGTGGGCACCATGCAGGGGCAGCTTGGCCGTCTGAATGCTCTTGGTGAACGACTGACCGAGCAGGCCGACCTCGATCCCGAAGAGTTCAATTTCAAAGAGCTGCCCCCGATGGGCGGCCCCTCTTACGATGAAGATCTGGAAGTGAGCCTCAACGAGCTGCAAGCCTCCATGAAACATCTCAGCCAACAGCTCAGCAGTCGGGAAGAGCAGCTGTCGGTACTTGAATCTTTCATCATGAATCACCATATCACCGATGCCGGTTTTATTTCCGGCACGCCGGTCAAGCAGGAGCGAGTTTGGGTCTCGTCCGGCTTTGGTGGACGGGTCGATCCGTTCAACGGGCGTGCCAAGATGCACAAAGGGGTGGATTACCGTGGCAAACCCGGGACCCCTATTTTGGCTACAGGGCCTGGCATTGTCAGCTGGGCCGGCCGTCATCCGGAATTTGGCAACATGGTGGAGATTAATCATGGCAATGGTCTGGTCACCCGCTATGCCCACAACTCCAAGTTGCTGGTCGAGGTGGGCACCCTGGTTGATCAGGGACAGAAGATTGCCTTGATGGGACGCACCGGTCGCGCGACCGGGGTCCATTTGCATTACGAAGTGTTGAAAGATGGTCGTCAGGTAAACCCCGCACGCTTTCTCAGTGCCAGCCGGGGTTAGGTTTTTTCTTCAGGTTCCAGTGACGGAACGCTTTATATAACCAGAAATAGTTGGTACCCATGATTAGCACACTGCTTACCAAGATTATCGGCAGCCGGAACGACAGAACGCTCAAGGCTTTGCGCAAAATTGTAAAACAGATCAATGCCATGGAGCCGCAGTTCGAGGCTCTCTCGGATGCCGAGCTGCAGGCCAAGACGGCAGAGTACCGTCAGCGTCTGGAGCAGGGCGAGACCCTGGAGCAGCTGCTGCCGGAAGCGTTCGCCACTGTGCGCGAAGCCTCCAAGCGTGTATTTGGCATGCGTCACTTCGACGTGCAGCTGATCGGCGGCATGGTGCTGAACTCCAACCGCATCGCTGAAATGAAAACCGGTGAGGGTAAGACCCTGACCGCGACCCTGCCGGCTTACCTGAATGCCCTGAGCGGCCGTGGCGTCCACGTCGTGACCGTGAACGACTACCTGGCCAAGCGTGACGCCGAGGCAAACCGCCCGCTGTTCTCCTTCCTCGGCATGACCGTTGCGTGCAACGTGCCGGGCATGGATGCGTCCCAGAAGCGTGACGCCTATGCGGCCGACATCACCTACGGTACCAACAACGAATTCGGTTTCGACTACCTGCGCGACAACATGGCGTTCTCGCCCGAGCAGCGCGTCCAGCGTCCGCTCAACTACGCGCTGGTGGATGAGGTGGACTCGGTACTCATCGATGAAGCCCGTACCCCGCTCATCATCTCCGGCCCGGCCGAAGACAGCTCCGAGCTCTATATTCGCGTCAACAAGCTGATCCCGCTGCTGGTCAAGCAGGACAAGGAAGATACCGAGGAGTACACCGGCGACGGTCACTACACGGTAGACGAGAAGAACCGTCAGGCGCTGCTGACCGAAAACGGCCAGATCTTCGTGGAAGAGCTGCTCAAGAAAGAGGGGCTGCTCGACGAGAACGACTCCCTGTTCTCCGCCACCAACATCAGCCTGCTGCACCACGTCAACGCCGGTCTGCGCGCCCATACCCTGTTTGAGCGCAACGTCGACTACATTGTGCAGAAGGACGAGATCGTCATTGTAGACGAGCATACCGGCCGTACCATGCCGGGTCGTCGCTGGTCTGATGGTCTGCATCAGGCGGTCGAGGCGAAGGAAGGGGTCAAGATCCAGAACGAAAACCAGACTCTGGCTTCCATCACCTTCCAGAACTACTTCCGTCTCTACAACAAGCTGGCGGGCATGACCGGTACAGCTGATACCGAAGCCTTTGAATTCCAGCAGATTTATGGCCTGGATACCGTGGTTATCCCGACCAACAAGCCGATGGTGCGCAAGGACATGGGCGATCTGGTCTACCTGACCGCCAACGAGAAGTATGCCGCCATCGTCAAGGACATCCGCGAATGCGTGGAGCGCGGCCAGCCGGTGCTGGTGGGTACCGTTTCCATCGAAAACTCCGAGCTGCTCTCCGGCATTCTCAACAAGGAGAAGATCCCGCACCAGGTGCTGAACGCCAAGTTCCACGCCATGGAAGCGGAGATCGTCGCTCAGGCTGGCCAGACTGGCGCGGTCACCATCGCCACCAACATGGCGGGTCGTGGTACCGACATAGTGCTCGGGGGCAACTGGCAGGCGGAGATCGCCAAGCTGGAGAATCCGACCGAGGCTCAGGTTGCCGAGCTCAAAGCGGCCTGGCAGGTGCGTCACGATGCAGTGCTGGCTGCTGGCGGTCTGCATATCATCGGTACCGAACGTCACGAATCCCGTCGTATCGACAACCAGCTGCGCGGCCGTTCCGGTCGTCAGGGTGACCCGGGCTCCTCCCGTTTCTATCTCTCCATGGAAGATACCCTGATGCGGATCTTCGCCTCCGATCGCGTGACCGGCATGATGAAGAAGCTGGGCATGGAAGAGGGTGAGGCCATCGAGCACCCGTGGGTGACCAAGGCGATTGAAAATGCCCAGCGCAAGGTGGAAGGTCGCAACTTCGACATCCGCAAGAGCTTGCTGGAGTTTGACGACGTGGCCAACGACCAGCGTAAGGTGGTTTACGAGCAGCGCAACGAGTTGCTGGACACCAACGACATCTCCGAGACCATTCACGTTATCCGCGATGACGTCTATGGCGCCATTATTGACGAGTACATCCCGCCCCAGTCTCTGGAGGAGATGTGGGATGTGCCGGGTCTGGAAGCTCGCCTGAAGGCCGACTTCGCGCTGGATCTGCCCCTGCAGCAGTGGCTGGCGGAAGATGACAAGCTGTACGAAGAGAAGCTGCGCGAGCGCATTCTGGACGAAGCCACCAAGCTCTATGCCCACAAGGAAGAGCTGGTTGGCAAAGAGGTGCTGCGCAACTTCGAGAAAGCGGTGATGCTGCAGACTCTGGATGGCCTCTGGAAAGAGCATCTGGCGGCCATGGACCACCTGCGTCAGGGCATCCATCTGCGCGGCTACGCCCAGAAGAACCCCAAGCAGGAGTACAAGCGCGAATCCTTCGATCTGTTCACCCAGATGCTGGAAACCCTCAAGCGCGACGTGGTCAGCATCCTGAGCCGGGTTCAGGTGCAGGAGCGCGATGTAGAGGCGATGGAAGAGCAGCAGCGCCAGCAGGCCGAGTCTGCCCCCCGCACCTACACCCACGCTGCCGCTGAGAACCAGCTGGCGGACGAAGAGGAAAGTGCTGCCGAGGGTCACACTACCTTCGTGCGCGACGAGCAGAAGGTCGGTCGCAACGATCCCTGCCCGTGCGGCTCCGGCAAGAAGTACAAGCATTGCCACGGTCAGTTGACCTGATCGACCCGATGCCATAAAAGGCGGGCCCAGTGCCCGCCTTGTTATTGGTGGCAACAAGCGAACAGAGGTAAGAGATGGAACAGAAAAAACGGATCTGGGTGGCTGTTGGCGTCATCGAGAACGAACAGGGCGATATCTTCATTGCCAAGCGCTCTTCCGACCGTCATCAGGGGGATCGCTGGGAGTTTCCCGGTGGCAAGGTGGAGTCCGGTGAGGATCTGCTGACAGCGCTGGATCGGGAGCTGTGGGAAGAGATCGGGATCCGGGTGCAGGATTGTGCCCCCTTCATGGAGCTGCATCACGACTACCCTGAGAAGCAGGTACTACTCGATATCTGGAAAGTGACCCGTTTCAGCGGTGAGCCCTTCGGCAAAGAGGGTCAGGAGTGTTTGTGGGTGCCGGTTGCCGAACTGCACAACTACCACTTCCCCGATGCCAACGGCCCGATTGTGGCGCGTCTGCAGGCGGTTCAGGTGTAACCTGCCGTTATCTAGCTATAAAAAAGGGCCAATTGGCCCTTTTTTCATTTGGCAGAGGCGAGAGGCCGTAGGCTTATAGCCACTGGTCACCCTCTTCCGGCTCTGGCAGCAGGTCCGGGTTGATCTCCCCGGGGATCCGCTTCTCTTCATCGGCCCACTCGCCGAGATCGATCAGCTGGCAGCGCTTGCTGCAGAAAGGGCGAAACGGGCTCTGCGGGCCCCATTCCACTTCGCTCTGGCAGGTCGGGCACTTTACCTTGGTGACCATAAGCACTCCTTAGCAGCAGGCGAGCTGGAATGGCACATCGCCAATCGGCTGTTCGCCGGTTGGCAGGAAGCGCAGCGCAAAGCGGTTCTTGTGGCCGCTCAGGGTGGGGTAGCAGCAGAGATTGCCTGGCAGCTTGATGCGGATAAGCTCGGCGCTCTCGGCGGTATCCTGAAAGAAACCATTGGTCGCAACCTGCTCGCTGAAACTGCCTGATTCGCGCCACAGGCGCAGCAACAGGGTGATGGCATTCATCAGCAGGGTGATGTCGCTCAGCCACAGCTGCATTTGCTGATGACGGGTGATGGCTGGCGTACCGAGCCAGTGGTGCAACTGCGGTACGTCGAAGGCACACAGACCACCCGGGATGGAGAAGCGCTGACGGATGGAGCCGAGCAGGCGATCCTCTTTCAGGCGAGCGCCGGGACGTGGGGAGTTGAGCAGGCTGCGAGAGAGCTGGCTGCTCTCGTGCTGCATCTGCTTGATCTGCTCCAGATCGACGTCGGGCAGGCTGGCCCAGTGGCTCAGGCGCTGGCTGAGACGCTCGAGATCCTTGATCAGGTCGGCACGCAGGTCACCACGCTCCAGCAGCTCCTGCAGATCGAACAACCCTTTGAAGAAGGCGATATGAGCCCAGGGCTGGTCGTTCTCCAGATTGTCGCGGATCTGGGAAAACAGGGATTCCAGACGAAGATAGGTCCGGCTTTTTTCATTGAGGGGGAAATCGTAAATCATGCCTAATCCTGGCCAGCCATAAATCCGGCCTAGTGTACTCACAGTTAACCAGCTTGTTGAGAGGCAAATGCCAGATATGTTTCGTGCAGCGTTAAAATTCGCGCTTTTATCGCCATTTCGCTGCCATTGGCGTTCTCGATGACATCATCTGCCGCGGCGAGGCGCTCCGAACGGCTCGCCTGTGCGGCGATGATGGCCTTGGCCTGTTCGGCGGTAACGCCATCCCGGCGGCAGGTGCGCTCGATCTGGGTCGCTTCATCCACATCGACTACCAGTACCCTATTTGCCAGGCCGGTGAGCTTGTTTTCCACTAGCAGCGGCACGACCAGCAGGCAGTAGGGGGAGCGGGCTGCGGCACACTGGCGCTGCATCTCGCTGCGAATGAGGGGGTGGAGCAGGGCATTGAGCCATGCTTTGGCCGATGGGGCACTGAAGACCCGTTCGCGCAGGCGGCGGCGATCCAGCTGACCGTCGGGGGTGATGACATCAGGGCCAAAGTGGTCGGCGATGGCTGCGAGAGCCGGGGTGCCGGGCTCAACGACCTCGCGGGCAATGACATCGGCATCCACGACTTCGATACCCAGCTCGGCAAACTGGTTGGCAATCGTCGTCTTGCCGCTGCCGATGCCGCCGGTTATTGCAACTACATACATGAGTCAGAGCGCCTTTCTCAGAGGATGGTGGTGAGATACCAGCGGGTGATGGTATCGCCCCATAGCAGCGCAATCCAGCCAGCAATGGCGAGGTAGGGGCCAAAGGGAATGGGGTTGCCCTGATGGTGTTTGCGCAAGGCAATGAGCGAGATGCCGATGATGGCTCCGACCAAGGATGAGAGCAGCAGTATGATCGGCAGTGCCTGCCAGCCGAGCCAGGCTCCCAGTGCCGCCAGCAACTTGAAGTCGCCATAGCCCATCCCCTCCTTGCCGGTCAGCAGTTTGAAAGCCCAGTAGAGACTCCAGAGCACCAGATAGCCAGCCATGGCACCGATCACAGCATCAGCAAGCGGTGCATAACCACCGCTCAGGTTGAACAGCAAACCGCCCCACAGCAGCGGCAGGGTGAGCTGGTCTGGCAGCAACATCTTGTCGAGATCGATAAAGGTGAGGGCCACCAATACCCAAGTCAGCAGCAGGGCGGCAAGGGTACCCCAACCCGGTGAAATCACCATGGCTACGGCCACCGAGAGCAGGGCTGTCAGCAGTTCAACCAGCGGATAGCGGGCCGAGATAGGGGCTTGGCACTCACTGCAGCGTCCCTTGAGCCAGAGCCAGCTCAACAGCGGGATGTTTTCCAGTGCTGTGATGGCATGGCCGCAATGGGGGCAGGCCGAGCGCGGTACCATCAGGTTGTAGCGGGGGGGGGATGCTAGCTCTTCCTCAGGGGTGAAGTAGCTGCGATATTCTGCCTGCCATTCCCGTTCCAGCATGATGGGCAGGCGGTGGATCACTACGTTGAGAAAACTGCCGATCGTCAGGGAGAAGAGAAAAACCAGCGAGAAGTAGAGCCAGGGCAATCCGTGAGCCAGCTCGAGAAGAAGTGTCATAACCAACCGTCAGTCATTAAATGAGGGGGAGGGTATGACTATGGCGCCATGCCCTCATGAATCAACCTACTACATCGCCAAGTTTGAAGATGGGCAGGTACATAGCGATAACCATGCCGCCAACCAGTACCCCCAAAACTACCATGATAAGAGGTTCCAGCAGGCTGGTGAGGCCATCGACCAGGTCGTCTACCTCCTGTTCGAAGATGGTGGCGACCTTGGAGAGCATATCATCTATGGCGCCAGACTCCTCGCCGATCATTACCATCTGAATCACCATGTCGGGGAAAAGATCGACGGTGCGCATCGCCACGTTGATCTGCATACCGGCTACCACCTCGTTGCGAATGGCCATCACCGCGGTGCGATAGACATAGTTACCGGAGGCGCCGGCTGCCGAGATAAGTGCATCTACCAGCGGGATACCGGCCGAGAAGGTGGTGGAAAGGGTGCGGGCAAAGCGGGCCATGGCTGCTTTGTGCAGGATCATCCCGACCACCGGAATGGTGAGGACGAACTTGTCGGTGTTGTCTTTTACCTTTTGGGAGGCCCGCCAGGCCCGCACGTAAAGGAAGATGCCAAGGGCCGTGCCACCAAAGAAGACATACCACCAGTTCTGCATAAAGCGGGAGATGCCGATAACAAACTGGGTGAACACCGGCAGCTCGGCGCCAAAGCTCTTGAAGATATCTTCGAATTGCGGGATGACGAACAGCAACAGGATGGAGGTAACGACAATCGCAACCAGGATAACCATGGTTGGGTAGAACATCGCCTTTTTGATCTTCGACTTGAGTGCTTCCGATTTTTCCCGATAGGTGGCGATGCGGTCATAGATGGTTTCCAGTGCGCCGGATTGCTCGCCAGCTTCCACCAGATCGCAATAGAGGTCATCGAAATAGAGAGGATGACGGCGCAGCGCTTCCGACATGGGGGTGCCGGTTTCTACATCGGCGGCTATCTCCCCCATCAGTTCGCGCATGGATGCCTTTTCGTGACTGCGGGCGATGATTTGCAGGCTTTGTACCAGAGGGACACCGGCGGAGAGCATGGTAGTGATCTGGCGCGATACGATGGCAATATCCATCGGTTTGATCTTGGCGCCGCCCTTGGAGAAGAGTCCCTGACTCTTCTTGGCAACCTTGGTGACATTGACGCCCTGCTTGCGCAGCTCGGCCTTTACAGTGGCAATGTTCTCGGCCTGAAGCTCGCCAGAGACTTTTTGTCCTTTGCGGTTGACCCCTTGCCAGCGAAAGGCGAAGACTTTTTTTGGGGCATTGGTTTTCTTGGTCAGCGTTGCCATCGATGCATCCTGCAAATGGACTGGAGGGAAGAGGATAACCCCTGAACCGTCGGATTTGATGTCTTGCCTAAGCGACTGACAGCTACCCGGTCAATATCTTTTACCCGTGTTTATGCACTCTGATGCTTGCTATCGGGATGAGCAAAATCAATTCGTTGTCACTCGGTTGACCTCTGCCAGACTGGTGACGCCAAGGCGAGCCTTTTCCAATCCTGACATACGCAAGGTGCGCATCCCCTCTTTCTGGGCTATCGCCGCGATCTGTAGTGAATTGGCGCCCTGCATGATTAGCTTTGCGATGTTTTCCGACATCAGCATGATCTCGTAGATACCGACCCGCCCCTTGTATCCGCCCGAGCACTCCTTGCAGCCGACCGGTTTGAACAGTCGCAGCCCCGCCGCCAGTTGCTGCTGAGTGAAGCCCAGCTCCAGTAATTCTGCTTCCGGCACTACTTCGGGAGCCTTGCAGTGGTCACACAGTTTGCGTGCCAGCCGCTGGGCCATGATCAGGGTCACCGAGGAGGCGATATTAAAGGCTGGCACCCCCATGTTCATCATCCGGGTGAGGGTTTCGGCGGCTGAGTTGGTGTGCAAGGTGGAGAGCACCAGGTGACCAGTCTGGGCGGCCTTGATAGCTATTTCTGCCGTCTCCAGATCGCGAATCTCCCCCACCATCACCACATCCGGGTCTTGCCGCAGAAAGGATCGCAGGGCACTGGCAAAGGTCAGCCCAGCCTTGGGATTGACCTGCACCTGATTGACGCCGGGCAAGTTGATCTCCACCGGATCTTCCGCGGTAGAAATATTGACCTCAGTGGTGTTGAGAATGTTCAGGCCGGTGTAGAGAGAGACTGTTTTGCCCGAGCCGGTCGGGCCGGTGACCAAGATCATGCCTTGAGGTTTTGACAGTGCACGTAGATATTGCGCCTTTTGGCGATCGTCAAAACCAAGTTGTTCAATGTTGAGGCGGGCAGCCGAAGAGTCGAGCAGACGAATAACAATTTTCTCGCCCCACATGGTAGGCAGGGTATTGACCCGCATATCCATCGACTTGTTGCGCGACAGTTTGAGCTTGATACGGCCATCCTGTGGCAGCCGCCGTTCGGCGATATCGAGCCGCGCCATTACCTTGAGGCGGGCAGAGAAACGGTTGGCCAGATTGACTGGCGGGGTTGCCACTTCATGCAGGATGCCGTCGATACGAAAGCGAATGCGATATTTCTGCTCGTAGGGCTCAAAGTGCAGGTCGGAGGCGCCACGCTTGATGGCATCCATCATGATTTTGTTGATGTATTTGACTATGGGGGCGTCATCATCAGCGGTGTTGACGCTTTCATCCAGTCTACTGCTCTCATCGGATACCTCGAGGTCGGATATTTCAGATTCATCGATATCCTCCATTCCGAGGGCGTCGTTCTCACTCTCCAGCAATTTTCCTATTGCCGCTGTGAGTTTGTTCTCCTCAACCAGCAAGGCTTCGGTATGAAGGCCAAAGCTGAAGCCGAAATCTTCCAGCGCCGACACATTGGTCGGGTCGGACATCGCGATATAGAGGGTGTGCCCTTGCGTGTAGATAGGCAGCACATGGTGCTTCTCAATCAGCTTCTGATTGAGGTACTTCTGCGGGATCTCGGCCAAATCGAAGGCTGCAAGATCCAGCAGAGGTACCCCATACTCCAGCTCGCAAAAATCGGCGAGAGCCTTGCTCTCAAGGATCTCATTCTCGATCAGGAAGGTTACAAAGGGTTTACGCTGAGCCTTGGCTTGGCTCAGATAGCGCTGGGAGTCCTCCTCACTTATCAGTGAAGAGGCGGCCAGGCTTAATGCCAGGCCGCTATTAGGGCTAGAAGTCATAGATTACTGACAAACAGCACCGGATACTGCGGACCATTTTATTTGTCCATTAGTAATTGTGCCGTTTAGCACGCAACTTTCTCCACTAAGGTCCCCGGTACCTGTAGCCGTAATGGCGGCGGCAGCGGAAGTAAAGGTTGTGGCTGAAACACTAGCAACGTACTGAGTGGCTGTAAAAGTGGGGGGCGTACAAGTGGTAAAGTTTTGTGCTGCAGCACAGACTTCTAATGTAGTTTTTAATGAGGACATAGAGGAACTTAGTTCTGTTCCTTTAGCCTTCTTGACGTAGTTTTGATATGCCGGCAGTGCGATGGCTGCAAGAATTGCGACGATCGCCACAACGATCATCAGTTCGATAAGGGTAAAGCCTGATTGTTTCTTCATTTCAAATATCCTTTTGTCCTTGGTTCCTGGGAAGTGCCGATGGAAAATCATCCACACGTCAGTATCTTATCCGAGCTATCAAGGGTGGCAACAGAGATCGCTGCCTTTGTTAACCACTTTTCTGTCATTTGCTAAAAACATGATGAAAATCATATAGCAAGCAGCTTCTATCGACTCTTTTTGCTAGTTGTAAAGGGCCCGCCATCACACTCCTTATGCTGAGGGTTCCTGCCATAAAGAAAAGGCGCCTGAGGCGCCTTTTGCAAGTCCATGATCTGTTATCTATCTTCCCGTTTTACGAGGGAGTTGCGTGCATCCTCCTGTCAGAGAAAGCGCATTGAGAGATCCAGTGCCCGCACATGCTTGGTCAGGGCTCCCACGGAGATAAAGTCGACGCCGGTGGCGGCATAGTCGGCCAGAGTCTCCAGTGTGACATTGCCGGAGACCTCCAGTTTGGCGCGGCCCTGATTGAGGGCGACAGCATCCCGCATCATGGTCACATCGAAGTTGTCCAGCATCACGATATCGGCGTCGGCGGCCAGCGCCTGCTCCAGTTCGGCCAGCGATTCGACCTCCACCTCTACCGGTTTGCCCGGATTGAGATGACGAGCCTCATTAATCGCCTCGGCGATGCCGCCGCAGGCAAGGATATGGTTCTCCTTGATCAGGTAGGCGTCATAGAGACCGATGCGGTGGTTCTTGCCACCGCCACAGGTGACGGCGTACTTCTGGGCCGTGCGCAGTCCCGGGATAGTCTTGCGGGTGTCGAGCAGTCGGCAGTCGGTCTCCTCCAGCTCGGCGACATAGCGAGCGGTGAGGGTGGCAACGCCGGAGAGGGTTTGGACAAAGTTCAGCGCATTGCGCTCGCCGGTCAGCAGTAGGCGGGCAGGGCCATGGAGGCGGAACAGCTCCTGATTGGGGGAGAGCACTTCCCCATCCTGCACCTTCCACTCCACCTTCACCTCGCCGCCGAGTTGAGCGAATACCTCGTCGACCCATGGCTGGCCGCAGAATACTCCGGCTTCACGGGTGATTACCCGGGCGCTGGCCATCCGGTCGGCCGGGATCAGCTGGGCCGTGATATCGGCACTGGCGTCCGGTTGGTCCAATGCGGTGAGGGCATCGCCCAGATCTTCGAGTAGTGCGGCGCGTACGGCGCGGCTGACATCCTGTTGAAACATGCCTTATTCCTGCAAGGGTCTGAGCAGCAGTTGCCGCTCTTTTTGAACCAGCTCCAGCCGGCCCAGGGCGTTCATGCCAACCAGCACCTCGTCGCCCTCAGCCGCCGGATTGATAAAGATGGCCAAATCGTACAAGGTCAATGGCCCCATCGCCAGCGTTTCGATGGTACCGTTGCCGACCCTGATCTGACCCGCAGCAGTGTTGACCTGGCTGCTGCCGCGGGCTGTCAGACCCAGCCGCTTGGCAACCTGCTGCGGGATGGTGACACGGGTGGCGCCGGTATCGAGTAGCAGTTGCACTGGGTGGCCGTTGATGGCACCCTCCAGACGATAGTGGCCGCTCTGGTCAGCTTGCAGCAGCAGTTCGCCGCTGGCGGTGACGCTGGGTTGGCTGCGGGAGTGAAAATAGAGGGTCAGCAGACCCATCAGAGAGAGCCAGGCCAGTAACCACATCCAGCGTGCCGTATGCTGCATATCCCATCCATTGCGAGCGGAAGATGACTCAGCCTAACACATAATTTTCCACTGATTCAGCGGCTTGGTGGCAAGATGCCAGCACGGATCGCGCTTTTCTGTTCAACTCGTATCGAGTAGCCAATGACCCATCCTGACCCCATTTTTTCCATCGATGATGCCGGCTGGTGCCAGCAGGCGCACCGGGTTCCTTCTCCCCATCACAACGAGCGGGCCGCGCCGGACGATATCTCCCTCCTGGTGGTGCATGGCATCAGCTTGCCGCCGGGGGAGTTTGGTGGCCCCTTTATCGACGATCTCTTTATGGGACGCCTTGATCCCGCTGCCCATCCCTATTTTGCTGGTATCCATCAGCTGCAGGTCTCGGCCCACTGCCTGATCCGCCGCGATGGCGAGCTGGTGCAATATGTGCCGTTTGGCGCGCGCGCCTGGCACGCCGGGGTATCGAGCTGGCAGGGGAGGGAGGCCTGCAATGATTTCTCCATCGGCATTGAGCTGGAGGGGACGGACGAAACCCCCTATACAGATGCGCAATATTTCGCACTGGCGGGGCTCACCCGAGCCATCTCCGCCCGTTACCCGGCGGTCACCATGGAAAAAATTGTTGGCCACTGCGATATCGCGCCAGGGCGTAAAACGGATCCGGGGGAGAGCTTTCAGTGGTCACGCTTCCGCGAGATGCTCAATAGTTAAAGTAAATATTCAAATTTAGTTTGGGTTTTAAAATCAATGGCTTGCCTCTATGGCAGGCCATTTTTGTTTGTGGTTGCACAAATGTTATTTGTGAGCTTGCTCAAGAATATTGGTAAGACCAATTTCTATGAGCCAAATCATATTTACCCCGCTTTACCTCTTATTGGGTGGTGGTGATTCTTGATTCAGATCATCTTTTGAGTGGACTTTTGACAAGGCCTCTGCTAATTTTCGCCCCATTCATGAAATTGGTAATACCAATTTAACAAAGTAGCCTCATGCCCTATCGCAAGATTACGCAACCCAAGTTGGCCGACTCCATTGTCGCCGAGCTGGAACAGATGATTCTGGAAGGAAGTTTGCAGCCGGGGCAGAAATTGCCTCCCGAACGCGAACTCGCCATCCAGTTTCAGGTATCGCGCCCATCACTGCGCGAAGCCATCCAGCGACTTGAAGCTCGCGGGTTGCTCTATCGCCGTCAGGGCGGTGGCACTTATGTGCAGAATGCCCTGAGCAAGGGGATCGCCGATCCTCTGTTCGAACTGCTCAGCACTCACCCGGAAGCCCAGTATGACCTGCTGGAGTTTCGTCACGCGCTGGAAGGCATCTGCGCCTACTATGCTGCGTTGCGGGGGACCGGTGCTGATTTCGAACGCATTCGTCAGGTGCAGACCACCATCGAAGAGGCGGGCCAGTTAGGTTCGCTGGTGGCCGAATCGGCAGCCGTTACCCAGTTTTATCTGGCGGTGGCCGAGGCGTCCCACAATGTGGTGCTGCTGCATCTGCTGCGGGCCATGAGCCCGATGCTTGAGCAGAACATTCTGAGAAATAACGAGATTTTGAATCGCCGCCCGGGAGTGGTAGCCAAGATCCGACGCCATCGTGCGAATCTGATCGAAGCCATCCTGTCGGGGGCTCCGGAGCGGGCCAGAACAGCTTGTCATGAGCATCTGGCCTTTATCGAGGACACCTTGTTGGATATGCAGAGGGAAGACAGCCGGATCCAGCGATCCATGCGTCGGATCCGTCAGCAGGAAAACTAATCCCACAAGGCTTTATTGTCGAATGCTTGCGCCCTTCGCCGTGCAATGCCGTGCAATCACAACAAAATAGGAACCAGCCATGTCTGATATCCTGAAGAACGATGTGGACCCGATAGAAACGCTGGAGTGGCTTGCCTCTCTGGAATCCCTGCTGCGTGAAGAGGGTCCCCAACGCGCTCAGTTCATCCTTGAACAGTTGGCCGAGAAAGCCCGCGCAAGCGGTGTGGACGTGGCTGCCAAGGCAAACCGCGATTACATCAACACCATCCCGTCCAGCGACGAGCCGGACTACCCGGGCGATCTGGAGATTGAGCGCCGCATTCGCGCCATCATCCGCTGGAACGCCATGATGATCGTGCTGCGCGCCTCCAAGAAAGACCTGGACCTGGGCGGTCACATGTCTTCCTTCGCTTCTTCTGCGACCATCTATGATGTCTGCTTCAACCACTTCTTCCGTGCTCGCAACGAGAAGGATGGTGGTGACCTGGTTTACTTCCAGGGTCACATCTCCCCGGGTATCTATGCCCGTGCCTTCGCTGAAGGTCGTCTGACCGAAGAGCAGCTGGACAACTTCCGTCAGGAAGTGGATGGCAAGGGTATCCCTTCCTACCCGCACCCGAAACTGATGCCGGATTTCTGGCAGTTCCCGACCGTATCCATGGGTCTGGGCCCCATCGCCGCCATCTATCAGGCTCGCTTCCTGAAGTACCTGACCGACCGTGGCATCAAGGATTGCTCCGAGCAGACCGTTTACGCCTTCCTGGGTGACGGCGAGATGGACGAGCCGGAAGCCAAAGGCGCCCTGACCGTTGCCGTGCGTGAAAAGCTCGACAACCTGGTATTCGTGGTCAACTGCAACCTGCAGCGTCTGGATGGTCCGGTTGTCGGTAACGGCAAGGTCATCAACGAGCTGGAAGGCCTGTTCGCCGGCGCCGGTTGGGACGTGACCAAGGTTATCTGGGGTCGCAAGTGGGATGAGCTGCTGAAGAAAGATACTTCCGGCAAGCTGATCCAGCTGATGAACGAGACCGTGGACGGTGACTACCAGACCATGAAGTCCCGCGACGGTGGCTACATCCGCGAGCACTTCTTCAACCGTTATCCGGAAACGGCCGCGCTGGTCAAAGACATGACCGACGAGGAGATCTTCGCCCTGAACCGCGGTGGTCACGATCCTCGCAAACTGTTCGCTGCATTCAACAAAGCTACCCAGACCAAGGGCAAGCCGACCGTTATTCTGGCCAAGACCATCAAGGGTTACGGTATGGGCGAAGCGGCCGAAGGCAAGAACATCGCGCACCAGGTCAAGAAGATGGAGCTGGACTCCGTGCGTCACCTGCGTGACCGCTTCAACCTGCCGGTGGCCGACGAGCAGCTGGCCGATCTGCCTTACCTGAAGATCGAAGCGGGCAGTGAAGAGCACAAATACCTGCACGCTCGTCGCGCAGCGCTCAAAGGCTATGTACCGACCCGTCTGCGTGAGACCACCACTCAGCTGGACATCCCGGCGCTGGATGCCTTCGCTCCGCTGCTGGGTGAACAGGCGCGTGAAATCTCCACCACCATGGCGTTCGTGCGTTCCCTGAACGTGATGCTGAAAGACAAGTCCATCGGCAAGCGCATCGTTCCGATCCTGGCTGACGAAGCCCGTACCTTCGGTATGGAAGGTCTGTTCCGCCAGATCGGTATCTACAGCCCGCACGGTCAGCAGTACACCCCGCAAGACCGCGACATCGTCTCCTACTACAAGGAAGACAAGCAGGGTCAGGTTCTGCAAGACGGTATCAACGAGCTGGGCGCCATGTCCTCCTGGCTGGCTGCTGCTACCTCTTACAGCACCAACGACTGCCCGATGATCCCGTTCTACATCTACTACTCCATGTTCGGCTTCCAGCGGATCGGCGACATGGCGTGGGCAGCCGGTGACCAGCAAGCCCGTGGCTTCCTGCTGGGTGCAACCTCCGGTCGTACTACCCTGAACGGCGAAGGTCTGCAGCACGAAGATGGTCACAGCCACATCCTGGCCGGCACCATCCCGAACTGCATCTCCTACGACCCGTCCTACGCCTATGAAGTGGCGGTGATCGTACAGGACGGCCTGCGCCGCATGTACGGTGAGAACCCTGAGAACGTGTTCTACTACATCACCACCCTGAACGAGAACTACGCCATGCCGGCCATGCCGGAAGGCGCCGAGGAAGGTATCCGCAAGGGTATCTACAAGCTGGAATCCGTAGCCGGTGCCAAGGCGAAAGTTCAGCTGCTGGGTTGTGGTTCCATCCTGGGTCACGTGCGCACTGCTGCCCAGATCCTGGCAAGCGAATATGGTGTGGGCTCCGACGTGTTCAGCGTAACCTCCTTCAACGAACTGGCCCGTGATGGTCAGGACGCGGATCGCTGGAACATGCTGCACCCGACTAGCGATGCCCGCGTACCGTACATCGCTCAGGTACTGGGTTCCGAAGCCACCATCGCCGCGACCGACTACATGAAGTCCTTCGCCGATCAGGTTCGTGCCTTCGTTCCGACCGAGAACTACCGCGTGCTGGGTACCGACGGTTACGGCCGTTCCGACAGCCGCGCCAACCTGCGTCGTCACTTCGAAGTGAACGAGTTCTACGTGGTGGTTGCTGCCCTGACCGAACTGGCCAAGCGCGGCGAGATCGACAAGCAGGTTGTGGCCGATGCCATCGCCAAGTACGGCATCGATGCCGACAAGGTCAACCCGCTGTACGCGTAAGTGGATCAAGGGTCGCGCCGTCATGCGGCGCGACCTTGCCAGGGTTTAAAACGGTTAACGCGAGATGTGCGTGGCAGCATCAGCCAGTCACGCGGATCGACGCAAGAGGATAAAGCACAATGTCCAAACAGATTATGGTGCCGGATATCGGCGCCGATGAAGTTGAAGTCACCGAGATCATGGTGGCCGTGGGTGACAAGGTCGAGCTGGACCAGTCCATCATCGCGGTAGAAGGCGACAAGGCCTCCATGGAAGTACCGGCTCCGTCCGCCGGTATCGTCAAAGAGATCCTGATCAAGGTGGGCGACAAGGTTGCCACCGGTTCCCAGATCATGATCTTCGAAGCCGAAGGCGCTGCTGCTCCTGCAGAAGTGGCCGCTCCTGTTGCTGCAGCTCCGGTCGCAGCCGCTCGCAAAGATGTCAACGTACCGGACATCGGTGGTGACGAAGTTGAAGTCACCGAGATCATGGTTGCCGTAGGCGACATGGTTGAAGCCGACCAATCCATCATCGCCGTGGAAGGTGACAAGGCCTCCATGGAAGTGCCTGCGCCGTTCGCCGGTCGCGTGGTCGAGATCAAGGTTGCCGCTGGCGCCAAGGTTTCTACCGGCTCTCTGGTGATGGTATTTGAAGTGGCTGGCGCTGCTCCTGCCGTTGCTGCTGCACCGGCTCAGGCTGCCGCTCCTGCCGCCGCCCCGGTTGCTGCTGGCGCGAAAGACGTCAACGTACCGGATATCGGTGGCGACGAAGTAGAAGTCACCGAGATCATGGTTGCCGTGGGTGACAAGGTTGAAGCCGACCAGTCCCTGATCGCCGTGGAAGGTGACAAGGCCTCCATGGAAGTGCCTGCGCCGTTCGCCGGTGTGGTCAAAGAGATCAAGGTGAAGGCGGGTGACAAGGTCTCCACCGGTTCCCTGATCATGGTATTCGAAGTGGCTGGCGCTGCGCCTGTCGCCGCGCCGGTTGCTCAAGCTGCCGCGCCGGTCGCCGCTGCACCCGTTGCTGCTGCCCCGGCTCCGGTTGCTCAGGCTGCTGCCTCTTCCGACTTCGTTGCCAACGACGCTTATGTACACGCTTCTCCGGCGGTACGCCGTCTGGCGCGCGAGTTTGGCGTCAACCTGGCCAAGGTGAAAGCCTCCGGTCGCAAGGGCCGCATCGTCAAAGAAGACGTACAAGCCTACGTGAAGGATGCCATCAAGCGTGCCGAGTCCGCTCCTGCCTCTGCCGGCGTAGCCGGTGGCAACGGTCTGGGCGTACTGCCGTGGCCGAAAGTAGACTTCAGCAAGTTCGGTGATGTGGAAGAGGTCGAGCTGACCCGCATCCAGAAGATCTCCGGTCCGAACCTGCACCGCAACTGGGTCATGATCCCTCATGTCACCCAGTTCGACGAAGCCGATACCACCGAGCTGGAAGCGTTCCGCAAAGAGCAGAACGCGATGCTCGAGAAGCAGAAGGCAGACGTGAAGATCACCCCGCTGGTGTTCATCCTGAAAGCCGCTGCCAAGGCGCTGGAAGCCCACCCGCGCTTCTGCAGCTCCCTGTCCGAAGATGGCAGCAAGCTGATCATGAAGAAGTACATCCACATCGGTGTGGCGGTTGATACCCCCAACGGTCTGGTTGTGCCTGTGGTGCGCGATGTTAACAAGAAGGGCATCATGGAGCTGTCTCGCGATCTGGCGGAGATCTCCAAGAAGGCCCGTGCCGGCAAGCTGACCGCTTCCGACATGCAGGGCGGTTGCTTCACCATCTCCAGCCTAGGTGGCATCGGCGGTACCAGCTTTACCCCGATCGTCAACGCGCCGGAAGTGGCCATCCTCGGTGTCTCCAAGTCCGAGATGAAGCCGAAGTGGAACGGCAAAGAGTTCGCGCCGCGCCTGATGCTGCCGTTGGCTCTGAGCTACGACCACCGCGTGATCGATGGTGCCGATGGGGCTCGCTTCATCACCACCATGAATGGCGTGCTGTCCGACATTCGTCGACTGGTCCTGTAAGTGAGAGGGCGGGCCCAGAGCCTGCCCTTTTTACTTCTCATTTCATTAACATGATCGTAAACTTGCCCCGTTTTTTTCACGGCTGCAGCGGCCTCTTGTTTTGCAAGGAAAAGAAGGCATAAGACTGCGCTGTCCGGGGATACAAGAACGACAAAGAGGTCATGATGAGTAAAGAAATCAAAACCCAGGTCGTAGTACTGGGTGCTGGCCCTGCCGGTTATTCCGCTGCTTTCCGTGCGGCCGATCTGGGTCTGGATACCATTATCGTCGAGCGTTACTCCACCCTGGGTGGCGTCTGCCTGAACGTGGGTTGCATTCCCTCCAAGGCCCTGCTGCACGTAGCCAAAGTGATTGAAGAAGCCAAGGCGCTGGCCGAGCACGGCATCGTCTTCGGTGCGCCGCAGACCGACATCGACAAGATCCGTCTGTGGAAAGAGAAGGTTATCAACCAGCTGACCGGCGGTCTGGCTGGCATGGCCAAGATGCGTAAAGTTCAGGTTGTGAACGGCTTCGGCAAGTTCACCGGCCCGAACACCATCGAAGTTGAAGGCGCTGATGGCAAGACCACCGTGACCTTCGACAACGCCATCATCGCGGCCGGTTCCCGTCCGGTGAAGCTGCCGTTCATTCCGCACGACGACCCGCGCGTATGGGACTCTACCGATGCGCTGGAGCTGAAAACCGTTCCCGGCAAACTGCTGGTTATCGGTGGCGGCATCATCGGTCTGGAGATGGGTACCGTTTACTCCTCTCTGGGTTCCGAGATCGACGTGGTGGAATTTGCCGACCAGCTGGTTCCGGCTGCCGACAAAGACATCGTCAAGATCTACACCAAGCGCGTTGCCAAGAAGTTCAACATCATGCTGGAGACCAAGGTCACCGCAGTTGAAGCCCGTGAAGACGGTCTGTACGTCTCCTACGAAGGCAAGCACGCTCCGGCCGAGCCGGTTCGCTACGACAACGTACTGGTTGCCGTAGGTCGTGTGCCGAACGGCAAGATGCTGGATGCCGAGAAGGCTGGCGTTGCCGTCAACGAGCGCGGTTTCATCGAGGTGGACAAGCAGCTGCGTACCAACGTGGCTCACATCCACGCCATCGGTGACATCGTGGGTCAGCCGATGCTGGCTCACAAAGGTGTTCACGAAGGTCACGTTGCCGCCGAAGTGATCGCCGGCAAGAAGCACTACTTCGACCCGAAAGTGATCCCGTCCATCGCCTACACCGAGCCGGAGATGGCATGGGTTGGTCTGACCGAGAAGGAAGCCAAGCAACAGGGCCTGAACTTCGAAGTCGCCACCTTCCCGTGGGCGGCTTCCGGTCGCGCCATCGCGTCCGACTGCTCCGACGGCATGACCAAGCTGATCTTCGACAAGGAGAGCGGCCGTGTCATCGGTGGTGCCATCGTCGGTACCAACGGTGGTGAACTGCTGGGTGAAATCGGTCTGGCCATCGAGATGGGTGCTGACGCCGAAGATATCGCGTTGACCATCCACGCTCACCCGACTCTGCACGAGTCAGTGGGTCTGGCTGCCGAAGTGTTCGAAGGCTCCATCACCGACCTGCCGAACGCCAAGGCCAAGAAGAAAAAGTAATCTTCTGCCTGTCTCATGAAAAAGCCGCTCGAATGAGCGGCTTTTTGTTTTTGGGTATCAGACGTTGAAGACATCCCTTTCCAGTTTTTAGCCTGCGTGAACAGATATGTGAGAAAGGGCGCCGCAGCGCCCTTTTTATCGTGCCAAATGGCCCCGTTTATAGCCGGAAGTTGCCAACCAGTTTGTCCAGCTGGGTAGAGAGCTGCTGCAGGCTGCGGCTCGATTCGGTGAGCTGGTGGGCGATATCGGCAGTCTCCATGGTGAGCTGGTTGATATCTTCAACGTTGCGGTTGATCTCGCCGACCACGCTCGACTGCTCCTCGGTGGCGGTGGCGACCTGGATGTTCATGTCGTTGATCTGGGTGATGTGGGCGGTGATATGGCCGAGCGCGGCGTTGGCTTCATCGGCCTGTGCCACCACTTCCAGACTCTGGTTGCGGCCCTGAGCCATGGCGCTGACAGCACGGGCGCTCTGATCCTGCAGCCGGTTGATCATCTCCTGGATCTCGGCGGTAGAGGCGGCGGAGCGGTTGGCGAGGTTGCGCACTTCGTCTGCCACCACGGCGAAGCCGCGACCCTGTTCGCCGGCGCGAGCCGCTTCGATGGCCGCGTTGAGCGCCAGCAGGTTGGTCTGTTCCGAGATGCTGCGGATGGTCTCGAGGATGCTGCCGATGGAGTCGGTCTGGCTGGCCAGTGACTCGATCACGCCGGCGACCTGCTCGATCTCCCCGGAGAGTCCGACGATACCGTGACGGGCCTGTGCCACGACGTGGGCACCGGCATCCGCCTGATCGTTGGCCTGCTTGGCGACATCCGCCGCCAGCGAGGCGTTGCCGGCAATTTCGCTCACGGTGGCCCCCATCTCGTGGATGGCGGTAGCCACCTGCACGGTGCGGTCGCGCTGGGCGGTACAGTTGTGCTGGGTCAGCTGGGCCTTGCTGGCCACCTCGTTGGCTGTCGTGGCCAGCTGACGGGAGTTGCTGGCCACCTGCTCGATGGAGCCGTGGATCTTGGCGACAAAGTTGTTGAAGCCGGTCGCAACCTGGCTCAGCTCGTCGCGGCCCTCCACCTTGAGGCGCTGGGTCAGATCGCCATCACCGCTGCCCAACTCCTTGAACAGGCGCGCCAGTTCGTTGAGCGGGCGGCTGACAGACCCTGCCAGCAGCATACCCATAGCCCCCATGGCCAGAGCGATGACCAGCGAGATCATCAGGATCTGGTTGCGGTTCTGATACAGCTCGGCGTAGATCTCCGCTTCCGGCACCTGAACGACCAGATACCAGTCGAGCAGCGGGATATAGCTGCTGGCCAGTACCATGGGCTCGCCATTCACTTCGGCGCTGATCACGGCAAAGGGACGTTTGGCCAGCAGGCTGCCACTGTCGCTGCCTGCCAGCTGGCTCAGGTTGTCACGTTCTATCCGGCTGGCATCGGGGTGCAATTTCACCTTGCCGCTGCCATCGACCATAAAGACGATGCCGCTATCTTCCAGCCGGAAGTTGGACACCATGGCAACCATGGCGTCGAGGGATTTGGCAAAGCCGGCCAGTCCGCGACCATTGAGCTGCTGGAAGTTGACGAACAGCTTCATCTCGCCAGTGCTCTCGCGGAAGATGCTGAGAGTCATCTCCTTCTGGCTCTTGGTGTAGTCATAGAACCAGGCATCCTGAGCCGGAGTGAGGTTGCGCAGAAAGCCATCCTGGTTGTAGTAGGCCGCGGTCTGGCGATCGGCAAAGGAGGCGGTGACTAGCCCGTACTGGTTGGCCACATCCTTGAGCTGATTGATGAGCAGTGGCTCCTGCTCCTTGGGCATGCCCCGATCCACCCAGTCGAGAATAAAGCGGTCGGTGGCCAGCTGCTGCGCCGCGCGGGCGATGCCGTTGAGATCCTGCTCGATCTCCTTGCTGATCCGTTGGGTCAGGTTGGGCAGCTCCTGTTCGAACATCCGCTTTTCGATTAGTTGTTGCGCCGCGCGCTGGCTGAAGTAGCCCACCAGCAGGCAGGAGATAACGACGGCCAGGGTGACGGTTGCCAGAATTTTCTGTTTGAGGGTCAGGGTTGCCAGCATATAAGTGCTCAAAAGGTAGAGATTGACGACTCTCATATTAGCGGCAGAGAGGGGGCACCCATGAGCCTTTCGGCCCTTTATTTATGGATTGCGTTTGCGCTCACAAGGGGCTGGCGGACGAATAGATCCGTGAGGCGCTGAATTGGCCGGAATGCCGGTTGCGCTTGTGCTCCGGCTCCTTATAGTAGAGGCCATCTCTGGTGACCGGCTTCCTGAACAAGATGGAAAATATGATGCGCAGCGTTCGTGCGGGATGGACCCGACTGCTTTTGATTATGCTGGCGGCCATGCCGCTGCTGGTGCAGGCCGCTGATGGTGGCCGCCCCAAGGTGGCACTGGTGCTCAGTGGCGGCGGAGCCAAGGGCTCGGCCCATATCGGTATCCTCAAGGTGCTGGAGCAGAAGCGCATCCCGGTCGACATCATAGTGGGCACCAGCATGGGCTCTTATGTGGCGGGCATGTACGCCATGGGGCTCAGCGCCGAGGAGGTGGAGCGCACTACGCTGGCCATCGACTGGAACAAGGGTTATCAGGACAAAGTTGGTCGGGACGAACTCTCCCTGCGCAAGAAGCAGCAGACCGAGAAGTATCAGCTGCGCACCGATATTGGCGTCAATGGCGACACCATTCAGCTGCCGGATGGTTTCTTTCAGGGCCAATCTATGGCCAGCCTGCTGCGGACTGCCACCTCCAACCTGCCGGCGCTGAAGAGCTTCGATGATCTGCCGATTCCTTATCGTGCCATGGCAACCGATATGGAGACGGTCACCCCTTACGTGCTCGATCACGGCAGTCTGGCCAAGGCGATGCAGGCTTCCATGTCCATTCCGGGGGCGCTCAAGCCGGTGGAGTGGGATGGCCGGATTCTGGCTGATGGCGGTACGGTCAACAACATGCCGGTGGACGTGGCCAAGGCGATGGGAGCCGATGTGGTGATCGCGGTGGATATCAGTGCCAGGCTGCGCACCCGTGAGTCCCTCAAATCGGGCCTTGCCATGATCGACCAGCTCACTACCTACATGACCCAGGTCGGCACCGACAAGCAGAAGGCGCTGCTGGGGCCCAGGGATATCCTGCTCACCCCCGAGTTTGGCGACATGGGGATTGCTGACTTCGCCCGCATGCCGGAGGGGATCAAGATAGGCGAGGCGGCGGCCGAGAAGGTGTCGCTGGAGCTCGACAAGCTCTCCCTGAGCAAGGAGCGCTACAACGAGTACCGCAACCGCAAGCTGAGTCGCCGTGCCGAACGCAGCGGCTTGCCCGCTTACTACATCGACAAGGTGGAGATCATCAACAAGTCGCGCCTCTCCGACGAGACGGTGCGCGCCATGCTGGATGTGCGACCGGACAAGATCCAGACCAACGAGAGTCTGGAGGCGGGCATTCGCCGCCTCTATGCACTGGAGTCGTTCGATCGCATCACCTACGAGGTGGATGAGCGCGATGGCGAGAACGTGCTGGTGGTCGATGCCAGCGAGAAGAACTGGGGGCCGGGTTACCTCAACTTCCAGTTCGGTTTCTCCGACGATTTCGAGAACACCTCCAACTACAACGTCGGCATGTCCTACACCCTCACCAACGTCAACAACTGGGGCGGGGAGTGGCTGACCGAAGCGTCGCTTGGCACGGCGAAACATATCAAGACCGACTTCTATACCCCGCTGGAGCCATCCCAGACCTTCTTTGGCGAGGCAAGCCTGGCTTATGACAAGACCCAGCGCCGCATCTTCAGCTCCGAGCCGGATACATTCAACTATCTCGACAGCGACTACTCCTTCTTCAGTTCCGATCTGGCCGTTGGCTGGAACAGCCAGCCATGGAGCCGCATCTACACGGGGCTTGAGGGAAGGGTGGGCAATATCGATCTGAAAAACTTCAAGAATACCAGTGTGGATGCCACCGCCTGGGGGCCCTTCATCCGTTTTGAGCACGATACCCTGGATAGCCTCTATTTCCCCTACTCGGGCGAGAAGTGGGATATGAAGCTGGGTTATTCCCATGTCGATCTGACCGGGGGAGAGCTGGAGCAGAGTAGCCGCGATGAGGGGTGGAACTACAACTTCTCCATGATCAAGCCCTGGTCGTGGGGTCGTCACAGCCTCAACCTGATGCTGGAGGGCGGTGGATCCAGCAGTCAGGAGGCGCTGCCGCTCTATATCCAGGATCTGGGAGGGCTGTTCCGTCTTTCCGGCTTCCAGCGTTATCAGCTGAGTGGTCGCTACAGCCTGTTTGGCGGGTTGCGCTACATCTACCGGGTGGCAGACAACGACTTCGGTGCTCTCAAGATGCCGCTCTATCTGGGCGGCTCCCTCGAGCAGGGCGGGGTGTGGGACAAGGGCGAAGATATCAGCTTTGACAGCTCCTTCACCGCCGGCTCCGTCTATGTCGGGGTCGAGAGTTTCCTTGGCCCGGTGTTCCTCGGCTACGGCATGGCGGAGGAGGGAAATGGCGTCTTCTATCTGCAATTGGGCACTACGTTCCAATAATGGGAAAATGATGCCAATTTGTTAACTCGAAGCTATGACAGGCATTTAATTTTCAAAAAATACCAGCCTGTTTAATTGGTTACGGTTTTGTGTTGAATTGGTTAACAGGGTTTGGATTTTAATTGGTCGTTAAAACTTATATAGTGGGGAGCACCCTACGGGGTGTCCCGCAAGGACGATCGCCGCGAGCGTGGGCGAACCCCAAAAAAAGACCAAAGAGGAATTAGTCGTGCTTGAAACATACCGTAAACACGTCGCAGAACGTGCTGCCGAGGGCGTGGTTGCCAAACCTCTGGACGCAGAGCAGGTCGCCGCCCTGGTCGAGCTGCTCAAGAACCCGCCCGCCGGCGAACAAGACTTTCTGAAAGAGCTGTTGTCCTCCCGAATTCCCCCCGGTGTTGATGAAGCGGCCTATGTCAAAGCCGGTTTCCTCACTGCCGTCGCCAAGGGCGAAGCCCACTCTCCCATCCTGACTGCCGCCGAAGCCGTTGAACTGCTGGGCACCATGCAGGGTGGTTACAACATTCAGCCGCTGATCGACCTGCTGGACGATGCGACCCTGGCTCCTCTTGCTGCCAAGGGCCTCTCCCACACCCTGTTGATGTTTGACTCCTTCCATGACGTGGAGGAGAAGGCCAAGGCGGGTAATGCCCATGCCAAGCAGGTGATGCAATCCTGGGCCGACGCCGAGTGGTTCCTCTCCCGTCCTGAACTGGCAGAGAAGATCACCGTCACCGTGTTCAAGGTAACCGGCGAAACCAACACCGACGACCTGTCGCCGGCGCCGGATGCCTGGTCCCGCCCGGATATTCCATTGCACGCGCTGGCGATGCTGAAAAACGCTCGTCCCGGCATTACCCCGGACAAGGATGGCGCCGTCGGCCCCATCAAGACCATTGATGCCCTGAAAGAGAAAGGCTTCCCGCTGGCCTATGTGGGCGATGTGGTCGGTACCGGCTCTTCCCGTAAATCCGCCACCAACTCGGTGCTCTGGTTCATGGGCGACGACATTCCGTTCGTGCCGAACAAGCGCGCCGGTGGCGTGGTGCTGGGTGGCAAGATTGCCCCGATCTTCTTCAACACTATGGAAGATGCCGGCGCACTGCCCATCGAAGTGGATGTCTCTGCACTTGCGATGGGAGATGTGATCGACATCTACCCGTTTGCCGGCAAGATCTGCAAGCACGGTACCGAGCAGGTGCTGGCGCAGTTTGAACTGAAAACCGACGTGCTGATCGATGAAGTGCGTGCCGGGGGCCGCATTCCGCTGATCATCGGTCGTGGCCTGACCGACAAGGCCCGCGAGGCGCTGGGTCTGCCGTTCTCCACCGTGTTCCGCCGTCCGCAGCCGGTGGCCGATACCGGCAAAGGCTTTACTCTGGCCCAGAAGATGGTGGGCAAGGCGTGCGGCGTGAAGGGCATTCGTCCGGGCACCTACTGCGAGCCCAAGATGACCACGGTCGGCTCCCAGGACACCACGGGCCCGATGACCCGCGACGAGCTCAAAGATCTGGCCTGCCTCGGCTTCTCCGCCGATCTGACCATGCAGTCCTTCTGCCACACTGCGGCCTATCCCAAGCCCATCGACGTACAGACTCACCACACCCTGCCGGACTTCATCATGAACCGCGGCGGTGTGAGCTTGCGTCCGGGCGACGGTGTCATCCACTCCTGGCTGAACCGCATGCTGCTGCCGGATACCGTGGGTACCGGTGGTGACTCCCACACCCGTTTCCCCATCGGTATCTCCTTCCCGGCGGGCTCCGGTCTGGTGGCCTTCGCCGCTGCCACCGGCGTGATGCCGCTGGACATGCCGGAATCCGTGCTGGTGCGCTTCAAGGGCGAGCTGCAACCGGGCATCACCCTGCGTGATCTGGTTCATGCCATCCCCTACGCCGCCATCCAGAAAGGGTTGCTGACCGTCGAGAAAGCGGGCAAGAAGAACATCTTCTCCGGCCGGATTCTCGAGATCGAAGGTCTGCCGACCCTCAAAGTGGAGCAAGCCTTTGAACTGGCTGATGCCAGCGCCGAGCGCTCCGCTGCCGGTTGCACCATCAAGCTGGATAAAGAGCCGATCATCGAGTATCTGAAGTCCAACATCGTGATGCTGAAATGGATGCTCTCCGAAGGCTACGGCGAC
Source organism: Aeromonas lacus (assembly GCF_000764665.1). Taxonomy (GTDB): domain Bacteria; phylum Pseudomonadota; class Gammaproteobacteria; order Enterobacterales; family Aeromonadaceae; genus Aeromonas; species Aeromonas lacus. Next base: position 8,729 of record NZ_JRGM01000147.1, on the reverse strand, counting down.
CCGCGCACCATCACCCGTCGCATCAAGGGGATGGAAGAGTGGCTGGCCAACCCGACCCTGATGGAAGCGGACAAGGATGCCGAGTACGCCGAAATCATCGAGATCGATCTGGCCACCATCAAGGAGCCGATCCTGTGTGCGCCGAACGATCCGGACGATGCCCGTCTGCTGAGCGACGTGGCTGGCGACAAGATCGACGAGGTGTTCATCGGTTCTTGTATGACCAACATCGGTCACTTCCGTGCCGCTGGCAAACTGCTCGAGAAGTATCAGGGCGAGCTGCCGACCCGCATGTGGATCGCGCCGCCCACCAAGATGGACAAGGATCAGCTGACCGAAGAGGGCTACTACGGCATCTTCGGCCGGGTCGGTGCCCGCATCGAGATCCCGGGCTGTTCCCTGTGCATGGGTAACCAGGCACGGGTCGCGGAAGGGGCCTCCGTGGTTTCCACCTCTACCCGTAACTTCCCGAACCGTCTGGGTAAAGGTGCCAACGTCTATCTGGCCTCTGCGGAGCTGGCAGCCGTTGCCGCCATCCTCGGCAAGATCCCGACCGTGGCGGAGTACCTGCAATACGCCAAGGCGCTCGATGCCACTGCGGCAGATACTTACCGCTACCTCAACTTCAACGAGATCGCTTCTTATACCAAGAAGGCCGATGCGGTGATCCTGCAGCAGGCGGTTTAACGCCTCACTGCACAGCTGTAACGAGAAATGCCGCGTAATACGCGGCATTTCTATTTTGCGGCTTTCTATTCTTGAGCCTCTTTCGAAGCTTGTTGCTGCGCGCTGTGATCCAACCACTGTTTTGGCTGTTCGTTTTATAAGTGCTTTGCGTTATGTTGTTTGGTTATGACCAGTCGGGAGATCCCTGCGTTGGTCGGTATGACGTGGATGTCTGCCTGCGGGCGGCTCTGACCAACTGTGGCGTGGCTCTCTATGTTTCTATTCCGGATCGATCTCTCCCGAACCAGGCTGCGTGTTGGCAGTGCCCTGTTGGTATTTTCCCTGCCGCTTCTGGTGGGCAGCTGGATCATTCACAGCACTTATGTGCAGGATCTGAAATCTGATTCTCACGATTCGGCACACAAGGCGAGGCTGCTGCTGGAGGAGATGCTGGACAGGGCCGAGGAGGCCAACCGGGAGGTATTGCCGCTGGTCAATGCTCCCTGTGCTCAGAACCTGCTGATCCTGAGAAAGACGGTTGCGCTCGAACCGTTTCTGCGTTCGGTCAATCTGGTGCGCGATGGGGTGATCAACTGTACCTCGCTGTTTGGCGAGGCCAATGACGCAGACGACGGTACTATCTACACCGGGCGCAAGCTGCTTTTGATGAGCGGCAACCGGGTACGCAAGAATCACCCGCTGCTGGTGGTGCGTCTCGAACAGGGAGTTGATGCGGCCCTGAGCGCCATCGACAGTACCCAGCTCAGCTTCATGCTCTCCCTGAGCGGCAAGCCGAGCGAGCTATTCCTGCAGGTCGGTTCGGCCTGGCTCAGCGAGTCGGGTCGCTATCTCGAACGCCTGCCCAGATTGCACCACAGCACCAGCCTTGAACTCTCTTCCCAGCGTTACCCCTTCACCATCTATGCCGGCTATACCATGCCGCTCTACTGGCGTTCGCTGTGGGAAGCTCGCCAGACGGCGCTACTGTCGCTGGCTGGCGCATCCCTGTTGCTCTCCCTGCTGGTGTGGTGGGTGCTTGGGCGACCTGGCTCTCCGACAGATGAGCTGCGCCGGGCACTGCGGGCGAAAGAGTTTGTCCCCTATCTGCAGCCGCTGGTGGCCAGCGATACCCGGCGGATGATGGGGGCCGAGGTGCTGATGCGCTGGAATCATGCCACCGAAGGGGTGATCCGCCCCGACCTCTTTATTCCGCAGGCTGAGGAGTCGGGGCTGATCGTCCCCATGACCAGCCAGATGATGCGCAACGTGGCAGCTCAGCTGAGCTGGGTGCAACGCTCTTTGCCCGATGGTTTTCATATCAGTTTCAATATCAGCGCCGCTCACTGTCACGACTTTGCCCTGCTGCAGGAGTGCCGGCTCTTCCTCGATCACTTTGCCCCCGGCAAGGTGGTTCTGGTGCTGGAGTTGACCGAGCGTGAGCTGCTGGTGGCGGATCCCAAGACTCTCTCCCTGTTCCGTCAGCTGGATGAGATGGGGGTCAAGCTGGCAATCGACGATTTCGGGACTGGCCACTCCAGCCTGATCTATCTGCAGCAGTTCCATGTCGACTACCTCAAGATCGACCAGTCCTTTATCGCCCGTATCGGCACCGAGTCGCTCTCGGAGCATATCGTGGACAACGTGATCGATCTGGCGACTCGCCTCGGGTTGGCGCTGGTGGCGGAAGGGGTGGAAACCAGCAGGCAGGCTGACTACCTCAGAAGCAAGGGGGTCGATTATCTGCAGGGCTTCCTGTTTGCCCGTCCCATGCCGCTGCGCCAGTTCTGCGACGAGCTGTTGCCAAAGGAGCAGGAAGAGTCGGCCACCGCGCTGGCGGGCGATATCCCGGGTACTGTCTGAGAGACTCGCCGACCAGTACCAAATGATTCCGATAATGTGGCGATAGCGGGAATGAGACCAATTCCACCAGATTGGCAGGGTCTTGTTTTCCATGCCTTGGCGCCCGCTTTTCGGTAGAATCGTCGCTCATTTTGACGTCAGCAAGAGATGAGGCGCGGTATGACGGTTCAGTTCCAGGCATTTCACAGCATCAAGGCGATTGGTAATCGGGAGGTGCTGTTCAACTGGTCGAGAACCAATCCCCTCGGGGCGCTGGATCAGGTGTGGCGCCCGAAAACCCGCGATGAGCTACAGGCGCTGCTGCGGGAACACCCCGAGCGCAAGCTGCGTCTTATCGGTTCCGGCCTCTCTTTCGAACCCATTCACAGCGTCTATGCCGAGGGCAGTCAGGCGCTGCTGGTGGACTTGCACCACCTGCGCGGCCAGCTGGCCAAAACCGCTGATACCGTGACCTATCAGGCAGGGACTCCCCTCGATATCGTTTATGCCGAGCTGATCGCCATGGAGCGGATGCTGCCCGCATCCCCCGGCGTTATCGGTATCCAGACCCTGGGCGGCGCGCTCAGCACCGGCACCCACGGTCAGGGGCTGCATCAGTCAGCCCTCTGCGATGCGGTAGAGGCGATGACGGTGATGCTGGCCAATGGCGACATCATCCGGGTTGATCGCTCTGACCCGCGCTTCGGCGCCTTCGTGATGGGGATGGGGATGCTCGGCATCCTGCTCGACGTCACCTTGCGCACCGTGCCCAACCGCATCATGCGCTGCACCAAGTTCACCACCGACTACCCCTTCCTCTTGGAGCACAACGAGCGGCTCAACCGCGAGCACGGCTTCGTGAAGAGCTGGTGGTTTGCCTGGACCGACGAGAGCCACATCTGGCTGGTGGATCCCGCCTCCGATGAGGAGGTGGCCCGCTACCGCGCCGGTGGCAGCGAGCCGCTGCTGCTGGATGGCGATATCGACGCCCGCATGAACGCCACCATAGATGCCACCCTGCAGAAGATGGCGAAAGATACCAAGGATGAGGCGCTGGCCGGTGAGCACTTCGAGACGGTGCGCCGCTTCAAGGATGCCTCCGATCTGGTGGGCAACGTCTACCAGATCCTCTGCAAGGGGATCCCTGCGCCCCAGATCAACTGCGAGGTGGCGGTGCCGCTTCATCGCATGAACGAGGCGCTGGAGACCCTGCAAGCGTGGCAGCAGGCCAATCCGGGCGTGCTGCACTACCCCTTTATTCTGCGCTGCACCGGCCCCTCCGAGGCCTGGCTCAGCGCCGCTTATGATCAGTCGGTCTGCTGGATCGGTTTTCTAGTCTATCTGGCGGCGGATGGCACCTTCGTCAACGGCTCCATGGAGCAGATGCGCGAGCTGCAGCAATTGCTGGTGCCGCTCGGCGGCATTCCCCATTTCGGCAAACATCTGGCGATGGATCTCTACGACTTCCCGGCCCTGCTGCCACGCTGGAACGACTTTGTGGCGTTGAAAGCCGAGCTCGACCCGCACGGCCGCTTTGAAAACCGCTGGCTCAGCGACCTGTTTGCCAACCGGTAAGGATCTGACATGACCGATATGCAAGATACCCGTATACCAGTGACCCTGCTGACCGGCTTTCTCGGTAGCGGCAAGACCACCTTGCTCAACCACTGGGTCAAGCAGCCGGAGCTCGGCGAGTGCGCGGTGCTGATCAACGAGTTCGGCTCGGTAGGGCTGGATCACCATCTGGTGCAACAGGTGGATGAGCAGGTGATGCTGCTCGATTCCGGCTGCATCTGCTGCTCGGTGCAGGGCTCTCTGGTGGAGGCGCTGCAGGGGCTGTTTATGAAGGCCATCCAGCGCAAGATCAAACCGTTCAAGCGACTCATTATCGAGACCACAGGTCTGGCGGATCCAGCCCCTGTGCTCTTTACCCTGCGCGAAGAGGGATTTATCGCCCAGCGTTACCGCTTCGATGGCACTGTCACCGTGGTGGATGCCGGTCATATCGAGCAGCAGCTGGCGGCTCAGTATGAGGCGGTGAAACAGGTGGCGCTGGCGGATCTGCTGGTGGTGAGCAAAGGCGATCTGGTGGATGGCGAGCAGCTGGCGCGGGTTGAAACCCAGCTGGCGGCCCTCAATCCGGCGGCGCCTATCGAGCTGGTGACCAATGGCGAGCTCTCGTCAGCGGTGCTGGAGAAGCTGGGGGCCTACAACGAGGCGGCGGGGCGCGATGTGCGCCAGCTGCTGGCCTGGCTGCGCACCGAATCCCCCAAGCAGGGGCTGGCGTCACCGATGCAACCCAAGATGCAGCCGTTCGCCGCCAAGGTGGGCACGGCGGCGCCCACCCACTTCGAGCATGGCAACATCGAGAGTTTCTCTTTGCGCATCGGCGAGCCGCTCAAGCCATCCCGTCTGCTGGCTGCCATCGATGCGGTGCAGGCCCAATACGGCGATGCCCTGCTGCGCCTCAAGGGGATATTGCAGCTGGAAGGGGAGAGCCAGCCTGTGGTGATCCACGGTGTCCACGGCCAGCTCTATCCGCTGCAGGCATTGGGTGAGTGGCCGGAGGGCAAGGCCCAGTCCCGACTGGTGTTTATTGTGAAAACTCAGGACAAGGCGGGGATAGAGCGGCTGTTCCTTGATACGCTCAAGGCTCCCGAGCCTAGCCTCGAAGAGCAGCTCAAGGCCATGCTTGGCCAGCCGGATGCCTGATGTCTGACATGACCCGCCCGTAACAACGAGAGCGGGTCTTTTTATTCCTGAAGTGGAGGTGGTCTGTTATGGCGGAAGTTTCACTCGGGGTGACCCCGGCCCAGCGCAAGTGGCTGCCCATGCTGGCGGCAGTCGGCTTTTTCATGCAGTCGCTGGATGGCACCATTCTCAATACCGCCCTGCCCAGCATGGCCGAGACGCTGGGGGAGAGCCCGCTGCAGATGCAGTCGGTGGTGATCGCCTACATGTTGACGGTGGCCCTGCTTATCCCGGCTTCCGGCTGGCTGGCTGACAGGTTCGGTACCCGTCGCATCTATCTGGCGGCAATCTCGTTGTTCACACTCGGTTCGCTGGCCTGTGCCGCCTCCGGCTCGCTCTCGATGCTGGTGGCAGCTCGGGTGCTGCAGGGAATTGGCGGCGCGCTGCTGATGCCGGTGGGACGACTGGCGGTGCTGCGGGTCTATGACAAGCGGGAGCTGCTGCAGGTGATGTCGTTCGTCACCATTCCCGGGCTGCTCGGCCCGCTGATGGGGCCTGCGCTGGGTGGCTGGCTGGTCGAGGTGGCGAGCTGGCACTGGGTCTTTCTGATTAACCTGCCGGTGGGGGTGATCGGCTTTATGGCGAGCTGGTACTTCATGCCCGATCTGCGTCAGGCAACCGCCCGTTTTGACTGGCAGGGCTTCGTGCTGTTCAGTCTCGGCATGGTGCTGGTGTCGGTCGGTTTGCAGGGGCTGGGGGAGCACAGTATCTCCACCGGCTGGGCGCTGTTTGCGTTGATCTTCGGGTTGGCGGCGATGGCGAGCTACTGGCTCTATGCCGCCAATGCGGAGCAGCCGCTCTTCAGCCTGAACCTGTTCAAGACCGCCACCTTCGCCATCGGGGTTTGGGGCAACCTGTTTGCCCGTCTTGGCAGCGGTGCCATGCCGTTCCTCACCCCGCTCTTTCTGCAACTGGGGCTCGGCTTCTCCCCGAGCAAGGCGGGGATGACCATGATCCCGACGGTGCTCGGTGCCATGCTGACCAAGACGTTGGTGAACAAGCTCATCCCCAGGGTGGGTTATCGCCGGATCCTGATTGGCAACACCATGCTGCTCGGCGCCATGATCGCCAGCTTCTACTTTATCGACAACCAGCTTCCCTACGGCGTGCTGCTGGGCTGGCTGGCGATCTTCGGCGCCATCAACTCGCTGCAGTTCTCCGCCATGAACACCCTGACCCTGCAGGACTTGAGCCCGACGCTGGCCAGCAGCGGCAACGGTCTGCTCTCTGTGGTAATGCAGCTCTCCATGAGTTTAGGGGTGGCGATTGCCGCCAGCCTGCTGGGGCTCTTCTCGGCGGGCACATCGGCCGCCAACGGCCAGTGGCTGGCAGGGTTCCACCTTACCTATCTCTGTGTTGGCTTGCTCTCCATGCTGGCGGCGCTGATCTTCGCTCAGCTGGCGCGAGACGGTGGCACGACTTCGGCTCAGGCCAGAGGATAAGAAAGAACAGGATAAGAAGTCACATCAACGAAAAGGGCACCGCGAGGTGCCCTTTTCGATCAGTGGTGCAGCAGCTCCCGCGCTTCCCAGTGAAAGAGAATGGGGCACAGTTGCTGGGAGGCCTTGTCGTAGCTCTCCCACAGCTCGTCCATGGTGCGGCCATCGATTGGGTGGCGCAGCCTGGGCGCCAGCTCGGCCAGCGGCCACAGCACGAAGGCGTTGGTGAGGATCTCGCCGCGCGGCAGCACCAGCGGCGTCTCGCAGACCAGATCGCCATAGAGCAGCAGGTCGAGATCCAGGGTGCGCGGGGCGAACTTCTTGGCATCCGGCTCGCGGCCGTGGGCGAACTCCATCTCGCGCAGCAGCTGGCAGACGGCAACCAGCGGCAGGTCGGTCTCGGCAGCGGCAACAAGGTTGTAGAAGGGACGGCCATTGAAGCCCACTGCCTCGCTCTCGAATACCCGGGAGACCCGCAGCTCGCCAAACTCGGCGTGCAGGGCATCGAGCCCGGCACGGATATGGCGCTCCCGCTCGATGTTGGAGCCAAGGCTGATATAGATAGTAGTCATCAGTTGCTGCTCGCCGCTGGGGTACGGTGGCGCAGGATCTCGACGCCGACACCGGCGGCATTGGGCACGGCGCCCGGCTTGGTGAGGGTTACCTTGACCCACTGCACCCGCTCGTCAGCGAGCACCAGCATGGCTACCTGTTCGGCCATGGTCTCGACCAGCTCGACTACCTTGCCGGTGACATGCTCGCAGATCTTGTTGGAGAGGTCGGCATAATCCAGTGCCAGATTGATGTCGTCGGTTGCAGCGGCGGGGCGGTTGTCGAACCCCATCTCGAGGTCAAAACGGAGCTTCTGGCGAATGCCTTTCTCCCACTCATATACACCTATGGTGGTCAAAACCTCGAGTCCGCGAATAAACACCTTGTCCATGACTGTACTTCTTCTTTACTCTTGATGGGCTGTGATGACAGCGCAGGGATGCTGGCCGGGCAACAGGCTTGCCGAGGCGCTCTGGTTGGGCATGGGCCCATGCCAGCGTTGTGGCCCGCATCATACCCCATTCATATCGTGGTAAAAACGACCAAGATGACGGCCCTGACGATTTTGATGATTATTCTGGCCTACCTGGGTGGTTCACTATCCAGTGCTGTGCTGGTCTCCCGCTGCAGCGGTCTGCCCGACCCGCGGGATCATGGCTCCCACAATCCGGGGGCAACCAATGTGCTGCGCCTCGGTGGCCGGCTGGCGGCACTGGTGGTGCTGTTGCTCGATGTGCTCAAGGGTACGGCGCCTGTCTATCTCGCCTGGTATCTGCAGATAAAGCCGGTCTACCTCGGCTTTATCGGGGTGGCCGCCTGTCTTGGCCACATGTACCCCATCTTCTTTCATTTTCGCGGTGGCAAGGGGGTGGCGACGGCGCTGGGCACCATGATGCCGCTCGGCTTCACCATGGGGGGCGCTGTCATCGGCACCTGGCTGCTGGTGTTGCTGGCAAGCGGCTACTCTTCGCTGGCCTCCATCATTACCGTGCTGCTGACGCCGCTCTTTACCTATCTGCTTAAACCCGAATACACCCTGCCAGTCTCCCTGCTCTCCTGCCTTATCCTGATCCGCCATCACGAGAACATCTCCCGCCTGCTCAAGGGGGAAGAACCCAAAGTCTGGCGGCGAAAAGGGTGTGCCAGTGGCGAGGAAGTGGGAAAAATGGGTGATGTTGAGCAAAAAAGAGACGAACGAGACAAAAAGTAAAATTTCCCGTTGACCATCCGCCTTAAAATCCGTTTAATAGCGCCCACGCCCAGATAGCTCAGTCGGTAGAGCAGGGGATTGAAAATCCCCGTGTCGGCGGTTCGATTCCGTCTCTGGGCACCAAATTTTGGTGCCATGAAATAAAAAACTTGTTCATGCACAATGGTTTAAAGTGTGCCGGCTTAGCTCAGTAGGTAGAGCAACTGACTTGTAATCAGTAGGTCACCAGTTCGATTCCGGTAGCCGGCACCATTTGCCCAGATAGCTCAGTC
>NZ_JRGM01000146.1 GCF_000764665.1 Aeromonas lacus | reverse complement strand
CTGTTTTGCTAAGGGTGTTGGAAAACAAAACGACAAGGGTGCAGACACCCAACCAACAACGAGGGCCGGTCTCATCAGCATGCGAAACCGGTGCTCACACAAACAAGGCGAACCCTCGGGAATGCCAAAAAAATAAGAAAGGAAAACATATGCTTGCCAAAGTATCCAAAATCTCTACCGCTGTAATGCTGGGAACCATGATGCTTGCCGGTGCTGCCGGCAATGCCATGGCTGCCGAAAACAAGACTGTGCTGACCATGGTTGCACAGCAGGAAACCGCCTGGGTCAAGAACTTCAACCCCTTCCTGCAAGCAGGCCTGCTGCACACTACCCGTCACTTCATCTATGAACCGCTGGTGATCTTCAACGATATGCAGGGTGGCAAACCCGTCTATCGTCTGGCCACCAACTACGAGTTCAGCAAAGACCTGAAATCCGTTACCTTCGATCTGCGTGACGGCGTGAAGTGGTCAGATGGTCAGCCCTTTACCGCTGATGACATTCTGTTCTCCTTCAATCTGGTCAAAGCCAACAAGGCGCTGGATGAGCGCTCAATCTGGACCCAGATCAAGAGCGTCGAGAAGCTGGCCCCGAACAAGGTCAAGTTCGACCTGACCGAGGTCAACACCAACGTGGTGAACGATCTGGTGCTGGTGCCCATCGTACCGGAGCATCAGTGGAAGTCGGTAAAAGACCCGGTTGCCTTTACCAACGACAAACCGGTCGGTACCGGGCCCTTCACCGAAGTGGAGAACTTCTCCGCCCAGCTCTACACCCAGTGCCGCAACCCGCACTACTGGGATAACGCCAACCTCTCCATCGACTGTATCCGCATGCCGCAGATGGCCACCAACGATCAGGTGCTGGCTGCTGTGATGAAGGGCGACATCGACTGGTTCGGCTCCTTCGTACCGGATATCGAGCGTCTCTACGTCGGCAACGATCCGAAGAACAACAAGTACTGGTTCCCGGCCTCCGGTACCGTGGCGTTCAACGTCAACTTCCAGACCAAAAACCCGGGCAACCACGAAGCCTTCAACGACGTCAACTTCCGCCGCGCCTTCTCCATGGCGATGGACCGCCAGTCAATGGTGGACATCGCGGGCTACGGCTACCCGACCGTCAACGAATACCCGTCGGGGCTCGGCAAGGCGTTCGCCTCCTGGAACAACCCGGATGTGGACAAGAAGTACGGCAAGTTCAACAAGTACGATCTGGAAGGGGCCAAGGCACTGCTGAAAGAGGCAGGCTACAAGGACTGTGACGGCGACAAGTTCCTCGACACCCCGAGCTGCAAAAAGATCGAGTTCAAGGTACTGGTACCGAACGGCTGGACCGACTGGGTCAACACAGTACAAATCGGCGTGGAAGGGCTGCAGGCACTGGGCCTGAACGCCAAGACCGCCACCCCGGAAGCGACCGTCTGGACTGAAAACCTGATCACCGGTGACTTCGACGTCGCCCTGCAGGGCTACTTTGCCGGTGCCAACCCGCACAAGTACTTCGAGACCGCGTTCCACTCACGCAACATGGGTGACCGTGGCAACCGCTTCGCCGCGCCCCGTTACAAGGATCCCGAGCTCGACAAGCTGATCGACGACTTCACCCAAACCGCCGATGCAGCCAAGCAGAAGGACATCATGTTCGCGATTCAGGAGCGGGTCGGTGCCAACCAGACCATCATCCCGGTCTTCAACAACCCGACCTGGTATGAGTACAGCACCAAGCGTTTCCATGGCTGGTTCAGCGCTGACAACCCGGTTGCCAAGCCGCAGCTCCACCCGGACACCCCCGAGCGTCTGCTGCACATCCTGGCACTCAAGCCAAACAGCTAAACAATCCCGGCCCCCTGCGAGGGGCCATCTTCCCCGTTGATCCCCCCTTCTGCCCGCATCTGCCGGGGTTGGGGTAGCCATGCCCGACGCGGGGCGGACTTGCAGTAAAAGGTATCATCATGGGATTCATACTGAGACGCTTTTCCTTCTATCTGGTTGCCTTTCTGGTAGCCGCCACCATCAACTTCCTGTTACCCCGAGCCATGCCAGGCGATCCCGTTTCCGTGATGTTTGCCCGCGCTGGCGCCATGATGGAGCCCGCCGCACTGGAAGCGCTCAAGGCCACCTTCGGCTTTGTCGACGGCCCCATCGGCACCCAGTTTCTTACCTATGTGAAGAGTGTCTTCACCTGGGATCTCGGCACCTCGGTGCGCTTCTATCCACAGCAGGTCTCGGACGTACTGGGTCGCGCCATCGGCTGGACCCTGTTTCTGGTGGGCACCTCCACCATTCTGAGTTTCTCCGTTGGATCCATCGTCGGCATCTTCGCCGCCTGGTATCGCGGCGGCCGGATGGACAGCATCCTCTCCCCGCTCACTCTGGTGATGCAAGCGATTCCGCCGGTAGTCGTCTCCCTGCTTGCCCTGTTCCTGTTCGGGGTGAGTCTTGAATGGCTGCCGATTGGCTACGCCTACAGCCCGGAGATCACGCCGGACTGGGGCTGGGAGCACATCAAGAGCATCCTGACCCACGCCATCATGCCAGTCGGCACTCTGGCCATGGTGCAGGTGGGGGGCTTTCTCATCACCATGCGCAACAACATGATCAACCTGCTGGGCGAGGATTACATCACCATGGCCAAAGCCAAGGGGCTCTCCAGCAACCGGGTGATCTTCAACTACGGCGCCCGCAACGCCATTCTGCCGAGCGTCACCGCCCTCTCCATGGCGCTCGGTTTCGTCATCGGTGGCTCTCTCATCACCGAGGTTATCTTCAACTATCCCGGCCTGGGCCTGACCCTTTATCAGGGCATTCTGGCCCGCGACTACCCACTCATTCAGGGGCAGCTGCTCATCATGACCATCACCATGCTCAGCTTCAACTTCTTGGCCGACGTGCTCTACGTCTTCCTGGATCCCCGTCTGCGTACAGGAGGCAAATAAGATGCGTATGCCGACTATTCTCAAGATCCTGCTGGGCAACAAGAAGGCAGCCTGCGGCCTCGTCATCGTCGTTACCTTCGTACTGATGGCGCTGTTTGCCCCCCTGCTGGCCAGCAACGAGCCGACCAAACGGGTTGCCCGCCCCCACCAGCCGCCCAGCGCCGAGTTCGTAATGGGCACCACCCGCATGGGCCACGATATCTGGTCCCAGTTCACCAATGGCGCCCGTATCTCGTTGCTGGTGGGCTTCAGTGCAGGCCTGCTGGTCTGCACCCTGGCCGTCGCCATCGGCATCACCGCCGGCTACTTTGGCGGTCTGGTGGACGAGAGCCTCACCTTCCTGATGAACGTGGTACTGGTGATCCCCAACCTTCCCTTGCTACTGGTGCTGGCAAGCTTTATCGGGGAGGCGTCGCCGGCGGTCATTGCGGTGATAATAGGGTTGACCTCGTGGGCCTATGGCGCGCGGGTCATCCGCGCCCAGACTCTGGCGCTGCGCGAGAAGGAGTTCGTCATCGCCGCCGAGGTGCTGGGTGAGCCGGCCTGGCGCATCATTCTGGTGGAGATCCTGCCCAACCTCATCTCCATCATCGGGGTGAGCTTCATCGGCTCCATCATCTACGCCATCGTCACCGAAGCGACCCTGGAGTTCCTCGGCCTTGGCGACCCGACCGTGGTGAGCTGGGGCATCATGCTCTACAACGCCCAGACCTCCAGTGCCATCCTGATCGGCGCCTGGTGGGAGATACTGGCTCCCTGCTTCGCCATCGCCACTCTGGGCGCTGGCCTGGCCCTGCTCAACTTCGCCATCGACGAGATTGCCAACCCGCAGCTGCGTTCCCACAAAGGGCTCAACCGCTGGAAGAAACTTGCCACACCGGCCGCAACACCGCTCTCTGCAGCACAGGAGAAGACAGCATGAACAAGCATCCCCTGCTGTCAGTACGCAACCTCTGCGTCGACTACATCACCGAAAATGGCGACGTGCGCGCCGTCAACTCGGTGAGCTTCGATATCAAACAGGGCGAGATCTTCGGTCTCGCCGGCGAGTCGGGCTGTGGCAAATCCACCGTCGCCTTCTCGGTGGCGCGGCTGCACAAGCCGCCCGCCTACATCAGCGGTGGCGAGATCCTGTTCAAGGGGGAAAACATACTCCACTACAACGACGATCGGCTGCGCTCCTACCGTTGGCAACAGGTGTCGGTGGTGTTCCAGTCCGCCATGAACGCGCTCAACCCGGTACTGAGGATGGAGGAGCAGTTCTGTGACGTGCTGCTGGCCCACAACCCCGGCATGACCCGCTACGAGGCGATCAAGCGCGCTCAGGAGCTGCTCACCATCGTCGATATCCACCCGAGTCGGCTCAAGGATTATCCGCACCAGTTCTCCGGCGGCATGCGCCAGCGGCTGGTGATCGCCATCGCCATGGCGCTCAACCCCGAGCTGCTCATCATGGATGAGCCAACCACGGCGCTCGATGTGGTGGTACAGCGGGAGATCCTGCAGAAGGTCTATGCCCTGAAAGAGAAGTTCAACTTCTCCATTCTGTTCATCACCCACGACCTCTCCCTGATGGTGGAGTTCTGCGATCGCATCGGCATCATGTATGCAGGTGAACTGGTGGAGGTCGCTCCCTCCAAGGCGATCCTGACCGCGCCGCTGCACCCCTATACCAAAGGGCTTGGTAACTCCTTCCCGCCCCTGCACGGGCCGAAAAAAGTGCTGGAGGGGATCCCTGGCACGCCGCTCAACCTGCTGGAGGTGCCGGTCGGCTGCCGCTTTCAGGCCCGCTGCGGCAAGGTACACGATCGCTGCCGCCAGGAGTACACCAGATTGGCCGAGATCCGCCCCGGGCAACAGGCCGCCTGCCACCTCTACGACGTGCAGGATGAACAACAAGATAACCTGATCTATCTGGACAAGGCCGCTGGCTGTTAAGGATGTCTGTCATGCAAATCGCCAAAACCGATGCACCCATCATCGAAGTCCAGCACCTCTACAAGGACTTCCCCATCAACTCCAATGCCATCAAGAGTGGCAAGATGCGGGCGCTCTCCGACATCACCTTCAACCTGCACCGGGGCCGCGCCCTGGCGGTGGTCGGGGAATCGGGCTCCGGCAAGAGCACCATCGCCAAGATCATCGCCAAGATGTACAAGCTCAGTGCCGGGCGCATTCTCTATCGCGGCCACGATCTGGAGGAGTTCAACAAGGGCACCGCCCTGCTCGACTATCGCCAGAGCGTACAGATGGTGTGGCAAGATCCGTTCGGTTCGCTCAACCCGACCCACACCATCTACCACCACATCGCCCGCCCCCTGCTGCTGCACAGCAAGGTGATCGACAAGAGAGACCTGCCCGACATGGTCTACGCCCTGCTGGAGAAGGTCGGTCTGACCCCCGCCAAGGCGACGGCGGCCAAGTACCCCCACCAGCTCTCCGGTGGCCAGCGCCAACGGGTCAACATCGCCCGCAATCTGGCGGTGGAGGCGGAGGTGGTGCTGGCGGACGAGCCCACCTCCATGCTCGACGTCTCCATTCGCATCGGCATCCTCAACCTGATGGAGCAGATGAAGAACGAGCTTGGGGTCTCCATGCTCTACATCACCCACGACATCGCCACCGCCCGCTATGTGGCGGAAGATCTGGCGGTGATGTATGTGGGTCACATGGTGGAGTGGGGCGAGGTGGACGAGATCCTGCACCACCCGCAGCACCCCTACACCCAGCTGCTCATCTCGGCGGTACCGGATCCAGAAAAGAGCATCCACGCCGAGCTGGAGGGTGGCCGAAAAGGGGAGATCCCGCTCTGGACACCGGAGTCCTGCGGTTGCCCGTTTGCCGGACGCTGCAATCAGGCGATGCCCCGCTGCAAGGAGAGTCTGCCTGCCATCACCAAGCTTGCCGACAACCACTTCGTGCGCTGCTACCTCTACGAGTGAAGGTGAACCCAATACCGGCCGGACAACACAGTCCGGCCATGCCTCGATACGGGGCGGCCACAGCCCCGTGATGTGCCTCACCGCCCAGCGGTGAACCACAGGAGTAATACCTTGATGGAACTCTTGATCAATCAGGTGGGCTACGAGTGCGACGGACACAAGGTCGCCCTGTTGCAAACCTCCCCCGCCCCTGATCTCGGCGGCTATGTCAGGCTGCAACGCCTTGATGATGGCCAGATCCTGTTTGAAACTCCGCTGCAAGCTGCTGGCAGCGTCCCCGGCTGGCAGGGCCGCGCTTACTGGCGTGCCGACTTCTCCGCCTTCAAGGAGCCCGGCCACTATCGGCTGGAGGCGATCACTGCCCAAGGCATAGTCCGCTCCACCCGCTTTGCCATCGGCCAGGATCTGTTGGCCAGCCGCTGCCTCTCGGACGTTATTCACTACTTCAAGGGACAGCGCGCCAGCGGTATCTTCGATCGGGCCGACCGCAACGCCCGCCTGTTTGGCACCGACCAGCACAAAGATGTGCACGGCGGCTGGTTCGATGCCAGCGGCGACATGAGCAAGTACCTGAGCCACCTCTCCTACGCCAACTACCTCAACCCCCAGCAGACCCCCATGGTGGTGTGGGCCCTGCTCAAGTGCCGGGAACTGCTGGCCCAGCACCGCGATATCGACGGAGTGAACCTCTGCAAGCGGCTCAATGACGAGGCGCTACACGGCGCCGATTTCCTCTGCCGGATGCAGGATGAGTCGGGCTTCTTCTACATGACCCTGTTCGACAAGTGGAGCAAGGACCCCGCCCAGCGCGAGCTGTGCGCCTACGCTACCCAGCAGGGGATCAAATCCGCCAACTGGCAAGCCGGTTTCCGGCAAGGGGGCGGCATGGCCATCGCCGCGCTGGCCCGCGCCGCCCGCGAGAGCGTCAGCGGCGACTTCGATGCCAGCCGCTACGCCGAGGCAGCCAGACGCGGCTACCAGCACCTGTGCGAGCACAACCTCGCCTATCTGGACGACGGGGTCGAAAACATCATCGACGACTACTGCGCCCTGCTGGCGGCAGTGGAGCTGACCCGCACCTTCGGCTCCGAGTGGCTGGCCGAGGCGAGAGTCCGCGCCAGCAAGCTCTGCGCCCGTCAGCGCCCCCATCCGGAGCTGGGTCACTACTGGTCAGCCAATGAAGATGGCTCGCGCCCCTACTACCACGCCGCCGAGGCGGGTCTGCCGGTGCTGGCGCTGCTGGAATATTTAGGTGTAGAGCCGGATCAGGAATACAAGGCCCGGGTACAAACCGTGGTGGAGCAGGCACTGGCCGCCGAGCTGGCGCTGTGCGCCCGGGCGGGCAACCCCTTCTCCCTCGCCCGCCAATATGTGAAAGGGGTGGATGAAGCGCAACGCGTCAGCTTCTTTATGCCCCACAACAACGAGTCCGGTTACTGGTGGCAGGGGGAGAACGCCCGCCTGGCCTCGCTGGCCGCCATGGCGTTTGCCGCCGCAGCACAACTGCCCCAGCAGAGCAGGTTGCTGCGCACTTTCGGTCAGCACCAGCTCGACTGGATCTTGGGGCAAAACCCCTTCAACGCCTGCATGCTGGCGGGCCACGGCATCAACAACCCCGCCTATACCGCCGGTTATCCCAATGCGCAGGGGGGCATCTGCAACGGCATCACCTCAGGGTTTGATGACGAGAATGAGGTGGCTTTTATCCCGCAGGAGTACAAAGAGCGACTGGATCAGAACTGGCGCTGGGGCGAGCAGTGGATCCCCCACGCCGCCTGGTTTGCCCTGGCCATCAGCTGGCAAAACGCCCTGAGAGATCGAAATGATCAGGGAGGTCACCATGATTGAGTACTGGGTCGGGGTCGATGGCGGGGGCACCCACACCCGCGCCCGCATTCGGGATCAGGCCGGCAAGCTGCTCGGCGAAGGGCGCGCTGCCGGATCCAATCTGGAACTGGGGATCCCTCACGCTCACGCCAATGTGCTGGCCGCCATCGCCAGCGCCCGCCTTACGGCCGGACTCGGCATAGAGTGCGAACAACAGATGGGGGTCGGGCTGGCGCTCGCCTCCGCCGAGCTGGCCGACTGCTATCACGCCCTGCTCGAGATGCCCTTCCCCTTTGCCAGCGTCAAGCTCACCTCCGATGCCTTCGGCGCCTGCCTCGGCGCCTTTGGTGGCCGGGAGGGAGCCATCCTGATCGCCGGCACCGGTTCGGTCGGGCTGGTTTATCAGAATCACCAGATCCGCACCTGCTCCGGGCGGGGCTTCCCGATTTCGGATCTCGGCAGCGGCGCCTGGCTGGGATTACGCGCCATCCAGCAATCCCTGCTCTGCCACGATGGCATCCTCCCACCCAGCACGCTGGCCATTCGTTTGCTCGACCACTTCAAACGGGATCAGGCCGAAGTAGTGCGCTGGGCTGCTCGCGCCATTCCCGCCGACTACGGCCGCTTCGCCCCCTGGGTGTTCGATGCGGCCAGCGATGGCGACGAGCTCGCCAACCAGCTACTGGATGAGACCTGCGCCCAGCTCACCACCCTGCTGGAGGGAATGAAGTCGCTGGGTGCCGCCGAGATCGCCCTGCTGGGCGGTATCGGCACCCGCCTGGCTCCACGCCTTGGCGAGCTGAACCTTGTGGCCCCCAGAAGCGATGCGCTCGATGGAGCCATCCTGTTTGCCCAATCAGAGGATTATCCATGTCTACACCCCTGATCCACTCCCGGGTCACCCGACGTGACGGCGAGGATGTCTGGTTTGCCTTCACCCTGTTCAATCTGCCGGCGGAGGCGTGGAAGCTGCACTTCTGTCTGGCACGCCATATCGACCCGGAATCGCTGCAAGGAGGCGAGCTTGAGCGCCAGAGCGGCAGCTACAAGGTGCTGATACCGCAGGCTGGCAGCAACGAGATCCAGTTTTGCTGCCGCCAGACCCCCATCAAGAAGCTCTCCGACATGCCGCAGGGCTTCTTCCTGAGCCTGCCCGAAGCCACCACTGTCCCCCAGCTGCTGCCGGTGACCCTGGCCGCAGAGGAGCTGGGGCTGGAGACCCCCCCCGCCCGCAAACCAGACCTGCCGGACGTCGAACCGCAGCCCGGCATAGTGCCGCAGCCAGCTCATCTGGTGCTGCAGGAGGGATATTTTCGCCTCGCAGAGCGGGCCCATGTGAGCGCCGTCCGCGATATCAGCGGCTTGCTTGGCCATTTCAACGAGCTCACATCGCTGACACTGGAGCAGGATCATGACGCAGAGATCAGACTGGTTGAGACAGCTCTGGCCCCCGAAGCTTACCGGCTCACCATCACCGAAGAGGAGATAGTGATCGCCGCTGCGGGCGAGAGTGGCTGGCGTCACGCTCTGGTCACGCTGGCCCAGTGGTATCTGCAGCACGGGGAGAGCCTCCCCTGTCTGACGCTGGAGGACACTCCCCGCTTTGGCTTTCGCGCCATTTTTCTCGACTGCGCCCGCCACTTTCACAGCACGGCGACCATCAAGCGGCTGCTCAAGCTGATGAGCCTCTACAAGTTCAACCGCTTCCACTGGCATCTGACCGATGACGAGGGGTGGCGCCTCGAGATCAACGCCTTCCCCGAGCTTACCACCGTGGGTGCCTGGCGCGGCCATGACCTGGCCATAGATCCGCAACTGAGCGGCGGCCCCAACCCCTACGGTGGCTACTACACCCAGAGCGAGGTGCGCGAGCTGATGGCCTATGCCGAAGGGCTTGGCATTACCATCATCCCCGAAATCGACATCCCTGGTCATTGCCACGCCGCCATCAAGGCGCTGCCGGAACTGCTGGTGGAGGAGGCTGATCGCTCCCGCTACCGCTCGGTGCAGCACTTTGACGACAACGTGCTCAACCCCGCCCTCCCCGGCACCTACCGTTTTCTGGAAGCGGTGCTGGACGAGGTATGCGAGCTCTTCCCCGGCTCCCAGATCCATATGGGGGGAGATGAAGTCCCGAGCGGTGTCTGGACCGATAGCCCCGCCTGCCAGCAGCTGATGATTGAGCAGGGATACGCCGACTGCCGCGAACTGCAGGGCCATCTGCTGCGCCACTGCCAGCGCTATCTGGCCGCTAGGGGTAAACAGATGATTGGCTGGGAGGAGATCCTGCATGGCGACAAGGTGAGCCGCAAAGCGGCAATCTGCGCCTGGACCAGCTTTCAGGCGGGGCTGGACGCTGCCGCGGCCGGTTATCCGGTGGTGATGGCGCCCGCCCAGTTCCTCTATCTGGATCTCGCCTGGAGCGCCGATATTCACGAACCCGGCCTCTACTGGGCGGGAACCCTCAATCTGGAGCAGATCTACTCGTGCGACCCTGCCCCAGCCGATTTCCATGCCAGCGATAACATCCTCGGGGTGCTGAGCCCCTTGTGGTCAGAATTGATCATCTCGCGCGATCGTCTCGACTACATGTTGTTCCCGCGCATGCTGGCCACGGCCGAGGTGGCCTGGAGCACTCCTGCCCGCAAGGGGTGGGAGCACTTCGCCGCCCGGCTGCCCGGCCAGCTGCAGATCCTCGACCAACTGCAGGTGCGCTACCGGATGCCACAGAGGTAATGTTGTCTTTACTTTGGCGGCCCTCAGGCCGCCTTTTTTCATTTAGGCCCCCACCATCCCCTGATATCAGATGTTCCAACCTCTCCCACGCCTTGCTCCCGGCCCCGCCGAGAAGCCACAATGACCCATCCACTCAACGGCAACAGCAGACTCTCCATGTATCACCCCTCCCATGAAAAAGTGGCCAGAATCGAGGCGATCATCGCGCTGATTCCTGCAGGCAAGGTAGCCAGCTACGGTCAGGTAGCCGATCTGGCGGGTCTGCCCGGGCGGGCAAGGCTGGTAGGCAAGGTACTGCGGGAGACCAACAAGATGCTGCCCTGGCATCGGGTGCTGGGCGCTGCCGGTACCATTTCGTTGCCCAAAGGGTCAGAGGGATTTGCCACCCAGGTCGGCTTGTTGCAGGAGGAGGGGGTTGCCGTGATTGGCGGGCGAGTCAGAATGCGGGATTGGCAGTGGCAGCCCGACCTGGCCGAGCTGCTGTTTTTACTGCCGTTTTAATGTTGTTCTTCACCTGAAGTGGTGATTGTTGGCCTGACGCTTACTCCAGCGGTGCCAGGATCTCGTCGCTGCGAACCTGCACCGGAATGGTTTCATCTTCGCGCTGCAACAGCACCAGCAAGCTCTGCCGGTCCACTTCCAACACATAGGCCGCCCCTTCACGGGTCATGCAGCTCATGCCCGGCCGGATCTCGTGTATCTCCATCACCACCTCCCTGTTACAACACTGCACTCCTTGCAGCTGGTACTCAGTATATGCTGCTCAACAAGCAAAGAGGCCCCTTGTCGGGGCCTCTTTCTCATCAGGCTTTCTTCGCCTTTGGCAAACTCTCTTGCCAGGTGCCGTTATCGTAGTGAGCGGTCCAGCCGGTCGCCTTGCCGTTGACCTCGGTCATCACGTACTGCTCCTTGGTCTTGCGACTGAAGCGCACGATGGCCGGGTTGCCATCCGGGTCGGTGAGCGGGGCCCCCGCCAGATACTTGTGCTTGGCCGAGATGCGATCCTTGAAGCGCTTGAGCTCCTCCACCAGCGGCGCGCGGGTCTCGCGCGATTTGGGGAAGTTGCTGGCAGCCAGGAACAGACCGGCAGCCCCGTCACGCAGAACGAAGTGGGCATCGGACTGGGTGCACTTGAGCTCAGGCAGCGGTACAGGATCCTCTTTCGGCGGCGCGATGTCACCGTTTTTCAGGATCTTGCGGGTGTTCTTGCAGGTCTCGTTGGTGCAGCCCATGTACTTGCCGAAACGGCCGTTTTTGAGCTGCATCTCGCTGCCGCAGCGGTCACACTCGATGCTCGGCCCTTCGTAGCCCTTGAGCTTGAACTGGCCTTTTTCAATTTCATAGCCATCGCAATCGGGGTTGCGACCACAGACGTGCAGCTTGCGGCTGTCGTCGATGATGTAGGCATCCATCGCGGTGCCGCACACGCCACAGCGATGCTTGGCACGCAGCGCCTCGGTTTCCGCCTCTTCGCCATCAGTGGCGGAGACGAATTCGTCGGCAGAGACCAGGTTGATGGTCTTCTTGCAGCGCTCTTTCGGCGGCAGGGCATAACCGGAGCAGCCAAGGAAGACACCGGTGGTGGCGGTACGGATACCCATCTTGCGACCGCAATCAGGGCAATCGATATCGGTCAGCACCATCTGGTTGGCACGCATGCCGCCCTCTTCCGGCGCCTTGTCCGCTTTCTCCAGCTCATGGGTAAACTCGGCGTAGAAGGCATCCAGCACCTTCTTCCACTCGAGGCTCCCTTCGGCAATGCCATCGAGCTTGTCTTCCATCTTGGCGGTGAACTCGTAGTTCATCAGCTCGACGAAGTTCTCGACCAGACGGTCGGTGACGATCTCGCCCATCTTCTCGGCGAAGAAACGACGGCTATCGACTCGCACATAGCCGCGATCGACGATAGTGGAGATGATGGAGGCGTAGGTAGAGGGACGGCCAATGCCGCGTTTTTCCAGCTCGCGCACCAGCGCCGCTTCAGTAAAGCGTGCGGGCGGCTTGGTGAAGTGCTGGCGCGGATCCAGCTTGAGCAGTTTCAGAACCTCGCCGACAGTTACCGCCGGCAGCTGGGTATCTTCACCCTTGCGACCCATCGGCGGCAGCGCCTTGGTCCAACCGGCAAAACGCAGGGTACGACCACGGGCCTTGAGCTCGAACTCACCTGCCTTGACGGTCAGGGTGGAGGAGTCGTACTGAGCTGGCGTCATCTGGCAGGCGACAAACTGACACCAGATAAGGTCGTAGAGACGCATGGCATCCGGCTCCATCCCTTCCAGCATCTCGGCAGTCACCAACACGCTGGATGGGCGGATCGCCTCGTGCGCTTCCTGGGCATTGGCCTTGGCACCGTAGAGGTTAGGCTCGGCCGGCAGGTAGGCGGCGCCATACTGCTCGCCGATATATTCCCGCACCGCCTCGACCGCCTCTTTGCTGAGGTTGGTCGAGTCGGTACGCATATAGGTGATGTAACCCGCTTCATAGAGACGCTGGGCCATCATCATGGTCTTCTTGACCCCGAAGCTCAGCCGGGTAGAGGCTGCCTGCTGCAGGGTTGAAGTGATGAAGGGGGCAGACGGCTTGGAGCCAGTCGGCTTGTCTTCCCGGTTAACGACCTTGTAGTCGACCCCTTCCAAGGCTGCGACGGCGGCGAAGGTCTCGGCCTGGGTTACCGGCTTGAAGTCAGCGCCGTTGCGGCTGACCACCTCCATCCGCAGCTCGCTCTTCTCGGCGGTCAGCAGGTCGGCGTTGAGATCCCAGAACTCGACCGGCACGAACGCCTTGATTTCGCGCTCTTTATCGACGATCAGACGCACCGCGACGGACTGTACCCGACCTGCAGAGAGGCCGCGAGCCAGCTTTTTCCACAGCAGCGGAGAGACCATGTAGCCTACGACGCGGTCGAGGAAACGACGAGCCTGCTGGGCATTGACGCGGTCAATGTTGAGCTCGGAGGGCTGGGCAAACGCCTCCTTGATGGCGGTTTTGGTGATCTCGTTGAACACCACACGTTTGTAGCGGCTCTCGTCGCCACCGATGATCTCGCGCAGGTGCCAGGCGATCGCTTCCCCTTCTCTATCCAAGTCAGTTGCGAGATAGATGGTGTCAGCCTTTTCGGCCAGACTCTGCAACTCGCTGACCACCTTCTCCTTGCCGGGCAAAATCTGGTAGTTGGCCTGCCAGCCCGCGGTCGGGTTGATCCCCATCCGGGCAAACAGAGCTTTGCGCTCCTTGGCTGCCTTTTCGGTTTCGCTCAACTTTATGCCGCGAATGACGGGTTTCTTGGGCTCTGTGCTGCCGCTGCCGCTGGTGGGCAGATCGCGAACATGACCCACGCTGGATTTCACCACGTAGTCCTTGCCCAGATATTTGTTGATGGTCTTGGCCTTGGCCGGAGACTCCACTATGACCAGTGATTTGCCCATGCTGTAACTATTATCCTCATTGCACCCGACGGGGTTGGTGTGCGGTTTTGTGGGGCTGTATAAGAGATTTGGCGGGAAAAAGCAATCTTGTGACTCAATTTGCCTGACCAGCCCCTACCGCGCTGCTTCTTTATTTATTAATGCGAAGGGTCAGCGTCGGGTGCAACCGCTTTTTCATTTTTCTGCCATACGGCCCCTCTTTTTATATCGGAAACGACATAAAAACGTCTGCTGGTTACCGGCTTGTTACAAAAACATAAAATCTCTTTATAATGGCTCCACCCCGACGCATTGTGCGCGGAAGGAATCCGCTACCCATCATAAAAATCGAAAGGATGTACTCAATGAAGCACTTCGAGGTCAATTTCGACGGACTGGTCGGCCCGACCCACAACTACGCCGGTCTCTCCTACGGCAACGTCGCCTCCCAGAACAACGCCCAGGAAGCCTCCAACCCGAAAGAGGCAGCCAAGCAGGGGCTGCGCAAGATGAAGGCGCTGACCGAGCTCGGCATGACCCAGGGAGTGCTGGCGCCACAAGAGCGCCCTGACCTTGCAACCCTGCGCCGCCTCGGCTTTACCGGCAGCGATGCCCGGGTGCTGGAGCAGGCCGCCAAACAGGCACCTGCCGTACTGGCGGCCTGCTACTCGGCCTCCAGTATGTGGACCGCCAACGCTGCCACCGTCTCCCCGAGTGCCGATACTCAGGATGGACGCATTCACTTCACCCCCGCCAACCTGACCAACAAATTTCACCGCTCCCTCGAGCCGGATGTCACCGGTCGTATCCTGCGTGCCGTGTTCAATAACGAACGCCACTTCAGCCACCACCTTCACCTGCCTGAGAACGATCACTTCGGCGATGAGGGGGCGGCCAACCACACCCGGCTCTGCCGTGCCTATGGCGAAGCGGGAGTCGAGCTGTTCGTCTATGGTCGCAGCGCCTTTGATCTCTCCCGCCCGGTACCAAAGCGCTATCCGGCCCGCCAGACTCTGGAAGCGAGTCAGGCCATCGCCCGCCTGCATGGTCTTGATGAGGAGAGCGTGGTCTTTATCCAGCAAAATCCGGAGGTGATCGATCAGGGGGTATTCCACAACGACGTGATCGCGGTGGGTAACCAGAACGTGCTCTTCTTCCACCAGCAGGCATTTCTCAACACCGCACAGGCGCTGGCCGAGGTGCAGACCAAGTTTGGCGAAGGGGAGCTGCACTTTATCGAGGTGCCGACCGCCGAGGTATCGGTGCTGGATGCGGTGAAATCCTATCTGTTCAACACCCAGATCCTCACCCTGCCCAATGGCGAGATGGCGATCATCGCCCCTACCGAATGCCGCGACAATCCGGCGGTATCGGCGTACCTGAACAAGCTGCTGACCATGAACACGCCGATCAAGGCCGTTCACTACATGGACGTGAAGCAGAGCATGCGTAATGGCGGCGGCCCCGCCTGCCTGCGGCTGCGGGTCGCCATGAACGATGCCGAACTCGCGGCGGTCAATCAGTCCTGCCTTATCAACGACAGTCAGTTCGCCCGCCTCGATGGCTGGGTCGATCGCCACTATCGCGACCGCCTGACCCTGGATGACTTGCGTGATCCGACCCTGGTGCAGGAGTCTCGCAGTGCACTGGACGAACTGACCCAGATCCTGAAACTGGGATCCATTTACCCGTTCCAGCGCTGATCATCGCGTTTGGCACAAGATCAATTCAGCAACAGACCGCCACATCCGGCGGTCTTTTTGTCTGTCCCTCAACGAATTCTGAATTTTTCGACCAGAGCAGGCAACGGGACTGCATAGAAAAGCAGCGCACAACTTGCTGATAAGTCTGAATTTTGAGCACGATGTATCAAAAAATCGACGAACAGTCATTTTTTGCTGCCAGAAACGCTTCAAGGGGTTCACAAAGAGCGAAGATCTGTTAGTATGCGCCTCGCACTTGGGGAGGGGTTCCCGAGCGGCCAAAGGGATCAGACTGTAAATCTGACGGCTCTGCCTTCGAAGGTTCGAATCCTTCTCCCTCCACCATTCAAGTGCAAAAGTAGTGACAATCAGGAAGTACCCCGTGGAGGGGTTCCCGAGCGGCCAAAGGGATCAGACTGTAAATCTGACGGCTCTGCCTTCGAAGGTTCGAATCCTTCTCCCTCCACCATCTTCCTGAACACAATATGCAAGGCCCCTGTGGAGGGGTTCCCGAGCGGCCAAAGGGATCAGACTGTAAATCTGACGGCTCTGCCTTCGAAGGTTCGAATCCTTCTCCCTCCACCATCATTCAAGAAAACCCGGCCCAGCGCCGGGTTTTCGCTTTTCTGGCCCATACGGTCTCTCCCCTTGTCAGATCTGACAGTTGCATTTGCAACCCATCCTGTTCACTTTATCACCACCTTTGTCAGAGTATTCACATCATGTTTGAGATCTGGGACGAACATGGCCATGCCACCGGGCTCACGCTGCAAGCGCTGAAAAAGCGCATGGAGGGCTATCAGGGCGACCTGATGGTTCGCTACAGCAACAAGCTGGGCCTGCCCACGACGCTCTTCGTGACAGTGAAGCTGGGTATTCCCTATCAGCGCTTCAAAGCGGGCAGCCCCAGGCTTGACTGGGAGTGGCTGGCTGGTGCAACCAATGGCGCCATGCCCCGCACCATTCGCGAGCAGCGCTTCGAGATGGCGCTTGCGGCAATCCACTAGATTACCGACTCACACCGCCAGCTCATCGACCAGCTGCTGCAACAGTGCACAAAACCGCGCCAGTTCATCGCCACACGCTGCGGCCCCTTGTTGACGGATCCGCTCCTCCAGCCGCCAGCCCTGCTCAGCTACCTCCGGGATCATCATGGCGAGCGTACCCGCCTGACGGTGCACCCACTCGGCCAAGGCGATATCTTCTTGCGGACGCATGCCAAGTCCACGCTCCAGTTCGTCACGACACTGCTGCAACGCCTGTCGCAACGGCTCACCTGCGCCAAACAGCGAGCTCACCACAGCGAGGTCGAGTAGCCGCTCGGAGGGGAGGATATGCCACTTCTGCAACATCTGGCGCAATCCAGCCAGCAGTACCGGCTTGCCGAGCAGATCGTCCATACCGGCGGCAAAGCAGCGTTCGCGCTGTTCCGGCAACACGTTGGCGGTCATGGCAATGATCAGCAACCGCTCATCCTGCTCCTCCTGCTCGCGCACCTTGCGGGTGAACTCGTAGCCGTCCATCACCGGCATCTGGCAGTCGCACAGCACCAGGTCGTAAGGAGTACGAACCACCATTTCCAGCGCCAGCTCACCCTGCCCGGCCAGATCACAATGCAAGCCAAGTTGGCCAAGCTGGCGCATCACCAACGACTGGTTTAGCGGGTTATCCTCCACCAGCAGGATCCGGTAGGGCAGCAGCTCGCCGGCTTCAGCCTGCTCACACAGCGGGGTCGGCAACAGGACATCGGCCAATCCCAGCTGGCGATAGCACACCTCGCGTACCGCATTCCAGGTCAGGGGATTGCTGTTGAGCAGATAGCGCCCCGCTTCGCGCCGATAACCCATGGGCGAATTCAGCTCTACCAACCTGATAGCATCGCTGGGAGCCTGTTCGCTGTCGCTAAAGTGCAGATCCGCCCCACCCGCTTGCCCGGTGCAGCTCACCCCCAGCGCACCGAGGTGCAACAACAGGGTGTGACGCAGCTTCTCATCACGCAACTCGATGACAGCGCGCATCCCAGCGAGGTGCGGGTCTGGCTCGGAGTGGGTCACAACCGGCAGAGTCACGGTCAGCGTGATAAAGGTGCCAAGGCCAGGTGAGCTCTGCAGTCCAATCTCTCCCTGCATCAATCCGGCAAGGGTGTGACAGATGCTGAGCCCCAGCCCACTGCCGCCGTAACTGCGGGTAGTCGAGCTCTCCGCCTGCTCAAAGGCGTTGAAGATCCGGCTTTGCGCCTCGTCACTCATGCCGATCCCGCTATCTCGTACCCCGAACTGCAGCCGCTGCCTGCCCTCTTCCTCCTGCAATAGGGCAAGGGAAAGCTCGATAAAACCGCGCTCGGTAAACTTGATGGCATTGCTGACAAAGTTGAAGAGGACCTGACGCAGCCGCAGCACATCGCCATGAAAGCGGGCTGCCACTTCCTTATCCGCCAGCAGATAGACTCGCAGCCCCTTGCGCTGTACCTCGCTGACGGTCATGGTCAGCACGCTGTCGATCAGCTCCCGCATCAGGAACGGCACTTCGTCGAGCACCATCTTGCCCGCCTCCAGCTTGGCGTAGTCGAGCACGTTGTCGATCAGCGCATGCAGCCCCTGTGCCCCACGGTTGATGATCTCCACCATCTGGCGCTGATCTTCGCTCAACCCGGTCAGCGAGAGCTGCTCCGCCATACCGACGATGCCGTTCATCGGGGTACGGATCTCGTGGCTCATGGTGGCCAGAAATTCACCCTTTATGGTGGCAGCAGACTCGGCCCGCACCTTGGCGCTGGCCAATGCCAGCTCCACCTGATGCCGCCGAATGATCTCTTGCCGCAAGCGCCAGTAAGCGACCAGCAGCGTCAGGATAAACAAGCTGACGGCCAGCCCGACCGGCAGCAGGGTGCGCACCAGTTTCGCTCTGGGGATCCCTTCGCTGTAATTGAGCGCCAACCAGCTGTTGCGGATCTGGCGCTGCTCCTTGTCGCTCATGCTGGCCAGCACCCGGTTCACCAAAGGCAACAAGGGCGCGTATGGCTCACGTACCGCCACAGCCAGTTCATCCTTGAAGGGGGTGGGAGCGGCGATATGGAGTCTGTCATCAAACAGCTCGGTGATAAGACGGGAGACCACCACCAGATTGCCGATATAGGCATCCCCTTGCCCCGCAGCGACACGGGCGAGCCCATCGCTGGCATCACGGGTTGTGGTCAGTTTAAGGTCGGGCACCAGCGCCCTTAGCTCGGGGATCAGCATGCTATCGGTCAGCAGCAGCTCTTTGCCGGCCAGATCGGAGAGATCTCCGATAGGGAGGCTGCCACGTGCCGTCACCAGCACCATCGGGAATGATGCAAAGGGCTCGCTGGCATGCCACCCCACCAACCGCTCGATGATCCGTGCTGGCAATACCGCCAGATCCACATCGTGATGCAGCAGCAGTTGTTGCAGCTCGGGCCAGCGCCGTACCGGCACA
Organism: Aeromonas lacus; assembly: GCF_000764665.1. Taxonomy (GTDB): domain Bacteria; phylum Pseudomonadota; class Gammaproteobacteria; order Enterobacterales; family Aeromonadaceae; genus Aeromonas; species Aeromonas lacus. The sequence continues at coordinate 43,947 of NZ_JRGM01000146.1, read as the reverse complement.
CCGCTATATGCCAACCCCAACTTCTCTTGCAACACGTTCAGATAATCTGCTATCAAGCCGACCGAATTGCCCTCCTCATCGTGATAGGAGAAGGGCACCCAGCCGGGGATCAACCCCAGCTTTAGCGGTGGCAGCATCGAGAGCCAGCCACGCTCATCAGGACGCAGCAAGAAATGGCTGTGCCCCATAAAATTGGGCTCCAGACTCTCCCCCAGCCAGAGTTTCTCCAGTTCACTGCGCGCCTCGACCGTCAGCGCCTGAATAGCGGTATCCAGCCGGATGGCAAGAGTGTGTTTCTGGCTGGCAATGCCAAGGTGCAGGGTTTCCATCAACAAGGGAGACTGGGCAACTACCGCCAACGCCGGGTGACGTTCGATAAACAGATTGGCCACGTGGAGGTTGCCGATATAGGCATCTGCCCGACCTTGTTCAACCGCCTGCAATGCACGGCGAGTATCGACAAAGAGCCGCGGTGTGACATTGGGATAATGCAGCTTGACCAGCTTCTCGGTCAGAAAGCCTTTTTCGATGGCAATGCTCGCGGACTGCAACCGGCTCACATCCCGAAACAGGGCGCTGTCTTGGCGCACCACCACCACAGTCGGCGAGGTGTAGTAAGGCAGGCTATAGGTGACGCACTGGCGCACCTCAGTGTTAAAAGCATCAAGCAGGATATCCAGCTTGCCACGGCAGGCATCGGTATACATGGCTTCCCAGTCAGGGTAAACCTGCCAGGCAATCCGGTAGTCCAGCTTTTTGGCCAATTGTTCCATCAATTCAACGCTGAATCCGGAGGCGACCTTGCCGTCCCACTGCTGAAAAGGACCCCATCCACCCGCCAATATCCCTACCTCTACAGTGGGAATAGCAATGGTATCGGCGGAAATAACATATGGAGTCAAGAGAAATAGAGTGACAATAATTATGAACCGCTTGATTATCGGCATGATTGAATGGCATATACGCATAACGATTCAAATATATTTCCCCAACAAGAGGAGGCCATGAAAAAAATGGGTGCGCACGGTAGTATAGAAATGCTAGGTTTGATAGCCTGAATATTATTCGCTGTTTTATAAGAGGCTCATTTATGTCCTTCAAGATTATACTTGCTGATGACCATCCGCTGATCTTGACCGGGATCCGTGCTCTTATCGAGCAGATTCAACCCCGCTGTGAAGTGATTGCCGAGGCCTATCAGGTATCTGAATTGCTGGTTTTATTGCAGCAACATCCATGTGATCTGTTAATCACCGACTTCAGCATGCCCGGCGATATTCGCAGCGACGGTTTGGTGATGATCCAGCAGTTAAGACGAGATTATCCCTCTTTGCCTATTATTGTGCTGACCCAACTCCACAATAACGCCATTTTACAATCGCTTATCCAGTCAGGAATAAGTGGTCTGCTGTTGAAGAAATCGGTCATCGGCGAACTCTCGGATGCCATTCGTCAGGTATTGCTTGGCCGCACCTATATCGGCAGTTCGGTCAAAATGTTGCTGGCCGAAGCGGGCCTGCCCCAGCAGGCCGGGGTCAATCAACTAACCCCCAAAGAGACTGAAGTGGTCCGGCTGCTGGCCAGCGGTATGTCTGTTACCCAGGCAGCCGAGTACCTGCACCGCAGCATCAAGACCATCAGCACCCAAAAGAAGAGTGCCATGCAACGTCTGGGCATCAACAGTGACAGCGCCCTCTTTGAATATGCCCGCAGCAGTGGCCTGTGCTAATCAGATATAAAATCGGGTGCTTGCCAATGGTTGTTTGCACCAAACGCCCTCTCTGCCAACTAAAATCCGGGGAGCTATATAAAAGAAATGGCAGCGAAAAAGCCAGCGCTGATCATATTTCGAGCTGTAAAGCAACAGCCGATTAAAATTAACCATGTTTTATTTTTATTGACATAGAAAGTCAGGATCATACTTTAAATATATTGTCATCGGTCTCTCACTATCATCCCATAAATTTCACGACCAGTCATAACAGAAGCAAATACCAGCACCACAGATATATAGCTTTATGCGTCTCACATGGATGTCTGGTCAATTTTTCACCACAAACAAATAATATGATGTTTCTCGTTGCGAATGAGCACCTTGATTGTGAAAATCATCCTCTTTTTGTACGATATATCCTCAAAGCCCCTGCTGTTGGTGTGAATTAAATTCCCATGGCTGCCCCCCATTAATTATACATTCTGAGTATTTACGTATTTTTATCCAGCAACAGTTTATATAGTTGCATTCAGCTAAGTAATCGGAATATTCCGATTCATTCACCTTAATTCAACAACTAACAATCGGAGTATTCCTACATCCCCTTTTGACCTTCTATTATATGATCTCCCATATTTATCAGCCTGTTGAGACCAGTGCCATGTTGGCATTCAAAGAAGAGATCCCAAGTTGTGAAATGGCCCCGCTGGCGGCAGATGCCGCTGTACCGTTTTACCAACCCATCATCGGCAAGGATCGCCAGATCATCGGCTTTGAAGCGCTGGCTAGGCGCTGGGATCCCGCCCGGCGTGGCCACCAGGGCATCGACTTCCTGACTCTGAGCCAGGGTGAAGCTCTGGACATCGATATAGTGATACTGAGAGCGATTTGGCGTGACCTGCCCGTACTGGCACGCCATGCGCCCTGCTCTCTCTCCATCAACTTGAATCCTGCACTTGAGAGCTCGACATACCAGAACCTGCTGTTACTGGTGATCCTGCAGGCTCGCAAGCTGGGGATAGCGATCTGGTTCGAGGTGCTGGAACACGCGCCGCTCTATCGCAAACATCGCGAGCTGATCGAAGTGCTGCGCAGCCACGGCGCTCATATCGCCTGCGATGATTTCGGCACCCAGGAGTGCAATTTTCAGCGGGTGATGGCACTCCCCTACGAGATCATCAAGCTGGATCGCTCCCTGCTGCTGCAGGCGAACAAGAGTAGCCATGCCTTGCGGATGCTGACTGGTCTGGTGGAGTATCTGCAGCGCTTTGGCATGAAGGTGGTGTGCGAAGGGGTCGAGACCCTGGCTCACATCGAGATTGCCAACCAGCTCGGCTGCGACTATCAGCAGGGCTATGCCCATGCCATGCCCGCCCCCCTGTCTCGCTGGGCCTGACAGCGAGACACCCCGTCCCTCTTTATCCCCGCCAAATTGCATGATGGCGTGGGGGCGAGTACAATCTCGCACCCCGAATATCTGGCGCATATTTTATAAGCGTGCAGGCTGGATATACCGTTATCGGGTGGCAGAGCACCACGTAATGGCTCGCACTGCTACTCAATCCATACGGCGCCATCAGGTGGCGTCGTCCTGATTTGCAATCAGATACGAAGAGTCCGACATGTTTAAACCAGAATTGCTCTCCCCCGCAGGTTCCCTCAAGAACATGCGTTACGCCTACGCCTATGGCGCCGATGCCGTCTATGCCGGCCAGCCCCGCTACAGCCTGCGGGTGCGCAACAACGAATTCGATCACGAAAACCTGCAGCTCGGCATCAACGAAGCCCATCAGCTTGGCAAGCAGTTCTATGTGGTAGCCAACATCCAGCCCCACAACTCCAAGCTCAAGACCTTTATCCGCGACATGCGCCCTGTGGTAGAAATGAAGCCGGATGCGCTGATCATGTCCGACCCCGGTCTCATCATGATGATGCGTGAAGCCTTCCCTGACATGCCTATTCACCTGTCGGTGCAGGCCAACGCGGTCAACTGGGCCACGGTGAAGTTCTGGCATCAGATGGGCCTGACCCGGGTCATCCTCTCCCGCGAGCTATCGCTGGACGAGATCGAAGAGATCCGCATGCAGGTACCGGAGATGGAGCTGGAGGTATTCGTTCACGGCGCTCTGTGCATGGCCTACTCCGGTCGTTGCCTGCTCTCCGGCTACATCAACAAGCGCGACCCCAACCAGGGCACCTGCACCAACTCCTGCCGCTGGGAGTACAAGGTGCACGAGGGCAAGGAAGACGAAGTGGGCCAGATCGTCCACCGTCAAGAGCCTATCGCCGTGCAGAAAGTTGACCCGACTCTGGGCCTCGGCAAGCCGAGCGATGCACTGGTGCTGCTGGAGGAGTCCAACCGTCCGGGCGAGTACATGAGCGCGTTCGAGGACGAGCACGGCACCTACATCATGAACTCCAAGGATCTGCGCGCGGTCGAGCACGTCGAGCGATTGACCAAAATGGGCGTTCACTCGCTGAAAATCGAAGGCCGCACCAAGTCTTTCTACTACTGCGCCCGCACCGCTCAGGTCTATCGCAAGGCCATCGACGATGCCGTAGCGGGTCGTCCGTTTGATCGCAGCCTGATGGGCACCCTCGAGAATCTGGCTCATCGCGGCTATACCGAGGGCTTCCTGCGCCGTCACAACCACAGCGAATACCAGAACTACGACTACGGCTACTCCGTCTCCGACACCCAGCAGTTTGTCGGCGAGATCACCGGTCGCAACGGTGACATGGTCGAGGTTGAGGTGAAGAACAAGTTCCTGGTAGGCAACAGCCTGGAGCTGATGACCCCTCAGGGCAACGTCCGCTTCAATCTGGAGCAGATGGAGAACCGCAAGGGCGAGCTCATCGACACCGCGCCGGGCAACGGCCACGTAGTCTATGTGCCGGTTCCCAAAGATCTGGATGTGAACTTCGGCATCCTGCTGCGCAACCTCGGGGATCGCGAAGACACGCGCAACCCCCATACGGCGGCTTGAGATGGCACTGCTCATCACCGACAAGTGCATCAACTGTGACATGTGCGATCCCGAGTGCCCGAACCAGGCCATCAGCCTGGGTGAGGAGATCTACGAGATCGACCCCAGTCGCTGCACCGAGTGCGTCGGTCACTACGAGAAGCCGACCTGCATCAGTGTCTGCCCCATCGACTGCATCATCTGGGATCCCGCCCATGTGGAGACCGAAGACCAGCTGATGGAGAAGTTTGTTCGGATGCACAGGTAGTAACTCCGGCATCAGCGTCTGCTCTACATGGGCTGCATATTCCGGGATCCTGCTCATGTGGAGACCGAAGATCAGCTGATGGAGAAGTTTGTGCGGATGCACAGGCAGTAAATGCAAAAGGCCGGGTTATCCCGGCCTTTTTGATCCCCGCTCATCGAATGGGCGCTACTTTTTGTCGACCAACCGGTTCAGCTCACCCAACTCGCGCTGCGCCTCCAGCAAGTCGGTCTGTGACTGCTCCAGCTTGCTCTGCTTGTCGGCAACCTTGCCCGGTTTGCCGGACACTCTAGCCTCCTGCAGTTCAAGCAGGCGCTCATTGACCTCTCCCCGCAGCTTGCTTACCCGTTGTTTCTGCTCCTTGAGGAGCCCTTCGTCGGTACAGTAGGCCTTGATATTGCGTGCAGCCTGTTCCAGCCCGGCAATCTGCCCGGCATTGTTGTGTGCTTTGGCAAACACCAGCTGCTCGTTGACCGCCTGCAGGCGGGCCTTGCAACCGACAGGCTCACTGGCACAGGCTGAGCCTGCCAACAGCAGCAAGCCGGCTCCCAATACTTTCCACATCTCGATTCATCCGGTCTTGTTTGCGAACTGACCATAAGAACCTCGATCGGCAGCAGGGTCAAGCAAGCGGGAAAAAGGTGCGACAGAAATTGTGTCATATCACGCAATTGCCACCTTATTGGTTCTACAATGACGCTCTTTCCAATCGGGAGTCTCTTATGAATCAACAAATTGTGGTGATTGCCAACGGTGCCCCCTATGGCAGCGAATCCCTGTTCAATGCCTTGCGTCTGGCCATTGCCCTCAACGAACAGGGCGGTGCCAGCATCAAGCTGTTCCTGATGTCCGATGCGGTGAGCGCGGCGCTGGCCGGTCAGGCTCCTGCCGAAGGGTACAACTTGCGCCAGATGCTGGAGATCCTGCTGGCACAAGGGGTCACCATTCGCCTGTGCAAAACCTGCACCGATGCCCGTGGCATTACTGCCCTGCCGCTGATCGAGGGTATCGAGATCGGCACCCTGCCGATGCTGGCCCAGTGGACCCTCGCCGCCGACAAGGTACTGACCTTCTAATACCTCTCGCCTTACTATCCAGCCCGATGAAATGGCTCTGTCGACAAGAGCCATTTAAGTCTCCACCCCGCAAATGTCTACACTATCAATTGCAAATTATTTCCAATAAGGCTACGACAGCGACACGGAGTCCTGCCGGCCCCCTTGATAGAGAGCGGCGATGAAACCCACGGAACAGACCCTGCTGGAGCAGATGCGGATCACCGAATTTGAAATTGCCCATCGCAAAGAGCTGCTTTTGCTGAACGAACAGGATGTCGCTCTGCTGGCAAGTTACAGCGGCAAGATCGAGCCCCATATCGATGAGCTGGTCGACAAGTTTTACCAGCAGCAGACCGCCATCACCGAGATCGCCCTGCTGATAGGCGATGCCGATACCCTCAACCGGCTGAGAGCCGCCCAGCGGCGCTACATTCTCGATCTGTTCAGCGGTCTCTACGATCTGGAGTACGTTAACAACCGGCTGCGGATCGGGCTGGTGCACAAGCGGATCGGCGTCGAACCCAAGCTCTATCTGGCCGCCATCAACACCCTCAAGGCGCTGCTGATCGAAAACATCTTTGACCAAATCGGCAACGAGAGCGAGCGGATCGCCATGCTGGCGGCGCTGGACAAGCTGATCCTGTTCGACATCACGCTGGTCTTCGAGACCTATATCCGCAGCCTGGTGTCAGAGATCGAGTCGTCCAGAGAGAAATCGGAGAACTATGCGAAAAGCCTCGAACAGAAGGTTCGCGAGCGCACCCATCAGCTGGAGGAGCTCAACCGCACCGATGCGCTGACGGGATTGCTAAACGTCCGTCACCTCAACGATCAGCTGCAGCTGACGCTGCGCTCTTGTGAGCGGCGGGCCGAACCGGTGGCCATCGCCTACCTCGATATCGACAACTTCAAACAGATCAACGACAGCGAGGGGCACCAGCGCGGGGACGAGATCCTGCGCACCGTCGGTACCTGCATCCGTCAGGTCTTTCGCACCGAAGACAGCTGCTTTCGCTATGGCGGGGATGAGTTCTGCCTGATCCTGCCCAACTGCAACGAGGCGCAGGCGCGGGATATCTATCTCAAGCGACTGACCCAGGCGATAAAGGATAAACTGGCCGGGATCACCCTCAGTATCGGCATAGTGCAGACCGGCCCCGAACACTACGACGAGGGGCTAAACCTGATCCGGCTGGCGGACGAACGGATGTATGCCGCCAAGCGAGCCCTCAAGACGGTTTCCCCCAAAGAGCGCCATTGAGCACTCAGTTGCTGCTGGGCTCCGACACGGCTGCCGCAGGGTGCCGCAAGCGGGCTCCCCGTTCGTAGAGCCAGAAGATGGCCACGCAGAGCAGCGCCATCAGCAGGAATAGCAGCTGTCCACTCCACTGCTCCAGGATCCAGCCCCCCAGCAGAGCCCCGACGGCGCTGCCCAAGCCAGCCAGCGCACTGGCACCAAAATAGCTCCCCTTGAGATGGCCGGGCGCCATCTGGTCGATCAGCACGTTGAGCAGTGGAAAGAGGATGGTCTCGCCGATGCTGAGCAGCAGCACGGCGCCAAACCAGTGGCTACGCACCAGCGGATCCCCTGCGGCAAACAGCAGCTGGGCCGCCAGAAACAGAGCCATGCCGATATGAAGCCGCACCCGCACCGGCCAGCGCGAGAGCAGCCGCAGCAGCGGGAACTGCAGCAACACCACCGTCAGGGCGTTGGTGGCCACCAGCAAGGCAACCAGCTCGGCCACCTGCGGCATACCAGCACGAGTCAGGTACTGAACCAGTGGCGAGTGAAACTGGGAGTAGACCAGCACCATCAACAAATTGGCCATCACCAGCAACAGGAAGGCGCGATCCGCCAGCAATACCTTGATGGCATCGCGCAAGCCGGGACCGGCAGCGCCATGACTGTGAGAGGAACCCGCCCGACGAAAGCCCCAGCCAAAGGCGACCCACAGCAGCAGATAGCTCGTTGCCAGAAAGAGGAAGGTCTCCTGCTGGGCATTGATCCCGAGCGTCACCCCGAGCAGCGGTCCCAACGCTGCCCCCAGGTTGAGCAGGAAATAGCGCAGGTGCAGAGCCAGCTCTCGCGCCTTGGCCGACGCCAGACTATCTGCCATCAGCGCCTTGCCGGGCGCATCGATAAGCCCGGAGGCAAGCCCGCTTCCCATCACCCCAACCCCAAGCCAGAGCACGGAGTGGGAAAAGCCGAGCAAGCCAAAACAGAGCATCGCCACCAGACAACCGCCGAGCAGAATGCTGTGCCGCCCGAAGCGGTCCGAAAGCCAGCCGCCGTAGAAACTCACCAGAGTGGAGAGCGCTGCCGAGCCCCCCAGCAGCAGGCCGATGAGGGTTGCCGAGAGGTCATACTCCCGATAGAGCAGGATGGAGAGAAAGGGCCACACCATGTAGTAGCTGGTGCGCACCATGAAGGTGCCCAGAATGACAATCCAGACCAGCGGGGTAAATTGCCTGAAGGTGCTCCATGGCATTGGCATGCTCCCTGGCCCGTAGGGCCTGCAATGAAAGGGGAAAGCCCTCAGTTGTAACAGAGGAGTTGAATGGAGACAACCTTCCTCGCCACGGCGTTACCTCATCGGCAACACGGCCTGTAAAGTGGCCAAAAAAAGAGGCCAGCCGGGTTGCCCCGACTGGCCTCGCTCACCACTTGTCGCACCCGTTGCGGGTCGCTACTCAGCGCCAGGGGCTCTGCTGCCACAGGCGGCCAAACCCGGCCTCCAGTGCTTGGGCGCCCTGCTGGCCCAATTTCTGGGTCAGGCTCTTGGGCCGGCTGTAGCGAATGCCCACCACCTTGTGCTGGCTGGACTGCGCCAGCAGGTAGTCATCACTGGTACAGAGGCTATCCACCAGCCCCAACCCTTTGGCCTGACTCGCCAGCCAGTGCTCGCCGGTGGTCACCAGATCGATATCGAGCTGCGGCCGGTGCTCGGCAACAAACTGCTTGAAGCGCTCGTGAATGGCGGCCAGCTCCTCGCGAAACTTTTCGCGCCCCAAATCATCGTTCTCGCCAAACATGGTGATGGTGCGCTTGTACTGACCTGCGGTGTGCATCTCGAACTCGATGTCGTGCTTTTTCAGCAGCTTGTTGAAGTTCGGCATCTGGGCAATCACCCCGATGGAGCCCACGATGGCAAACGGCGCCGCCAGGATCTGATCCGCCACGCAGGCCATCATGTAGCCGCCGCTCGCAGCCACCTTGTCGATGGCCACGGTAAGCTTGATCCCCTTGTCACGCAGCCGCTGCAGTTGGGAGGCGGCAAGACCGTAGCCATGCACCACGCCACCACCGGACTCAAGTCGCAGCAGCACCTCGTCGCCGGGCTGCGCTACGCCGATCACCGCGCTCACCTCTTCGCGCAGTGATGCAACCTCTTTGGCATCCATGCTGCCATTAAAATCTATGACGAAGAGCCGGCTGCGCTCGTCACCCGCCTTGGCGCGCTTCTTCTGCTCCTCTTTTTGCTGCTTCTCCAGCACTTTGCGCTCGGCCTTGCTGGCAAGTGCGCTCTTGAGTGCAAACTGCCCCTGCTCCAGCTCGGTCGAGAGGTCGGTCACCACCAGCTCGCCCTTGCGCGCCTTGGGTTGACGACTGCTGACCACCATCAGGACGATGGCGCCGATGGCCAGCAGAAAGGTCACGGTTTTGGCCAGAAAGAGGCCATATTCGGTCAAAAATGTCACGGTGGACTCCAGAGAGGATCGGTTTTGTCACATTCTAGGGAGTTTGCCGGACGCGCGCAAAAACTCTGCATCAAGCCGTTAAAAATCCAACCGGATACTCACAACCCCTCTATTTTCTTCACATTTTTTCGGGGATGAGCTGGTCAAACCGAGGCGCGGATCAGTACACTTGGCCCTCGATTGCCATGCACTTATGGCCGGAATTTGTTAACAGGAGTTGCCATGCTCGATTATCAGGCCCCCCGCGATCTGCTCAGGGAGAAGGTCATTCTGGTCACCGGTGCCGGAGACGGGATCGGCCGCGAAGCCGCCCTCACCTATGCCGCCCACGGCGCCACCGTGATCCTGCTCGGCCGCACCAGCGCCAAGCTTGAAGCCGTCTATGACCAGATTGAGGCTGCTGGCCACCCGCTGCCCGCCATCGTCCCGCTCGATCTGAAAACCTCGACTTCCGCCGATTATCGTGGACTGGCCACTACCTTCACCCGCCAGTTTGGCCGCCTAGACGGTATTCTGTTCAATGCCGGACTGCTCGGCACCCTCTCCCCCTTCGAGCACATTCAGGAGAAGGAGTGGGACGAGGTAATGCAGGTCAACGTCAAATCGGAATTTCTGCTGACCCAGGCGCTGCTGCCGCTGGTTCGCCAGAGCGCCAAAGAGCACGGCGATGCCTCCATCGTCTACACCTCCTCCAGCTTGGGTCGCAAGGGGCGGGCTTACTGGGGCACCTACGCCATCTCCAAATTTGCCATCGAGGGGATGATGGAAGTGCTGGCCGACGAACTGGAAAACACCGGCGTGCGGGTCAATACCCTCAACCCGGGTGGCACCCGGACCAAGATGCGGGCCAGCGCCTTCCCGGCGGAAGATCCGATGAACCTCAAGACTCCGACCGACCTGATGCCGCTCTACCTCTATCTGATGGGAAGCGACAGCCGGGGCAAAACCGGCCAGACCTTTGTGGCGCAGCCCAAATAAGCCAAGAAAGCGGCGCAACCCAAATAAATCAACAAAATAACCGGGTTATTGCGAGGCAGGGGTTAAATTGAATAGGGAGCCTCGGCTCCCTGTATCTCCCTGACTCCACCCTCTCCAATCAGGTTGAACTATGTTTCGTCCCAAAAGCACGTTTGAGCAATGGCGGATCTTTCAGGCAGTGGTCGACTGTGGCGGTTACGCCCAAGCGGCCGAGGCGCTGAACAAGAGCCAGTCCTCCCTCAACCATGCGGTTGCGAAGTTGCAGCAGAGTCTGGGGGTGCCCTTGCTGGAGGTGCGTGGCCGCAAGGCAGTGCTGACCGCGGCGGGGGAGATCTTCCTCAAGCGGGCGCGCCAGTTGAGCCAGCAAGTGGAGGAGCTGGAGAATCTGGCCAATAACCTGGAGCGGCAGTGGGAGCCGCAGATCAACCTCTACGTCTCGGCCCTGCAACCGAGGGAGCGCCTCTACCGTGCGCTGGCCCACTTCTACCCCCGCAGCCGTGGCTGCCGGGTCAATCTGCACGAGCGTATTCACTGCCATTTCAACGCGTTGCAGCCGGGGGATTTGATGCTCTCGGAACATCTGCCGGGGGATCGCACCGGGCTGGTGCTGGACGAGGTGTGCCTGCGTCCGCTCTGTGCCACCAACCACCCGCTGGCCCAGCAGGAAGGGCCCATCAGTCTCGATGACCTCACCAGCCACAACCAGATCAGCCTTCATCCGCCCATTCACCGCTCGGTGGACTGGAACGATGCTGATGATACCGGCTGGAAGGCGACGCACTACCACGAGGTGATCAGCATGATCCTGCAGGGGCTTGGTTACGCCTGGCTTCCACGCCATCTGGTCGAAGCAGAGCTGGCCTCCGGCGCGCTGGTACAGCTCGATCTGGAGAGCGGCAACGAACGCCATCTCTACACCTATCTGCTCACCCTCTCCCCCGAATCACTTGGCCCCGCCACCGAGCTGCTGCTGCGCTGCCTGCGCAACGAATATCAGGGCGAGCAGAACCTCTCCGCGCAGGGTAAATAAGCCGCTACCCTTTCTCCTAGACATTGGGCACCCGCCAGCAGGCGGCCAGCGCCACCATAGCCAGCACCAGTGCAACCATGAAGACACCGTGAAAGCTCCACACCTCCGCCACTATGCCGGCAATGGCGCCCGCCATGATGGAGCCGGTGCGGATGCTGTTCGAGAAGAGCGTGGTGGCAACCCCTGCCCGACCCGGCATCAGATCCTGAAAATAGGACATGCCGATCCCCGCGACGATACCGATGAAGATGGCATTGAAGAGCTGCAGTGCGATAAGCGCATAGTGGCTGGTGAAGCTCACCAACCCGCCATAGAAGATGACGCCGGCCAGCACCGCCAGCATCATCATCGGCCGCTTGCCAAACCGCGCCGTGTAGTAGCCCGCCAACAGCATGAAGGGGATCTCGAGGGCCGCCGCTGTCCCCATCAGCACCCCTGCCAGCTTCTCATCCATCCCCAGCTCACGGGTGATGTAGAGCGGCATATTGATGAGGTACATGCTGTTGCAGGTCCACATCAGGGTGGACGCGATAAACAGCGCCCGCACCGAAGGATCCCGCCAGCTGCTGACCCGCTCGCTCTCCTCGGCCATCTTGGGCAGTGGCAGAGAGGGGAGCCAGCGCCAGACCACCAAAGTACAGAGCAGATAGGCGACCGCAGAGGCGAGATACATCACCTCGAAGCCGTAGCCGATGGCCAACGCAAAGGCGATAGGTGGGCCGATGACCCAGGCCAGCGAGAACTGGGCGCGCATCACCGAGCTGAACATGTCAGCCCGCTTGTTGCGGCTGTCGGAGTACTCCCGCGCCAGTGCAAACAGCTGGGGGCTGGCCGTGGCCGCCAGACTGGCCAGCAATACCCCCAGGCTCACCAGCAGCCAGTAGTTGCGGTTCCAGGCAAACAGCAGGGAGAGGGCGATGCCGGCAAAACAGCAGCGCAGGATCAGGCGTTTGCGATCCCCCTGATTGTCAGAGCGATGGCCCAGCCACTGGCTGATCAGGATGCCGACCACAGCATTGATGGTGTAAAAGAAACCCACCAGAAAGGGGCGCACCTGAACCTCTTGTGCAAGAAAGAGGCTCAAGGTTGGCACCTGGAGCGCCACCGCCACACCGGTCATGAAGGTGACAGCAAGAAAAGAGAGGGATACGGGATCGGGGCGTCTTGTTACCGCCGTCAGCAAGGCCATAGGATTACCATTCGTCACGAAGCAGAAAATACGGAAGGTCAGAGCAGCAACCGCATGAAAAAACCGCACTTATCTTATGTCATTATCAAGAGCTGGCTCAAGGCTGCTCGCCCCGGGGTTGTCGCTTGCGGGGCGGGCCGCGACCCCGTAGAGTGAAAGCCCATCTGGCCAGCACAAGGAGTTCGCATGTTTGATTTTGATCGGGAAGTTGACCGCAGTGGCACCATGAGTCTGAAGTGGGACAAGTACAAGGGTCAGGATGTGCTGCCCATGTGGGTTGCCGACACCGACTTTGTCTCTCCACCATCCGTGATCGAGGCGCTCACCCAGCGGGTTGCCCACGGCATTTTCGGCTACTCTCGCCCCTCCCCCCGCCTGATCGAACTCATCATCGAACGGCTGGCCACCCGCTATGGCTGGGCCATCCAGCCGGAGTGGCTGGTCTTTCTGCCCGGCGTGGTTCCGGGGCTCAACCTTGCCTGCAAGGCGTGGAGCCAGCATGGCCGCGGCATCATCACCCCCAAGCCGGTCTACTACCCTTTCCTGCAGGCGCCGGGCTTCAACGACCGTCCCCTGCTCACCGTCCCCATGGTGGAAGAGGCCGGTCGCTGGGTGCTGGATCTTGCAGAACTGGAGCGCCAGGCCCCCTCGGCCGACCTGCTGCTGCTCTGCAACCCCCACAACCCGGGCGGTACCGTCTTTACCCGCGAGGAGCTGCTGGCCATCGACGCCATCGCCGAGCGCCATAATCTGGTGATCTGCTCCGACGAGATCCACTGCGACCTGCTGCTGGACAAGTCGGCCCGCCACATACCCTACGGCGCCATCAGTGCGGAAGCTGCCGAGCGCTGCGCCGTGATGATGGCCCCGAGCAAAACCTTCAACATCGCCGGCCTCTGCTGCTCCTTTGCCGTGGTGCCCAACGCCCGTCTGCGCTTCCGCCTGCAGCAGGCGATGCGCGGCATCAGCGCCGACGTCAACCTGCTCGGCTTTGTGGCAGCTGAAGCGGCCTATGAGGGCGGCGAGCAGTGGCTCTGCGAACAACTCGACTATCTGGCAGCCAATCTGGCCCTGATCCAGCAGGCCGTCGCCCGCTGGCCCGGTGTCGAGCTGGCCAGCCATCAGGCGACGTATCTGGCCTGGATCGATGTGAGCGCGCTCGGGCTGGACGACCCCGTCGCCTTCTTTGAACAGGTTGGGGTCGGTCTCTCGCCGGGAGCCCAGTTTGGCAATGGCCAGTTTGTGCGCCTCAACTTTGGCTGCACCAAAGCGCGTCTGGTCGAGGCCCTGGCGCGGATGGAACGGGCTATCCTGAGCCACGGCAAACAGTAACAACTGACAGGACGGGCAGTGTCCGTCCCCTTTTCCTGCACCACCAGCCAGCGGTTAACTATGTACCCACGGATTTTGCGTCACCTCCTGCTCTCACTCGGCATCCTGCTCCCCTTCGGCAGTCAGGCGCTGACCATCGGCACGGGCCCCCTCAATGGTGTTTACTACCCCACGGGAGGTGCCATCTGCCGGGTGCTCAATGTCGATCACGCCCTGCACGGCGACAGTTGTACGGTACAGAGCACCCGCGGTTCTCTGGCCAACCTCAAGGCGCTGAACAAGGGCGAAGTGCAGCTTGCACTGGTGCAATCCGACGTGCTCCACCATGCACTCCATGGCACCGGCCCCTTCAGTGGGCAGGGAGCCAATCACAAGCTGCGCAGCCTGTTTCGCCTCTATCAGGAGTCGCTGACCCTGCTGGCCAGTGCCAGCAGCAATATCACCACTCTGGCCGATATCGAGGGCAAGCGGGTCTACCCGGGCAATGCCGGGGCCGGCGACATGGTGACCAGTCAGGCCCTGATGGGCGCCATGGGGTGGCATCCCAAGCAGTTTGCCGCCTACAAACTCAAATCACCGCAGACTCCGCTGGAGGGACTCTGTGACGGTACACTGGACGCCGCCTTCGTGGTGGTGGGCCACCCGAGCCAGGCGATCGGCGATCTGATTAGCCGCTGCCAGGTTCGCCTCATCCCTATCGAAGGGGAGCAGATCGACAAACTGCTCAAGCAGCATCCCTACTACCAGCGCAGCCAGATCGCCGCCAATCTCTATCCGGGGCAGCTCACCGCCATCAACAATATCGGGATGAGCGCCGAGCTGGTGGCGCTGGCCAGCCTGCCGGATCCCATCGTTCGCACCGTGCGCGATACCCTGCTGGCGCGGGTCAGGCAGTTCAGCCGCCTCCACCCGGCCCTGAGTACCGTGACGCCGGAACTGCTGCAGGCACAGACCGAGCTGCCGCTGCACTCGGGCATGTCAGATGAAGTGCCCGAACCGCTGCCGCTCGCCCCCGAGCAGCTGGCAGAGGGTGAGGCCCCCTCTGCTGCCACCAGTGCAGCCATCTCGACCGGGGTTGCCTCTGACGTGGCTCCCGGTGCCGTCTCCAGCGCCGATCCCACAGCCAGCCGCGCGGCGGTAGCAACACAGCCCACTTCCGAATTACAACCGACCCAGCTCGAACCTGCCACTTCCGCAGCGGCACCTCCAGCTGCCCCCTCTGACGCGGTACCGACAAGCGGGGAAGTGGCGGCACCAGCCATTCAAGCCAGTGCAGCGACTCAATCTGCTGCCAGTGCAGCGGCAGAGACCATGCCGTCTGCCACTCCTGTCGCGACCAGCAGCGCCGTTGCCACCAGCGGCGCTGCCGCGGCGCAATAGCCCGGCGCAGGGCTGGTATATCAAACAAAAAGAGCAGCCAAGGCTGCTCTTTTTGTTTATCTCGGCTCATTGTCTATCTCTGCTCAGGTTATTTATCGACCCCTGCCAGATAAGGGTTGGGCTTGTGGATCTCCTCCTCCACCCAGATGAGCAGCTGCTTGATGGCGCGCGACAGCACCTGATTCTGGCGCACCACATAACCCAGGCTGGTACCCGGGAAATCGGTCAGGCTGGCAACCGGCGCGGTCAGGTTGAGGCGAGGATGCAGGGAGAAGTCCGGCACGATGGCGACGCCAAACCCGGCTTCGGCCCAGTCCAGCTGGGCATCCACGCTCCCCACCTCCATGATGCGGCAAGGGGGGAGCGCCAGCAGCGGTAAGGAGGGGTCGATAAGGGCCCGGGTGCGAGTATCATGGCCAAGCAGGATCAGGGTCGGCTCGTCGAGGGGGTCACTCTCCCCTGCTCTGGCTCGCGCCTGCCAGCGGACTAGACCGTGGCCCAGCGCGCACCAGGTCACCTGCTGCAGTTCGGTGTAGAAGAGCGGTTCACTGCGCTTTTGCGCCATCACGAAGCCCAGATCCGCCTTGCCGCTTTTGACCAGCTCCGCCGCCTGATCCGAGGTGGTGTTGAAGAGGGTGAGGTCGATGCCGGGAAACTCCCGCTTGAAGCGCTGAAACGGCTGAATGAGCAACAGGCGCGAGATGATGTCGCTGGCCGCGATGGCCAGCGTCCCCTGACTCAACTGGTTGAGCGCATTGAGATCGGATTGGCAAAGTTGGAGTTCGGCTATAGCCCGTTCGGCGCTTTGCAGCAACCGCTCGCCAGCCTGAGTCAGACGAAAGGGGCTGCGCTCGATAAGCCGCACCCGGGTCGCCTGTTCCAACCGCTTGATATGCAGGCTGACATTGGGCTGGGTCATGTGCAGTTCGGTGGCGGTCTGGCCAAAGTGCTGCAACCGGGCCAGGGTGACGAAGGTTTGCAGCCAATGGATGTCCAGCATAAGACTCTCTCAACTCACTGTTCATTGGGCTCTGCGCGGCGATCTTGCGGCCACATGCCGATAAATTGGCCATCATTATATGGTTTTATTATCGGAACTATAAAGATAATTAATTTTTCTAATCCGCAGCAGGCTCCTAGGATGAACGCCTAACGTCTTAGGAGAAAGAGTCATGTCGTCTATCGTAGTCGTAGGTGCCAACTGGGGTGATGAAGGCAAAGGCCGCATCGTGGATTATCTGGCAGGCCAAGCTGGCGCCAGCATTCGCTTCCAGGGCGGCAACAACGCCGGCCATACCGTCGTCAACGACCTTGGCACCTTCAAGCTGCACCAGGTTCCGAGCGGTGTCTTCAACCCGAACTGTCTGGTCGTGCTGGGCCCGGGCATGGTGATCAGCCCCGAGAAGCTCACCGTCGAACTCGACGAAGTGAAAGCCTCCGGTGTCGTTCCCAAGCTGGCCATCTCTGACCGCGCTACCCTCTGCCTGCCGCTGCACGCCATGGAAGATACCCTGGAAGAGCAGCGTCTGGGTGACGGTGCCTATGGTTCTACCCGTCAGGGCATCGCGCCGGCCTACGGTGACCGCGTCATGAAGAAAGCGATATTGGTTGGCTGGCTGAAGCAGCCGGAAGTACTGGTCGAGCGCATTCAATTCTTCCTCGACTGGAAACTGCCGCAACTTAAAGCTCTCTACCCGACCTTCGAGTTCAACCAGACCGCCCAGGAAATGGCTGACTGGCTGCTGGAAGTGTCCGCTCCCTGGATCGACTCCGTCTGCAACGTCAGCATGCCGCTCAAAGAGCTGCAGGCCGAAGGCAAGACCCTGCTGTTCGAAGCCCAGCTGGGCGCAGGCCGTGACCTCATCTACGGCGAATACCCCTGGGTGACCTCCTCCCACGTATCCGGTGCCTACGCCGGCATCGGTGGCGGTCTGCCGGGCCTGCGTCCCGAGCGCGTCATCGCCGTTGCCAAGGCATTCAGTACCTCCGTCGGTACCGGCACCCTGCTGACCGCCATGGAGAACCAGGACGAGTTCCGCAAGATCGCCAACGAATTCGGCGCCACCACCGGTCGTCCTCGTGACGTCGGCTACTTCGATGCCGTTGCCACCAAGAACGGTGTCGAGCTGCAGGCTGCGACCGAAGTCGCCCTGACCAAGCTGGACTGCCTGACCGGTCTGCCGGATCTGAAGATCTGTGTGGCCTACGAAGGTGCTCACACCGAGAACCCGATTTGGCCGCAAACTGCTGCCCTGAAGCCGGTTTACGAGCAGATGGAAAGCTGGAGCGAAGACATCACCGGCTGCCGCACCTTCGAAGAGCTGCCCAAAGCGGCACAGCAGTACGTACTGCGTATCGAAGAGCTGCTGGGCGTACCGGTTCCGATGGTCTCCGTCGGCCCGGGCCGTGACGAGATGATCCTGCGTTAATCCGCGCGATCAACTGTCAGCACAGTGAACAACCGGCATCCATGATGCCGGTTTTTTATTGCTGACGGGCAGAAAACAACAGTTATGCTCAATTAAAATCTACATTGATACAATGTTGAGCCAATATGTCACTCCATCACGCACCGGTCTCGCTAAAGTGAATCCGTAACCACACGAGGAGTCACACCATGAGATTGACCAAACGCACCGCACTGCTCTCCCTGCTCTGCATGGCAACCCTGCCCGCTTCCGCCATGACCCTGAAGAGCAGCGATATCCACGAAGGCCAGCTGATGGACAAAGCCTTCAGCTTCAACGGCTTTGGCTGTAGCGGCGACAACCGTTCACCCCAGCTGAGCTGGCAGGATCTGCCAGCCGGCACCAAAAGCGTCGCCATCACAGCCTATGACCCCGATGCCCCCACCGGCAGCGGCTGGTGGCACTGGCTGGTGGTGAACCTGCCTGCCACTCAGAGCGAGCTGGCCAGCAATGCCTCCGGCAAGCTCAAGCAGGGGCTGGAGCTGAGAACCGACTTCGGCAGCCAGGGCTACGGCGGCCCCTGCCCGCCCGCTGGCCACGGTATGCACCGCTATCAGTTCACCGCCTGGGCCCTGCCCCAGAATCTGGAGGTAAAAGCAGACACCCCGCCCGCCATGGTAGGCTACATGCTGAACAGCATGGCCCTTGGTAAGGCTACTCTGACCGCCACTTTCGTCACCCCCTAGGAGCAACCGGATGAGCACGCCCCTGCTGCAACAGCACCACTATCTCGGGATCCGCCAGCAGCCGCTGCACCGCGTACTCATCTATGCGCCGACCATCATCTGGGTCAAACAGGGCAGGAAGCTGCTCTGGTGGCAAGAGCGACGTCTCTCGTTTGGCAAGGAGAGCTGGCTGCTGATCCCGGCGGGTCACCAGCTCACCTTCGTCAACCAGCCGGAGCAGGAGAAGTTTCGCTCCCATGTCCTTACCCTGCTGACGCCGCCCCCCGCCGAGTGGCTGCCCGATACGCCCTCCGCTACTCAGGCGATGGCAGATCCCGCGATAAAGGTGACGACAAGCCTCGCCTACTGCTTCGAGATGGTCTGCACCATGACAGAGCGGGGGCTGAGTGAGGCGACCCAGACCGAGCTGCTGCGGGCCTTCTATGCGGAGTTGAGGGCTACTGGCGCTCTTCATCTGCTCTTTCCCGCCAGCACCATGACCCTCGGCGAGCGGCTGGCCCGTTACCTCGGCGTTGAGCCCGGTGCCGATCACACGCTGGAAACTGTTGCCCCTCACTTCTCGATGAGCCGCGCCTCGCTGGTACGCAAACTGACAGCCGAAGGGCGCACCTTCCGTCACCTGCTGGCTCAGGTACGGATGAGCCATGCACTCACCCTGTTGCAGCAATCGCTCTCCCTGCAAGAGGTAGCCATCGCCTGCGGTTATGACTCCCTCAGCCGCTTTGCTGCCCGCTTCAAACAGGAGTTCGGCCTCACTCCGCATCAATACCTGCAAACCTGCCCTGCAGTGCGACTCGGTAATACCAAGTAAAACAGCGGGTATTACGCATCGGCAGTTACATCAACAGCTGGATATTCGATGATGCCTCCGGCTTCTATGACAACTACGACGCTCAGGTCGCTACGGGCAATGGAGCTGATAGCAACTTCAGCTGGAGCTCGGCCCACCTCTATATGCTCTATCGCAACTTCCTCAAGCCGCAGGAGTAAAGCTGCGCATATGCAAAAAGCCTCCATAGGGAGGCCTTTCTTATGCTTGGCTGATGGGCGGCATAGCTGGCCGCAAGAGTTTCTGTCAGTGAGTGGTAAGCGGCAGAGAGAGCCGCTTGGCCAGAGCCTGGAAGTTCTGGCTCACTTCAGCCCCGAACAGGGGGTCACCGATGGCACGGTTTTGCCAGTTTTGCTCCAGATGACGCCAGTCATCCTCGGTCAGAGAGTCGCGCAGATGAGGGAAGATGATTCCCTCCTCGTAATTCATGTGCGCCTCCTGCAGCTCAACGAAACGCTCCAGCTTGGCGGTGAACTGGTCGAGCGGGATCACCGCATCCATCAGGATCATCTCGACCATTTCCTTGAGCTCGCCACCTGCCTCCAGCAGCTTGACGTGCTCCTCCTGCAACCGGTTGGCAACCTCCCCCTCTACCACTCGGTATTTCAGGTAGTAGTCATAGATAAGATCTTCCTTGGGATGGTGGTACTTGTCAGAAACCTCCCGCAGATAGTCGATGACGTCGCGCACCAGAAAATAGCTGATGGGCTGCTCCGCATGAATGGCTGCCAGCTTCTGCTTGAGCAGCTCCAGCAGTCGGGCGATGTTGAGGTGATCCTTGTGCAGACTCGATAACATGGGCACTCCTTGGCGCTGAAATAAGATGTTATTTTCCTGAGTATACGGTCATTTGTCGCCCGAACTTTGCACTCAATCAAGTGGGGGGCAGACAGATTGCCACTCAATGGGACTCTTGCCCTGCTGCTCCAGCAGCTGGTTGGTTTGCGAAAAATGGCCGCAACCGATGAAACCGCGATGGGCGGAGAGGGGGCTGGGATGGGGGGCCGTCAGCACATGATGGCGCTGCCGATCGATAAAACGCCCCTTCTTCTGGGCATGGGAGCCCCACAACAGGAACACCACCCCGTTGCAGCTGGCATTGATCTGCTCGATAACCCTGTCGGTAAAGGTCTCCCAACCCAGATGGGCATGAGAGTGAGCCTGACCGGCCTGCACCGTCAGCACGGTATTGAGCAACAATACCCCCTGCTTGGCCCAGGATTCGAGGAAACCGTGATTGGGTGTGACGAAACCTGGCAGGTCTCGCTGCATCTCTTTATAGATGTTGACCAGAGAGGGGGGCGTGCGCACGCCGGGCAGGACGGAGAAGCAGAGACCATGCGCCTGGTTGGGGCCGTGGTAGGGATCCTGTCCCAGGATGACGACCTTGATCTGATCCAGCTCGGTCAGCTTGAAGGCATTGAACACATCGGCCGCAGGGGGATAGATTACCTTGCCCGCTTCCCGCTCTGCCCTGACGGTCGCCAGCGTACTCTTGAAATAGTCCTGCTCTTTTTCAGAGCCAATCACATCACTCCAGGTCAGCACCCCGAACTCCTCACTTGATACGGCAAAGGAGTCAGGATAGGGGGGCTGCCCGCAAGACGCAACCGTGACTCACACTTTCCAGAGCCTGGCGAGCCGCCCGGAGCGCTCCAGTTTGTGCAGACCAGCATTGAACAGCAGCATCAGACGACGCGCATCGGGATCCGCCTTGCGCATCAGCAGATAACCGGGTTGAGACCAGATAGGATCAGGGGCGCTGGTCAACGACAGCGACCCGGGATGGCGGGATTGCATCTGCAGGAAGAGGGCCTTGGCCACCTGCTCATCCATCACCAGATAACGAATACGGCCGGAGACGAGTTTCTCAAGGCTCTCCTGATCAGAATCAGACCACTCCAGAGCCAGCTCGGATTGACGGGCGGCAAAACCATCCCCGTAAAAATAGCCGCGGGTCACCCCCACCGGCTCGTGGTTGATCTCTCCGAGATTGACGAGCGGCGAACCGGACAAGGTAAAAAGACGGGTTGTGAACTGGCCGAGCGATGCGGAGAGATAGAAGCTCTGTTCACGTTCGCGGGAACGAAACCAGGGCATGGTCACAACATAATCCCCGGCAAGAGTGAGCTTGTAGGCTTCAGCCCAGGGGTAAAAGTGAAAGCTGACATCAGGCCCCTCGGCGGCAAAGGCTTCGCGCACCACCTGACAGAGGAATCCCTGCTCGGGCAGAGACTCGCTGATATAGGGAGGCCACTCGCCCACGGCGATTCGGACTGTTTCGGCCCGCACCATTCCAGCCACAACCAAGCAGCTGGCAACTATCAGCCAGCGCCATTTTTGCCACCCACTCTTCACCCGCGACTCTCCTCTTTATTTTCCATCAAGTGTAGTTCTCTCGAGTCACCCTTCCCTGATACGCACCACAAACACCATAAGGTGTAGTTAAATTACTAGATTTAAAAGATAAAAGATGCATAATTTAGATATCTTACAAAATCAGAAAAATGACCTATTTTTGATTCAACTCAAGAATTTAATCCCATTGAAATGGCGATTTGTCGATTTTTATTGATCTAAATCAATTTTTGTAATATTACCACCGTGGTATATATGACCCCAACAAAGTAAAGGTGTAAGGCAAGGGCCCTTTAAGTCGTCGACATCCTCGGTAGCTTAAATACATCAGGGTAATTTCCTTACAGTTGGATTCGCGTTCCCATTGAGGAGTCATACCATGATCAAAGGCATTCAAATCACCCAGGCCGCCAACACCGCTCTGCTGAACTCTTTCTGGCTGCTGGACGAAGAGAAGCAACAGGCTCGCTGCATCTGTGTCAAAGGCGACGCCTTTGCTGCCGATCAGGAAGTTCAACTGGCTGATCTGGGTCAGTTCGAATACCGTGAACTGCCGGTTCAGGCTGAACCTGCCGTTGAAGGTGGCCAGCACCTGAACGTCAACGTGCTGCGTCGCGAAACTCTGGAAGATGCCATCGCCAACCCGGAGAAGTACCCGCAGCTGACCATCCGCGTTTCAGGCTATGCAGTGCGTTTCAACGCC
Organism: Aeromonas lacus; assembly: GCF_000764665.1. Lineage (GTDB taxonomy): Bacteria > Pseudomonadota > Gammaproteobacteria > Enterobacterales > Aeromonadaceae > Aeromonas > Aeromonas lacus. The sequence continues at coordinate 21,292 of NZ_JRGM01000146.1, read as the reverse complement.
CTGACCCCGGAACAGCAGCGTGACGTTGTTACCCGTACCTTCACCCAGAGCCTGTAATTCCCGCTCTGTCATGAAGTGATGACATCCATGGATGTCAGTAAAAAACGGCCCGAGGGCCGTTTTTTTATTGCGTTGCGTTCAGCCTGACAGGCTCAGTTACACCTTTTCGGTTTCCAGAACCCCGCCCTTGCGGCCCAGCACGCCCTCCATTTTCTTCACATCCAGCTGCTTGCAATATTTTGCCACCACCACGGTCGCAACCCCGTTGCCAATCAGGTTGGTCAGCGCCCGTGCTTCCGACATGAAGCGGTCGATCCCCAGAATCAGCGCCAGACCGGCCAGCGGCAGGTGGCCAACTGCGGAGATGGTCGCAGCCAGCACAATGAAGCCACTCCCGGTGACCCCGGCCGCCCCTTTCGAGGAGATAAGCAGCACCACCAGCAGCGTGATCTGATGGAACAGATCGAGCGGGGTATTGGTCGCTTGGGCGATGAAGATAGCGGCCATGGTCAGATAGATGGAGGTGCCATCCAGGTTGAAGGAGTAACCAGTCGGAATGACCAGCCCTACTACCGATTTCTGGCAACCCAGCTTCTCCATCTTGTCCAGCATGCGCGGCAGCGCTGACTCGGAGGAGGAGGTTCCCAGCACGATCAGCAGCTCCTCGCGGATATAGGAGATGAAGCGCAAGATGCTGAAACCGGATGCTTTGGCGATGCTGCCCAGCACGATAAAGATGAAGAAGAGACAGGTGATATAGAAGCAGGCGATAAGCTGGCCCAGTTGCACCAGAGAACCCACCCCGTATTTGCCGATGGTAAATGCCATGGCACCAAATGCCCCTACCGGTGCCAGCTTCATGATCATGTTGATGATGCCGAAGATGACAGTCGAGAAGCTCTCGATGACCCCGAAAATAATTTTCCCCTTCTCACCAATATGGTGCAGGGAGAAGCCAAACAGCACGGCAAAGAGCAACACCTGCAGGATGTTACCGCTGGCAAAGGCACCGATCACGCTACCCGGAATGATGTCGAGCAGGAATGGAATGATCCCCTGTGACTTGGCCTGCTCGGCATAGACGGCGATGGTGCTGGCATCCAGTGCGGCCGGATCAACGTTCATGCCGGCACCCGGCTGCAGCAGGTTCACCACGCACAACCCGATGATCAGGGCGATGGTGCTGACCACCTCGAAATAGACTAGGGCGATGGCACCGGTCTTGCCTACGGCCTTCATGCTCTCCATACCTGCAATCCCTGTCACCACGGTACAGAAGATGACGGGGGCAATAATCATCTTGATCAGTTTGACGAAACCATCGCCAAGGGGTTTCATGTCGGCCCCCAATTGCGGGTAGAGGTGGCCAAGACATACCCCGAGGGTTATTGCGAGCAGTACCTGAAAATAGAGGCTGCCCATAATCTTTTTACTCATGCTGCTTAATCCCTTCCGTTGTCGGTGTGTTGTTCTGTTTTATTGGTATGCAGCCCCGATGCATCAGGCAAAAGCAACCCGCAGGAGACGTAACGAATCCTGGATCGGCTGATGCCGCGCTCTGGTGACTGTAGCGCCATCATCTCATGTTAAAAAATGGAGTTAAGCGACACTGATCACGCAACATTAGTAACCATTTATAAATATTTATTCACCGATTATTAATTGGTGGGTGGTACGCAATGAGGGGGAAGCAGTCTGACATGAGAGGAAAACAGAGGGGATTGAACCAATGACAAGGCCCCGCATGCGGGGCCTTGTCAGTCTTAACCAGCGTTATGGAGCCAATCAGACAGAAGTATCGAGCGGCTCGAAGCCCTTGACCAGATCGTCGATCGCTTTCATCTGCTTGAGGAAGCCTTCCAGCTTGTCGAGCGGCAGCGCGCTCGGGCCATCGCAACGGGCAATTTTCGGATCCGGGTGGGATTCGATAAAGAGACCGGCCAGACCAACCGCCATACCGGCACGCGCCAGCTCGGTGACCTGCTCGCGGCGACCGCCGGATGCGGCACCCAGAGGGTCGCGGCACTGCAGGGAGTGGGTCACGTCGAAGATAACCGGATAGCCACCGGTGCTCTTCTTCATCACGCCCAGACCCAGCATGTCCACCACCAGATTGTCATAACCGAAGTTGACGCCGCGCTCGCACAGGATCAGGCGATCATTGCCGCACTCCTCGAACTTGTCGGTGATGTTCTTCATCTGGCTTGGGCTCAGGAACTGTGGCTTCTTGATGTTGATGACGTTGCCGGTACGGGCCATCGCCTCAACCAGATCGGTCTGGCGCGCCAGGAATGCGGGCAGCTGGATGACGTCAACCACCTCGGCGACCGGCTTGGCCTGATGGGGCTCGTGCAGATCGGAGATGACCGGCATGCCGAAGGTCGCTTTCAGCTCTTGGAAAATCTTCATCCCCTCTTCCAGACCCGGGCCACGATAGGAGTGGATCGAGGAACGGTTCGCCTTGTCCCAGCTCGCCTTGAAGACAAACGGGATGCCCAGCTTGCTGGTCACTTCCACGTACTTCTCGCACACCGCCATCGCCATGTCGCGAGACTCCAGCACATTCATGCCGCCAAACAGCACGAACGGTTTGTCATTGGCAACGTTGAGCTCGTTGATCTTGATATTCTTCTGTTCCATCTAAGACATCCTTAATTATGGGTCTTGGGGCCTGAAGCCAAGTTAGTCCGTTGCGACCGGGCGCAGCGGCCTGGATATTCTTCTGTTGCAGTGCCAAGCCATCCTTAATGGAGGGGCTTGGGGGTCAAATCCAGCGCAGCCAGCTGCACTTTCAGCACGTCGGCTACCGGATCGTCCGGGCACTGTTCAATAAAGTATTCAAAGTCGTCGGCAGCCTGACGGGGGCAATCCAGCTGCTCGTAGATAAAGCCGCGATCCCGCGTCTCCAGCGGATCGCCGGGCTTCATCCGCAGCAACAACTCGCTGCAGCGCAGCGCCTCGGACATGCGGTCTTCCCGCAGCAGGGCACCCTTGCTGACATTGAGCAGCCGCTCGATGATCTCCCACTGACCAGAGGGCTGCAGGTAATCCGGGGTCAGGGTGGCCAGATCGCCGAGCGCGCCGCGCAGCAGCAGTTCGATACGGGCCAGGCTCAGCTCATCGCCGGTGAAGGGATCGACATAGACCTCCCCCTCACCGCCGGCAAAGCTCACCAGGAAGTGACCCGGGAAGCAGATCCCCTCCACATCGAGCCCGAGCTTGCGTCCCAGCTGGATGATGAGAATGCCGAGACTGACCGGGATCCCCTTGCGCTGCAGCAACACCTGATTGATGTCGCAATTGTCGGCCGAGAAGTAATCCTGCCAGTCGCCGTAAAACCCGAGGCTCTGATAGAAACCGCGCAGCAGTTGCTGGCGCACCTCGTCGCAGGTGCCCTCTTCGATCTGCTCATCCAGCCACTCGTCCAGCAGCTGCAGCTCGCGGATCCCCTGCTCGGCCGAGCCATAGATTTCGTCGCTGACCGCCAGGGCCAGCTCGGTCAGCTCATGGGCTTCAAAATCGGTCCATTCGTCTATACGTAACATGCTCTTCATGCCTTAACCGAACAAACTCGCCTGTTTGAGCACTGCCAACTTGGCAATAAAGTAGATCCAGCCGAGCGCCCCCAGAAAGGAGCACCAGCGCACCAGATTGCTTTTGGCCAGCCGCAGCGCCATCGCCGCCAGAAAGACCAATACCAGGATCCCCGTCAGCTTCTCGCTAAGCCAGGGAATACCGTTATTGAGCGGGTTGAGACCCAGCACCACACAGAGCAGTACACCGGAGAGCACCACCAGTCCGTTGAGCAGACCGCTGGTTTTCAGCACGGGTGCGCTGAACGCCCGGCCAGAACCGGCCTGAACCCAGTAAAAACGAAGCATAAACATCAGCACGGCCCCGCCAATCAGGGTGAGATGCAGATGCTTGAGCACAAGATAGCTATTCAATATCAATCCTCGATGCAGAGGCCGCGCCCCTGCCCGTCAAACCGGTAGTAAAGGGAGTCAGCTGGTCGGGCACATGCCCAGAGTAACCCGCTCGTTCTCCCCGTAATCGCGCACTGTGGTTACGCTGCGATAGCCGAAATCCTGCAGCAGCTGGCGCACCGCCATCCCCTGATCCCAGCCATGTTCCAGCAGCAGCCACCCTTCGCTGTGCAGATGGGCCGGGGCATGGGCCGCAATATGGCGGATATCCGCCAGCCCCGCTTCGTCCGCCACCAGCGCCGAGCGCGGTTCAAAGCGTACATCACCCTGCTCGAGATGGGGATCGGCGCCATCAATATAGGGGGGATTGGAGACAATCACCGCAAAACGGGGAGCCTGCTCATCGAGCGGAGCAAACCAGCTGCCGTCCCGCACCTCGATGGGTAATCCCAGCGCCGCGCTGTTCTCGCGCGCCAGAGCGGCAGCGTCCACCATCCGATCCACCGCCCATACATCGAGCTCGGGTCGCTCGGACTTGATGGCCAGCGCGATGGCGCCGGTACCGGTGCCGAGATCCAGCACGGCGCAGGGCCCTTGCGGGATCTTCGCCAGCGCCTGCTCCACCAGCACTTCGGTATCCGGGCGCGGGATCAGGGTCGCCGGGCTCACTTTCAGCGGCAGCGACCAGAACTCCCGCTCGCCAACGAGATGGGCAATGGGCTCGCCATTGAGACGACGGGCCAGCCACGTCTGCAGGGTGGCTTGCTGGGCGACATCCAGCTCGCGCTCGGGCCAGGTCATCAGATAGCTGCGCCGGCAGTCGAGCAGATGACAGAGCAGCACATCGGCATCGGCGCGAGGGGACTCTCCCCCTGCCAGTACAGTCATGATATGGGCACGAGCCTGCTGGATCTGCATCAGTGCCGTCCTACTTTAATCAGGCACGTCTGAATGCGAGCTTGCCGGTTCAGCATTTGCATCAATTGCTCTCGGCCAGCGAGGCAAGCTGGTCGGCCTGATACTCCTGCACCAGCGGCGTGATAACACAGTCCAGATCCCCTTCCAAAATTTCGGAGAGGCGGTACAGGGTAAGGTTGATGCGGTGTTCGGAGAGACGGCCCTGCGGATAGTTGTAGGTACGGATGCGCTCGGAACGATCACCGGAGCCCACCAGATTGCGGCGGGTACTCTGCTCGGCGGCGCGATGGCGCTCATCCTCAGCCGCCTGCAGGCGGGCAGAGAGTACCGACATCGCCTTGGCGCGGTTCTTGTGCTGGGAGCGCTCGTCCTGACACTCCACCACCAGCCCGGTCGGCAGGTGGGTGATCCGAATGGCCGAGTCAGTCTTGTTGACGTGCTGACCACCGGCACCGGAGGCGCGGAAGGTGTCGATCTTCAGATCGGAGGGGTTGATCTCGATCTGCTCGGCTTCCGGCACTTCCGGCAGTACAGCGACGGTACAGGCGGAGGTGTGCACCCGACCCTGAGATTCGGTCTCCGGCACCCGCTGTACCCGGTGACCACCGGATTCAAACTTGAGACGACCGTAGACACGCTCGCCGTCGATCTTGGCGATGACCTCCTTGTAACCGCCATATTCCCCGTCGTTGCAGCTGACGATGGAGACACGCCAGCCCTGACGCTCGGCAAAGCGGGAGTACATGCGGAACAGGTCGCCTGCAAAGATGGCCGCTTCATCACCGCCGGCCCCGGCCCGGATCTCCAGATAGCAGTTGTTGTCATCCTTGGGATCCTTGGGCAGCAGCATCACTTGCAGCTCCTGCTCCAGCGCCTCCAGATTGGCCTTGGCGAGCGGCAGCTCCTCCTGCGCCATCTCGCGCAGGTCGGCATCATCCTCTTCCAGCATCATCTGGGTCGTCTCCAGATCATCCTGCGCCTGACGGAAACGCTGGAAGGCGTGAACGATATCTTCCAGCTGGGCATATTCACGGGTCAGGGCGCGATAGCGCTCCTGATCCGAGACCACGTCGGGCTCGCCGAGCATGGCCTGAACTTCTTCGTGGCGCTCGATGAGGCCTTCCAGCTTTCTGATCAGTGACGGATTCATAACTCTTGCAATCTCAAATGGAGGACGGGACCACCAGCATGGTAGCCCCGAAAAATTACTCTTGTGACAACCCCAGTGCCTGCCGCAGACGGGACAGCGCACTCTCGTCGCCCTGGGAGGCCGCCTGGCGCAGGGCCTGGGTCGGCGCATGGATCAACTTGTTGGTGAGGCGATGGGCCATCGCCTTGAGCGCCTGCTCGGCACTCTCGCCCTGGGCCAGTGCCAGCAGGGCGCGTTGCAACTCCTCGTCAGCGACCTGCTGGGACTGCTGGCGGTAGTCGCGAATGAGATCAACCGAGCTCTGGCCGCGATACCAGCCCATGAACTCGTCGCGCTCCTCCTGCACGATCACCTCGGCTTGTGCCGCGGCCCGTTTGCGGGTCTCGAGGTTCTGCTCGATGATCCCCTGCAGATCGTCCACCGTGTAGAGGTAGGCGTCGGAGAGCTCGTCCACTTCCGCCTCGATGTCGCGCGGTACGGCGATATCGACCAGAAACATGGGACGAAAACGGCGCGCCTTGAGAGCACGCTCCACCATCCCCTTGCCGATGATGGGCAGCGGGCTCGCGGTCGAGCTGATGACGATATCCGCCTCGTGCAGGTAATCGGGGATCTCTTCGAGCGTCATCACCTGGGCGCCAAATTCGGCAGCCAGGGTCTGGGCCCGTTGCAAAGTCCGGTTGGCCACCATCATCTGGGTCACGTTCTGTTCGCGCAGATGACGGGCCACCAGCTCGATGGTTTCGCCAGCACCGACCAAGAGCACCTTGGTCTGGGAAAGATCGGAGAAGATCCGCCGACCCAGGCTGACGGCAGCAAACGCCACCGACACGGCGCTCGCGCCAATCTCGGTATCGGTGCGCACTCTTTTTGCCACCGAGAAAGATTTCTGGAACAGCCGTTCCAGCGCCCCCTTCACCGACTCCGCCTGCTGGGCATGGGCGTAGGATTGCTTGATCTGGCCGAGGATCTGCGGCTCACCCAGCACCAGCGAGTCGAGTCCGCACGCCACCCGCATCAGGTGGCGCACCGCCTCTTCGTCATGGTGCTGGTAGATGGCGCTGACCAGCTCGGCCGCATCCAGCCCGTGGAACTGCTGCAGCCAGCGCAGCACCTCGCCCTGCTGCTCACCGGCCAGATTGCAGTAAAGCTCGGTCCGGTTGCAGGTGGAGACGATCACCGCCTCGTTGATGCCGGGTTGGTTCACCAGCTCACGCAAGGCGCGATCGATGCAGTCCGGACCAAAGGCGACCCGCTCCCGCAAGGCGACACTGGCGGTGTTGTGGTTGATTCCGAGGGCAAGCAAACTCATGAGTGGGCGACGATCATTTCATACGCTGGGTGCAAAGGCTGCCAATTGTACGAGAAAGGGTAAGTCTTTAAAAGCAATACGGCCGCCCCGTATACTGTGGCAAATTCCTCTCTCTGGAGCCTTCTCTTGCTGCTACGTATTTTTACCCTCGCCTGCCTGCTGATCCTTGGCGGTTGTGCCACCACTCAGCCCCAGCGGGCCCAGGTTAACTGGGATCAGGAACGAACCCGCCTCGAACAGCTCACCCATTGGGAGCTTTCCGGCAAGATGGCCATCATCACTCCCCAGCAAAAGGGCAGCGCCCGCCTCAACTGGCAGCAGGATGGCGATGATTATCGGCTCAACCTCACCAGCCTGATCGGCACCAGCATTCTCGAGCTCTCCCGCAGCAAGGGCGAAATCACCCTGATCGACAGCGAGGGCAAGCGTCACCAGAGCCAAGATGCCGAAGGGCTGATCTATCAGCTCACCGGCTGGAACATTCCGGTCGCCGGTCTGCCGGAGTGGATCAAGGGGCTGCCGGGCGAGGCCGACTTCGAGCTCAACCCCGACAGCAGTCTGGCCCGGGTGCGTGACGGCCAGTGGCAGATCGTCTATGGCGACTACCGGGATCAGGATGGCTACCGCCTGCCCCACCAGCTGACCATGACCGGTCAGGGCAGCCGCCTCAAGCTTCAGATCAACCAATGGACTCTTGCACGCTAATGGCTTCCACACGCTGGCCGGCACCGGCCAAACTCAACCTGTTCCTGCACGTCAATGGCCGTCGTCCGGATGGCTACCACGAGCTGCAAACCCTGTTCATCTTCCTCAACCACGGTGACTGGCTCGAATTCGAGGTGATTCCAAATAACGACACCCTCACCCTGAGCCCGGCCATTCCCGGCGTACCGGATGAGCAAAACCTCATTATCCGTGCCGCCCGCCTGCTGCAGGCAAGGCTGCCCAGCCCGCAGGGAGCCCATATCCGGCTGGAGAAGGTGCTGCCCATGGGGGGGGGTATCGGCGGCGGTTCGTCCGATGCGGCCACCACGCTGGTTGCTCTCAACCACCTCTGGCAGGCTGGTCTTGACGAAGATGAACTGGCAGCGCTTGGGGTGCAGCTGGGCGCCGATGTGCCGGTCTTTGTCCGTGGCAAGGCAGCCTTTGCCGAGGGGGTTGGCGAGCGACTGCAACCGGTCGAATTGCCCGAGTCATGGTATCTGGTGCTCAAGCCGGATTGCCATGTGGCAACCGCTGTCGTGTTCCAGGATCCGGATCTGCCCAGAGCCACGCCGAAGATGGCTTTGCACAACCTGATGGAGGGGGAGTGGAAAAACGATTGCGAAGCGCTCGTGAAAAAGCGCCACCCCGAGGTTGCCAATGCGCTCGGCTGGTTGCTAGAATACGCGCCGTCAAGAATGACGGGCACAGGAGCCTGCGTCTTTGCTCAGTTTGAAGACGAAGTGACTGCTCGGGAAGTGTTGGCCAGAGTGCCGAAGGGGCTGGATGGGTTTGTTGCCAAGGGCGAGAACATATCACCACTCCTCGTTACTTTGCAACAATTCAAATGATTGGGGTATCGCCAAGCGGTAAGGCAGCGGGTTTTGATCTCGCCATCCCTAGGTTCGAATCCTAGTACCCCAGCCAATTTGATCTGATGGCAGTGACGCGGGCGATGTCGTGCTCGCCCACGTCGCAGGGCTCACCCCCCTTTCTGCCATCCCGATGCGGCTATTCCCTTGCTCGTTGTCTGGCTAAATCGTTTGCCCCAAAACGATAAGGGTCTGATTTCAGACTCCCCCCACATACTGGATGCAACCCCGAGGTTTCAAACCGTGCCTGACATGAAGCTGTTTGCTGGTAACGCAACGCCGGAACTAGCCCAGAAGATCGCAGATCGCCTGTTTATCAAACTCGGCAATGCTGCCGTAGGTCGCTTTAGCGACGGCGAGATCAGCGTACAGATCAACGAGAATGTACGCGGTGGCGATATCTTCATCATTCAATCCACCTGTGCCCCGACCAACGACAATTTGATGGAATTGATCGTCATGGTGGATGCACTGCGTCGTGCTTCAGCTGGCCGTATCACTGCCGTAATCCCCTATTTTGGTTATGCCCGTCAGGACCGTCGCGTCCGCTCCGCCCGTGTGCCCATCACCGCCAAGGTTGTCGCTGACTTCCTCTCCAGCGTGGGTGTGGATCGCGTGCTGACCGTTGACCTGCATGCCGAGCAAATCCAGGGCTTCTTCGACGTTCCGGTAGACAACGTATTCGGTAGCCCGGTGCTGCTGGAAGACATGAAGTCCAAGAACCTCGAGTCCCCTGTCGTTGTATCGCCGGACATCGGCGGCGTCGTGCGTGCACGCGCTATCGCCAAGCTGCTGGACGATACCGACATCGCCATCATCGACAAGCGTCGTCCCCGCCCGAACGTCTCCCAGGTTATGCACCTGATCGGTGACGTTGCCGGTCGCGACTGCATCATCGTTGACGACATGATCGATACCGGCGGCACTCTGTGCAAAGCTGCAGAAGCCCTGAAAGAGCGTGGTGCCAAGCGTGTATTCGCCTACGCTACCCACCCGGTCTTCTCCGGTTCTGCCGTCGAGAACATCAAGAACTCCGTGATCGACGAACTGATCATCACCGACTCCATCCCGCTCACCGCGGAGATGAAGGCGGTCGGCAAAGTCAAACAGCTGACCCTCTCGACTGTTCTGGCCGAAGCCATTCGTCGCATCAGCAACGAAGAGTCCATCTCTGCCATGTTTGAGCATTGATAGATTCAGCAATAACGAAAACCGCCATCAGGCGGTTTTCGTCTTTATAGACCCCGGCTATATGTACGACCCTGCCTGTGGCAGGTGTTAAGGATTTACCCATGAATGGCTTGCGCCCCCTCCTGCTTGCGACCCTGACCTCCGCCCTCTTCGCCTGTCAGCCTGCCAAAGAAAATCAGCCCTTCGTGCTGACTCTGGCTCACATGAACGATACCCACTCCCAGTTTGACCCGGTCAACGCCGAGCTGAAGGGGCATATCTTTGCCCAAGAGGGGAAGACGGATACCCTCTACACCCGTTTCGGCGGCTACCCGCGGCTGCTGACCATGGCCAAGGCCTATCAGGCCGATGCGCTGGCCCAAAACCACGCCATGCTGCTGCTGCACGGCGGCGATGCCTGGCAGGGCAGCGGCTACTTCAAGCTCAACGAAGGGATGGCCAACGCCGAGCTGCTCAATCAGTTCGGCCTCGATGCCATGGCCCTTGGCAACCACGAATTCGATCTCGACAACCAGAAGCTGGCCCGCTTCATCACGGGGGTCAACTTCCCGGTGCTGGCCGCCAACCTCGACACCAAGGACGATCCCGCCCTCAGCAAAGTGGCCAATCTCAAGCCTTTCACTGTCTATGCCTTTGACGGCAACCAGAAGAGCCCGGTCACCGACATCAATAACCTGCCGCAAGGCAAGCAGCTGGTCGCCGTTATCGGGCTGGTGCTGGAAGATATGGGCAACATCGCCCCCAACGTCGGCAAGCTGCGCTTTGCCAAGGAAGTTGAATCGGCCCAGGCCACGGTCGACATGCTGCAAGCCAAAGGGATCCACCAGATCGTGGCGCTCACCCACATCGGCAATGAACGGGATCTGGCGCTGGCCGCCAAGGTGAACGGCATCGATGCCATCGTCGGCGGCCACTCCCACAGCCTGCTCGGCGATTTTCGCAATATCGGCTGGGGCAACACAGGTGAATACGCCAAGCTGGTGACCAACCCGGACGGCATCGGCAAGACCTGCGTGGTGCAGGCTGGCTCCTACGCCCAGGCCATTGGTCTGGCGCAGGTGAGCTTTGATGGTCAGGGTCATGTGACCGACTGTCAGGGCCACAACAGCCTGCTGGCCAGCCGCGACTTTTTCGCCGATGCGGCGCGCAAGCAGCCCCTCGACGAGAACCGCAGCAAGGAGGCGAGCCAGTTCATCGACAACCAGCCCAATCTGGTCACCGTGGATGAAGATCCCCGCCTGCGCGGCATCATCGACAGCCACTACAAACCGGCGCTGGAGAAAGCCTATGGCCCGGTGATCGGCACCATTCCCGAGCAGTTGCAAAATGCCCGTCGCCCCGGCGACAACGGCAGCGACAGCCATGGCTCCGACGTGGCACCGCTGGTTGCCGAAGGGGAGTTCTACTGGGCCAATACCCCGGCTGTTCAGGCCCTGACAGGCGGTCCGGTCGACTTCGCACTGGTGGCGGTGGGTGGCGTGCGCGCCGAGCTGCCGGCCGGCGAGTGGCGCGAGGGAGACAGCTCCCTCACCCTGCTGCCGTTCAAAAACCAGCTCGCGGTGCTGACCCTGACCGGCGCCGAGGTGCGCGCCCTGCTGACCGAGACCATCACCGCCACCCTGCCCGCCAGCGCCCATGCCGGCAAGTTCCCCTATGGTGGCCACCTGCGCTACACCTTTCAGGAGACCAACGCAGGCAAGGCGGGCACCCTGACCCAACTGCAGCACAAGACGGCGAGTGGCGAGTGGCAGGATCTGGTGGATAGTCAGCACTATCGCGTGGTGATGAACGCCTACAGCGCCAACGGCAACGACGGCTGGCAGGCACTGGCCAATGCCCAGCGTCAGAAGAGCGAGCGGGTCGACATCGCCAGCGTCAACGGCAAGCTGACCGCCTTCCCGGTGCTCAAAGTGGCACAAAACGGCGAGCTGCTCGGCGCCGTCTATGCCCCGGGCAAATCCCTCGACTGCAAAGCAGCCGGGGTCGATTGCGGTACCGATGCCGCCTCCTTCGTGGAGTATGTGCGCGATGCCCGCCCCACTCTGACCGCTCTGGATGAGGAAACTGTCACCCTGCTGCGCGCCAAATAACCGGGTCATCAGCAAATCGACAGAGAACGGGCCTCTCGCAAGAGGCCCGTTTGTCATCCATTGGCCGCCAAAATCGCTCAAATCCCGCCATAACATGCACATTGGTTGAGTGATCGCCACTCGGCGGCTAGAATATTGCGTCCTATTGCCCTGGGTAGTGTGCCCATGGCAGCTGCGAGTGAAGACATCAAGCGTGACAAGCCAAATCAAACTGATCGTCGGACTGGGCAATCCCGGCCCGGAATATGCCAAAACCCGCCACAATGCGGGCGCCTGGTATGTGGAGCAACTGGCCCGCTGGCACAATGTCAGCCTGCGCGAAGAGCCCAAGTTCTTCGGCCATACTGCCCGCATTCTGGTTGATGGGCAGGATGTGCGACTGCTCATCCCGAACACCTACATGAACCTCTCCGGCAAGGCGGTCGCCGCTCTGGCGCGTTTTTATCAGATTGAGCCGGAAGCGATTCTGGTGGCCCATGATGAACTGGATCTGCCCCCGGGCATCGCCAAGTTCAAGCAGGGTGGTGGTCACGGCGGCCATAACGGCCTCAAGGACATCATCGCCAAGATGGGCAACAACAATAACTTCTTCCGGCTGCGCCTCGGGATCGGCCATCCCGGAGCCAAGGAGCTGGTCGCCGGCTTCGTGCTGACCAAGGCGCCCAGCAGTGAACAGAACCTGATCGACGCCGCACTGGACGAGTCCCTGCGTGCCACCGACATCCTGTTCAAACAAGATATGACCAAGGCCATGAACCGGCTGCACAGCTTCAAGGCCGAATAAAGCATGACACGGGCCGCCTGCGGGCGAGCCTCACAGCATCCATCAAGTAAGGTAACAATCCATGGGTTTTAAATGCGGTATCGTGGGCCTGCCCAATGTAGGCAAATCCACCCTGTTCAACGCGCTGACCAAGGCCGGTATCGAAGCCGCCAACTTCCCGTTCTGCACCATCGAGCCGAACACCGGTGTGGTGCCGATGCCGGATCCCCGCCTCGACCAGCTGGCGGCCATCATCAATCCGCAGCGCGTTGTGCCTACCACCATGGAATTCGTCGACATCGCCGGTCTGGTAGCCGGTGCCTCCAAGGGTGAAGGTCTGGGCAACCAGTTCCTGGCCAACATCCGTGAAACCGAAGCGATCGGCCACGTTGTGCGCTGCTTCGACGACGAAAACATCATCCACGTTGCCGGCAAGGTCTCCCCTGCCGACGACATCGAAGTGATCAACACCGAGCTGGCCCTGTCGGATCTGGACGCCTGCGAGCGCGCCATTCACCGTCAGTCCAAGCGCGCCAAGGGCGGCGACAAGGATGCCAAGCTGGAAGTCGAAACCCTGGAGAAGATCAAGGTTGCGCTGGAAAACGGCCAGATGATCCGTGGCATGAAGCTGGACAAGGAAGAGCTGGCCGCTGTCAGCCACCTCAACTTCCTGACCCTCAAACCCACCATGTACATCGCCAACGTGGCGGAAGATGGTTTCGAGAACAATCCCTATCTGGACAAGGTGCGCGAGATCGCAGCCGCCGAGAACGCGGTTGTCGTGGTCGTCTGCTGCGCCATCGAAGCTGACATCGCCGAGCTGGACGACGAAGATCGCGCCGAGTTCATGGCAGACCTTGGCATCGAAGAGCCTGGTCTGAACCGTGTTATCCGCTCCGGCTACCAGCTGCTGAATCTGCAGACCTACTTCACCGCTGGTGTGAAAGAGGTGCGTGCATGGACCATTCCGGTCGGCGCCACTGCCCCGCAAGCGGCTGGCAAGATCCACACCGACTTCGAGAAGGGCTTTATCCGCGCCCAGACCATCGCCTTTGAAGACTTCATCACCTACAAGGGTGAGCAGGGCGCCAAAGAAGCGGGCAAGATGCGCGCCGAAGGCAAGGACTACATCGTCAAAGATGGCGATATCATGAACTTCCTGTTCAACGTCTAATCCTGCGGTGGCCGCAGTTTGCGGCCCGGGACGACAAAAGCCCATCCGGCAACGGATGGGCTTTTTCTTTTGCGCTTGGCAACGCGGCCTTGCCGCTTTCACAAAGCCGTGACTCATAGCCGATTGCTAGAGCTTGACCATAATGTGGCGCGGTACCGTGTAATCCTCCAGCGCGTAGAGGGAGAGATCCTTGCCGTAACCGGACATCTTCATCCCGCCGTGGGGCATCTCGGTGGCCAGCATGAAGTGGGTGTTGATCCAGGTGCAGCCATACTGAAGCCCGGCTGCCACCTTGTGGGCCAGCCCCAGATCCCGGGTCCAGACCGAAGAGGCAAGGCCATAGTCGGAGTCGTTGGCCCATTGCACCACCTGCTCGGCGTCGCTGAAACGGGTCACCGACACCACGGGGCCGAACACTTCGCGGCGCACGATCTCGTCCTCCTGACGGGCCCCCACGATCAGGGTCGGCTCGTAGAAGAAGCCGCTGCCGGGGCGCATCCGCCCGCCGGTGGTCACCTCCATATGGCCACTGGTGACGGCCCGTTCGACAAAGCTCGCTACCCGATGGCGCTGGCGATCGGAGATCAGCGGCCCCATCTCGACCCCCTCTTCATACTGGGTACCCACCTTGATGGATGAGACCGCATCGGTCAGGGCAGCGACGAAGCGGTCGTGCAACTTGTTCTGCACATAGATGCGGCAGGCGGCGGTGCAATCCTGCCCGGCATTGTAGAAACCGAAGGTGCGAATGCCAGCCACAACCGCATCAAGATCCGCATCGTCAAAGATGATGACCGGCGCCTTGCCACCCAGTTCGAGGTGGGTACGCTTCATGGTGCGCGCCGCGCTCTGCAGGATCTTCTGGCCGGTGGCGATATCGCCGGTGAGCGACACCATCCGCACCAGCGGATGCTCCACCATCGGCGCGCCCACACTCTCGCCACGGCCGCAGATGATGTTGATCACCCCGCGCGGGAAGATCTCGCTGGCAATCTCCGCCAGCAACAGGGCGCTCAGCGGGGTCTGCTCCGATGGCTTGAGCACCACCGTATTGCCGGCCGCCAGCACGGGGGCAATCTTCCAGGCGGCCATCATCAGCGGGTAGTTCCAGGGGGCGATGCTGCCCACCACCCCGATGGGATCGCGGCGGATCATGCTGGTGTGACCGTCGAGGTACTCGCCCGCCAGCGGCCCGTGCAGACAGCGGGCGGCACCGGCAAAAAAGCGGAAGCAGTCGACTACCGCCGGCAGCTCGTCACCCAGCACGGCCGCATAGGGTTTGCCGCAGTTGAGGGACTCGATGGCGGCGAAGGCCTCGGCCCGCTCCTCGATGGCGGCAGCAAGGCGCAGCAGCAGGTTGCTGCGGGTCGCCGGCGTGGTGTGGCGCCAGGTGCCAAAGGCGCGCTGGGCGGCGTTGACGGCGCGGCTCACCTGCTCGAAGGATGCCTCCGGCAGCTGGACAATCAGCTCACCGGTCGCGGGGTTGAGTACCGGTTCGCTCGGACCTTCCCCTGTCACAAACTGGCCGTCGATAAGTTGCTGGGTCGAAATGTTCATGAATAACCTTCCTTGGTAATTAGCGCACGGCGTCGTTGCCATCGCGGGTCAGGTAATAGGCGAGCAGGATCGGCACCGTGGTGACGGCGACGATGATAAGGGCAACCACGTTGGTGACCGGGCGATCTCGCGGCCGGATCAGCTCCTGATACATCCAGATGGGCAGCGTGGTCTGCTGGCCGGCGGTAAAGGTGGTGACGATCACCTCGTCAAAGCTGAGGGCAAAGGCCAGCATGCCGCCCGCCAGCAGCGCAGTGGCGATGTTGGGCAGGATGACGTAACGCACGGTCTGGAAACCGTCGGCCCCGAGATCCATCGATGCCTCGATGAGCGAGCGGTTGGTACGGCGAAAACGGGCCAGCGCATTGTTGTAGACCACCACCACACAGAAGGTGGCGTGGCCGATGACGATGGTCCAGAAGCTGAAGGGGATCTCCAGCGCACCGTAGGCCGAACGCAGCGCCAGACCGGTCACTATCCCCGGCAGGGCAATAGGCAGGATCAGCATCAGCGAGACCATCTCCTGACCGAAGAAGCGGCTGCGGGCGATGGCGGCGGCTGCCAGCGTCCCCAACAGCAGGGCAACCAGAGTGGCAAGGCTCGCCACCTCCAGCGAGAGCTGGATGGCGCGCCAGACATCGGGACGCTCGAAGGTCACCGCGACCCAGTGGAGGGTAAAGCCCGGTGGCGGAAACTGGTAACTCTTGCTCTCGGTAGTGAAGGCATAGAGAAAGATAAAGAGGATCGGAAAGTGCAGGAAGGCGAGCCCGCCATAGGCGGCCACCCGCAGGGTACGACCCGGTTGATCAAAGCGCATCGAAAGCCCCCAGACGTTTTGCCACCATCAGATAGACGGCGATGATGAGAATGGGCACCAGCGAGAAGGCCGCGGCGAAAGGCAGGTTGCCCGCCGTGCCCTGCTGCATGTAGACCACCTGACCGATGTAGAGGGTGGAGTTGCCGATAATGCCCGGGATGATGTAGTCGCCAAGGGTCAGCGAGAAAGTGAAGATGGAGCCGGCCACTACCCCCGGCAGCGCCAGCGGCAGCAGCAGGGTACGGAAGGTCTGCCCCGGAGTGGCCCCGAGATCGGCGCTCGCCTCGATAAGGGAGAGAGGGATCCGCTCCACGGCTGCCTGAATGGGCAGGATCATGAAGGGGAGCCAGACATAGACGAAGACGATAAAGGTGCCGATCCGTGAAAACGACAGCGAGGGGCCGCCAATCTCCGGCAGACTGAGCAGCGCCTGCAACACCCCGTCCAGCCCCAGCTGACCCGCCAGCCAGTTCACCGCCCCCTCCTTGGCGAGGATCAGCTTCCAGGCGTAGACCCGCACCAGATAGCTCGACCAGAGCGGCAGCATGATGGCGATGTAGAAAAAAGCCCGCTGCCGCCCTCTGGTGTAGCGCGCCATGTAATAGGCAATGGGAAAGGCGATCAGGGCACAGGCCAGTGTCACCAACAGAGACATGGTGACGGTACGCAGGATCACATCCCGATTCTCGGGGCGCGCCAGATCGATAAAGTTCTGCCAGGTGAACTCGTGGCGGATCTGGCCGCTGAACTCGTCGAGCCCGAAAAAGGAGTTGGAGAGCAGCATCAGCAGGGAGCCGGCATAGATAAGGCCAAGCCAGATGAGGGGTGGCCCGAGCAGGATCCCCAGCAGCAGACCGGAGCGGCCATAAAGCAGGTTCGAGAGGCGCCGACGCAGCGGCGCACGGGGAAGCACGGTTGGCATGGTCAGACTCGCACTGTTCATGGGGTCGCTCCCAGAGCGTGCACGGCAGGCGCCGCCCAGCTTAGCGAGACCCGCTCCCCGAGCGGCAGGCGCGCCTGTCCCTCGTTGGGGTGGTTGACGATGAGTTCGATGTCACTGTCGATGCGTACCCGATAGCGCACATAGGGGCCGAGATACTCCACCTCACGCACCTCGCCGGACCAACCGGGCACTCCGGCCGTGGCGAGCCGGATCCGCTCCGGGCGCACCATCACCTGACCGCTCTGGCCGGTGAGACGGTGGGCGGCCTCCCCTTCGAACAGGTTGACGCTGCCGACAAAGCGAGCCACGAAGGGGGTGGCTGGCGTGTCGTAGATGGTCTCGGGAGAGGCGACCTGCTCGATGCGACCCTGATTGAAGATGCAGATGCGATCGCTCATGGAGAGCGCTTCCTGCTGATCGTGGGTCACGAAGATAAAGGTGATGCCAAGCTGGCGCTGCAGCGCCTTGAGTTCGAGCTGCATCTGCTCGCGCAGCTTGAGATCGAGGGCGCCGAGCGGTTCATCCAGCAGCAGCACCCGCGGCTGGTTGATGAGCGCGCGCGCGATGGCGATACGCTGGCGCTGGCCACCAGAGAGCTGACCCGGCCGGCGATCCCCCACCCCGGGCAGGCGCACCAGTTCGAGCATCTCGTCGGCACGGCGGTGGCGGGTGGCCTTGTCGATCCCCTTGATCATCAGCCCGTAGGCGATGTTGTCCCGCACATTCATGTTGGGAAAGAGGGCGTAATCCTGAAAGACGGTATTGAGAGGGCGCTCGTAGGGTGGACGCGTCGAGCATTCCTCGCCAAAGAGACGGATGGTGCCACCGGTCGGGTACTCGAACCCGGCCAGCATCCGCAGACAGGTGGTCTTGCCGGAACCGCTCGGCCCCAGCAGGGAGAAGAACTCCCCCGGCGCGATGGCCAGCGACACCTCGTCCACCGCCTTGACGGCGCCATAGTGACGGCTCACCCGTTCAAACTGAACTGCGTGCATGAATTGACTCCAGAGTGAGGGGCCGGCAAGCCGGCCCGGACGTGTCAGCGGCCGCCAAGAATGGCGATGTAATCGGAGACCCAGCGGTAGTAAGGGACGCAGGTTCCCTGGCTCTTGCACTGGCTGACCGGGGTACGCCAGAAGTGCACCCGGGCGAAGTTGTCAGCCCCGTTGGTCTTGCACCCTTCGGCGCCAAGCAGGGCATTACCCTGGCAAGCCGCGGGAACCACAGGCACGGAACCAAACCAGGAGGCGAGATCCCCCTGCAGCTTGTTGTCGAGAGAGTGTTCAAGCCACTGATAGGCACAAACCGGGTGTTTGGCTTCGGCATGCAGCATGGTGGTATCGGCCCAGCCGGTGACCCCCTCTTTGGGTACCACGGTGGCAACCGGCTGCTTGTCCGCGGCCAGCGTATTGGCCTGGAAGGGCCAGGAACTCGACGCCACTACCCCTTCATTCTTGAAGTCGTCGATCTGCACGAAGGCATCGTGCCAATAGCGACCAACCAGTTGCCGCTGCTGGCGCAGCAGCTCCAGCGCCGCCTTGTACTGATCCTCATTCAGCTCGTAGGGATCCTTGATCCCCAGCTCCGGCTTGTGCGTCATCAGATAGAGAGCGGCATCGGCGATATAGATGGGGCCATCAAAGGCCTGAATACGCCCCTTGTTGGGCTTGCCATCGGGCAGGGTCTGGGCTTCGAACACCACGGACCAGGAGTCGGGCGCCTTGGGGAAGACCTTGGTGTTGTACATCAGGACGTTGGATCCCCACTGGTAGGGCACGCCGTAGTGCTTGCCGTTTACCGTGTGCCAGGGGGCATTTTGCAGACGGGGATCAACCTTGCTCCAGCTGGGGATGCGCGACAGATCAAGGGGTTGCACCTTGCCACCGGCGATGAGACGCAGACTGGCATCTCCCGAGGCGGTCACCAGATCGAAGCCCCCTTCATTCATCAGGGCGACCATCTCGTCCGACGTGGCGGCGGTCTTCACCGTCACCTTGCAGCCGGTAGCCTGCTCGAAACCGGTCACCCAGTCATAGTTCTTGTCGGTTTCGCCCCGCTCCACGTAGCCGGCCCAGGCGACAATGTCGACCTGTCCCTCCCCTTTCTGCGCTGCGTGCAGCGGCAGGGATGACGCCAGCAATCCGAGACAGAGTGCAGTCAGTCTCATGGTGATCTCCTTCTCCAGTAGTGAATTAACATCCTGTTAACGCTTGAGTGAGCGTAGGGGAAGGAGAGAGCAATGAGAATTTCAATTTTCAGGGGCCAAGCTATCGGGAAAAGTGATATCGACGTCGTATGAACCCTATCTAGCCGGCCCGAGCCGGGCGCGCAGCCGCCCCTGCTCCTTGGCTATTTCAATAAATTCGCGCGCCGCCCACGGCAGACGCGAGCCACGTCGCCACACCAGTCCGATATCGATGGCGGGGATCGGCTCCTTGATCTCCCGCGCCTCCACCCGCTCCTGCTCCAGCGACCAGGGGCGGTAGGCAAAATCCGGCAGCAGGGCCAGACCGAGATGGCTGGTCACCAGACTGCGCACCGCTTCCACCGAACCGGTGCGCAGCACGATGCGCGGCCGCAGGCCATAACGACGCAGTCCAGCCTGAATCACCTGCTCCATCTGGTCGGCGGTGAGGGCGATGAGCGGCTCGTTGGCCAGTTCGGTCAACGAGATGGAGGGCTGGGCGCAGAGAGGGTGATTGACCGGCAGCCAGAGCCGTAGCGGTGAGCGGGTCAGCAACTCGGTATCGAACGCCTCGTGGCGGATGGTGCGGTTGGTCATCAAGAGCCCCACGTCGATCTCGCCATTGACCAGCTGGTGCTCGAGAAACGCCTGCTCATCCTCTTTCACTTCTATATGCACTGCCGGAAAGAGGCGGCGAAAGCGGCCGAGGGCATCGGAGAGGTAGTAACCCGCCACCAGACTGGTGACACCTATGGTGAGGCTCCCCTCCTCTTCGCGTGCGGTTCCTTTCAGGGAGTGGGCCGCATCGCTCATGGCGCCGAGGATGCGCCGGGCATGGAGCAGAAACTGGTGGCCCTGAGGGGTGAGCGTCACTCCGCGCGGGCCACGCTCGAACAGGGTGGCGCCCACCCCCTCCTCCAGCTCGCGAATGGCGCCGGTGACGGCGGACTGGGAGATGTGCAGCTCCTGGGCTGCGCGGCTCACCGACAGACTGTCGGCAACGGCCACGAAATAGCGGATCTGGCGAAAAGTGAAGTTCATCGGGCGTCCTTGCCTTTGGTGACTCTCCCAAGCTTACCGACTTGACCGGGTTGCGTCAGGGGAAAGAGGGGTGAGACGGCTCGCAAAAATGACGTTCACTCCCGGCTTGTCGGCCAGAAGCCACTTATATGGAACTCAAATGACAACAACCCATATTGCAATCGGGGAGCGCGTCTACGCTAGCAGCACTCAAAACCGCAAAAAGCGCCTCTGAAATGTCAGTGGCATGCCAAAAATCTCCCTGTTGACCCGTTTGTAGCGGCAAATCCCCACAAGACCAAGCTGCTGCAAGCGATCATCGAATAAGATATTGATTTAAAAAGTAGCAACTGGACGATATAGAAAGGAGCCACACACTCTTCTCTCCCAGTAGCAGTCCCCTTTCCTCTCCTCTCTACCCTATGGCAAGGCAACCCTCACGAGCCTGCGTTTTTATCTTTTGCCGTTACACCAAAGCAGGAGATGACGTAAAAAAATGCAGATTGTTGGGCTTTTGCGCAACAGAGACCAATAACTGGCCAAACGCACTCAAATTGAGTTTTTCTGGCAAAAAAATGGTTGACGCCCCAGAGCCAGATACGCATAATTCGGCCCGCACGGTGACGAGGTAACGACTCACCGGAAGCAAGGTTGGCTATGTAGCTCAGTTGG